>NZ_VLLN01000022.1 GCF_007830735.1 Geobacter argillaceus
AACAGCGACGAAGTGGCTTTTTGAGCCGATGTCGATACCGGCGGCATACGCATTGAGGTGTACCAGATGCTTGGGTAGTCTCATGAGCTTTCTCTTGAACGGCTTCTTCTGCTTCATCACTCCGGCCTCCGCAATAATGATCAGCAAGCCGGAAAGGGGAACTGTCGGATACGGCTCTCTTCTGAACGGGATAGCAGATGCTTCACCAATGACAAAATCGCCAGCTCCCGGACCATGCTAATCAACGGGCACAAGGCGCCAGTGTTAAAGCGGCCTCCTCATCCCGGCTGCCAGAGGAACCGTAAATGATCCATAGGAAAACAGCAAGTTACTCTTTGACAAAGCGCCGCCATGGCAGCGTGGAGTGCTAATCAGAAAAAAATATGTGGGGGAAAGACGAATTGAAATATCTTGGTTTCATGCCGCCACCACCCACGACATATTTTTGGGCATTCACATTTCTATCGCGCCCGGCACATGATGAATACGGAGGCACCTACGATGACGGGCCATCTGAATGGCAGACAAACGGTTTTTATCCGGGAGGAACCGAACACACCGTCACCAGCCCGAACGGCTTAAATTTCAAAGATGCGGATATCTGGCGACAGGTTGCCAAAGGGGTGACCATCACATCAGCGGGAGCACCAGCCTATGCCGGAGGACCACACATCACCAATGCAACCTTCGGGGACTACGCCATCCTCATGAAATACCTGCTCCGCGGCCGAGACCTCGGTGAATGCTTTCTCCGGGCAACCACCTACGTTAATTGGTCAACCTCGCTGTTCGGTGACCCGCTCTATCATCCCGATCTTAATCAGACCATCATCGACCGGACACCGCCTCGCACCGACCAACCGCCTGTCATTCGTTTCGACACGAATGCGCAGGGAGTAACCCTGCGCGCAACCAGCCAACTGGTCGACTCCCCGGAAGAACCAGAAGTAGCGCTTCTCAGAGTAACGCTACAGGATACTTCAGGAACGGAGCATGTAATGACATCTTTCCTTTACTCGCGGCGACCGGAGGTGACCATGCTTGGGCTGAAGCCGGATACCATCTACACGGTACACACCGAACTTGCCGACCCTTATGGGAATCGGACCACGTTCCCCTCCCAAACCCTGCAGACCCCCACGGCCAGCTATCCTCTTGAGTTAATGAAGGAGTTCATTGATAAGGCACGAAAACGGATGTAGCGATAGCCACTGACGGAATGCCCATCTGCGGCAGCTTATCATTTTCCCCTTGCTGTAAATTCAAACAGTGCGATCTCCGGTCGACAGAAAAAACGGATCGGGAGGGTTTTTGTCCCAATCCCCCGGTTCACATACATTTTCGTCGCACCTTCCGCAAACAAACCCTTCACATAGACCGTCCGGTTGGCATACTGGGAGAGTCTGACCAGAAAAGGAATCCCCACCTGCGCACCGTGCGTATGACCGACCAGCACCAGATTCACCTTGGCCTGAATTGCTTTGGGAAAAATATTTGGTCCATGGGCCAAGAGCAGCACCGGCTCCCCATGAGGAATTCCGGACAATGCCTTTGCCAGATCGTCCCTCTTGGTCACCGGATCATCAACACCGGCAAGCCAAAAACCTTTGCCATTACCCAGTTCAATCCATCGGTGTTCGTTCCTGAGCATTATCAAGCCGTTCGGTGCCAACGCCTTGACCAATCCGTCAACATTAAACCGGTGATGATCCGTGTTTCCCGTAACTCCATAAACACCATAGCGTGCCGCTACACTCCTCAGCAACTCTTCCAAGGCATGCAGCTCATCCACATTTTCCAGAAAATCTCCGGTAATGAATAACAGATCAGGCTGAAGCGAGTTGATTTTTTGTATGAGTTGGCGTTCCCTGAAGCGGAGCTCTTTTCTGATATGGATATCTGTCACCTGCACAACCTTCAGGCTGGCAAGAGACTTTGCCAATGCTGGATCATCGATCTCAACCCGGTTAACCGCAATCCAGTTTGGCTCAATCATCCTGGCATAAAAAAAAGCCGTAAGGCTCAAAACAGCGACTAGCATGATCACTTTAACAGTTCGGTTTAACTGCTTCTTGAGAAACAGCGCCCAAAGGCCAACAAAAGCAGCCATCCCGGCAAAGGAAAGTATAGCGTGTTTCACCATGCTGAATTTTGAAATTGTCGCGGTTACGATTTTCTGGGGCATGTTTTTACGAATCGATTCTTGGAAAGGGTCATCTAGCCAACAGTGAGCATAGAGCAAAAAGCCCTGCCAGTAAAGAAAATGAAAACGCAGTAGATGAGCGCAAAACATTACGCCCCTACTACTGGTCGTCCCCCCCTTGCCGGTGCAAATTTAGTATAAGAAACTCCCCCACATTCGCGTCATGTCACGGCAATAGTGTTACAGAAACATTGGGCCTCAGATAGCTGTTGAGTGAGGACGGATTTACCGTCGCTGTCGGGTTGTATCCAGAAGCATTAAACGTTATGGATCTTTCAATTATAAACTTGTCACTTTCGGATATAGTCGCTCCATCCGTCAGGCCGCAAGTCAACTGAACAATTTCACCCGGTCCGAAACCTACCTGAGCTTGGGTGCTATCAGCAACGGTTATCGAGAACTTAGGGGCGGAGTATCTGCCGAAAACAGGAAACTGCGAAGTCACCCCTCCTGCCACGGAACTCCCTGCCGACAGCCCACCGGTAATCATTTTAGGATCACTCGAAGCTCCAGTAGTAACTGAAAGGCCAGCTGGCAACACACCAGTCATCAGAACGCCTGTCATACGGAAAGGCAAGCGTTGGCTGCTTAACAGAGAAAAAGATATAACCGCCTTTGTATACGTGGGTACGATGGGATTTACACCAGCACCACCGCCACCACAACCAGTAACCTGGAATAGGCAAACAAGCATAAGAACTCTGCAACGTATTCTCACCACAAATCTTTCCCCTTTCTTGTTTACCATGAAAAACCGACCGCCCTGCGCAACATGACGATTACATCATCAATGTCAAGTTTGCCGTCAGGCTTAGATTGAGGAGGATTCGTAGTCATATCGATCGGGGCCACGTCGAAACGAATCATTTGCTCAGGTGTAGGTTTTTCAAAACCGAGAACAAGCCTGAACAAATGTATAGAATCGGCAATCGTGATGGCACGTTCATCGGGGGTGGAACCGGTATTGACACGTGTAATCGTCACGGGGTTAGTTGTGACGGTGTTGCCGGCATTATCCCGCGCTGTCACAGTGATAAGGTTGCTTCCCAGAGCCAAATTGGAAACGGCACAACTCCAGGTCGTTCCAACTATCGTGGCGACGAGGGGTGCAGAAGTGCCGACCTTTACCATCACCGAACTAATTTGGAGGTTGTCTGTAACCGTGCCGGTCAAGGTTTGGGAAGTCTGGGTAGTCGGGCTGGTGACAGGAGCGATAGTCACTGTTGGGGGTGTCGAGTCTATTGTCACCGATGCACTCTGGCTTGTGGAAACATTGCCCGCTGCGTCCTTTGCCCAGGCATAGGCGGTCTTGATGCCGTCGCCTGAGAAGGTGAATGAAGTCGGAGCGGTAGCTGACCAGCCGGCTGTACCGGCTGTCGGTGCCGATGAGCGTTCGGTTATGAGGTAGCCGGTTACACCGAGGTTATCAGTTGCAGTAAAACTTGATATAGCGATGGTCAGAGAAGCTGAAGTCACCGGGATTGTAAAAGCCGTTATGGTCGGGGCAATTGTGTCAGGAACCGGGTTATTCACCGTAACCGTTATTGGCGAAGACTGGCCAACGTTGTTGGCTGCATCGTATGCCTTGGCGAATAACATATAGGACCCATTGGATTCTGTAGTTGTATTCCAGCTAAAATTATACGGCAATGCATTTATTGCTGCCCTTAGTATACCATTCACGTAATAATCAACTCTGGTCACACCAACATTATCAGTAGCATTAGCGGAAATGGTTGTTATTGCACTGACAGTAGAATTATTTCCTGGGGAGGTCAAGTTAATGGTAGGGGCAGACGTGTCAAGTGACAGATTAATGACTATTGTTTTAGGTGATCCAAAAACAGGTGAAACATTTCCAGCAACATCTTTAGCCCAAGGATATAACGTGTGACTGCCACTGGATAAAGAAGTGTAAGTAGTTGGTAAAGAAGTAACCCAACCTGGCATATTAGGAGGAGGAGGTGTGCTACTCTCGGTTATTATGTAACCGGCTACACCAATATTATCGGTGGCAGCAAATGAGGATACTGGTATGGTTAAAGATGTTGAAGTTGTTGGTATTGTGAATATGGTGACTACTGGTGGGGTGGTATCGGCAACACTCGTTCCAATTGACCAGGTAAGAACATAATCGTAAGTGTTGACGTTGCCATTAGTATCAACACATCTAATAAAATTGCTATACGTTAAACCTTCTGCCATACCAGTGACTGTTCTGTAGTGGTAAGTACCTCCAGTATTCGTCATAATCGTATTTGCTGGATTAGTATAATCAAGACCTCCGATTGTATTCCATTTGCATGTGGCAGCTTCATTGGTTTTAAAGTGCAATGTAGTTGACGAATAACCTGCGGCAATTACACCGGTAGGGAACCCCTCACTTATCACTGCGGGAGTTGTATCAGTGACAATCACAGTCCCTGGAGATCCAAATACTGTAGATACATTACCTGCGTAATCTTTGGCCCAAGGGTACAGTGTATGGCTACCCTTTGTTGTGACATCATATGACGTAGGAGGATTTGCACTCCATCCACTAGCAGTTGACAATGGAGGAGTACTGCTTTCCGTTATCATGTAGCCTGTGACACCCAGATTATCTGTAGCTGAAAAACTATATGGAGCTAAGGCTACGGTTAGTGAATTTGATGTTGGTGGAACGATAAAGCCAGTAACAACAGGTGGTGTAGTGTCTGCCGAGGTGTTAAACATCAAACTAACCGCATTCGCCCCATTCCATAGAGGTGGTGCGCCATTATACCCGGTAAAAGGAGAAAAATAAGCCCCTTCGTATATCTGATGGTATGAAGAATAAGCAATATCACGAAATTTTGCTTGGAGAGTAGGCCACTGTGTTACCCATCTATTGGAAAGTGACGAATTGCTAAGTTCAGACTGTGTGAAATTACTGATATAGTTCAACACAAAAGGCATTTGAGTGTCGCCATCAGATGCTGCCGTTCCACGTTCAGGAGCAGCAGAATATACCCAATGATTGTATCCAGTGTTATTTAACCAGGGAAACATTGACGCATAAGTGGTACTAGCCCAGTTGTGATTTACCAGAATATTGGTGGTTTGAATTAGCATTTCCCTAATAGTGTCAGCATCTACACTTACTGATGCGGGACCATGACCATGATCAACTGAGGTTGTGTAACTACCCCCAAATTTTTTAAGGTTCTCATAGTAATATATGACATCAGAATTGAGATAAGCTGCCATCCATCCTACAGGAATATGGTTAGCCCAAGCCCAAGAAGCTGATTGGTCCTGTGCTAATGCATATTGTAATGGACTATTGACAGTTAGCAAACTGTTATCAGTTTTGAGTGTGGAAAGAAAATACCCATTGCCACGTGTCCAATCAACAGGTTCATAATAAAGGGCTTGTGAACCAGGAGAAAGATTGGTGTTTAATTTTTGTCTGAAAGTAATATCGTGTCTAGTTAAAGTTTGAGTTGCAGCATTTGACATAACAACCTGGGTCGGACTAACCGAAACAACAGTAGTCCCCGTTGGTATGCCGTTTTGACCATCCATCCCCTCATTATTTGTAATGAGCATCCCAGGTTGGATATGTGTTGTAGTTTCTGGCTGACCATTTATCTCACTTACGAAATTTGTAGTAATATTTGACCCCGTCGTAATGTCCGCATAACATTCCTTAGCATCAAATACTAATATGCTCTGATTTGGCATCTTCCACCAATTAACGGTGTATTGCATCAGAACAGTAGCAGCATCCCAGTATTTCTGTAGACCTGTCATTTCATAGGCTCGGATAGCAGTGTATAAAGGCCATGCCTGTGAACGCTCATATTCCTCTGGGCCGAGCAAATCACCTGTTACTTCCGGTGCAACACGAAAGTGGCCATTCTGCAGGGCTTTTGCTATCCAGTCCCCCTGTTCTTTTCCTACTTCAAAAGCTCTAGGGTCACCAGTCAGGTAATATAGCTCCGTCAAACCACCTGGAACTATGTGTCCAGTTTCAATTTGTGCGTCATCGCCATGCCAATGAATCATACCAGCGGAAGTAGGTGCAAACTGGTCATTGGGGTTTGGGATATGCATGGTACCTTGGTTATAACGATTTATTGCATAAGGAACTGCAAAATCAAAGTATTTACGAGCATTAGGTTCATCAGCCTTTCTGACAAATTCCAACAACCAGCCATGTGCATCTTCATAGTGATTCATCCCTCTATTGACGTACTGGGTTCCATCTGGCTTGGTATTGATGCCAAGCTGGAAATCACCAAAATCGTCCCTGCCCCAAAGACGTGGCGCCTTCTGGCAGCCAAGAAGATTTGCACTGCACTCATACTGTGCTGAAACAGAATTCTCCCATTTTGTCGTCAATGAGTTGGGCGGCGCCAGTGGTCCAAACACCCCGGAGTCTGTGTACCATTGTGCTGGAGCACGCAAAATGGGTGTGGTTACGAAAATATTTCCTTTCACCCTTGATGCACTTACGTCCGTACCCCGGTGAAAATCAATCATGAAGTCATCAGACATTGCATCGCCCGGGCGAGTGACCAGATACGTGTTGGTTGATTCTTCAGGTTGCAGGGAAACACGCAATACGCCTTGATCGTTGATTGACAATTTGGCAGGGTATTTCTCCCAGAAGTATTTAATTGCCGCACTAACCCCGCTTGTCCCATCAGCAGCATCCATCCATCCAAGCGCCCTTCCAACTGTTGTATTGTCCGGCACTATTGATCCATTCACCTTTGATGTGGTGGGGTTGCCTGTGGCACTTCCCACACCTGAGTAATTGAATGTGTAGATGTTTCCACCAACGCTGGTTGCATTAAAGACCTTGACGGCATCCTGGAGCAAATATTTCTCTCCGGCTACCGTCCCTTGGTAGGTTGTGGAACTGTCACTACCAAAGGCATAAGTGCGGAGTTTGCTCACAAGGGGAAGTTCTACATGGTAGCCTGACAGCGTGAACTTGTTAGTATAGAAAACAACCGGAGCAGTGCTGGCATTGTCAATCCAAACATTTTTAAAATCCACTTTCCCTGAGTTGGCATAAAACGTCATCCAGACTTCATAGGAAAGCAAGTCTCTATCTCCATTAATAGTTACAGTACTGCCAACTCCACGAGCCTTCCCTGCTGCCTTAATGGTGGTTTTAATTGGTCCTTGGTCAACAATGGAAATTGTGTAGCCGTTGGCCGCGGTATAGAGAGATGATTTGAACGTGTTCCCAGATTGGCTGTCTTTAAAAATCAAGTCTCCAGCGGTCTGCATTTGATTCACAAAGGTTCCATTATTATTGACATCAACAGACACCTGATCAAAGACCGTAAAATGATCTTTATTGAGATAGAACTTTGCTACGCCTGTGTTGACAATAATCTGGCCTGCCATTTGTGATACACTGATCGCATTGGTCGGTGTTGGATTGGTAATTGATCCAGTGTTGGTATAGCGCAGCTTATATGTTGCATAAGCATTTCCAGAAACAGCGGGCTCGAAGGAGGTCAGGACAGACTTAGCAGAACCGTCCGGCCAGTTTACAATGGATGTAAACTGAGCAGCGACTGGATTATTGTTGCTGTCCAGGATACGTAATGTCGTTGGGTCACTGACAGCCCCTATTGGAAAAGGAATGCCAGAAGTTACAACGATTCCAGCTGATGAGGTTGCAGTTCCAATATCTACAGTCAAAGGAACTTCTCCCGGTGTGGCAAGGGCCGGTGTTACGACTAACATAAGAATGAATAGTACATTTAGAAAGTATCTCATCATTATTCCTTACTATAAACTGCTATCTTACTGGTATTTTCATACAACATATTAAGTTTCTCGTGTAGTTGATCAAATGCTCTATCATCTTCAAAACTAGCTGATATTTCATACTTCTTCCAAGCCGTCTTTGCATCGCTTAAATATAAAGTGAACTGAGTGTGATTTGCTTTAATCTGTGAGCAAACATCAAATGGGGATGTGCAATTTGAAGATATTTTTTCAATTTTCATCCTCTTTTCATTCATCTCTTTTTGAAAAGCTTCGAACTGCCCGTGCCCTGGATGTGCTTCTACATTGCCAGCAAGTAGAAATACAAATAGGAACAACACAAATGACCTCATTACCTTATTTGATAACCATAAAATCATTGAAGGGGGAATTATCACGTCTAGCCAAGAGCCGACTAAACCTTTTTGTACGAAAAAAAGAAGTTTCATTCGGTTACCACCTTTCATCACGTTACTTATGACAGCATCATTATAAAATTTAAACGCAAAAAAGCCGGGGCAGAATATCGTTAGATATTTCGGCGACCCGGCTGTCTCAGTAAGACCCTTAGGCTTTCCGTCCCATCTTTACAGATGGTTTAGTATTATCGTTTATCTTTAGTCTGTAATGATGCTTACAATACAGCAAGACGACATAGTTATGTGTGATATAAATCACAATTTTGTCGAATAATAGGCAGCAGTGTCCGGTTAAGGACTTGCGTGTGAGTGTGGGCCTGAAGCGACCCCGTCATCTTCAGTTGCATCAAGCTCGCCCATAAGCCGGGCATGCTCGTTGCGGATTTTGATTCTCAGTTCTCTGACACGATTGATGCTGACCTTCTCCTGGTGCTCTTCCTGGCAGTAGATGGCCAGAAGCAGATAGGTGATGAGACCACCGAGGGTCTGTGCCATCAGGCCATGAGCACTGCGGGCTATCAGGTGGTAGACCTTGAGGTGCTGCTTCCACCAGCCAAAGAAGATTTCCACGTCCCAGCGGAGTTTGTAGACAAGAGCCACCTGCTCTGCCGTGAGATCAAAACGGTCTGTAGCAACAAAGAACTCCTTGTTGTCGACCCGGTAACCAACCACCCGGACCGGTTTCTCGGTCTGGTTTTGGTTCGGGGTCCCAAGAAGAGCCAGGACATCAAGAAAGACATAACTCCCTTCAGAGACGGCATACTGCTCGACGATGGTCTTTCTGGTGCTCTTTCTGATGCGGCAGACAAAGTGCTTTTCTTCGGCCTGCCACTCGTCAAAGTTCTTGTGGCACTGGTAGTAACGATCCATCACCCCGGTCTGGCCCGGCACAAGGATCTTTCCCACAAAGGGGCGCTCATCCGCTTTGCCGGCGGAAAGAAAGAGCTTCTCGGGAATCGCCCGGTTCAGGTCGAACCCGAGATGGACCGTGGCTTCTTGGAGCCATCCCGGTAATCGGCCCAGGACATGGAGGCAACCGCGTCAATCAGCGTGCCATCGATAGCAATCAGTTCACCCAGGTCAGGATGCCGGTTAGGCAGTTGCCCTTTCGCCTGGCGCTGCAGGCTGTGATAGATCTCCAGCAAATGATCAACACCGCGAGAGTTCATCGCCTCGAAGAAGGCGCTCCTGCTGACCCCTTCCGGCGGGGCGAGTGCTCACTGGCAAAAGCATCCTGATCCAGCACCTGCAAAAGCTCGCGACCTGACGAGTGCTCATGTAGGTGGAACCAGATCAAAGAGTTCAACTGGTGCTCAAAGGTAAAGGTCAATGGTCTGTTGCTCCTTGATTTTAATGGGGGAACCAAGGATAGCGCAGTATGAGCCGGCTTGACCAGACGCGAAAACAAAAGCTTGGTTTTTCGCCTGACGAAGGGTTGTACATGGGATGGCATTCGCAACTCCTTTAAAATCGGATAGTTACGAAGGCCGTCCGCGTCACTTTTTACTAAATGTCAAGCAGAAAATGCGGCAACCCGCTGATTATTTTCACTTTTTAAAGAACAAACCGATTAATGCAACTTTCTAACCGGACAATGCTGAATAATAATTTAAAATTGCAATGCTCATCAAATATTAGGCATTGTGGTTAGTCTGTGTCCAATCCCTCTCCAAGCCGTTATTTATTGGCATGATTTAATGGTTTCTACAATCCGTTTTATCTCCTGTTCTGGAGTAAATCGCTGCTCTTCCATAATCATCCTTCCTCGTTTCCCCATACGATGTCTCAAATAATCATCCTCCAGCAAGGTTATCCATGCCCTGGCAAGCTCTTCCGGTGATTCTTGAGATACGATGAAACCCGATTCTCCTTCAGCAACTAATTCACGAATCCCCGGCAAATCTGCGACTATTACTGGCAACCCAGTGGCCATGTATTCCTGTACGCAATTAGGCATGCCCTCTTTTCTCGATGTTAGAATTCCGATGCCATGTTTTTGGAGAAGCTCAGAAATTCGATCAGAATACCCTTTAAATGCAACACTATCTTCAATGCCTAATGAGCGAGCAAGGAGTCTCAGATCGTTTTCGTAATATCCCTCGCCAACCAATGTTAGCCGCACATGGGGATGCTTCTCTCTAACCAACGGAAGAGCTTTTAGGCAAACATCCTGGCCCTTCAAGAAGAAAAGCGATCCAACCACTATCGCTGTTGACGCATCCTCACCTTCGCGGCGAGATTCAGCTCTGGCAAAACGCGAAAGGTCGATGCTGTCGTATATAACTTCGATCTTATGTTCAGGTATTCCCTGCCTCATGTAATGATCTTTCGCAGCACAGGTAAGTACAATAAACTTGTCAACTGCAAATATCATAACCTTTTCAAGCCGTGTCAAAACATTCATACTGCGAAGGTGACAAATAACCTTATTTCTCGTCAGTGTTGCTGCGATAATCACAGGAAGGTGTGCATAAGGAGTATTGTTGATATAGGCGAGAGCTTTGGGATTAGATGTGAAAACAAATAATGATTTCAAAAAATAATGTATCCCATGCAACGTTGGGGAAAAAAATGCCGAGATCTTGACAAACGAGTCAGGTTGTTTTTCTCCTGGTAAAGCAAAGGACTTCACCCAGGCAGGGCCAATAAGGTCCTTGAATTGCGCCGACTGGCTCTTATTGAAAAATGTAATTAAAGAACAGGGGATATCTGTATAATCCCATTGCCTGAGTATATTGAGGAGACGGTTGACAGAGCCGCCACCGATCCCAGCTTCAAAGAAAATTACTTTTACCTTCACGTTGGCTCTCGCATTTATGGAAAATAGTTTAGTCCTTGAACAGCAGGTTAACAGCAAAAGGCATGTTCCATAACAACTGAGCACCATTATAGCCGGTCAATGGTTCAGGGTGTTTTTTAACGGTTTTAACATATAAAGAATTGGCTATGTCATGCCACTTATACTGCATAAATTCCCATTGAGGTTTCCACCTGTCTGACACTTCACTTTTCTGAAAGTTGCTGGCATAAAGCAGGACAAAAGGCATCTGAACGTCACCATCTGCAACTTTCGGATCCCGTTCGGGACAGGCTGAATAGACAAAGTGATCATACCCTAATTTAGAAAGCCACGGAAAAACGGACGGATACTTCGTGCTGACATAATTGTGTTCAACAATTACATTGATTGTTTGAATAATCATTTCACGAATTGTTGTGGAATCAATGTTGAATGACCGCGGCTTACCCCGATAACTTATGGTTTCCGAATACCTCCCGCCCATCTTTTTCAAATTTTCATAATATCTTATGATGGCGCTTTCGAGAAAGGCCGCCATCCATGCTATTGGTGCATGGTTCTGATACTCATAGTTATGCAAAGGAAGGTTGGTAGACGAACAATTATCTGTTCTTAGCGTAGATATCCAATAACCGTTCCCTTTAGTCCAATCTGTTGTCTCATAATAAAGTGCCTGGTCTTTCGCAGTTATTTTGGGGTCAAGCTTTTTACCATATTGAAACAGGATAATGGCTTGGGGCATTTTCCACCAGTCAATGATGTTTTGCATGACAACTGTCGCAGCATTCCAGTATTTCTTTTCTCCGGTCGCCTCATACGCCTTGATGAGTGTATAGAGCGGCCAGGCATGGGGACGTTCGTATTCTTCAAGTCCAACTTTCTCACCAGGCCTCTCTGGTGCAATCCTTAGCCCGCCGTTAATAGCGTTGTAAGCAATCCAGTCCGCCTGTTCTTTTATCACGTCCAACGCCCGCTGATCACCAGTCAAAAGATAATATTCGGCGATTCCGCCTGGTACGATATGTCCGGCTTCAACTTTTGCATCGTCACCATGCCAATGAATCATTCCGGCAGGAAAGTCTGGATAATAGAAAGGATTCTCTACATGCATAACTCCGATGTCATAGTTATAGATCGCAAATGGTGCTGCATAATCAAAATATTTCTTTTGCCCCTGACGAAGGAATTCCAGAATCCATCCGTGTGCATCTTCGTAATGGCCAAATCCCTTGTTAACAGACCATCCACCTTTCTTATTGGTATTGTAACCAAGCTGGTAATCACCGAAATCCTCTTTACCAAAAAGTTGCGGATATTTGGAGCAGCCTTTGACAAGCGCGGAACATTCATACTGCCGATCCACCTTACGCTCCCATGCCTCGGTTTTATTGGATGTTGGAGCAATAGGACCAAAAACCTCCGTCTGGGCATACCATTCTGATGGTGCCGTTATGACAGGGTTGGCCAGAAATATTTCTGCTTTCTTTTTAATATCATCACTGTATCCACCATCATGAAAATTGAGGAGTATGTCATGAGTCTTTGCTACACCCGGATAATCAGACGAAAAAATATTGTCAGACTCTTCTGGTTGCAAGCAAATGCTGAATTTTCCGTTTTCATCGATGGCTATTTTCCCCGGATAATTTTGCCAAAAATATTTTATTGCGGCCGTTATCCCACCGTTATTCCATGAAACATCCATCCATCCCTGTGCCCGCTCACCACTCCCAACTCCTTCATAGGCAAAAGCATATGCATACCCTTTCAGCGACTCAGGTTTCGTTCTAACCGCATCTTGCAGCAAAAACGTGTTCCCGGTAACTTTCCCTTGATATTTTACATCTGCTTCGCCTCCTGCGGTATATGACAAGTCCTTAGCAGCGAGAGGCAAAATGAACCGGTTGTCCTTTATTGATAAAACAGGCTTCGGGAACCCCTTTGGATCCCCGGAACGAGCTTTAGAATCAATAAAAGTGTACTTGATATTGACTAAACCGGTATTAACGTAGAATGAAAGCCAGATTTTGTATGACAATAGGTCAGAGTCACCATCTGATGTTTTATGCCCAGATTCACCACGCAGCTTACCTTCTATTTTAGCTACTAAACGAAGCGGACCGTTTTCAACAATTGTAACTTTATATCCATCTTTACGGCCAAGCAGAGAAGAACGGAATAGTCCTCCTGTCTTGTTGTCCTTGACAACAAGATCCCCAGGACCTTCCAGTACCGGTCCTGCCGCGGTATATACCTGCTCAAATAATGTAAAATGCTCCTTGTTTATGACAAACTTTGCGAATCCTGTGTCGACGACAATCTGATTATAGTTTTCTACAACCTTGATTACATCATTTAGCTTGGACTTAACTGAATTAACGTCATTTCCATAAACAAGACGGTAATCCTTATATGTTTTGCCTGATTTTTGGGGAAAGAAAGTAATAAGTGCCGATTTAAGTGAATTATCAGTCCACTTGCTAAGCACACTGAATTGGGCAGGGACGCCTGATCCAGCATCATCGATTAGTTGCAAACTATTTGGAGAAGAAATAGCAGAGAAAGGGAAAGGTATTCCAAATGATATGGGAAACCCATCTACATGTTGGGCGTTACCGGAGTCAACGTGCAATTTAATAATTGCTGCATCTGCGTGAATACAATTACAGAAGCAAATTACAAATGCCACTAATATTGATAACTTTAAAATATTTAAATAATTATTCATGAACTATTATGTCCTCATGAATCCTGCAATTATAATAATTCACAAGACACCATAAATACGTAGTTAGCTTATGCTTGTGCCAGTTTAAAAAAAGCAATTAACATTTTTGCTTTACCAGGTTCAACTTCTTTTAAAAACAATCTATAAAAGCGCCATAAAATAGGAAACCTGAATAAATTTCTTAAAATAAAACCAATAGCAAATGGCTGATATACAAATCCAATTATTTTTAATGACTTTAATCCTTGTCCTTCCAGAGACTGTTTTAAAATATCTTTTGTATAGTGCATATAATGTTTTGGTGTAATAGGGTCATTGGTTGTTGGGACAACTACAATAAAGATACTATTATTGTTCATCATATTTTTTATGCCATTAATAGTTGTTTTCAAATCGTCATCATTAATATGCTCAATAACATCTCTCATTAGCACTACGTCATATTTTTCGCTCTCAAAGGCAGCCTCGGCTTCAGAGGCTATTGCTTGTTTAAATGATAAACCGTTTCCTAAATTAAACGCCTTGGCGAACATAACAGCTCTCATGCTAAAATCTATTCCAGTATAGTTATATGAATTACCTAATCTAGTATACAAATCATACAAACTTTTCCCATCACCACATCCTATTTCTAATATCTTACCTGAAGGCACATTATTGGATATAATATTGGCAATAATATCACTGACACGTTCATATCTTTCCTTTATACACCTTGTTAGTAACCAATGACATGGCAACTCGTATTCATTTTCCTGTACAATTTGCTTTTCATTGAAGTCTATTTGTATGAACTTATCTTGTTCCAAAATAATATTCTCCTTAGTTGTAAGTCAATGTACTTTCCCATGGTTCTACACATATAATTCTAAAATGATTTTATAATTTATTTGACTATAAGCCTGCCATAAGTTCTGTATTGTATAAACGCTCTTTTACTCTGCATTCAACCATTTGTTTCTGATAACAGTCGTAGCAGAACTAAGCATTTGACTTATTTCTGATATCTGTAGATAACTTGCTACGCTCCAAATAATTACTCCAAGCGCCGTTTTGATCAGGATGCTTGAAAGTGTGCCTGGGATAGAAATCATGTTAAGAACACATGCCATGATTACTGCTGGTATAAGACGAGTTACAGAAGTGAAAAATTCACGCCACTCTCCATTGTAGACAAGCCATATACCCACAACTCCCAAAAAAAGATATGAAACAAGAGCCGCAAGAGCAGCTCCAAATATTCCGTGGCGGGGTACGAGTATCCAGTTTGAAAAGATATTAATAATGCTTGCAATAAAACAAATAAAAAGTATGAGTTTTGTTTGATTACGAAAAAAGAGCGTGCTTGTCGACAAGCTATACATACCGTAAAAGAAGACACCTAACAGAACCGGCAACATAACTGATCCAGCCTCTCGATATTTAGATGATGCCAATAGTACGAGCAGGTCAGGGCCGATTGAGGCAAAAAGAGCGATCACAGCCCCACCCAAAAGGCAATACCAAGTAATGCAGCGTCGCAGAAGGCGCTTCATATCCTCAAAACCATTAGTATTGAATCTCTCCAGAAGAATCGGAGCGGTTGTCATACCCATTGATGTGATTAGTAAAACCTGAACATTATTGGACAGGTTATAGGCAGCGGAATACATGCCGACGGCGCTGGCATTTAGGTAATGCGCAAGAAAGAATCGGTCACAGAAGCTTAATAATTGATCGATAAGCTCATTCAGCATCAAGGGGAAACCGAAAATAAAAATCGAGGTAAGAAGCTTTTTGTCGTAGCGCAACCTAAAACCAAATTCTTGCCGGTAGAGCAGGATCGACATTGTTATAAAACTTCCCATTAAAAAACCGACAGCTATGCCAAATATTTTATTACTAAAGATAAGTATTCCAATAAATGGCAATATAATTCTTAAATATTTATGTGCCACATTGACACATGAATACTGAAAAGCCTTTTTCTGAATAATTGATACATTATTGCTGATAGAACGAATAACCTCAAACAGTACAATCAAATAGCATGCAATCAGAACTGGTAACGTAAATTTAGAATACTCGGCGCCAAACCAACCCAAATAAAAGGCGGGAAGAGTAATTACCGTTATCAGAAGGAAACAGATAACAGCCCCGCTGTACGAAGTTGCAACCAGATCTGAATTGTTTTCTCCGCTCTTCCAGAACCGGTTTATTGTGTTTTGCAATCCCCCTTTAGACAGGCATACAAGAAGACTCAAAGCGGCATTTAGAAGGCTGAAGGCACCATACTCCGATACCGACAATGTCCTTGTAAACAGTGGGAATGAGAATAAACCCGCCGCTAGAATTAAACCATTGCCAAAGGCATATGATGAAAAATTCAGAAAAAATTTTTTCTTGTTGAAAGCAGTCATGGATACATAACCAATGAATCAAATCCTAAGAAATTTTGTAAATGCGTATCCATATTGTATTTCGAACTATTATTTGGGGTACAGTATTTTTGCGGGTATACCAACTGCGCTGCAATTTTCCGGGACATCACACAAGACCACTGCATTGGCCCCTACCTTGGCATTACTTCCGAGGCGTACAGGTCCGAGAACTGCTGCGCCACAGCCAATAAAACAATTATCACCTAGAACTGGCCAGGAAAATGCTTCATCTATCGAACTGCCAATCCGGTTCCCTAAGGTAACGCCATGTTCCAGAGTAAGGTTTTTCCCAGCTTTGATTCCAGAACCTACCACCAATCCCGACCCATGATAGACAACAAGGCCTTCACCGATCCTGGCCTGGACATTCAATTCTATATCTTTGCGGTGTGGGACCAGCATGCTCAACACTAGCCGTAGCAGATGAAATTTTGGCTTATTGCCTAACGAGCACGACAAAAAACGATAAATGAATACCGTTCCGAATGTACTGTTTCTAAGGGTATAGAGATAAATCTTAAACAAACTTGAAGTTTCGCTTGATTCGGTAAGTCGCGCATAGTCTTTTTGCAGTAACCCTACTACATCAACAGACCTTTCATTAGCTTCCATATTCCCTCCGCCGTTCAAACCATCAACTATACTGCAACCACTTCATTATATTTGTTCAGACTCATATTCATAATATTATCTATTCCGTGGTTATTACTGACGAACCGTCGTGCTTTTTCTGCCATTTCCAGCCTTTTTTCTGAATTACGCCAGAGCAGGTTAACTTTATCTTTAAAATCAGCTAATTCTCTAAACAGGTAGCCATTCTCACCCTCTGTTACCAGTTCCCGGTTTGCGAGAATATCACGACAGACAACCGTGTTACCGTGAACCATATATTCGAGAATGGCATTGGACATCCCTTCAGAATAGGAAGGATGAATTGCAAAACGAGCATTCTTTACAATCGCTGCAATCTCTGGCGGATCTTTATGCCCAACGAAATATATTTTGCCTCCTACACCATTTTTTTCAGCAAGCTCTCTCATTAGTTCAAGTTCTTTTCCCGCATTCCGGTGCTCGCCGGTACCAATAACAACAACATTACCTTCCATGCCCGAGAGAGCCTCCATCAAAAAATCATATCCTTTCACCGGTTTGATATTTCCGACGGCCACCATGTAATCCTTGACAGGGAGAGTCACAGCCACTGATTGGGCGTAACCGTCTGCACAGTTTATGTCTATGGCATTGGGAATAACCGATGTCTTGCTTTTCAGTGCGGGCTCACGTGCCAGCAGAATATCCTTTACTTCATTCGACACACAGACAATTGATTTTGCCAGACGATAAGCTACCTTTTCTTCGAGGTACTGCCAAAGCCTGCTGTGATAAATACCGATATCACGTCGCGAGACTATGACCGGGATATCACTCAATTTACCAAGTAAGCTGCCAAAGATGTTGGCGCTCGGCAGAAAAGCATGAATGACATCACACTGCCATTCCTTTAATCGCTTACGCAAAGAAAGCATCTGGCTAAATGCTTCTGTCCCGTAGATCCGCTTTAACCCAAGATTTACCATCTGAATATCCGGAGATAATTCGACTGCCAGTGCCCCTTCCCGTTGCAGGCAGACCATCATAACTTTACCTACTTTTCGAGTTGCAAGACTGTTGGCTAGAAGAATAAGCTGGCGCTGAGTTCCTCCGACATCAAACTTATCGATTATGAAGGCAACATTCATAGCAACTCCCTTAAGGTCTCCCCCGCACCGTATGAAGAATCTGGTGAAAAAGATCGAACGCCCCGCCCAGTTTCAATCTAAAATCTTCCAGTGTATCGAAACCGCCAATTTCGGTACGGCGAAGCAGATATGGATTCTCGACGGCGGCAAGGCCGTTGGCACCGGGGCGGTTCGAACAGGCAGCGCGATAACCAAGTTCTGCCAACTGCTTGATCGTCTCCTGATCATACTCACCATAGGGGTAGCAGAAAAAGTCAACTGAACCGTCAATAATGGTGGCAAGAGCTTGCCGAGATTCGGCAAGCTCTAAGCGCTTCAGCTCTGTTGCCACTTGCGGAAGATGAGGGTGACTGACCGTGTGGGAGCCAAACTCCCAGCCATGCGAGTACATCTCTAGAATCTGTTGATGAGTCAAGTAGTTATGCTTTGCAATGCTGCCAGTCGTGCAGAATACCGTTCCGGTGAACCCGTAGGCTCGCATGATCGGGAAGGCTGAAACATAATTGTCCACATACCCGTCATCAAAGGTGATGATGATGCTCTTGGCACTAAAACGCTGGTGGACTGCCCCCAAGAAGTCAGAGATACTGATTGTCCGGTACCCATGTTCAGCCAGAAAAGACATTTGCGCATTGAAATCCGCGGGCGTCACATTGAGATACGTGCGATCATCGGTAACTCCGTGATAACACAGAATCCGTATTTCACTGCCGCATTTGACAACCGGATAGACCAACTTTGCCAGAGTGCGGGTGAGTTGGCGTCTCACGTGCAAAACCTCTTACGGTACGCTTCTATATTCCGCGAGAGGTCGAATTCTTCCATAACCAACTGACAACCGGTTTCGGCATGCGCCTGCCGCAGCGACGGATCGTTATAATAACAGGCAAGGGCGTCGGCTAGGGCTGCAGCATTTCCCCCCTCGACAATAATGCCGGTTTCACCGTCCCGTATCAATTCCTCCACCGAACCAAACCGGGTCGTAATAACCGCCGTGCGGGCAGCGAGCGATTCTATCAGGACGTTGGGAATCCCCCAGTGCTTTTCTGCCTGTGCCATAAGGACTGAAACATCAGACTTTCTGTAGTAGGGCACAACCTCTGCCTGGGTTAAAGGTCCGGTCATGGTGATACAGTCAGTAAGACCGAGTCTGGCAATTTGCGCTTTGATTGCCTGCTCCATCGGGCCATCACCAATGATGGTGCCATGAAAGGTAATGCCGCGAGTTTTAAGTAGTGCCAAGGCATCAACGAGATAGTTGACGCCTTTGTAGTCTTGCAAAGTACCGACAGAAAGAATCTGATACACCGCATTCCCTTTTCCCGGTGGCGATTGAAACAGGGCCAGATCAAGACCATGGTGAATGATTTCTATCTTTTCAGGTGGTGCCTTGGGGGCTATGGCCAGAAGGTGATCTTTGTTTTGCCGGGTACAGGTGCTGACAAATTCAGCGGCCATGATTTTCTCGGCCAGTCCGGTGGTATCCTGGTAAATATCATGGGCATGCCCCATGAAGCTGAACGGAATCCCGGTAAGGTCTTTGACAACTTGGGCAACGGAGGCAGGGTATGTGGCCCAGAGTGCATGAAGATAGGTGATCTGATTCTTCTCTGCCCAACGGGCAAAAGCTACGGACTTGGGGAAAAACACCAGGGCCTTAACCAGAAACTCCGGGCACGGCAAGTCACGGGCAATGATCTTAACCAGTGCAGCAACGTAACGCAACGGTCGGGTCAACAGCATAACAAGGTTGGCAATGAATATCTGCAGCGAAAACAGATAAGGAAGATACAGGGTATTGCCAAGCAGATCCTTGGCCTGAGCATGAACAATCTGGCCCGTTACGGCATAGCGCAGGGAAAAGATGACAAAATCGAGTTTATCAGCCAGAGCATGCAGTTCACGCAGGATAAAGGTTTCATCGTAACTTGGGAAACGAGAAAGGATAAAGGCAATTTTATGTTTCGTGCCTGTCGGTTCAGGTGATTGTCTGTTTATCGTGGTCATCTCGCTCCCGTCTTATTGCTCTCCAACATATCGAAAAACAACCTTTCGTATGCCCGAACCATCTGAACTGTGTCGCACCCTTCCATCCCCCGCTGGCGAAAATTATCGGCCAACCGGTCGATCTCCCCCTGCGACGAGAGCAGTCGCTCCAAGGCAGCCAGTATCGCTTCGGTGTTGCCAGCCGGAACCTTGATTCCGTCTTCACCATCTCTGACAAATTCGGCAGTCCCGCCTACATCATAGAAAACCGGTGGTGTACCCGCGCACATTGTTTCAAGAATAACCAGCGGTAACCCTTCCCACCGTGAGGGGAGGACAAACAGATCGCAGCTCTTGAGAATGAGCGGCACATCATCACGACTGCCAGTGAGCCAAACACGACTCTGCATTCCGGTTGCCGCCACCTCGCGCTCCAGTTCACCCCGCAGTGGACCGTCACCAACAATGAGCGTATAGACGTTATAGCCTTTATCAACAAGTGTTCGCGTAATACGAACCAGTTCAGCCTGATCTTTGGCCTCTACCAGTCTGCCGACATTTACCAACAGTCGGGCGTCTGCAAGCGCCGAAAAATGCGCCAGAAGATCTCCTCTGATGTCACCCCCCTGCCGGAATGGGGTCAGATCAATCCCGTTATAGATGACTTTATGTTTGCGCAGTGCACCGGGCACATTCATCCGGTAAAATTCCCGTACCGCTTGGGAAACAAAAATATAGCCGTCTGCTTTGGGTGCGAGCAGGCGATCGATAGCAAAATGGTACCACTTCTTCCAGAGATCGACGTTGTGCTCATCCACCACAACCGGTACGCTGACAAAACATTTCAATAACCGGGCATAGAGATTGGCCGACCAGAGGTGGGAGTTGATGATATCGACCCTCTCATCTCGCACGATGTTGCGCAGTTTCCCCAGTACTGAAATATCAAACCCACGCTTTTTGTTCAGAGGAATCACCTTGATCCCGCGATCAACAAGGTGGTGAGCATGGCACCCCACGTCATCCAGACAACAGACCAGTGGCTCGACACCAGGGCCGTGCTCACTTGCCAGAGACAGTAGCATTTTCTCGGCGCCGCCGTACCCCAGCGACCAGATCAGATACATTACCTTCATTCGCTTAGCTCCGGGTGCTGCGACAGGAAGCTGATAATCGCGCTGCAGGTCATGAAGTAACAGAGCATTTCGGTATTTTCCAAACGTGAACCGAACATGCTGGAGACCAGGAGCGAGACACACATACCGATCGCCCCTAGAGCAATACTCTTTCGAAGAGGATCCACTGCATTTTTCAGAATATGGTACGCATTCTGGCAGGTTCGCCAGAAAAAGTAGAGATAAGCCAACAGAGCAGGTATACCCATATAGACCATGATTTTCATGAACATATTATGGGTATCCCGTTCAGGAACTGACTCATCTGAGAGATAATGGGTAACAATGTTTGGAAATGAGAGGAGTCCCTTGCCAAAGATAGGAGATTCCTTGATCATTGCGCCAGCAGCTTCCCACAGAATAAGCCTGTTTGCCGCTGACCGGTCAATATTGTCGGTATCCGTTAGACTTACATCTCCGCCTTGAAAGGTGTGACCAAACAAACGGGTAGTGACCGATTCAGGTATTATTTCCGGGAAAAAAAACAGGGCCATTCCCCCTATCAAAAGTGAAGTAACAAAGAAGATCTTCCCTTTAAAGTAAAGTTGGGTCAAAATTGCCGCGCCAAAGGAGAGATAGGCACCGCGGGAAAAAGTCCCGATCATCACCTTCACTGCCAGCAACATGACCACCAGCAAGGCCATTCGTAGTCTTCCCCCGAAAAAAAGCATAAAGGCAAACATGACCGGTAGCAGAGAAGCTATAAAGGCGCCATACATGTTCGGTTGTTGCAATGGTCCGTTTACTCTACTCTTCTCTATAGATGAAGCCCATCGCTTTTCCCGATACTCATTGAAACCATTCAGGATAGAAAGAGTACTCCCACACCAGGAAAAGAAAAGGGCATGCCTGACATCCTGCAGGGACGAAAAGCAACCGGTCAGTCCCAGATAGAGCAACCAGGGGACAACCAGTTCTACTGTATAGGTAAACAATTCTGCTTTCGAGGGTGAATAGGCACGGATAAGCCCCTGGACGAGGCCGATGATGATGAACACAAAAATGAGATAGACAATGTTCCGCATGCGCCGATCCCCGTTAAGCCTTCCTTCTGGGCTCGTCAGGTAGTAACGGTAGAATAGCGAGAGAACCAAAATATTGGTCAAATTTACTCCTTTTGCCACTGCAAAAGGGGCGATCTTGGCCATGGGCAGATAAAGTAATGTTATAGCAAGGATATAGAACTTATTATCTGTGGCCAGGCAACGCAGGTAAAAAATTGCTCCGCCAACACCGATAAGCTGGAGGATTATGGATGGAAGCCTGACATCAAAGACAAAGACGAAGAGGATCAGGACAACTGCAGCAATTAAAAAAAGCGAGCGGATCAAACTTGCTCCTCTGAACGTGTAAATACACATCTATTTCCAAAATTTACAGCCATCATTCACACTCCCATCACCTGATGTTGTAAGCATCATGGGAACAACCTGTCACCCGAGCACCACCGCTCTCATTTTTTCATACAAGCGGTTGCCAAGAACTGATTTGGCTGCAGCCAGCAACCGAGCCTTTCGCGCCATGCGAGCAGTAAACGCAGCATCTCCGGCAACGAGCCCAGCAAACTCTCTTAAAGACGTTTCCGCACGGATAGTAATACGCGGGATATTCACCATTGATCGTCCGAACTTGAGCAGTCCGACCTGCGAAGTGCAGAGTATCGAATAGCCACACTGTTTGGCCGCCGCGATGGCACGATCATTCATCCGTCCACCGGGGGCTGAGAAACTTTCGATCAACTGACCGGTAAGTCTAGTCAACTCACTTTGCGATTCATCGAGTTCAAAGTTGACATCTACCTCACTCAGATCACTGATAAAAGCATGCGTCACGCCATGACTTCCGACCCCCATCCCGGCTGTATGCACCAGTCGAACCTGTTCTTCGGTCATATAGTGCGTTGTACCGATCCAGTCGGTGGTAATGAAAAAATGCGCCGTGAAGCCGAACTCCTGCAATATGGGGAGCGCCAAAGTGTAGTTTGACTCATGCCCGTCATCAAAAGTCAGAACCACCCTCTTTTCCGGCCATTCAGCAAGCTCGCGCAGTTCATCCAACAAGACAGTCCGGTACCCCTCACCGTGAAGGTATTCCATCTGTTCCCGGAACTGCACGACCTGCAAAACATAAAGCTGTTCGCCAGGGTCCTTCGCGCCGGCCGGATGCCCGACATCCTCCAGTGCGTGATACATGAGAACGGGAATGGCCGTCACTTTACTGCTCCCCCCGCATGAGCCGCCTTCCATGCGGTCGCAGATTGCCCGGTAACCCATCGCCAGAAACCGACCAGTGCAGCCAGGTTCATGACCACCAGAAAGTAGCAGAGGTTGAGCAATTTCACCTTCCTGATTTGTGGCATCGTACCGGCTGCTGCGGCAGCGACATACAGCAGAAGCTGGCCTGTCAGCGCCATACGATATAGCAAACCATCAAGTACACAACTCGCTGCCAATGCACCGATCATGGCGAACGGAACCAGCAACCGGGCGATTTTATGGCTCAGGAAACGCCACCAAAGCGGATTACACCACGGGAACAGGAGCGACGGTCTTAGGCTGAGGAGCTGCCAGTTACCTGCAAGTGTTCGGACTTTACGCTTCCACTCCTGGGAAACATCCTTGGAAACGATATCAAAGGCATGCGATCCTCCTTCGAATACGACTCGAAAATGGCTCTGGGCAATGACAAGCGGCGTCATGACGTCATCCAATAGCGTCCCGGGGGAAAGGGGCCGGTATAGCGCACGTCTGATGGCGTAAATTGCGCCGGTGGCGCCGACCACGGAACCGGTCTGGCCCTCTGCCTTGCGGATCCACTTTTCGTATTTCCAGTATGCCCCCATCTCGGCAGCAACTGAGCTCTCCCCATCCTGCAGGAAAAAAAGTTCACCGCTGACGCACCCGACTTCCTGATCCGTGAAGTTGGCGACCAACTGCCGGATGGCATCGGGGGCAAATTTCTGACGCACATCGGTAAAGACGATGATCTCCCCGCCAGCCTGAAGGACCCCTTCATTGACAGCCATGGCCTTCCCCTGACTGTTTGCCAGCGCCACAACTTTCACACTCCCAAACTCCAGCGAGTCGAGGACTTCAACGGTTCGGTCGGTCGAGCCGTCAGACACCACGACGACTTCTATCTTTTCGGCAGGATACTCTTGTCCCAGGATATTCTTGATCCGGTTCTCGATGATTTGCTCTTCGTTGCGTGCAGCAATGACAACCGTTACCGTTGGCTCCCAGTCGCTCTTGTTTACTGGTCGCGTACGGACCATCCGCAACAGTGCCAACATGAGCGGATATCCTGCATATGCATAGGCTATTATGGTTACGCTGAGCCAGAAGAGCAGCTTCATTTCAGAACGTTTTCTTGAGTTCGATGATAACCCGATTGACCCACTTGTTATCGGTTGCGATCTGTTGTGATGAATAGTCCAGATAACTGTAGGCCGCTCTCGTAGACCATCCCTTGCCAAATGTGTAACTTAGGCCACTATCCACGAAATACTTATCGGTAAAACCATCGCGCAGCAGGTCGTGGTAGCGCACATAGGTTAAACCTAAATTCCCCTGTAGATTGTGAATAATTTCATACGTACCTTTGATAGCGCCGGAATAACGTTTGTTTTGCGCTATGTCAGTCACAGTATTGGTAAACTGAGTATAGTCTCCCGTCAGCTCAACAGAAGCCCGTTCTCGTAACTGCTTTTTCAATGAAACCGTATAATATTCTTCTTGAAAGGCATTCCCAAGAGGGTCATCGGTGTAGCTGACCCCGGTGGAGAGGGTAGCAATTACCGTGTCAAAGGTGTGGGTAAGACCTGCTGACCAGTAGGGGCCGATGGTCGAGGGACGGGCATCGTATTTGATTATGGAAGCGCCTCCCCGGACAAAAATGAATGACTTTTCGGCATATTCATAGCTAGGCCCGGCAGAAGCGACCTGACGGTTGAATTCATACTGATCGGCGATTTCGCGGGTGAACTCATAACTAGCCGACACGCTGAGTTTTGGCGTTATCTCGTACGAAGTGTCAATAAATGCGACATGATCCTGTTTGGGGCTTGCAGCCGGGTCACGATACCAGGTGTTGATATAGCGGTAGCCGGTCCGGATCGACACTCCCGTTGCGGGACGCAAAATCAAGTGCGGAGAGATCGTGGCGACGTTGCGGTCCGTCTGGTTGACAAACAGACTCTCCCGTGACGTGTCGCGAGTGGCATCAAGCGATACCCTGCTGTATGTATCGCTGACATCAAGGAAAAGCAGCTCTTCAATTAAGCGGATACTGCCGTTGGCAGCCAGTGCGTGGGTTGTCTCATCACCCTTTTTTCCGCGGTCGTAGATACGGTAATCGAAGTTATAGGAACTCTGCCAATCCCAGAGAGGGGCCTTGTACAGAATCGACAAACCTGGCTGGATACGGGTGATAGACTCAGTTACGCGGTTAGTTGGCGTCTCAAACAGGTTGTCGGTGTATTCCTGGGTTACTGCGATTGATGGACTAACCTCGTATTCGGCACAATGAACGTTCGGAACAGCCACTAAAAATGCAGCCCAGACAACCGGCAGAAAACTGTTCTTCACCAACATAGTAGTCAACTCCCGAAGATACGGCGCACCAGACCGCTCTTTGCCTGTTTATCATCAATGGGTGACTGTTCACCAGTCTTGGAGGCATCCGCGTCAACTCCTAGCTGGTTAACCTTTTTCAGAAGCACATTCAACGCCTCGTCAGTCTTCACAACGACACTTTTCAACGCATTCTGCATGGTTGTGAGGCGTTCATTGAACTCCTTAGCCTGATTCTTTTGTTCAGCAAAGACATCCTGTTCCAACCGGTTGATTTTCTCTGATATTTCCATAAAAAGGCCTGTAACTGAATTCGCCGGGATGGTACCATCCTCAATGAAACAGGCTGAAGTATTTAAAGTTTGTTGATCCACTTGTTGGCCATGTGCCCAGTAATAGTTGTCAAAGTCAAGGTCACCGACTATCTCCTGCGCCATCGCATCATCTATGTCCCGGCGCTCTTCGGCAAAGGCGGAAAGCATCAGGAAGTCACAGATAATATTGGTCAGTCGCGGAACACCCCGGCAGTAATGATAAATGATATCGAAGGTGGCCGGTGAGAACTTTACAGCATCACGATTGCCGGCAACTTCAAGGCGGTGGAGGATGTACTGTTCAGTTTCCATGCGAGTCAACGGTGAAAGATGACAGTTGATGCTGATCCGCTGCCGAAGCTGGCGCAGTTCTGGAGCGGCAAGAAACGTACGCAACTCAGGCTGCCCGACGAGGATGATCTGAAGAAGTTTGAAATGCGCCGTCTCCAGGTTGGAAAGCATGCGCACTTCCTCAAGCAGTTCGGGGGAAAGATTCTGCGCCTCATCGATAATGAGGACCGGCCTGTTGCCGACTGCATACTGATCAATAAGAAAATCGTTCAGTTCACGCAATAGGGTAATCCGATCTTTCCCCTGCACCGACAGACCGAAGTCGTCGTTGATCATCGCAATCAGCTGTTCTGAATCGACCTTGGTATTGAATATCTTGGATATCACCGTGTGTTCGTGATGCATGTTCAGCAGTTCGCGAATAAGTGTGGTTTTGCCGCAACCGACCTCTCCGGTCAGAAGGATAAACCCGGCACGCTCGCGTACGCCATAATCAAGGTAGGTCAGGGCCTTCTTGTGTACCCTGCTCAAATAGATAAAATCCGGGTTTGGTACCAGATCAAACGGCTTCGTGGTCAGATTGAAAAAGGTCTCGTACATATCCTGTCAGTTCGTCAATGCTTATTGGAAGAAGCGTAAGAACGATAGTAATAATAGCGATCGTCCATTCGGTCGATCCGTGCTTCATTATAGACTATGCCCAAAACATTGGATCCGCCCAGCGATTCCAGTGCCTCTTTGATTCCCTGGAGCGAAGCCCCATCCTCCTTAACGACAAAAATTGTTCCGTCAACCAAATGGCTTAAGTGACGAGTTTCGGCAAAGGGAAGGATTGGTGGCGTGTCGATCACGATATAGCGATCAGGGTAACGGTACTTTATCTCCATAAGGAGATCCGACATTTTCTGCGACGTAAAAAGCTCCACCGGATTTCGCAGATCCTTGCCTGCCGGCAAGACTACCAGTTTGCCGATGCCGGTATTGATCAGCACATCTCCAAGCTCTGCATCTCCGCTCAGGCAGTCGGCAAGCCCACGCTCGGCGGTTATTCCCAGATACCTGTGCACTGAGGGTCTGCGGAGGTCGGCGTCAATGAGCAATACGGTATGGTCAAACTGCTGCGCCAAGCTGAGGGCCAGGTTGAGTGACGTTATCGTTTTCCCCTCACCTGCCACGGAACTCGTCACCATGATAGTGTTGTGAAACTCATCACTCTTAGTAAGCTTGACCAGGATGGACTTCAGTTTACGGTACTCTTCCGCTGCCGGTGAAGAGGGATCGCTGCCGGCGACAAGAAGCGGATTTGACAGCTTGATCTGCAGATTGGGGGGCGGCAGGGTCTCAATAATATTCGACGGAGCCCCTTGTCGCTGCTGCTGTGAATTTGAAGGAGCAACCCCTCCAGAGCCACGCATCTGGGATGCTTTTTCAAGCGCCCGTTCGATTCTGCTCATAGTTTAGGTAATCCTTTTTAGATGGTTTAAGGCGGAAAAAGTCAACGTACGCGCTCTACAATACCTGCTTTTTCGAGCACTTTATCCACATAGCCCAGTTCGAGAGCCTCTATGGCGAGAAAACATAGAAGAAAAGAAAAATATCCTGCTACCACCACATAGAAACGCAAATCTTTTCGCCTCTGCAACTGTATGACCACAGGGTCCTCCATCCGTGGGATGACCGCCAGCACCTGAAAACCAAACGATTTTATCGCATCTACCGATTTAACAGTATTACTAATTACATCGCGCAGAAGTAGAACACCCAATCCGCCGGCTATCCCGGCAATGATACCCAGGAACATAATCTTCACACGGTTTGGACTGGCCGGCTTGATCGGCATTACGGCAGGATCGACAATGCGGAATGTGGTAGACTTGTCCTGAACTTCCATCTGCTTGGACATCTCGGACTGACCATGACGGGTCATCAGTTGATCATACAACTCTTTTTGCTTCCTTTTTTCAGTCTCAAGTTTTTCCAGGTTTGCCTTTGCCGATGGTATGTTCTTCAGCAGAGACTGATTTGTTGCAACATACCTCCTTAAGCTCTCTTCGCTTGATCTCAGTGCTGCCAGTTCGGCTTCAATCTTGCCAAGTTCCTGAGGGTCGCTGACAGCAGCTCCGTTATCTTTGCGGGACTTGAGCTGCTCCTTCAGGATCTCGATCTCCCCTTTCACCTTGAGGATTTCGGGATAGCTGTCGGTGAACTGAGTACGCAACTCCTCCAGACGCTTCTGTAAAGAAATGAGATTCCCCTGAAGTGGATCAGAGGTCCTCTGCGTAACGGGTTTAAGTCCTTCCAGATGCTTGCGGCGCAGTTGTATGTCATACAGTTTCTGCTGAGCCACATTAATCTCCTGGAAGAGTTTTGCCTCATCAATGGCAATAACTCCCCCTTTCTCAACCTTATATTTTGAGAGCTCGCTATCGGCCTTTTCGAGCTTTGCCTTGAAATCACCGATCTGTTCGGAAAGAAATTTGGTGGCGCCGTATGACTCTTCACGCTTTGATGAAATGTTCTCTTCGATATAGAGTCGCACAAGTGTATTGACAAAATCCCGGGCAATGCGGGGATTTTTATCGTTAAATGAAATAATGAACAGGTTATTATCTTTTACCTTGACCAAAATATTTTCCTGAATTTTATTTAACAAATTTTCCAGTTCTGCGTCGCTGTTTTTCTTGGTCAGCAGATCAAGTTCATTGATGACCTTGACCAGAAGGGGTCTGCTGGTTATGGCGTAGGTCAGTACCTTGATGGTCTGGTCCATGGAAGGGGTAACCGCAATACCTTTGACCAACTCGCTGATCACATTCTTTTCGATAAATACGGTACTCTTGGCCTCGAACTTCTTAGGCCAGAAATACGACACGACCACTGCCCCGGTCATGATGAGAAGAGCTGTTATGAAGAATAGCCGTTTGAATCGAAAAAAAAGATTTATATAGCGCTTATAATCAACTTCAGAAGTATTCATGCAAATTCCTCAATATGATCAAACTATTAAAACAAACCTTCACTAACAATGATATAATCACCCGGCCGCAATTTGATGTTCTGGCTCAGGTCACCGTTTTTGATCAGATCCTTCGCCTTGACCGGCAGAGAAACCTCATCATTCTTTTCCTTTCGCCGAATAATGGTCTCGTTTTGGCTGGCGAACTTGGTGAATCCACCTGCCTCCAGTATCGCCTCAAGGACAACCATCCCCTCGCGATACTCTATTGACTTTGGGGCATTCACTGCTCCGAGCACATACACGCTTTTGTCAAGGAGCAAGGGGATAAAAAGCGAGTCGTTGTTCTCTAAAAGCAGGTCCTCAGCAACATCCCCCTGAATGAAGAGGCGATGAAAATCCTCCTTGACCTTCTTGCCACTGCGCAGCACATATGCCCGTTTCAGGTCTGCCGACCGGACCTCGCCAATGGAACACAGGAGTTGAAGAAGAGAGGTCCGCCGCGCCAGATCGTATACCCCCGACTTTATTCCGCCGCCGAAGATATAGACCTTGCTGTTGGTAATCTCACGGACCGTTACCGTCACTATCGGGTTTTTCACCAGCTCCTTAAGTTTTTCTCCAAGTGACGCCTGGAGTGCAGTCGGCGTAAAACCGCTGGCAATGACATCACCAAGGCCAGGCACCGTTATTTTACCGTCAGGGCGGACCTTTACCGAAAAACTAAGTTCCTTTATCCCCCAGACGGAGACATCCAGTCCGTCACCTTCGCCGATGACGTAGTCACCGGCAAAAACAGGAACCGACGTAACAAGCAACATCACCGCCAGCAACAACAATTTAAGTCTCATCTTAACTCCCTATGCAGGTTTTACCGGACCCCGAGCCAGTTAGTTCCTTACCTCGCCCCCCGCCCAAATAACACTACCTTGATCGTTTCAAAAAAAATGAGTGTATCAAGAAACGGTGACAAGTTTTTCAGATAATAAAGGTCATACCGTAGCTTTTCGACCGCATCCTCGATTGACGATCCATATGGATAGCGCACCTGAGCCCATCCGGTCACCCCCGGCTTAATGAAATGACGGCGGGAGTAATAAGGGATGATCGCCTTCAGCTTTTCGACAAATTCAGGTCGCTCCGGGCGGGGACCGACAAAACTCATCTCCCCTTTCAACACATTGATAAGCTGAGGGATTTCATCGATCCGTGTCTTACGCATAAACCGACCAATTTTCGTTACCCTGGGATCATTTTCTGTCGCCCAGACAGCTCCGGAAGCAGACTCTGCGTCTTGGCGCATGGTCCGAAACTTGATCAGCTTGAACGGGTGTTCCTTGTTGCCGACACGTATCTGAGTAAAGAATAAGGGCCCTGGAGAATCGAGTTTGATGAGCACCGAGACTATCAGAAAAATCGGAATCGAGAGTATCAGTCCCCAAAATGCGAGGAACAGATCGATTAACCGCTTTATAATATTTATGAATAAGGGGCGACGGAACCCCGTTGAAAAAATGAACCAACTTGGTGTGATCTGCTCAAGCATCAGTTTACCGCAAGAAAGTTCATAGAATGATGGGGTATCGAGCACTTCGGAGCCGTTTAGCTTGCAGCTCAGTGCATCCCTTAACGGGAACACTCCTCTTCGTTCGGAAAGCGCAATGACGATGATACCCGCATCCTCCCGAAGCGCAATATCGCGCAAGGAGTCAGCTTCACCAAGTATCTGCTCAGCCGGAATCTCTTGCTCGCCGATGAGCAAGTTACCGCAACGGACAAATCCGACCAACTGAAAATAACCGCGTGATTCTTGAATAATTTCCCGAAGCTTCGCTGCCAGTTCGCCCGTGCCAAGCACTAGAACCTTCTGCGCAAACCGCTGTTGCTTACGACTGTAAAAGAAAACACTGTGCCAAGTGTATTGGTAAACGGCGAAAAACAATATTGTCAGGATTTGCAGACCTCTGTCGAACATTATTGTTGGAAAGAGGTAATAGAGAATAGAAAGACCAATGAACGATCCGGCTCCAACAATAACAACATTTACAAAAAGCTCTCTCTTCTTAATATTTTTGCCAGGGGTGTAGATCTCAATGAGATAGGAAACCGCCAATACCGTTGTGAGCAAAATGAAGGGAATATGATAGTTCGAAATAAAATATTTGCCTACGTTCGCATGGTAACCGAACCTGACAAACAGGGAGGTATACATGGCTGCTAAGGCCAGCAAAATATCACCACCGATAAGAATCGATAACATCAACTTCATATGGCTACTTGTTTACCGCTTCAATTCGGCAGACAGCCCCTTCGCCTGAGAGGCTTCGGGGAAATCGCCCAGAGTAAGGGCCTTCTGAACGCTCTTCAAAGCTGCCGCTCGGTCATTCGTCTCCTTTTGGGCAAGAGCAAGATGATAACGCACGGTCGGGTTGTCCGGAAGCAACGACACCGCCTTATCCAGTACCTTCTTCGCGTCATCCTTCTTTCCGGACTTCAACAAAGCATAGCCAAGTGTATCCATTATTCCTGCATTGCCCGGCTCGAGCTTATAGGCGGTAATGGCCAAACGCAGCGCTTCGTCTTTGCTTCCGTAGCCATCGGCGTACAGAAAAGCGAGGTTATTAAGCGCCGGCACGTAGTTGTCTGCCTTTGTCAGGGTCTCACGGTATTTTTGTGCGGCCTCCTTCTTTTTCCCGACAGAATCGAGGAGGGCCCCCTGGGCGAAAATGGCCGGAACGAAATTCGGCTGCACCTTGATCGCCTCGCCATAGGCGGCCATGGCCGCATCATTGTTCCGAATAGCTGACAGCAGGTTGCCGAGTTCCAGATGCGCCTGGGGGTTCTTGCCGTCGACCCGGATGCCGTTCTTCACTTCCGTGATGGCCCGCGGATAATCCTTCTGGCTTGCGTAGATGGAAGCCATGACCAGGTAGCCGGCAGCCGCATTGGGCTTGAGGGTAACAATCCGGCGCGCCTGTTCGATCGCCTTCGGTATATCTTTCATCGCCACATAGGTCTTGATCTTCAACGCCAGTCCGCGGTCCGGGGCAATAGCGTCCAGATCGTCGAACACCTTGAGCGCATCACTGAATTTCTTCTCGCTGGCCAGCAATGTCCCCTTCATCTCAAGGACAGCAACATTTTTAGAGTCAGCCTTGATTGCCTCGTCAAGCACGTTCAAAGCCTTCTTCACATCCTTTTTATTAACATAATAGCTAGCCAGTATGAGGAACCCGACCGGGTTTCGTGTCTCCTTGGCCTTGGTGTAATAATCGAGCGCCTCCTTGTCTCTCCCCTTCAGTTCAAGCAGGGCCGCAGTGCCAATCAGGGCCTTGACATTGGCGGGTTCTTTCTGCAGTACCGTCTGGTACTCTGCAAGCGCCTTGTCATGCTCACCGGTTGCGGCGTAATAGGTTGCCAGATTGAAGTAGGTGGCAAACAGCCCCGGATCGACCTGCTTGGCCTTCTGGAGATACTCCAACCCCTCTTTGGTTTTTCGCTGGCTGAACATGAGTCCGGCAAGGCTGTTATAAATGGGCGCATCGCCCTGTTTACCGGTCAACCCGCTCTTCAGCGTGGACAGGGCTTTGGCCGGCTCGCCTCGTCGCTGGTAGTAGGAAGCGAGAAGGAAACGGGTATTGAGAACCTCCGGGGCAACCTTGACAGCCGTGGCCAGTTCCGTCTCACCCGCCTGCTGATTCCCTTTGCTAAGATAGAAAACGCCCTTCTTCAGATGGGCATCGATGATCCTGGGATCGATCTGCGTGGCCCGATTCAGCTCCCGCATCCCCTCATCGTACATCCCCTTGGCCATGTAGGCACTGCCGAGAAGGTTATGCGCCAGAGCATTCCGATCATCAGCCTCGATAACGCGTTTGATCTCCTTGATGGAGTCATCCACCCGTTTCTGATTGAGCAGAATCATGCCGGTCAACAGGCGGGCCTGGGCAAATTCCGGACTACGGTCCAGGATGGTCCTGAACTGACTGAGCGCGGTCTCCAGATCGCCTTTGTTATAAAGGCTGAGTCCCAGATAGTAGTATCCTTCCAGGGTCGGCTGCAACTTGACAGAATTCTGCAAGAATGTAATCGCCTCGCTGAAGCTCTTCTTTTGATAGAGGACAATCCCCTTCAGCCGGGGGCCTTCACCCCTTTTAGGGAACTGCTTCAACAACTGGTCCGCTATCTGATCGGCCTTGCCCAGTTCCTTCCGTTCGACACGAATCAGCCCGGCCTTGTACGGTGCCACCGGGTCGGACGGCTTAATGGCAGCGATCTTCCCGTAAACATCAAGGGCTTTGTCCGGGTTCCCGCTACCTGCCTCGATTGCAGCCAGCATGTAATAGGGACGAGTGTTCTGGGAATCCTTGGCAATCGCCTCGGTCAGCAGTTCCCGCGCCGCATCGCTCTTTCCCTGGACAGCGTTGACCGATGCCAGTTCCAGCTTGGCCTGGACCCTTGACGGGTCTGCGGCAATAGCCTGCCTGAACAGCGCCTCAGCCTCGGCGTAGTTCTTTTTCTGGAACTGGGCAATCCCCTGGACTTCCACCCCTTCCGCGGAATTGGGCGCCGTCTTCAGGTACTCCAAAACTTCCCGGAGAGCGTCATCCGGCTTCCCAAACGAATTATATGTCCTGGCCAGTTCGAGCCGCGCTTCATTCTTTGCCGGACTCTGAGCAAGCACCTTCTTCAGTTCTTTCGCCGCCTGCTCAAATTTCCCTAATACCGCATAAGTCTTGGCCAGTTGGAAACGAGCGTCCAGATAGTTTTGGTCCTTCTCCAAGGCGTTCTTCAGCAGCACGACAGCGCCGTTGGGATTCCCACCGGTGAGCTGTTTTTGAGCTTCCGCGTACAGATCCTCCTTGGTCTTGCCGGAACAGGCCGCCAGCAGACAGCCAATCAATATTGCCATAACAATTTTCTTAACCACGCAGTGACCTCCCTGAGGCACCATCGGATACGCGTTCAGCGGCCCGTGCCAGGAATAACTTGTATAGTTCAGGATTTTTCCCCGCCATATGGTCCATCGTTTCATCCACCGTTAACAGGTAAGGGGTTCTTTTGCCATGGTATTCAACGGTTGGGCCAATTCGTTGAAACAGTACCCCGGCACGCCGGAGGAGAAACTGAAGACCATCTGCCATTACGGCATACAAATGAGTCAGACCTGTCTCCAGACACTCCTGATAAATACAGCTGTACAAGCCGAGAACAATATCGTGGTCGGTCCGGCGCCGCTCCTCCTGGAACCGTCGCTCTAGGTCCGGCGTATACTCCTGTCCGTCGAGCATGATCTTGTCCGCCAGACGCCGGCGATACTCTTTGCTTACTGCCAGGCGGGATATCTCACCAACCTTGGCCCGGTCCAGATACGAGAGATCAACAGAAAACGTACTGTGTTCTTCGATTGGAAAACCTTGATCAGAGAAGCCGATCACCCGAATGGTGCCGATCAGCTGTCCCGAGTCCTTGCGAATTGCCCCGAAATGCGAAGAAAACGGGTCGTACTTATCAACTTCGCGCCTTCCCGAATGATCCTCCGGGCGCTCGAAGCCCCATTCATCGCAATAAACTTTGTAACGAAGTTTATAGACATCCTCGATAAGCGGGGAGTCCTTCGAAATTCTCATGAAATCGAAGTACATCTGCATGACTCCGTTTCTGCTGAATTGACAGCGTCGGGAGGATTCGCGCAACAAAAAAAGCATCTACAGAATGCAGGTAAAAAATTATACCAATGAAAAAATGGCTTGTAAACAGGATATAAATTATTTACTGGTACACTCAAGCAAGAACACATAATTACCAATTGTTAATTATTAAATACCTATGCACACCACGAGCGATCATGGCCCACTACGCACGATACCGTGTCACCCCCTTTGCCCTTTTCATGACTTTCATCGGCGGCGAAGAGGCTCTCCGCTTTCTGATGAACAAAGGGTTGTTAAACATCCCGACCACAACCTTTCTCTACCTCTACTCTTTCAGGGCCGTGACAGTCGGCCTCCTCCTGGCTTGTTACTGGAAACGATACGAAGAAATCCGACTTCGCGATTTCCTGCGGTACAGTGAAACCTTTTTGAGTGTCGGCGTCGGCATTATCGTCTTTGTTCTCTGGATAAACATGCCGTGGGTGCTCGGCCTTTCCGGATCTCCGGCAGGGTACGATCCGACAGTGCTGTCGGATTTCTTTACACGTCATTGCCTGATCGCAATTCGTTTGCTAAGCGCCTCAATCGTTGCACCAATCATGGAAGAGCTCTTCTGGCGGTCGTTTCTCCTGCGCTACGTCATCAATCCCAACATTACAAGGGTTCCGGTCGGGACCTTTACCTGGACATCCTTTCTCATCAGCGCCCTTCTCTTCGGACTTGAACACCACCAGTTCTACGCCGGAATCATGGCCGGCGTGGCCTACAGCCTGCTCCTCTACCGGACCAAGAGTATTGCCCTCTGTGTGGTTAGTCACGGTATTACCAATGCGCTCCTAGGAATCTTTGTGCTGCAGACGCAGCAGTGGCGATTCTGGTAACTGACAAATCAGTGTCGGTGTTCTTTACACTAGCCATGCACTCGTTAGCACTGCCGAGTTTTTTCTTTTCATTTCAAAACGTTACGCATTGGCATATCTCGTGCTACAACAAGTCTGACTTCAACATTTACGGCAACAATGCCTAAATAGCATTGACTAAAAAAGGAGACAAAAATGAAAACGAAACTGATTGCACTTCTCGCCTCATGCATGCTCATGGCCACTGCGGCTACGGCAATGGCTGTACCCGTCCCCGTTGGCGCGACAACCTTCCATTGGACAAATTATGAGAACCATCTATCCACGACTGCAACATCTCCCCAAACATTGTCCGGCGTATTTAGTCTTGACACAATCTCTCCAAAGGGCGGCTCTCCCACTTGGGCTCAAGGAAATGGTGGCCAATATCTTTACGGCTATTTCGATAGCCTGCTTACAACATCTGCTGTAGGTGAAAAAGTCGGATCCCAAACCACGTTCAGCGGTGGGAAACTCTATGTTTTTGAAACAACTTCTGTATTTGATCTGACCAAGACTGCCACCATTTTTTCGGATTTGGCTGCTGCCGGAACTCTATGGCTCTCCGCAGATTTTGTTGCGGGCGGTGATTTCACACAACCTGCAAGTACACTCGTAGCAACTATCACAGGTGGAGGGAATTCTGGAACTACCCCCAATTACCCTGCTATCAAAGGCCGTGGAACTTCGTTACTAGATGTTACTGGCGGTACAATGTTCAGCACCTTTAATACTAACTCTTTTACTCGTTTCGATGGTTCTGGACAATTTGCTGATTTGTCTATGGAAAACACGTTTGCAATCATCAACAACGGAACTTCTCCTCTAGTCAATACTTACAAAGGTTGGGATGTGGTCAGCAGCGACCCTATTGACGCAGTCGCCACCCCCGAGCCTGGCACCTTCGCCCTTCTCGGCGCCGGCCTGATCGGCCTCGGCTTTTTCGGCAGAAAGCGCTCTCGCAAAGCATAACCCGACGATTCTTCACAAAAAAGGGCATCAGCTGCAGCTGGTGCCCTTTTTTCATTGCTGAAATCAATTCGTGGGTTAAACTCTTCCCATGATCTCTTCACAAATCATCGATACACTCATAACCGCAGCAACCACGGCTCCAACCGTCGACAACTGCCAGCCCTGGCAATTCATCACCCGTGATGACGGGCTCGATATTCATCTCGACCGACAGCGGGCCGAGTTTTTCGGCGACTATTGCTACACCGCAGCATACGCCACCATCGGCGCCGCCGTTCAGAATATGGTTATCGCTGCAAGCAACCTTAACCTTGCGTGTGAGGTTACCTCATTTCCTTCTCCGGAAAAGCCGGTTGCCCGCATCACCTTCCGCCCAAGTCTTACTACTACGGATCAGCTTTTTAATGCAATTTTACAACGATGTACCAACCGACGTCCCTATCGGAACGAAAAGCTGGACGAACCGACGGCAGTGGCGCTTAAGCAGGCAGTAACAGTCCCCGGAGCGACCCTTCATCTGTTTGATGATCATACCTCAATGAAACAGCTCTTCCTCCTGGCAGCAAAGATCGACAGTATCATCTTCAACCACCCACAACTCCATGCAAACCTCTTTCGCTGGCTGCGCTGGAATGACGGGGACGTGCAGGAAACCCGCGATGGTCTGCCGATTGGCAGCCTGGAACTCGATCCGTTTCAGCGCCTCTTCTTCCGGCTTATGTCCTCATGGCCGCTTCTCCGCACGCTCAACCTGATCGGCATTAACCGTCTTGTCGGCTTACTGAACAGCAGCCTGCTGATGAAATCGGCCGCCCTCGGCATCCTGGTCATGGATGGCTCGTCTAATCAGCATTATTTCGCTGGGGGGCGCTGCATGGAGCGTATCTGGCTGACTGCAACCGCACAAGGAGTTGCGGTACACCCGTTTGGAGGCCTGCCGTTTATTTTGACCCGGATGCTCCGTGGAGGGAAGGAAGGGTTTTCTGATCAACAATACCGCCTTCTCAAGAATACCTATGCACGTCTTCAGGAAATTATTCCGATCACACCTGCAAACGCATTGATCATCCTGTTCCGCTTCGGCTATGCCGACCCGCCCACCCAGCGCTCCCTGCGCCGACCTGTTAGTGACGTGCTACAAACATTCAACGGATAACTCACAACAACGTGCAGCGCGTTACGCCATTCACAAGCAGGGTTCCTCCTGGCACCTCAAAATACATCCATGTACACATCCACTGTAGTTGATATCAACCATCGATCATGCTATGGTAAAAACACATAATCAAATGGAGGACATATGCAAGCAGTTGCGTTATCGAGCAAATTCCAGGTGGTCATCCCGAAAAAGGTACGAGAGTCCCTCTCACTGGTTGCCGGCCAGAAAATCCAGATTATTGCCTACGACAACCGTATCGAGATGATCCCTGTTTGCCCTCTGGCAGATATGATCGGCTTTGTCGAGGGAATCGATACCTCTTTTGATCGGGAAGAGGACCGGCTGTGAACCTGGTGGATTCTTCCGGATGGATTGAATATTTCTCCCGAGGCCCCAACGCCGACGCCTTCAAAGAGCCGATCCTCGATACGGCACAACTGATTGTTCCAACAATAGTCTTATACGAGGTTTTCAAGCTGATTGCCCGCGAACGAGGTGAAAGCTCCGGACTTCTTGCCGTGGCAGCCATGCGCGAGGGGCTTATAGTGGATATCAGCGAGGAACTGGCACTGAACGGTGCGAAATTGAGCCTGGACCACCGCCTTCCCATGGCCGATGCTCTGATCCTCGCCTGTGCACGCGCAAAGAAAGCAACCGTGTGGACCCAGGACGACCACTTCAATGGGTTGTCCTCGGTGCAGTTTATTCCGAAAACGGCTCACTGAACGTCGGCATCAAGACGACGTCATATCCCTCCGCTCCTCTCGCCTATTCCTCAACTCATGACGATCAAGGCTCTCGCTCAGCAGAGAAATAATCTCGGTCGCCGCACTAACGATATGTTCCCGACGGAACCCGGCCTTGGTCATCTCCCGGTAGAATGTCTTCGCAACCATCTTCACCACCTTGCCCGTATCCAGCGAATCGGCATTAAATGCCCCGGTCAACAGGCCCTGAGTCTCGCTGGCTACGGCCAACTGGGCAAAGCGGGACTTGAGTAGTCCCTGAAGCTGATTTACCTGGACTGACTTACCGACAAGAAGCGCCACAAAGACCGACAGGTTCAGGTCGCTGTAGTCGAAGGAGCGACCATCGACCGGATTGCTGACGTTGAGTACGCCTATCACCTTGCGGTTGATGACGATCGGCACACAGATGAAGCTTTTGTTGGCTGACTCCGGCCGGCGCGCCAGCGGAAGGAATTCCGTCTGATCGATGTCCTGCACCAGCAAGGCCTGTCCCGTTGCCGCCACCCGGCCGGCAATCCCCTCATTCACCTTTACCGCCTCCGTGTAGGCCTTTGGCGGCAGATCACCGTGCTTGGCAAAGAGCCGGAGACGGAAATCGTCAGACTCCTCGTCCTCCTTGAACAGCATGATGGAACAGGTGGTTGATTGGAGTATATTGGCTGCCATGGCGACCAACTCATCCAGACTCTCGTCCATGTTTGCCTGTTCTTCCAGAAAGGTGGAGAGGCCGATCAGCTTGATGAACTGGTCATACTGATGTGTGGATCCCATTATTTTCACCTTGTGCACATTATAATTCACTTACAACTCTCTGCAACATCACTGCAAAAAGAGGGTGTCACAAGCGCGGCACCCTCATAAATAGGAATACAGAAAAAGGGTTCAAGAAGCGGCCCGGACCTTCTTCAGAATAATCCACCGCTTCAGGGCCTGGATAGGATTCCTGCCACCCAGCCATAAATACCCTTGCGTATATTTGTTTCTCAACAGATCAATCTGCAGATAGGCTGGGACCGGCCGAACCGTCCCCTTGACGGTGAGGATCTTTACGACTTCCGTAGCAATCAGGGTGGTGGCCTGCGTGATGGCCAGTGCCAGGGCCGGGCCCCTCTTTTTGGCCAGGCTAACCTTGGACAGATCCAGGTACTTGAGATGATAGGGATGGGGGGCAAGGCCAGCGGCAAAAGCCGCTACCTTTTCATTCTGATCCATGCCGTCGCGGATAGCAAAGTAGTCGTCAAACGACATGCCGTTCGGGGCAAAAACCTGCAATGTAGCACCAAATCCTAGCGGAGCGGCAGTGAGTGCGTAAATCCCCATTTCCCGACAGCGATTGAAAATCGCCCGACGGATGTCGATCTCGAAGAAATCTATCCCGTCCACGTAAACATCCACGTCGTCCAGAAAGGTATCGAGATTCTCCAGAGAGACACCGTCAGGAAAGAGACGGATATCGGCATAGGGGTTGATGTCCCGGACCATCCCCTGCAACACTTCCCCCTTGTGCCTCTCCAGGGTGCTGACAAAGGCGCCGTACTGGCGGTTGATATTCACCGTGTCAAAGGTGTCGAAATCGGCGATATTAAATTTTCCGACACCGAGCCGCGCCAGGGTCAGCAGATGCAGCCCACCCACCCCACCAGCGCCGGCAACTGCAACCCGGGCCTCCAGCAGTCGCTGCTGGTCGTCTTCACTCAGTAGCCCCAGGTTGCGGGAAAATGCCTCCCGCAGGAACTGTTCACGGTCCATGGCTGCTCCTCACGAGAAATCCTTCGCCCCGCCGGTTCTGCATCAACAGCCGCGTTTCCAGCTCTGACCATACATCTTCAGCGTTGTCACCGTGTTGCGAGGTCGGCAGTGGATCCACGGCAGGGGGAGCCGGTCGCCGACTGTCGAGCTCCTTCTGCATCAGCTTCTCATAATAATCGAAGTCGGGTTGATAAAGCGGTGACGATACCGTCCACGTCCCCAACTCGGTTGCCGTGTTTGCCTCAAGGAGCGCCAACGCATTCCCCAATGACACGACACCCTGATAGTAACTGTCAAAGGCATCCCAGAGGCCTGCTTCGTTGGCCAGGGCTTCGTCATAACGGGCCGCACCGGTGCCGAAACGGTCAACAGATTTTCCCAGGGCAGCCTCAACGGCCCTGACCTGTTTTTCCTGGGCCAGGACCAGGCTCTGCTGCTCTGCCACCTCCCGCCAGCTCTCCTCTATCTCCAGCCGTACGTTTCTGGCCAGTTCCTCGCGGGAATACGACAACTGCTGGCGCTGTGCCGTTGCCCTGCGTACCGTGGCAGCGGTCCGGCCCCATTCGAAGAGCGACCATTCAGCCTGCACGGTTGCCTGCCAGAGTTCCGGCCGGGCAACGTTCGTCTCTTTCTGGCGGTAATACCCCCCCTCCAGATATACCTGAGGCAGAAAACCGCTCCTGGCCGCTCCCACCCCCTCATCCGCCGTTTCCACCCGTTCCTGCAAAACTTTCAGGTCCTCCCTTTGTTCCAACCCTGAGGTCATCAGTTCGTTGAGGCTGGCACCAAGGGTAACCTTTACCGGTGATCCAACAACCGAAAGCTCTTCGCCCGGCCCGGCCTGGATCAGCTTCCGTAACCGGCTCATGGCGATCTCGCCGCGGCTTTTCGCCCTGATCAACCTGGTTTGGGCCATGGCCAGCTCAGCTTCCTGCCTCAAGACCTCTTCCCGGTCGGCGTACCCCTCAGCCAGCCTTTCACGCACCACCCTGAGCCGTTCCTCCCTGGCACGAATCCCCTTTTCAGCAGCCCTGACCTGGCTCTCGGTTATGAGCACTTCGTTAAAGCTCTGCCGCACCTGGAGTGTCAGGAGCCGCCGCTGGCGGGCAGTGTCAAACTCAGCGGCCCTGGAATGGTGCTCAGCCCGCCGATAGCCGTGGATCAGATTGCCGCCAGTGTAAAGGGGTTGCTTCAGAATAAGTCCGAAAGAATAGGCATACCGGTCGCCAGTGGAAACAGTTACGTCACTTGCCGGTATACCGGGAGCAAAGGTGTTGCCGTTGATGATCAGCCGGTCTGCCTTATCGAAGAGAGAGTAGGAGCCCTTGAACGTCAACGACGGCAGGAAGCCGGTGCGGGATATTTTAAGATCTTCACCGGCAACTCTGGAGAGGGCATCATACGCCTTAAGGCTGCTGCTCTGTCCAGAAGCCAGACGAATACACTCCTCCACGGTGACGACTCTTCCCTCCGCGGGCAACGCCATGGCAAAGAACAACAGTATGGAGAGAAATTTGTTCCGCATAGCCCTATTTGAACCGTACCGTAACAGTCATGCCGTTCTTGAGCCCCGAGTAGTTATCCAGCCGCACATGGATCTTCTGGGTGTTGATGTCAAACGACGCCATCGGGTCGAAGCTCTTTTGCGTCTTTTTGAGGACAACCGGAAAAACCTTGGCGACCGTGCCGGCAAAGACCTTTCCCCGATAGGCGTCCATGGTCACTTCGGCCTTCTGCCCCTCCTTGACCCGTCCCACATCGGTCTCTTCCAGCTCTGCGCGGATACGTAGCGTCTCCGGATTGATCAGATGCAGCAAGGGAGTGCCGATATCCGCTCCTTCTCCGGCATCCCTGAAGCGCCCGGCAACCAGACCCGAAATAGGCGCATACACCCGATAGTCTTTCAGAACACCATCGACAAAGCTGAGTTCTGCCCTGGCACGTTCAACCTCGGCACGAGCCTGACCACGGTCCTCATTCCTGGTCCCGTAGCGAAATTTTGCCAGGTTGGCATCGGCGCTCCCCAGCTCTCCCTCGGCGACTCGAAGCCGCTCTTCAGCCCTATTCAATTCCACCAGGGTGGTGGCCCCTTTGTCATAGAGCCGCCGCTGCCGGTCAAACTCGTCCTTCGCCTGTGTCACAACCGCCTGCGACCGCTCCCGGCCGCTTTTGGCCATTGCCACATCCTCAGTGCGGTAACCATCCTTCATTTCACGATATCTGGCCTCGGCAGCAGCCAGGGCAGCCATCATCTGTCGGCGCTGAGCTTCAATCTTCGTCGTATCGAACTCCAGAAGAAGTTGCCCAGCCTTCACTGTGGCACCATCTTCCACCAGAACGCGCCTGATCGTTCCTTTAACCTGACTGCTCAGTTCGATATCTGTGCCGCTCTCCACAACCCCCTTGGCGGTCACCCCCACTGTCTGCCCGGTAGAGGAGGTACCAACCGACACAGGTTCCGGCTTCCTCTCCAAAAATTTTGGGCCTACAAGTGCGATAAGCACCGCCACACAGATCAATGCACCGATAATACCTATACCAAGTCGTCCGTTCTTCATAAAGCCTCACAGAGGAGTATCAGGCAAAGCAATAACCGGCTCGCCGTTCGGTCCTCCCGGTCGCGAATAACCAGTCACCGGTTCATGCCATGCCCTTGTTCCCGGTGTATTACACCATCTTCCATAAAAAGTATGCGGTCAAAGAGATCCTCGATCCGGTTGTCGTGGGTCGCCACGACCACGCACCGCCTCCTGTCGACCGCCAGCTCTTTCAGCAGTTCCATGACCTTGCGGCCGTTTGTCTGATCCAAATTTCCGGTTGGCTCATCAGCGAGAATAATCGGCGAATCGGCCGCAAGCGCCCTGGCTACCGCCACCCGTTGCCGCTGCCCACCGCTCAGGTCCCGCGGCAAGAACCCCATACGCTGTTCCAACCCCACCCTGGTCAACATCTCCCTGGCCCGTTTGTCCGCATCCTCCCCGGTCATCCCTTTCATTTTCAGCCCCAGCAGCACATTTTCATGGGCTGTCAGGGCGGGAAACAGGTTGAACCCCTGGAAAATGAACGAAATATGGCGTTTGCGGATGGCCGGAAGCTTCTCCTCGGGAAGATCGGCCACCTCGCTACCGTAAAGCTTGAGCGAACCGGAGGTCGCGCGAAGGATGCATCCCAGAATGGAAAGCAGAGTCGTCTTGCCGCTTCCCGACGGCCCGAAAAGCCCCACAACCTCCCCCTCCCGCAACGAGAAGCTGATATTATCTACGGCCATGACCTCGATCTGTCCCTCGCGGTAGATCTTTTTCAGATCTCTGACAATTATTGGGTCTGCCATCACTAACCCCGGAACAGAATGGCAGGATCAATACGCTTGATCCGCCGGACAGACACGAACGCCGATGCAAAGCACATGAGGAGCGTCAGACCGAGTACCAGGAAATTCACCCAACCCCTTACAACCATGACCATCCCGCCGGCCTCGTATATCTTAACCGACGCAAGGGTAATGATGAGACTGACAATATATCCGGCCAAGGCATTGATCATCGCCTGTGAAAAAATGATCTTGTAGATTTCGCGGTTTGTGGCGCCCAGCGCCTTGAGTGTTCCAAACTCCTTGATATGCTCCATTGTGGAATTGTAGATGGTCTGCCCCACGATCAGCATCCCCACCAGGAAACTGATGATAATGGTCAGCAGGAACGAGAATCCCACCCCGGTTTCAACGGCCCAGTAACGGCGGGTCTTCATGCTGAAATCGTCAGCCACGAATACATCTACCCCTTTGAAACGCGCCTTAAGGCGCGTAACCACATCCTTGACACTAACACCCGGTTTGACTTTCGCCACCACGAAGACCGTGCTGTCCGACCCGACATAAGTCACCAAACGCTGTGCCAATTCAAATGAAGTGAAGAGTATCGGGGCGGTGGTAAACGATTTTGCCCCACGGGAGATGCCGACAATCTGCAGCCGGTGCGAGAGAACATCACGATATTCTCCCACCTGGATTCTGCCAAGTCGCTTCATGGCTGATTCGTCAACGATGGCATAATTGCCATTCTTGAGGTGTTTCAGATCGCCGGACACCAGTTCCCACGGGCCTCCAACGCCCGAATCGGGATTAAAACCGACGACCTCGACCTGCTCGGTCCCCCCCTCCTTCTGTCGAATGATCCCCCAGGCAACAATCAACTTTTCCGCCGACTGAATGCCGGCATCGGAAATAGTTTGATGGTAGACATAGTCCGGAAACGGCTGGGAAAAATCGAAGTTTTTACTGTTCTTGGAGGTGACCCAAATGTCACCGGGAGTATGATCAACTATAACCGACGAGGTCTCCATCAGCCCGAGAAATATACCGAGTTGATTGAAGATCAGCCCAACGGCAAAAACCACCCCCAGAAGTGTGATGAGGGAACGGACCTTGTCGTAGAGCAGAATGCGCAACGCTACGTAAAACATGGTACAAACAGTACCATACTTATTAACCTAAAACAATTAACAGACTGCAGTGATTCAAAGTACGAAGACAATAAAAAAGGGACACGACAGACCGACCTCAGTATTGCAGAACAGCCTAAATCGAGAATCGGAGGTTGCACCAACGTATGCGTGGAGGGGTGTATAAAAGAAAGGAGGTTAACCGTGATCGGCTAACCCCCTTCTTTTGCTGAGATTATTTGGTGGGCGAAACAGGGATCGAACCTGTGACATCCAGCTTGTAAGGCTGGCGCTCTCCCAGCTGAGCTATTCGCCCATTACTAAAACTAAATGGCGGGGCAGACGGGGCTCGAACCCGCGACCTCCGGCGTGACAGGCCGGCACTCTAACCGACTGAGCTACTACCCCTCTATCGTCAACCGAAATAAATCCGTTCAACAAAAGGACCCTTTATGTATCAAAGGTCTTCCCTTGCTGTCAAGCTATTTTCCAAGAAAACAGTGATCAATGCGCCGTAACCGGTTCATGATCAGTAACGATACCGGTAATGGTCCGGACGGAACCGGAACAGACCGGCACCCCGCCAAAGGCATTGTGCAGTACCTCATCCATGTGGGAGACGCAGGTGACCGTGAGACCGGCCATGACCTCCTTGGGGACCTCGTCCAGATCCTTGCGGTTCTCCTCGGGTATGAGCACCAGCTTGATGCCACCCCGACGGGCAGCCATCAGCTTTTCCTTCAGACCGCCAATCGCCAGCACCCGGCCGCGAAGCGTTATCTCCCCGGTCATGGCGATCCCCTGGGACACCGGGGAGCCGGTCAGGGCGGAGATGATGGCGGAAGCGATGGTGATCCCGGCGGATGGGCCGTCCTTTGGAATCGCCCCTTCCGGCACATGGATATGGATATCGGAGTTCTGGTAAAACTCCTTGTCCAGCCCGAGCAGATGGGCACGGGAACGCACATAGGTCACTGCTGCCTGCACCGATTCGCGCATCACCTCGCCGAGTTTGCCCGTGATGGTCAGCTGGCCTTTGCCATGGAGGACGGAGACCTCGATGATAAGGAGCTCCCCTCCGGTTTCCGTCCAGGCCAGGCCGGTTACCAGACCCACTGCCTGCCCCTGCTCCACCGAGTCGATACGGAACTTCCTGGCACCGAGGGACTCGGCCACATGGTGCGGCTGCAGCAGTTTTGGCAGCTTCTTGCCTTCCACCGCCCGATGGGCCAGCTTCCGGCAGACGCCGGCAATCTCCCGCTCAAGATTGCGCACCCCGGCCTCCCGGGTGTAGTAGCGGATGATCTCCATCACGGCCCGGTCGGAAACCGAGATCTCACGGTCGGCAAGCCCATGGGCCTCAAGCTGCTTCTTGAGCAGGTACTGCTTGGCGATGGCCAGTTTTTCCAGCTCCGTGTACCCGGCCAGGCGAATGACCTCAAGGCGGTCCAAAAGGGGCCGGGGAATGGTGTGCAGGGTGTTGGCCGTGGTGACGAACATGACCTGGGAAAGGTTATAGTCCGTATCCAGGAACAGATCGCTGAACGTGGCGTTCTGCTCCGGGTCCAACACCTCCAGGAGGGCGGAAGCCGGATCGCCCCGGAAATCGGAGCTCATCTTGTCGATCTCGTCCAGCAGGAATACCGGGTTGTCACTGCCGGCCCGCTTCAGGTTCTGGATGATCTTGCCCGGCATGGCGCCGACATAAGTACGCCTATGGCCGCGGATTTCGGCCTCGTCCCTCATGCCACCGAGGGACATCTTGACGAACGTGCGGCCGGTCGAGCGGGCTATGGAACGCGCCAGAGAGGTCTTGCCAACGCCCGGAGGTCCCACGAGGCAAAGAATCGGCCCCTTGATCCGCTTGACCAGGGTATTGACCGACAGGTATTCGAGAATCCTCTGCTTCACCTTGTCCAGACCGTAATGGTCTTCGTCCAGCACCCGGCTCGCCAGGCGGATATCGTTCTTTTCCTCGGTCAGGGTCCCCCACGGCAGTGAGGTGAGCCAATCCAGGTAATTGCGAACAACTGCCGCCTCAGCGGAAACAGGTGACATCAGACGCAGTTTTTTCAGCTCTGCCTGCGCCTTCTGAAGGGCCTCCTTGGAGAGGTTCAACCGGGAGATACGCTCTTCCAGTTCCCTGTACTCCTCGGCACTCTCGTCCTTCTTCCCCAGCTCCTTCTGAATGGCCTTCAACTGCTCATTCAGGTAATACTCTCGCTGGTTCTTCTCCATCTGCTTCTTGACGCGACCCCGTATCTTTTTCTCCAATTCCAGGATTTCGATCTCCGCGGTCATAAAGGAGATCAACCGCTCAAGGCGCCGCGCCGGTTCGGCGGTAGCGAGTAGTTTCTGTTTGTCCGGCAGCTTTATGGTCAACTGGGCCGCCAGGGTATCCGCCAGCGCCCCGGGCGTGGGCATGGCCGCCAGGGCGGTCTGCAGATCCGGGTTGGAAGCCTTGGTCAGGGAGGCATAGTTTTCATACACGGACAGCAGTTCACGCATGAGAGCCCGCACCGTGGGGGTTACCTGGTTGTTTTCCTCGGTCTCCTCGGCCTCTACCAGAAAATAGTCCGGGTGGGGCACGAAGGCGTCGATCTTGCCCCGGGACTTCCCCTCCACCAGGATCTTCACCGTGCCGTCAGGGAGCTTCAGGACCTGAATGATCTGGCAGATCGTGCCATGACGATAGATATCGTCCTCGCTCGGCTCCTCGGTCTTGGCGCTCTTCTGGGTCGCCATGAAGATCAGCTTGCTGCTCCCCATCGCCGCTTCGATCGCCTGCACGGAACGCTCGCGACCGACAAAGAGCGGAACGACCATGGAGGGGAACAAAACCAGGTCCCGTAATGGCAGAAGAGGGAACCTGATCGGTTCCCCCTTCCGATTTTCTGCTATGGTGGTTGATTCAACGACAGGCTTGTTACTCATGCAGACTCCGCCATTTGCTCATAAACGATGATCGGCTTTTCCTTGCGGACGATCACGTCCTCATTGATGACAACTTCCTTGACCATGGTCTGGGAAGGAACTTCGTACATGATGTCGAGCATGGTATTTTCCAGTATGGAGCGCAGTCCGCGGGCGCCGGTCTTGCGCTTCAGCGCTTCCTTGGCAATGGCTACCAGGGAACCGTCCGTGAACTTAAGCTTGACATGCTCCATATCGAACAGCTTCTGATACTGCTTGACCAGTGCGTTCTTCGGCTCCTTGAGGATCTGGACCATCGCCTCTTCGTTAAGCTCTTCGAGGGTGGCCAGAACCGGAAGGCGGCCGATGAACTCGGGAATGAAGCCGAATCTGAGCAGGTCCTCCGGGGTCACTTCCGTCAGGAGTTCGCCGGCTTTCTTTTCCGTCTTCTTCTTCACGTCGGCACCGAAACCAAGGGTCTTGACGCCGATGCGCTGCTGGATGAGGTTGTCCAGTCCGGCAAAGGCCCCGCCGCAGATGAAGAGGATATTGGTAGTGTCGACCTTCAGGAATTCCTGTTGCGGATGTTTGCGTCCCCCCTTGGGCGGTACGCTGGCAACGGTCCCCTCGATGATCTTCAGGAGCGCCTGCTGCACCCCTTCGCCCGACACATCGCGGGTGATGGAGGGGGAATCGGACTTGCGGGCGATCTTATCGATCTCGTCGATATAGATAATCCCCTTCTGGGCACGCTCCACATCATAATCCGATGCCTGCAGCAGGTTCAGGATGATATTCTCCACATCCTCGCCCACATAGCCGGCTTCGGTAAGGTTGGTGGCATCGGCCATGGCAAACGGCACCTTGAGGATGCGCGCCAGGGTCTGGGCCAGGAGCGTCTTGCCGGAACCGGTCGGACCGAGCAGGAGGATGTTGCTTTTGTGCATCTCCACATCGGTCGGCTTGCCCATGAATTCGATACGCTTGTAGTGGTTGTACACCGCCACTGCAAGGGTCTTCTTGGCACGGTCCTGGCCTATTACGTATTCATCCAGGACTTCCTTGATCTCCCTCGGCTTGGGAAGCCGCCGGACATCCGGCCCCAGAGCCTCTTCCAGCTTGGACTCCTCGGCGATGATGTCGTTGCAGAGCTCGATGCACTCGTCACAAATATAGACGGTCGGCCCGGCAATCAGCTTCTTCACCTCGTCCTGGCTCTTGCCGCAGAAAGAACAGATCAAGGTGTCAGATCTGTCGTCACGTCTGCTCAACGGGAACCTCCTGTCACTGTCAGGTTGTTGCGGGAAACAATTGAGTCAACGATACCATACTTGCAGGCTTCTTCGCCAGACATAAAGTAATCGCGCTCAGTGTCGGCCTCAACCTTTTCCACCGGTTGTCCCGAGTGATGCGCCAGGAGTCCATTCAGAGTTTTCTTCAGCTTAAGAATCTCCTGGGCGTGGATATGGATGTCCGTAGCCTGCCCCTGGAAGCCGCCGAGAGGCTGGTGGATCATGATCCGGGAATGGGTCAGGGAGAACCGCTTCCCCTTTTCCCCGCTGGCCAGAAGCATTGCCCCCATGGAAGCGGCCTGGCCGATGCAGATGGTTGACACGTGCGGCTTTATGTACTGCATGGTGTCGTAGATCGCCATGCCGGCCGTGACCACGCCGCCCGGCGAATTGATGTACAGATGAATATCCTTGTCGGGGTCTTCTGATTCAAGAAAGAGCATCTGGGCAATCACCAGATTGGCAAGATGGTCGTCTATTCCGCCACTCAAGAAGATGATCCGGTCCTTGAGGAGCCGGGAGTATATATCGTAGGACCGCTCCCCGCGGCCGGTCTGCTCGACAACTATCGGTACCAGTATTGACATGGTTATTCCTCTTTCCGGGGTTCCTGACGGTCAACTTCGGTAACGACGGCAGCACCCTTCAACAGCTCAAGCGCCTTGTCCTCCCTGAGTTGGTGGGTTAGATTGTCCATGGCCTGCTTATTGGTTTTGTAGAAGGTGCTCATCCGCTCGTAGGTCTGCTCGTTGCCGCCGGAGATCTCGCGCAGCTTGGCGTCTATTTCAGCCTCGTCAGTGGTGATCCCCTGCTTGTCGGCCAGGGCGTCCAGCAGCAGGGAGCCCTTCACCTGCGACTCTGCAACGCTGCGGAACTGGATCCGGTACAGCTCCTCGTTCATCCCCATCATCTCCAGGGACATCCGCTGGGCCGCCAGGCGCTGCTTGGAATTCTCCAGCATGTTGTCCAGCTGCTTGTCCACAAACGACTGGGGAATCTCGAAATCGTTCTTCTCGATCAACGCCTTGATCAGCCGGTCGCGGACATCGGCCTCGATCCTGTCCTGCTCCTGCTTGAGGAACACCTCGTAGACCTTGTCCCTGAGCTGGGTCATGGTCTCGAATTCGCCAACCTCCCTGGCGAACTCGTCATCCAGGGCCGGTACCTCTTTCACCTTGATATCCTTCAGGGTCACCTTGAAGGTCACCTCTTTTCCTGCCAGATCCTTGCTGTGGTACTCCTCGGGGAAGGTGACGACAATCTCCTTCTCCTCGTTCACGGCCATCCCGACAACCTGCTCCTCGAACCCGGGAATGAAGTTGCCGGAACCGAGCTGCAACTGGTGGTTTTCGGCAGCACCGTTTTCGAAGGGGGTGCCATCCAGGTAGCCCACGAAATCAATGGTCGCGAAGTCTTTCAGCTCTGCCGGCCGCTCCGTATCCAGCGGCTTCAGCTGCGCCATGTTCTCCTGGACCTCGGCAATGCGCTTGTCAACCATCTCATCGGTGACGGCCAGGCGCTCCCGGGTGATCTCCAGTCCCTCGAACTGCTCCACCGTGACTTCGGGATAGGTTTCAATGGTGGCGGAAAACTTGAACGGCTGGCCAGCTATAATCTGATCTGTATCAACATCCGGGTAGGCAACAGGATAGATCTTGTTCTCCTGCAGGTACTTGAAATAGGCATCGTTGAAGAGGTTCTTGACCACATCCCCTTCCATTTGCTCACGGAAGTTCTTCTCCACCAGGTCCTTCGGTGCCTTGCCTTTCCGGAACCCCTTGATGGCCGTACGCTTTCTGATGTTCTCAAAAACCTTCTCGATCTCCGCAGACACGCGGTCTGCCGGAATTTCAAAATTAAGCCGCTTCTTGATACTGCTGAGCTCTTCGACGTTTACCTGCATCTCTCTCTCCTCGACTGAATGGTCACCGCCCCGGCTCCTTAAGAGCCTTGTGGGGCAGATAAAGCTCGATTGTATATCATGCACCTGAAAATACTGTCAAGATAATCGGCTTGTTCACCAACAACAAGACTCTATGAAGTGGATCACTCGTTAACCATAAGCACAACATCAGTTGACAAGCTATTGCCCGCTATGATAAAGAAAACGCGGGAGAATAGAGACCTATGACCAAACAACAGACCGAGATAGCCGACAGGATCATTGGCGGCGGCAGCATCAGCGAAGCCGAGGCCGTTACCCAGAGCAGCGCCAGCGGACTGGACGCCTACAGCCTGTTCCTGGCCGCCAGCAGGGTGAAGGAGCATTTTGTGGGGAACAGCGTCCACCTCTGCTCCATTATCAACGCCAAATCCGGCCGCTGTCCGGAAAACTGCGCCTTCTGCGCCCAGTCTGCCCATCACAAGACCGCTGCGCCGGTCTATCCTCTGGTGGACGAGGAAAAGATCGTCGCCTGCGCCAAGGCCGCCGAGGAGGAGGGCTCATCCTGCTACGGCATCATCACCAGCGGCACCAGCATCAGCAAGGGTGAGGAACTTGAGCGGATCTGCCGGGCGCTCAGACGTATCCGGAGCGAAACCGGCATTACCCCCTCCTGCTCCCTGGGGATCATCGACCTGGAAACCGCCCAAGCATTGAAAGAAGCAGGGGCAGGCACCTACCACCACAATCTGGAGACGGCCCGGAGCTTCTTCCCGCAGATCTGCTCCACCCACGAGTACAACCAGGACGTGGAAACCGTGCGGGTGGCCAAACAGGCCGGCATGTCCGTCTGCTGCGGCGGCATCTTCGGCCTCGGCGAGACTGCCAGCCAACGGATTGAAATGGCCTTCACCCTGAAGGAGCTGGATGCCGAATCGATCCCGCTGAACTTCCTGAACCCCATCGAGGGAACGCGCCTTGCCGGCACCAGCAACATCACCCCCATGGAGTGCCTGATCACCATCGCCCTGTACCGGCTGATCCTGCCGGGCAAGATGATCACGGTCTGCGGCGGCCGCGAGCACAACCTGCGGGACCTCCAGTCGTGGATCTTCCTGGCCGGCGCCAGCGGCACCATGATCGGCAACTACCTCACCACCACGGGGCGGCCGCCCGAGGCGGACTGGCAGATGCTGAAGGATCTCGGCCTCGAAATCGAACGGTGCAGCCACTGACATGGCCAAGGGAATCTTCATTACCGGCACCGACACCGGCGTAGGAAAGACCATCGTCGTTGCAGCCCTGGCCAGGCTTCTGCGCCTGCGCGGGGTGAACGTCGGCATCATGAAACCGGTGACCAGCGGCTGTTCCGAAAAGGACGGCCTGCTCTGCTCCGACGATGCCGAACTGCTCGCCTGGGCCGCTGAGCTTGACGAGGTGAAGAGCGATAACGCGCCCTATTTGTTGCGCGCCCCCATCTCCCCGGCAATAGCGGCGGAACGGGAAGGAGTGCGGGTCGATTTCAACGTCATTGCCGAGGCCTACGGACGCCTTAGCGAACGTCACGACTTCGTCATCGTCGAGGGGGCCGGCGGGCTGATGGCCCCCATTTCCGGCGGCCTGATGGTGGCCGACCTGGCAAACCGCCTTTCCCTGCCGCTCCTGGTGGTGGCAAGGCCGAACCTTGGCACCGTGAACCACACCGTCCTCACCTGTTTCGTTGCCCGTCAGCTGGGCCTCACGGTTGCCGGCGTCATGGTCAACGGCTACCCCGCAGCCCCGGACCTGGCTGAGTCGACGGCGCCCCATCAGATCGATTCCCTCTGTGGCGCGCCGCTGCTCGGCCTGCTGCCAAGGGTTGAGGCGGATGATCAGCGGGTGATCGTCACCCACCTGGCCGATCTGCTGGACGCCCTGCCCACCACTCCAATACTGTTACGGGAGATCGGCCTTGTCTGACACCACACGCACGTTGCAGGAATACGACCGCCGCTACCTCTGGCACCCGTTCACCCAGATGAAGGAATGGGAAAAAACCGACCCGATCGTGATCGAACGAGGAGAAGGCTCCTGGCTCATCGATACGGACGGCAACCGCTACCTGGACGGGGTGGCAGCCATCTGGACCAACGTCCACGGCCACTGCCGGCGCGAAATCAATGAGGCGATCAAGGAGCAGGTGGACCGGTTGGAGCACTCCACCCTCCTGGGGCTCACCAACGACAAGGCAGCGCTCCTGGCCAAGCGGCTGGTGGATATCGCGCCGCCTGGTCTGGCCAGGGTCTTCTATTCGGACAACGGCTCCACGGCGGTGGAGATCGGGGTCAAGATGGCGTTCCAGTACTGGCAGCACCTGGGACGGCCGGAAAAGCAGCGGTACATCTCCTTCCGGAACGCCTACCACGGCGACACGGTCGGCTGCATGAGCGTCGGCGGCATCGACATCTATCACGAAGTGTTTCGACCGCTCCTCTTCCCCACCATCCAGGCCCCCTCCCCCTACTGCTACCGCTGCGAGCTCTGCGCCGAGCGTGACGCCGACCGCTGCGGCCGCCAGTGCCTGCAGGAACTGGAGCGCCTCATGGCAGCCCACACCCACGAGACCGCCGGCCTGGTCATCGAGCCGCTGGTTCAGGGTGCCGGCGGCATGATCGTCCAGCCGGAAGGGTTCGTAAGGAAAGTGCGGGAGCTGTGCGACCGCTACGACATCCTGATGATCGCCGACGAGGTGGCGGTCGGCTTCGGCCGGACCGGCACGATGTTCGCCTGCCAGCAGGAGGGGGTCACGCCCGACATCATGGCCCTGTCCAAGGGGATCACGGCCGGCTACCTTCCCCTGGCTGCTACCATGACGACCGAAAAGGTGTACAACGCCTTTCTGGGTGAGTACCGGGAACTGAAGACCTTTTTCCACGGCCACACCTTCACCGGCAACCCCATTGCCTGCGCCACGGCCCTGGCCAGCCTCGACCTGTTTGCCTCCGACCGGCTCCTGGAGCAGCTCCCAGCCAAGATCGACTACCTGCGGCAGAGACTCGAACCGCTGCGGGAACTGGACCACGTGGGCAATATCAGGATGTGCGGCATGGTCGGCGGGATCGAGCTGGTGCGCAGTCGCGAAACCAGGGAGCCGTACGACTGGGAGGAGCGGATCGGCGTCAGGGTCTGCCTGGAGGCACAGAAGCACGGCCTCTTTCTCCGGCCGCTGGGCAACATCATTGTCGTCTTCCCCCCCCTGTCCATCTCCCTGGAAGAACTCGCCTTCCTGATGGATGGCATCGACGCCTCGATACGCGCGATAACCGGATAGGCCGGATGGCAACCAAAGAAGAGACAAGCGGCTCAGGCATTATCCGGCTGGGCACTGAACTCGACATCGTTTCCCTGGACGAAACGGCCGGCCGCCTGATGGGAACTCCTCCGGCAGGGCTCCTTGGCCGGAAGATCGGCGAACTTTTCGACCTCGGCAACCTGGCCAACCTGATGAAGGGCGGCATCAGCTTCAGCAACCAGGTTGTCGTGGCCGGCACGAGAAAAATAGCGTGCGACTACGTGCCGATCGTGGAAGAGGACTGGATCGTCGGTGGCGTGCTGTCGCTCATCAGGCTGCTCCCCGATAATGCCGACCTCCCTGCGGACGAGTTGAACGAAATCCTGCGCTCCACCAGCGCCTTCATGAACTTTGATCATGACGGCATCATCATTGTCGACCGTAACGGCATCGTGGTCATGGTCAACCAGTCCTTTGCCAAGATCCTGGGCACCACCCCCCAGGCAATGATCGGCAAACATGTCGACCAGGCCTATCTGAATTCGCAGCCCTCCCACATGCCGTCCCTCATGGAGACCGGCAAACCCGAGATCGGCATCGTCCACTACTTCAACGGCAAACAAGTATACGCCAACCGCTTCCCGCTCATAAAGGACGGCAGGGTCATCGGCTCCATGGGGAAGATCATCTTCAAGGATATCCGGGAAATCCCCCTTATCGCCAGGCAGCTGCAGTCCGCAGATGAGACGAGGAACCAGCATCGCAATCTGACCGGCAAGGAAACTCTGTTCAAGTACGACGTCAACAGTATCATCGGCCAGAGCAGAAAAATGACCGAGTTGAAGGAGACCCTGCTGCGGGTGGCCCAGAAGAACTCCAACGTGCTCCTGCGGGGGGAGAGCGGGACCGGCAAGGAGCTCTGCGCCCATGCCATCCACGCCGCCAGCAGCCGACGCTATGCCCCGTTTGTCAAGGTCAACTGCGCAGCCATCCCGGAGCACCTGCTGGAGTCGGAGCTTTTCGGCTACACCGAGGGGGCCTTTACCGGGGCAAAAAAAGGGGGGCAGATCGGCAAGTTCGAGCAGGCCCACACCGGGACGATCTTCCTCGACGAGATCGGCGACATGCCGCTGTACATGCAGGCCAAGATGCTGCGCGTGCTCCAGGAGAAGGAACTGACGCTCCTGGGGGGCAGCTCTCCGAAAACGGTGGACGTCAGGGTTGTGGCGGCCACCAACAGCAACCTGGAACAGTTGGTCAGAGACGGGAAATTCCGCGAAGACCTGTACTACCGCCTCAACGTTGTCACCATCACCATTCCGCCGCTGCGGGAGCGGATGGAGGACGTCAACGCCCTGACGAAAAACTTCATTGACCAGTTCAATGGCGAATTCGGCCTCGACGTGAAGGGGCTCGCTGCCGAGGCCTGGGAGATATTCAAGAGCTACGACTGGCCGGGCAACATCCGCGAACTGCACAACGTCATCGAAAGCGCCTTCAACGTGGTCATCGGACCGCTGATCATGAGATCGCATCTGCCCGACCAGCTTGCCCGGCTGTTCCCCCCCACAGGTGAACATGCAGCCATTGACTCTGCCCGGGGAACCGAGGAATTCATTCGCGCCAGCCTCGGCAGGAAAGATATCGGCCAAATCATGGATGACTTCGAAAGAGTGCTCCTCCAGAAGGCCATCGAAGCATGCGCCGGCAACAAGCTCCAGGCCGCGCACCTGCTGGGGATATCCAGGCAGGGGCTCTACAAGAAGCTGAACAAGCATGCCAGCGAAGATCTGCAGCAGGAGTGACCCCTGCCACCTGTGATCACCACACCGAATCAGTCCCCCTCCCCTTTCTCAAGCCACAAATAAAACAGATTTTACGTAGAATAAGGAAATGTTGTTATAAACGGCATTAAAGTACCGCAATACCACTTAAATGCAGATATCACCTATTAGACCCTTGCATCACCTGAAACACACAAACCGTAAACGTTAGTTTACAGTTTGAGATCAACTGTAAACCACCCTGTCGCGCAGTTTGCAAGCGCCATTACGATCAGCAACGACGCGCGCCCTCCTTCAAACCGTAAACAGATGTTGACACCAAGACCCTTCCGTCAACGTACTAAACCGCACAGCGTTCAGACCCTATTCGTGCGTATTTACACATAATTTATCTTCACATTGCATTCGTTTCATACAAAAACATTGTTTGGTATTCCAATTGCTTTATCGCTCATTAGGCAACCTCTCGAACGGGAATTTCATCAAATGAAAACAACAGAACGAAACAATACATCAAAAGGAGGTTATACGATGAATGTTGTGCTCTCCACTCGCAATTACGAAAAGGAATATCAAGGGAAGTTGTGCTCGCCCCGGGAAGCGGCATCAGTCGTAAAGTCCGGCGACCATCTCTGCTTTCCCCTGGGCGTCGGCGAGCCGACCCTGCTGGTAAGGGCATTGGCAGCCCGCAAGCGCGAACTGGAAGGGGTTGTCGTCAACCAGCAGCATCACATCACCCCGGACTATTTCACCGAGGATTCGGTGCCGCACATCAAGGTCAACGCCTGGTTCACCAGCCACGTATCACGGGAGGCGGTCCAAAAGGGTTGGGCGGATTTCGTCCCCAACCATTTCAGCGAGGTCCCCAGGCTGCTGCGGGAATACTGGCCCGTCGACGTGGCCGGCACGGTGGTTTCCCCCATGGACGAGCACGGCTTCTTCACCTGCAGCCTTTCGGTCGGCTACACCATGGAAGCGGTCAAGAAGGCGGGCAAGGTGGTAGTGCAGGTGAACCCCCAGGCACCACGCACCCACGGCAACTGCCATATCCATATCTCCGAGGTCGACCATATTATAGAGTGCGACGAGCCGCTCCAGGAGCTAAAAATACCGGAAATCTCGCCGGTGGAAGAGGCGATTGGCGGCTACCTGGCGGAAATGATCCCCGACGGCTCCACCCTGCAGCTCGGCTGGGGTGGCGTCCCGAACGCGGTCTGCAAGGCGCTGCTCAGGAAAAAGGATCTGGGTATCCACACCGAGCTGATCTCCAACGGCATCGTCGACCTGATGATTGCCGGGGCCGTGAACAACTCCCGCAAGACGATCAACCGCGGCAAAAGCCTGGGCACCTTTGCCCTCGGAACCAAGCGCGTGTTCGAATTCATGAACGAAAACCCGATGATAGAGATGCACCCGGTGGACTACGTAAACGACCCGTACGTCATCGGCCAGATCGACAACATGGTCGCTATCAACGCCACCATCCAGGTGGACCTCCTCGGGCAGTGCTGCTCGGAGTCATTCGGCCATTTGCAGTGGAGCGGCACCGGCGGCCAGGCCGACTTCGCCCGCGGCGCCAACAGGTCCCGCGGCGGCAAGGCGTTCATCTGTACAGCAGCGACTGCCAAAAACGGCACCGTGTCATGCATTGTGCCGACCCTTGCGCCATCGGCATCGGTCACCACCAGCAAGAACGATGTGGATCACGTGGTAACCGAGTTCGGGGTAGCCAAGCTACGGGGACAGACCGCCAGGCAGCGCGCCATTAACCTGATCAACGTTGCCCATCCCGACTTCAGGGGTGAACTGATGGAGGCGGCACGGAAAATGAATCGGATCTAACGGGAACCCCACGGCTGCATCGCGAAATATTCTTTCAGCCGGACGAAAAAGAAAAAATCCTTCATCCCTTGTCGGGGCGAAGGATTTTTTCTTTTTCAAACAAGAAGCACTGGCATGCATCACCCGATAACTGGCCGCCTTGGGCCGGCGACACCGCATCAAGCAAGAGAGTCTTTGATAACATCTGTCTAAAACAGGTTCAATTCCCCTGAAACCGGGCAGCCCGTTTTTCCAGAAAATGGGCAACCCCCTCCTTGAAGTCCTCGCTCTGAAAACTTTGGTACATTTCGTTGTTAGCGGCGGTAATCGCATCTGCCAATGACTGAAAAGGGGCATCCCAGAGCTGTTGCTTGATCACCTGCAAGGAGCGGGGAGACACGTTTCGCGCCATATCATCGGCATAGGCAAGCACCTCCTCCAGCAGGTTTTCCGGAGCGACCAACCGGTCTACGAGGCGCATGCCCAATGCCTCTTCGGCCGTAATCTTCCGTGAAGAGTAGAGCAAATCGGCTGCATTGCCAGGGCCAACGATACGCGGCAGTATCCAGGCAATTCCGTGCTCCGCAATCAGTCCCCGCTTGGAAAATGCCGTAGCAAATACGGCTGATGAGCTGGCAAAGCGTATATCGCAATACAGTGGAAAAACGAACCCGATACCCGCGGCAGCACCGTTAATTGCGCAGATAACCGGTTTGCGGATCGCAGGAAAATAACAATAGCGGGACTGGTAATCCGCTCGACGATTCATGTCGTAGGGTCGCGTCCAGTCTTCGGAACTGCCGTCGTCGGGGGATATGGTTTCCAGTTCTGCCAAATCCATCCCGGCACAAAATGCCCTCCCCTTGCCCGTCAGCACAATGACTCTGACATGCGGATCGCGGTCAACCTGCTCAAACGCGGCACGTAACTCCGCTTCCATTACCTTGGTCAGGGCGTTCATCTTGTCCGGTCGCGACAGGGTTATCAGTGCGACGGTGCCCTCGGGACCGCAGCGACTCAGTTCTATTTGCGTAAAGATCACACGATGCTCCTTATCCCCCGACGCATTTCACCCAAGGATGTGGGACAACATCTGCCAGACGTCGCCGGATGATCGAAACCGCCACACTGACTGACCAGCCAACCACAAACCACCTGTACGTTACGACACATTGCCCCGTGGTACCGCGACAGATCAAGGTCGCCGCTTACCGGACCTGTTGCCGGTGTTTCCAGCCGGCCTCGGTCATGACCCCGTGCAGGAACAGATCGATCGTTTCAGAGATATACTCGTCCAGGGTCATATTTTGACCGAGAACCCAACGTTTAAGGGCCCAGCCATGGGCCACCATAACCACCTGGTATGCCATTAGACTTACGTTTACCGAACGAAAATATCCCGCCTCTATACAGGTTCGCACACAATCAGCCACCAGGCTGTTGGTTTCCAGCTCCATCCTTTTGATCTCCGCCTTCCGTTCAGAGCTGAGTGCCTTGGTTGCGCGGTAAGCCAGCAACGTGGCATCAGAATGGGCATCGACCACCTGGCAGTAAGCGCGTACCGCCGTACAAAAGCGCTCTATGGGATCGACAACGGCCTCAAGGGACTTGGGAATCTCGCGCTGATAGGAATCCAACAGGTTTTGCAGCACCAGGAAGAGCATATCCTCCTTGGTCTGGACATATGAGTAAATAAGGCCGGAACTGAACCCCGCCAGCTTTGAGATGTCCTTCATGGTGGTGGAGTCGTACGAATTGCGCCCGAACAGTGCTGTGGCAGCAGCGACAAACTGCTGGCGGCGCTCCGCTATCAGTTCCTGGTCATCAATGCTGCTATGCACAATCGTTGACATGCGACACTCTCCTTGTTGCGTACCCGACTGATGCCGATCGAGACAGTTTTTCAGTGGTTGGCCGGCCAACCACTGAAAAAACGTAACATCGCCACAAGCTCGTGTCAAACACTTTTGTAATAGGCAGTTATCAGCCTTATCGTATTACGCAGGACTTTATTGTCAGCACGTCATTCACACAGCCTTTAAGTTCCATGCAGTGGCGTTAGGAGGTGCCAAGTAGCCTGCGTCTACTTCTCCCTGATCCCATAGGGTGTGCCCAACAGCGTGGGAACCTCTATGACTCTGCCGATAGCGAGTACAAACAGGCAGCTGGCCGCCATTAATCCTCCATCCAGGAGAATGGCAGAACTCCAATTCCCCGTCGCGTCGCGTAGGGCTCCGGCAATGACAGGAGAAAGGACAGCTCCGACTTCGGCAACCAGGTTCCACATGCCAAATGCTGCCCCGCGGAGTTCGACGGGAGCGAGATCGGCCGTGACCGTATAGTTGACGGCCTGGAGGGCAAAAAACACCACGCCTGACACGAACAGCAGTATCGACATGACGACGAGGTCTTTTCTCCCGGACATGAGGTACGCGGCAAACAGGAAAATCAGCACGGTGAGAACCGCCATCAGGAAGGCGAGCGAGTTCCTTCGCCCGTTGCGCCTCAGGGCCATCGCATCGCCGATCTTTCCTCCTAGGGGAAATCCTATGAATCCTGCCAACCCGTTGAACGACGCCACGAGTGCCGCGGAAGAGAACGCACCCCCGCCGAATTCCTTCACGATTTCAACGGACCAGTACCCATAGAACCAAAGGTGCCAACAGATACCGATGCCCGAGATATACAGCAACACAAGATTCGGTTCCCGAAGGATGGGCCCCAATTCCTTGGACTTCTTGCCAAAAATGAACGCGATCAAGACGAGGGTCAGACAGGTAAGGATTACCGCTATACCTACCTTGCTGAGGCCCAGCCGATCAGTAGCGGCATAGACGGCCATGATGGCGACCAGAAATATGAGAGAGGTCTTCACAAGATTTGCAAGGGCAGGCTTATAGCCATACGTCGTACCGGGCAGTTTGGGGGCGATGTAGGCCTTGACCAGGAAAGCCACGACCAACGAAGCCGCACCAAGCAGCAGAAACGGTGCCCTCCAGGCATCTTCACCCATGAAGGGCTTCGCCAGGTTGATCAAGTGAATGGTGCCGAGAAGTGCCGACGTGAACCCCAGAGAAAGGCCGGTAATCACTATCCCCATGCCAAATCCCATTTTAGGGGGGGGAGTGACGTGGGCCACGAGCGAGCGGTCGTTCGAGTAGAGGACGCCTTCTCCGAGACCTGTAAGGACCCGAAAGGCGATGAACGCCACCAGCCCTCCGGTGACCCCGGTGATGAGCGTCATGATACCTGCCCAGAATAGACTTATGACGATGATGGTCCGGTGGCCGTACTTGTCACCGAAGTATCCGCCGGGAAACTGCGTAAGCATGTAACCCGCAAAGAAGAGGCTGCCGAGCAATCCGCCCAGAGCATGGGGATTGGCCGCGGATTTGAGAAAACCGACGTTGTTGGCGATCATCCAGGAGATGACCGGTCCCGTAATCGTCCGGTCTGCATAAGATACTGCCCAGCCCATAAAAAGCATCAGCCATACGGTATGATACTGCTCCCATTTCCTTTTTTTCATCCTACTTGCCCCCACTTGAAATAAACTTCAGAATTGACGTCCATACCGTTCCTGAAACTACAAAACACCCTGAGACTCAGGGATTGTCCTTACCCCTCAGGCGCCAGAATCGGGCATTAATGACCGCTGGAGCTATATTCATCACAAGCTGCCTGATATGCAGTAATTTTCCCCCGTAACTCATCCGGGAAAGGAGTTGCCTTGAGAGCACCATTCTGCTCAACACTGTAGCAGGCTGTCAGTTGCCCTGAGATACAATGGGCACCTTTTCCGTCATACCCCTGCACAGTATATGAAATGCTCGACCTGCCCAGCCTGCTGACTGTAAATATGAGTGAAATCAGTTGTCCCGATACAACGCGACTCAGGATGTCGCAGGTGACCTGCAGGAAAGGCTGTCCCCTCTTAAGGATATTTTGCTCCATCCACGAGATGCCCAGGAACTTCCCATACCATTCGCCGTTGGCTTCCAAGAGGTAATCGAACACCCTTGGCAGGTAAATGGTGCCCGATACGCCGCATTCCCCGTACACCACCCGTCTCTGAAGGATGAACGGTACCTCTCCGGCCCCCCCGGCCAGCGGTAATGGCACGTTCCGGTCCGCGGTTACCGGGCAGCCAGCCTCTTCAACGGGGCCGGCTGCCCCACAGCTGGCCCGATACCTCTCAATGCGCTCCCCATACTCCGGCGGAATGGGAATCTGCTTGAACTGCCTGCGTTCCACAAAACAGGACGTCAGTGTTGTCCGGAAACAAAGTTCTCCCGCCTGGTTCACCCCTGAGATACTGAACGTAAGAATTGAATGCTCGACGCTGACCACCACGTGAGCCAGAACAGTTTCTCCAGCCGTCAGTGCCTTACGAAATTCACATCCGGCGTGCAGAAAATGGAGTTCCATGCCATGCAGGGTGACCAGATCGCTCCACGATACTCCCACCACCTGTTCAAACCAGCCTTCGATCGCCTCGACGGCATAATCGATGGCCCGCGGCGTATAGTAATTCAGGGATGCATCGCAATCGCCATACCGTACCATCCGTCGATATTCATATGCAGTGGGGCGCTGCTGGCTCATGACACTATCCAGTCTACAGGTAATGCAGTTCCCTGGCCTGGGCCGTCATCTCGTCGCGGAACCGGGGATGGGCGATATTGATCAGTGCCTGCGCGCGCTGGCGGACCGTCTTGCCGTAGAGCGCTGCCACTCCGAATTCCGTCACCACGTAATGCACATGGTTACGGGTAGTGACCACGCCGGCGCCCTGCTTGAGCATCGGCACGATCTTGCTCACAACGGTTCCGTCACGGAGCTGTGCCGTGCTCGGCAGGGTGATGATCGGCACCCCCCCCTTGGAACGCGATGCGCCATAAACAAAGTCCAGTTGCCCGCCCACAGCAGAATACATCCTCGGCCCGATGCTGTCGGCGCATATCTGCCCGGTCAGATCCACTTCGAGAGCCGAGTTTATCGCCACCATCCGGTCGTTCTGGGCAACCACGAACGGATCGTTCACGTATTCGGTGCGGTAAAATTCAACCAGCGGGTTGTTGTCCACCCAGTCATACAGCCGCTTGGTCCCCAGGAGGAACCCGGCGATGATCTTGCCCGGATGGAGTGTCTTGCGCGCATTCGTGATGACACCGGCTTCCACCAGATCGATCACCCCATCGGAAAACAGTTCGGTATGGATCCCCAGGTCCTTCTTGTTGTACAGATGCTTGAGCACTGCATCGGGGAGGGCACCGATTCCCAGTTGCATGGTGGCACCATCCGGGATCAGCCCGGCGATGTGACCGGCGATTTCCTGAATGACCGCCTCGTCACCCTTTTGTCCCATGGCATGCTCGCAGATCGGCTCATCGACCTCAACGATATGATGGAGCTGCTCCACATGCATGCGCGTGTCGCCGAGGGTCCGCGGCATCTGCCTGTTCACCTGGGCGATGACGATCCTGGCGCTTTCGGCAGCCGTGATCGTCGGCCCCGGCTCGGTGCCGAGCGAACAGTACCCCTCCTCATCGGGGGGTGACACATGAATGAACGCCAGATCCAGCGGCAGGAGCCCGTTCTTGAACAAGAGGGGCATTTCGGAAAGCAGGACCGGGGTGAAGTCGCCACGTCCCTCGTTCACCGCCTGCCTGACATTGGCGCTGATGAACATGGAGTTGACGCGCAGATGCCCTGCCATCTCCGGTGCAGCATACGCTGTCGAGCCAAAGGTCAGCACGTGGCAGATCTCCACATCTTCCAGCTCGGGCGCGCGCCTCACCAGTGCATCCAGCAGCGTGAGTGGTACGGAAGCATTGCCGGTCAGGAACAGGCGATTCCCGGAACTGACCGCCTTCACCGCCTCATCGGCCGTTTTTACACGTGATCTGTAAACTTCCTGCCAGTTAGACATCGGTATTCTCCTTGCCAGTTCCAGACTCATGGTCTCCTCCTGTATGTCTCATGGTTCGTGCCTGCTCGCCAGCCATGGCAATTGCCCTTGGAAATGGGGCCGGCATCCTGGCTATCCGGACTGCCACTCGCTCCAAAAACAAGCGAATGGAGCAAAACTCAGTACTCGTAGAAACCCTTGCCGGTCTTGCGTCCCAGATGGCCGGCCTTCACCTTGCGCATCAGGGTGACCGGCGGGTAATGGCTCGGGTCTTTGGTCTCTTCGTAGATCCCCATCCTGGCTTTGGCGACGATGTCCAGGCCGACCATGTCCATGAATTCGAAAGGACCGATGGGATGCCCCAAACCGAGCCGCATCGCCTTGTCGATGTCTTCCGGCGAGGCAACGCCTTTCTCCAGGAGACGAAGCGCTTCGAGGATGGCCATGCCGTTTATCCGGTTGACAATGAAGCCGGCGGTATCCTTGTTGACGACAATCGGTTCCTTGCCAAGGCTGGTGGCGAACTCCCTGGCCAGGGCAACGGTCTGATCCGACGTGAGAATGCCGCGCACGACCTCGATCAGTTTCATGCGGTGAACAGGGTTGAAAAAGTGTATGCCGACGAATCGCTCGGGATTGCTCACCGCTACGGCAATCTCGGTTATCGGGATGGAGGAGGTGTTGGTTGCGAGTACGGCTGACGGAGAACAGATCTGACTGAGTTCGCGAAACAGGTTCTGCTTGATCTCCAGATCCTCTGAGATGGCCTCGATCACCAGATCGGCGTCCGCAGCCCTGCGCAGGCTGTCACTGATCTCTATCCTGGCCAGGAGCGCTTCTTTCGTTTCCCGGAGTTTCCCCCCCTCGCTCATCTTGGCCAGCGACTGTTGAATCGAGGTCAGCCCCTTTGCGCGCATCGCCTCACTGGCGTCGACAGCGACCACCTGGTGTCCGGCCTGCGCACAGGCCTGCACAATTCCGCTCCCCATGGCTCCCATTCCAACCACAAACACCCTCTTGGCGTTCATTGCAACCTTCCTTTCTCAGACATATTCAGATTATGCCCCGACTCAGACCTGGTCTGGTCTGAAAGCTGTTACCCCAGGAGTTTTCGCTCCGGATCAAAGGAGCGCAACAATGACACCTCTTCCGGCGTGGGGGGCGCGATGAGCCGCAGCTCCTTGCGGACTTTGACGGGCCAGCCGCAAGCCCTCACCAGCGCAGCGACTGTTTGATCAACCCGGTCCGGCTCGGCAATGACCGCGGCAATTTCCAGATCGCCGCTGTCCGGCGACAGTTCCAGCAGCCCGAGATCGGTGGCGACCGCAACAAGACGGCCAACCGGGCTAGTCCTGAACGGCAGGCTGTCAAGCAGGCGCCCCTTACCGGCCGGCATGACCACCATGTAGTCGCTGTTGCCGTTCACCAGATCATTGGCGCCGCCGGAGCCAACGAGAAAGGTCCCGTTCGCGGTCATCGACGAATTGATGTTCCCCTTGCGGTCCATCTGGCCGGCGCCCAGGAGGGTCAGGCAGCGCTCTGCCGTTGGTCCGCCGAGTACCCCGAGCGTGTGGATGAAGTCCGAGTGAAACAGGCTCGAACGGGTGTTGGGGGGATTGAACAGGTACGGATCCCCCTTGGCCGGCCGAAAGCCGTACAGCCCGGTTTCCGCGACCAGCATCGCATGAAGCCCTTCATGGTGGCAGATATCCTCGGCCGCCCAGGCGGCGATGTGGGAAAGCCCGATGCCGGCGAACAGCATGTCGTGACTGCCGGCCTCGACCCGCGCCACGGTTTCCCGCATGGCCAGAACCGCCGCGCATTCCTCGGGACTGGTAGGTATCCCGTCCGGAACCGAGTACTCCTCGGGGGCTACTGCCAGCGCCGCCGCATGGAGGGCTTCCAGACGATCGTTCCCCAACCGTGCCAGATAGGTTTCATGGGTCCCGTTGAACACCCACTCCTCTACCCATGCCCGCATGGCGGCAGGATCGCGCGATAACCGCCGCAGTTCGGCACGCATCGGGTAATCCTCGGCATACGGACGCACGCCGTCGTCATTCCAGACGAATACGGCCTGGGGATGGGCTCCGTAGGGCACTTCCGACACCCATGCCACCCGATTGCCCGGCAGCCCGGGACGGTGGCCGAGGCGCCTGAACTCTTCCGGAGAAATCACCTTCTCCGCTGTCACCACCACCCTGCGGGCCGCCCATGCCCCCCACAGGTCCTCGCCGTCGGGTCCGTAGACGACGGTGTTGCCAAGCGTGTCGGCAACTACCCCGTGGACAAAGGCGACATCCGGGACCAGTGCCGAAATGACCTGTACCGGCCCGCTGCCAAAGGGATCATCGACGACCGCCCGACCTTCTCCTGTGCCGAGATCGCTCCCCATCAGACTGCGAACCGGGACAAACGGCCACCCCATGGCACCGGCCATCAGGCGCAATGGCAAGGTAAGGTTGGTCCAGTGGGGATCGTGTCCCCCCTCGTTGGCAATGGCCTCACCCAACACCCTCGCCGGCGCCGGCGAGGGAAAGCTGTTCCCGAGGAATGCCGATTGCATCCGCCGCACCGCCCCTGCCGCATACAGGACCGACGCGTACTCGATAAGCCCCGTGCCGACCAGCTCCAGACTATGGCTGTCCCTGAACTGCCGGGCCACCTCGAAGGCTGCGGCATGGGGCCTGTTGTGGGAGAACGAGAAAATGATCTGGTCTCCCTGCCGGACCGCCCGCGACACGGCTTCGGAGAGCGATACCAGCTTGCTTCCGGGACGCGAACCGACAGGTACATCCTGTGGCCGCTTCCCGCAGCAACTGTCATGGCCTATGGCATCCCCACCGGGACTGTTCGCACACAGTGTCATCTCAATATGCTCCCTCTTTTCACGATATCGCCCACGTCACTCCCCCGGGGACCGCCATGACGGCTCCGGGGGATATTCCCCATCTCACCGGTACGGAGAGAAATCCGGCTTGCGCTTCTCGGCAAACGCCTTCTTCCCTTCCATCGCCTCATCGGAGGTACCGAAGATGCGCAGGATGTCCGCCGCCATCTTGGCCTGGCCATAGATATGGGCACCGTCGGCGTTAAAGGCGTGCTTGAGGGCGCGCAGCGCGGTGGGGCTCATATCCGCCGCCTGCCGTGCCCAGTCGCGGGCCTCGGTCATCAGGTCGGCGAGCGGCACAACCTTGTTGACCAGACCCATATCAAGGGCTTCCTGGGCCGTGTACTGGCGACAGAAGTACCAGATCTCCCGGGCTTTCTTCTCGCCGACGATACGTGTCAGCAAAGCGGTACCCCAGCCGGCGTCGAACGACCCGACCCGCGGACCGGCCTGGCCGAACTTGGCGTTTTCTGAGGCAATCGTCACGTCGCACAGCACGTGAAAGACGTGGCCGCCGCCGATCGCGTAGCCGTTGACTGCCGCGATGACCGGCTTGGGGATATCGCGGATGGCCATGTGCAGTTCGTCGATCTCCCACAGGCCGTTATCGCTCGTGCCGTAACTCCCGGTTTCCGCATACTCGATCTGGTCGCCGCCCACACAGAAGGACTTTTCCCCTGCTCCCGTCAGGATGACCACCGCCACACCGGGATCGGCCCAGGCGCGCTTGAAGGCGTGCAGCATCTCCTCGATGGTCCGGCCCCGGAACGCATTCATCCGCTTGGCCCTGTTCATGGTGATGGTGGCAATCTGCTCGCTCACTTCGTAGGCAACATCGGTATATTCCATCTGCTTTCTCCCTCTCGTTTTATGGGTTGAGTGCACTCCGCACCCTATACTCGCTCTTTTCAGTTACTGCCTGTTGCGCGGGCAGTCCGTTCCGCCACGAACGCTGTGACGCGGGTCCGTGCATCTTCTGATACAACCAGATCCCGCTGGGCCTCGATCTCCATCTTGAAGCCGTCAACACCCGGCCGTGTAAATGCCGCGATGCAGTTCTTACTGACGCGCAGGGCCGGCAGTGCCAGGGCGGCGATCCGCTCCCGGATCTCGTTGGCCCGCGCCGCCAGCTCCTCGGCAGGAGCAGACCATTGCACCACCCCGAGGCTGCAGGCAGTGGCCCCGTTGATCAGTTCGCATCCCAGAATCAAACGGCTGGCAACGCCGGGACCGCAGAGGCGCGTCAACCTTTGCGTGCCACCGGCTCCGGGGATGAGCCCCAGCCTTGCTTCGGGCAGGCCGATGGTAGCGCCTTCGGCGGCGATGCGCAGGTCAAAGGCCAGCGCCAGTTCGAGGCCACCACCGAAAGCTGCCCCGTTGATCTCACAGAGCGTCACGCACTGAAGGGCTTCTATCCTGTCGAAGAGCACGTGCAGCGACCGGTTGTACTCAACGCTTTTCTCCGGTGGCTGCGAAAGACGCTCTTCAACCTCCTTCAGGTCCGCGCCGGCGCTGAACACGGAGAGTGCGCTGCGCAGGTGAACCACCACTAAGCCTTCCATCCGGTCTATCTGGTCGAGCAGTTTGTGAAACTCGGCAACAAACCCGTCACTGAGCGCATTGACCGGCGCCCTGTTCATGGTGACTATTACGGATCTGTCGTTTTTCTCCAGTTTGAACATGACATCTCCCCTTAACGGATCTTCTCCCCACCAGCCTGATTGACCACTCAACCACCGAAACCTTGCATCTCTTGCCAGCCTGCTGACTGCCGGATCAACTGCAAAGATCCGGTCAGGCCGCAGTCCGGTTCAGATGGGGAAGCGGCCCAGAAGTTCGCGGGCAATCACGAGCCGCTGGATCTGGCTGGTCCCCTCGGCAATGTGATAGCACTTGACGTCCCGGTAATAACGCTCCACCGGGTAGTCCATGCAGTAACCGTATCCGCCATGAACCGTTATTGCCGTGTCGCAGGCCTTCAGGGCTATTTCGGCCGCATAATACTTGGCCATGGACGATTCCATCTTGATCGGCATGCCGGCGTCGTACATCTTTGCGGCGTTGAGGGTGAGCAGCCGGGCCGCTTCGATCTGGGTAGCCATCTCGGCAATCGGAAACTGGATCCCTTGGAATGCCGCGATCGGCTTGCCGAACTGGGTCCGCTCCTTGGCATACTCTATGGCTGCCTCCAGGGAAGCCTGGGCTATACCCACAATCAATGAGGCTACGTTTACCCGGCCGCGGTCCAGGGCCTTGGCGAACGACCTGAACCCTGTTCCCTCTTCGCCGAGCATGTTTTCCTTGGGGATACGCACCGAGTCGAAAAACAGCGAACAGGTCGGCGAGCCATGCATCCCCATCTTGTGTTCGGGGGTACCGATCTCGAATCCCGGCATGCCACGCTCAAGGATGAACGCGGAGACTCCATTCTCGGTCTTGGCGGTTACCAGGAAGACATCGGCGACCCAGGCGTTGGTGATGAAGGCCTTTGAGCCGTTCAGAACGTACTGGTTGCCGTCAAGGACGGCCCGCGACTTCGGATCGCCCGCATTCGACCCTCCGGAAGGTTCGGTCAGGCCAAAGGCGCCGAGCTTGCGCCCGGATGTCAGGTCTTTCAGATAGTTGTCTTTTTGTTCCTTGGTGCCGTGCTCGGCCAGCAGAGTCGCCACCAGACTCATATGGGCGTTGAAGCAGTTGCCGACGGAGGCGCACGCCTTGGAAATCTCCTCGAGAATCAGGCAGCAGGTAACGGCATCGCACCCTGCGCCACCATACTCTTCAGGCTGGCCCGCCCCCAGGTATCCCTGTTCCCCCAGTTCCCTGAAAAGTTCCCGGGGGAATTCGCCGGTGAGGTCGATATCCTTTGCCAACGGGAAGATCCGTCCCTTGGCAAACTCCTTGATACCATTCCAGGCATCCAGTTGATCCTCAGTAAGATGATACTTGTTCATTATCCACTCCTTACCATGTGCATAGCGTTGAATGCGTGTAGCAATGCGGGGTCCGGACATAGCCAACCGTCCGTCAGACCATGGTGTAGCCGCCACTGACGCTCAAGGTCTGGCCGGTAACGTTGCCCGCACAGGGAGATGCCAGGAATACCACCGCCTTCGCCGTATCGTCCGGCGTTCCCACCTTGCGCAGAGGATACGCCTTTGCCGCCTTCTCCAGCACCTCGGACGTGAACGTGCTGATCTGTGCCTGCCAGTGGCTCCCCTCGCCGATGTTCTCCGGTTTCGGCGGCGTCAATCCCGGGCAGACCACATTGAACCTAATCCCATGGCGACCAAGCTCCTTGGCAAGCGACTTCGACAGGGCAATCACGCCACCCTTGCTCGCCGCGTAGACCGCTTCCCGGAACTCTCCCGTGCGCCCGGCATCGGAACCGACGCTCACCACTGCTCCCGACTTTCGCTCCACCATGTGGTCAAGCACGGCCCTGGTGCAGTTAATGACACTCCAGAGATTCATGTCCACGGTCTTTTGCCACTTTTCCCTGCTCTCTTCCAGGAAATACTGGTCCAGGGTCCCGCCCACACTGTTGACCAGCACATCCACCTGTCCCAGCTTGTTCAGCACCTCGGTAACCATGGCCTGAACCTGCTCCATACTGGTCACATCCGTCTTGATGGCAAGGGACTTCAGCCCCATTCCCCGGATCTCCTCGGTTACCTTCTGCGCCTGGGCATGGTCCCAATCGACAACCACAACATTGGCCCCCTCCTTGGCGAAGTTGATGCTAATGGCACGACCGATGTTCGATGCCCCACCCGTAACGATTACTGTCTTTCCTGCCAGTCCCAGATCCATTGTATCCTCCTGTCCTAACGTTGGTTTTCCCGGCTTTGTTCTCTCCCCCCCATGTCGGGGCTGGCAAAGAACTCTCCAGAAGTTATGTAATGATTCTTCTAGACACCTATGACGACACGTCGACGTTATTAGACCCACCAACATTGGTTGACCAGTCAACCATGATCCGGCCTCAAAAAAAAGCCTTCTTCCCGCCCGACAGGCTCGGCCTTGTTACCGTACCACTGTTTCCAACCGGACTCTGTCAGGGCAGCGTGCAGGAATGAGTCAACGGCCTCGCTCACATATTCATCCAGTGTCACGGTCTTGGCAAGAACCCAGCGCTTGAGAGCCCAGCCATGTGCCACCAGTACCACCTGATACGCCATCAGGTGCACGTTTAATGTCCGAAAATATCCCGCATCGACACAGGCTTGAACACAGTCAGCGACAAGACTGTTGGTCGCCAGTTCCATCTTCATCAATTCGCCCTTCCTCTCGGAACAGAGAGACTTGACGGCACGGTACGCCAGCAACGTAGCATCGGCATTGACGTCGACCACCTGGCAATAGGCACGAACAGCGGCACTGAAGCGCTCGATCGGGTCAGATACGTTTTCCAGGGACCGGGGAATCTCGACATGATACGAATCCAGCAGATTTTGCAGCACCAGGAAAAGAATATCCTCCTTGGTCTCGACGTAGGAATATATGAGGCCGGAACTGAACCCCGCCTGCTTGGAAATCTCCTTCATGGTAGTCGCATCGTAGGAGTTACGGCCAAATAGCTCCGTTGCCGCAGCAACAAACTGCTGTCGCCGCTCTGCAACCAACTCCCGACCATCAATGCTTCTATGCACAAGCGTTGACATGCGACACATCCCTAGCGTCCACTGAACACCATTCTAAAAAGAGCTACCCATCACCACAATCATGATCCTTAAAGCAACTATCTAAACCAAATTACTAAACGGCATCAGAACATGAATAGATGATGACGTTACAACCATCATCTACCTCAAACGCCACTCAGCAGCTTCTTAGTCACACTGATTGACCAGCCAACCAACCAGCTGTTTCCAAACTAGCACTACACAGATGTAGTGTCAAACACTTTTTTACAGCATACCGAACTTAGTTGAAATCCAGACTCCGTGGGGAGGAAAACATCCCCACGTAAGCCATTGCACCATTCAGAACCGGTAGCAGCTTGAATTCTTACCGCCACTACTTCTGAGTAACTTAACCATAGGTGGTTGAATTTATGGGTTTTATGTCAAGCCATTTGACCCTGTACCGGGACCAGTTCAAAACCGAGTTGTTG
>NZ_VLLN01000023.1 GCF_007830735.1 Geobacter argillaceus
CCATTGCCTTTCGCATGGCAGCCTTTTCTTTGATCAGATCAAAGAGCGCCTTGGGGGGATACATCCGTCGACAGAGAGCACGGCTGGGAGCATCCAAGGCCATAACGGCAACTGCACATAAGCTCGCAAGACTGGTGTACTCCATGCTGAAGAACAGGACGTCGTACGCAGATCTTGGTCAGGATCATTATGAGGAGCGTTACCGCTCACGAGTCGTACAGAATCTGAAACGTAAAGCACAACAACTCGGTTTTGAACTGGTCCCGGTACAGGGTCAAATGGCTTGACATAAAACCCATAAATTCAACCACCTATGGTTAAGTTACTCAGAAGCATGCCTGTCCGAAATACAGACCTCTCTATATAGTTGGTTACGATAACGGTATAACCGAAGTTTGCATCTCCACCTCCGCAATATAAAGTTTTTTAATGGGGAGGGATTATATCCGTATTCACGGATTTATAAAGCAATTCAGTGTCACGAATTGGCTGATCAGCTGGATCGCAGTGTTCTTGACCATCTTCCTCAACTGCTCTATAACCTTATCTATGAAACATCACGCTCAGATCTTCAAAGCCCTTTCCGATCCAATCAGGCTGCGCATCGTCCTGTTGCTGCAATCAGAAGGCGAATTATGCGTGTGCGACCTGATGGCCGTACTGAAGTTACCCCAGTCCACGGTTTCCCGTCACCTTGCCTACCTCAAACGCAGTTGCTGGGTGGATATCCGCCGTCAGGGAGTCTGGATGTACTATCAGCTAAGCAGGGAAAGCTGCCAGATGTGCAGGGAACTGCTCGACATCCTCCAAAGGCATGTGAGCAACCTTCCTGAGTCAATGTCCGATCGAACGGCACTTGCCGAATTCGTAAAAAACAAATCACCTGCTTGTACCTAGCATACGTCCCGCGTCGATCCGCTCTGTAATAAAAGAACCTATTACTATGAGCTTTATTTATCCGCAAATGCGGATATATTAAGGTCATGAAAGAACGTATCCTCTTCCTTTGCACCCACAACTCCTGCCGCTCCCAAATGGCTGAAGGACTGGTCAACCACTACCTCGGCGACCGTTTCCAGGCCTACTCCGCAGGCACCGAAGCGACCCGGGTCAACCCACTGGCCATCCGGGTTCTGGCGGAACTGGGGATCGACATCTCCGGCCACTATTCCAAAACCTTCGATGAATTTGCCGGTCAGTTGTTCGACCATGTGATCACCCTCTGCAGTGCGGCCAACGAACAGTGCCCGCTTTTCTTCGGCGGCGTGCATAGGGCGCACATCGGCTTCGACGATCCATCCAGGCTTCCCGGTGCTTCCGAAGAGGTACTTCCTGAGTTCCGACGGGTGAGGGACGAGATTCGCAAAAAATTGACCGAATACCTGACAGGAGAAGACAGATGAGCGAGCATATAGGACGTAAACTTTCTTTCCTCGACCGTTGGCTGACCCTCTGGATTTTTGCCGCTATGGCATTGGGAGTTGGACTGGGATACTTCATCCCCGGCGTGGAGCAGTTCATCAACCGGTTTCAGGTAGGCACTACAAATATCCCGATTGCCATCGGCCTGATCGTCATGATGTATCCCCCCTTCGCCAAGGTGAAGTACGAGGAGATGCCGGAGGTTTTTCAAAACAGGAAAGTCTTGGGGCTATCCCTTGTTCAGAACTGGCTGATCGGCCCTGTCCTGATGTTCGTCCTGGCCATCGTTCTTCTCCCCGACAAGCCGGAGTACCTGGTCGGCCTGATCATGATCGGCTTGGCCCGCTGTATCGCCATGGTCATCGTCTGGAACGAACTGGCCAAGGGAAACACCGAATACGCCGCCGGTCTCGTCGCCTTCAACAGCATCTTCCAGGTCCTTTTCTACAGCGTCTACGCCTGGTTCTTCATCACGGTGCTGCCGCCACTGTTTGGCCTCTCCGGGAGCGTGGTCGATGTCAGCATCCAGCAGATCGCCAAGAGCGTCTTTATCTACCTGGGCATTCCTTGCATAGCCGGGGCATTAACCCGGTTCATCGGGGTCAAGACCATGGGTAAGGAGCGCTATCATCGTGTAGTGGTTCCCAAGATCAGCCCTCTGACCCTGATCGCCCTGCTTTTTACCATCGTGGTCATGTTCAGCCTCAAGGGGAACCTTATCGTCCAGCTTCCTCTTGATGTGGTACGGATTGCCATCCCGATGCTGATTTACTTCATCGTCATGTTCCTGGTTTCGTTCTGGATGGGCAAAAGACTCGGCGCTGACTACGGCAAGACCACGACCCTGGCGTTCACGGCAGCCAGCAACAACTTTGAGTTGGCCATTGCTGTGGCCGTGGCGGTCTTCGGCCTGAACTCCGGTGCGGCCTTTGCCGCGGTCATTGGCCCGCTTGTCGAGGTGCCGGTGATGATCGGCCTGGTCAACGTGGCGTTCTGGTTCCAGCGCCGATATTTTTCAGTCGCAGATGGTCTAGGTGTGACTGGGGCGAAATAAGATACCATCTATACGAAAAGCGGCAACTGACCTGCAGGAATGCCCTCAAAAGACGGTGACATAAATATTGAACAACCCTCCTGAAGTACGGCTTTTCCCATCCGGGCATTCGGTGACTTCAGTTACCATGATTCCGGTTTTTGGGTTCTCAAAAACACTTGACACCTTGTCGCATGGCGATATATCTTGTATACTAGAAATAAAAATTATTAAAATGTTTACTGGTATAATATTTAACTCATGTAGTTTTAGATAGTTACAATAGTTTTTATGGAAAAAATATTATATATAATATTATAGCATACAGCATATATGTTGCTCAGACAAACAGCTCCGAGTTTACAAGTTTTATCAGGGAGGAAATTGGAAATGATTATCGTACATATGACGGTAAACGGAAACCCGATCGAGGTGGGTGTTGGGGATGAGGAGACGCTTCTAGAGACGTTGCGGCAGAGGCTCGGTCTGACCGGAACCAAGCAGGGGTGCGATCTGGGCGATTGCGGTTCCTGCACGGTGCTTCTTGACGGTAAGCCGGTCCTGTCCTGCCTGACGCTGGCAGCTGATGCTGAAGGGCACGAAATAACGACCATCGAGGGATTGGCCCAGGGGGAGGATCTCCACCCGGTGCAGCGTGCGTTCCACGAGGCCGGCGCCGTCCAGTGCGGCTTCTGTACTCCGGGCATGGTTTTGACGGCAAAGGCGTTGCTGGATACAAACCCCAATCCTGACCGGGAAGCAATCAAGGGGGCGCTTTCGGGGAACCTCTGCCGTTGCACCGGTTACGTGAAAATTGTGAACGCGGTCGAGATTGCCGCAAAGGTTTATCCACACGACCGGGTGGAGGGCGTGTGATGAAAACTTCCGCGTTTAACTATGTAGGCAAGTCCCTTCCCCGGATCGACGGAGTGGCCAAACTCACCGGAGATGCGCAGTACACCGATGACATACACCTGCCGGGCACGCTGGTGGGCAAGCTCTTGCGCTCTCCTCACGCCCATGCGCTCATCAGGAACATCGACGTGTCCAAGGCCGAGGCGCTCCCAGGCGTCAGGGGCATTGTCCTGGGGAAGGAGGCACCGATCTGTTTCGGGATACTCCCCCGCGCGGAGGATGAAAACGCCCTTGCCATCGACAAGGTGCGCTACGTCGGCGAGCCGGTGGTGGGAGTGGCTGCGGTTGACGAGCGGACCGCCCTGGAGGCGCTGAAACTTGTCGAGGTCGATTATGAACTGCTACCGGCACTATTCGACCCCCATGAAGCCATGACGAGAGAGGACGTCAAAATCCATAAGGAATGCGAAGTCGCGAACATCGAACGGCGGGCCACCCTTGAATTCGGGAGCGTTGAGGAGGGGTTTGCCGCAGCGGATCACATCAGGGAAGACACCTTTTTCAAGGCGGCCATAACCCACGCCCCCATAGAGACGCACGTGGCATTGGCTAACTACCGCGACGGCAAAATGACGCTCTGGTCCACCACGCAAGTGCCGCATTACGTTCACAAGGCCATTTCCCGGGTTCTCGAGTTGCCGATGGACAGGGTCAGGGTGATAAAGCCTACCTTGGGCGGAGGTTTCGGGGGGAAGGGGGAGCCATTTTCCTATGAGTTTGTTGCCTGCATGCTTTCCCGGAAGTGCGGCCGGCCGGTGAAGATCGTCCATACCCGCGAGGAGGTGTTCATGTCCCACCGGGGGCGTCACCCGATGCACATGAAGCTCAGGACCGGGGTCAAGAAGGACGGGACCATCACGGCCGTGGAGTTTCAAAACCTTCTGGACGGCGGTTCCTACGGGTCCTATGGTCTCGTTACCCTCTACTATTCCGGTCAACTCCTGACCCTCCCCTACATCCTCCCCGCCTACCGCTTCGATGGCGTGCGGGTCTTTACCAACAAACCGGCCTGCGGGGCACTCAGGGGACACGGCGGCGTGGGACCGCGTTTCGCCTTCGAGGTTCACCTCGACCGGATCGCTACCGACCTCGGCATCGATCCGGTCGAGATCAGGCAAAAAAATGCTCTCAAGCCCAATACCATGACCCTGAACGAATTGAGGATCACCTCCTGCGGTTTCGAGGAATGCCTAGAAAAAGCGGGCAAGGCCATCGGCTGGAACGAACGGAGAGGGAAACTCCCGCGTGGTCGCGGCGTCGGCATTGCCGGCGGCGGATACGTTTCCGGGGCCAACAATGCAATTTACTTTAATCCCATGCCCCATTCCAGCGTCAACATCAGCGTCGATCGGGGAGGCGGGGTCACCGTCTTTTGCGGGGCCTCCGACATCGGGCAGGGTTCGGATACCATGCTGGCACTGGTGGCCGGCGAAACCCTCGGTATCCGTCCCGACACGATCAAAGTGATTTCGGCGGACACGGATACGACACCGGTTGATCTCGGTTCCTACTCAAGCCGTGTAACCTTCATGGCTGGCAACGCCTGCCGGAGCGCGGCGCTGGAGGTGCGGAGAAAAATTGTGCCGATCATTGCCGAAAAACTGGGTGTTCCCGAGGAAACCGTGCAGATAAGAGATGGAATTGCTTCGGCTCAGGGGTATTCCGATAAAACGCTTACCTTCGCGCAGGCAGTGGTTTTGGCCGAATCAAGGGGGACATCGATTTACGGTTCCGGGGGGTACACACCACCGAAACTCGGCGGCAGTTACCGGGGCGCCGGCGTCGGGCCGAGTCCGGCCTACTCCTTCGGTGCCCATGCCGCAGAAGTCGAGGTGGACGAGGAAACCGGCGTCGTCAGGGTTCTGAAACTGGTTGCCGCCCACGATTTGGGACTCGCCCTGAACCCTCTTGCCGCCGAGGGGCAGGTAGAGGGCGCGGCAGTAAACGCCCTCGGCGAGGTGCTGCTGGAGAACCATGACATTTTGGCCGGTGGGCAGCACGCATGTCCGAGCCTGCTGGAGTACAAGATCCCCACGATGCTCGACGTGCCGGACGTTGAGGCGATTCTGGTCGAAAGCGTCGATCCCGAGGGTCCCTTCGGTGCCAAGGAGTGTGGCGAGGGGAGTCTTCACCCCTCGATCCCGGCAGTGGTAAACGCCATCTACGATGCCGTTGGAATCTGGCTCCACGATGCGCCGATTACTCCGGAGGCGGTTCTTGCCGCTCTGAAAAAAGGAGAACAGCCATGATGCCACTTCCGCGATTCAAACTTGAGCGGCCCCAGTCCCTGCCCGAGGCGCTGCGTATCCTTGCCGAATACCACGACGCGTTGCCACTGGCTGGTGGCACCGATCTTCTGGTTTCCATGAAACAGGGGCTCTACACCCCCGGAAGGCTGGTCGATCTGAAAAACGTTAAGGAACTGGCCACCCTGGAAATCAGCCATGAGGGAGCCTTTCTGGGCGCGGGAGTGAAGCTGTCCACCATCCGGGACAACTGCCTGATACGGGAACGTTACCCGGCATTGAGTGAGGCGGCGGGTGTGGTGGCGAGTCCGAACATTCAGAACATGGGGACCCTGGGCGGCAACGTATGCCTTGACACACGCTGCTGGTATTTCAACCAGAGCGAGTTCTGGCGAAACAGCAAGGGGTATTGTCTGAAAAAAGACGGGGACATCTGCCAAGCCGCCCCTTCCGCCAAACGCTGCTTCGCAGTCTTCTCCTCCGACACCGTGCCGGCCCTCATCGCCCTGGGCGCGAGGGCGGAATTGGCATGGTGGGACGGCGAACGCACCATCCATCGGGAAATTCCGCTGGAAGAGCTTTACCGGGAGGACGGGATCCACCGCATCGCCCTGAAACGGGGAGAACTCCTTGTGGGGTTGCGCCTTCCGGCAGCGCACGGGCTTCGGTCCGGCTATCTGAAATACCGGAAGAGAGGGGCGATCGACTACCCTCTGGCCTCTGTTGCCGTGGCGATGCGAATGAAGGCCGGCACGATGAGGGACGTACGGATCGTGCTCGGCGCCTTGGCCTCTTCGCCGGTAACCGCATTCGAGGCAATGGAGCTTCTTGAGGGGGCCCGTCCCTCCGAGGAACTTCTGACACGCGCGACCGAACTCATCGGCAAAAGGACGAGTCCGGTTAAAAACCAGGCCGGAAGCCCCGCGCACCGCAAACAGATGGCCCGTGTTTACGCCCAACGCCTCCTGGCGCGGCTCACGGCATAGATAACGGTTGTTTTTTCTGTTCGAAATCTCGTTTCCATTTCAAAATTGGCGTCTTTGGGTCGACTCTGACCCGGAGGCGCCGTTTGTTTGGCTGCTATTGTCAAATATCGCGTTGCTATGGAAGATACTCTTGCTCATGTCGTATCTCTGAGGCAGAATAACGCCGAATATTTTCCTAAGGAGCAGCAAGCGATGAGCAATAGAATCTACGTCATCGGTCACCGCAACCCGGATACCGATTCGATCGCCGCGGCCATTGGCTATGCGCATCTTAAGGGAATGGGCACTGGGGCAGAGGTAATCGCCGCCATGGCCGGGGAGCCCAACCCCCAGACCCGTTACATCCTGGACCGGCTGGGGGTTCCCGATCCGCTCTATCTGGCGGACGTGCATCCCAAGGTGCGCGATACCCTGAACCGTCGGCCGGTGACCGTCGGGACGACGGCGTCGGCCTACGAGGCGCTGGAACTGTTCCATGCCAGCGGGGTGCGGGTGCTGCCGGTGCTGGACGGTCAGGGGCGGCCGTGCGGCGTGCTGTCGCTGCTGCGGCTGTCGGAGAAGTACCTGGTACCGAGCCGGGAGCAGCAGCGGGAGATCACCACCACGATCGATGCCCTGAAGAGGACCCTTTCCGGCCGGCTCGTGGCCGGTGGGGCGGATGGGGAGGCGATCACGCTTCAGCTCTTTATCGGCGCCATGCTGGAGGAGTCGTTCTCCAGCCGGATTGACGGGTTCGATCCGAGGCAGCTCCTGATCATGACCGGCAACCGGCGCACGATCCAGCAGGCGGCCATCGAGCGGGGGGTGCGGCTTCTGGTGGTGACCGGCGATCTGGCGCCCGACGATGACCTGCTGGCCATGGCGCGGGATAATGGCGTCACGGTGCTGCTCACCCCCCATGACACCGCTACGGCGGCGTGGCTGGCCCGCCTCTCCACGCCGGTTGCCCTGTTTGCGGAGCAGAAGTACGCCTCGATCAGCACCGGCGAGCCGCTCACCCATCTGCGGCAGAAGTTGCTCACCTCGGGCGAGGCGGCCGTTCTGGTACTGGAGGAGGACGGCACCCTGGCAGGAGTGGCGACCAAGTCGTCGCTCCTGGCGCCGCTTCCGTACGCGCTGATCCTGGTCGACCACAACGAGCCGGGACAGGCGGTGCCGGGCGCCGACACGGTAGAGATCCTGGAGGTGATCGACCACCACAAGCTCGGCAACAGCCACACCATGGCCCCCATCGACTTCATCACCGCGCCGGTGGGGAGCACCTGCACCCTGGTGGCCTGCCGCTACCGGGAGAGCGGTATCGATCCGGACCGGACCATTGCGGCCCTGCTTCTGGCCGGGATACTCTCCGACACGGTCATCCTCAAGTCTCCCACCACCACGGCAAGCGACCGGTCGGCCGTGGCCTGGCTGGAAAAGCTTGCCGGCGTCGATGCCGGAGAATTCGGCCGGGAGATCTTTGCCGCCAGCAGTTCCCTGAAGAACTACGGCTCGGCGGAGCGGGCGGTGAACGCCGATTTCAAGCTGTTCAGGCACGAGAAACACGCCATCGGCGTGGGGCAGGTGGAGGTGGTGGGGTTCGACGAATTCCATGAAATGAAGGGGGAGTTGCTGGCGGCGCTAGGGGAGGTGAAGCGGCGGGACAACCTGTTCATAGCCGGGCTGATGGTGACCGACATCGCCACGGAGACGACCCTGTTCCTGGTGGAGGGGCACACCCGGATCGCCCACGTCATGGAGTATCCTCAGCTGGAGCCCCACCTGTACGAGCTGAAGAACGTCATGTCCCGCAAGAAGCAGATGATTCCCCACCTGCTGAAAATCCTGGGGAAGGTGTGAGGGGGGCTGCTACGTTACCGGTAATTTTTCTGCTGCAGACGCGACAGGTCGGTACCGGTACACGCCCCGGTCGTCGAGCGTTGCCTCAAGGCGGCCGTTGACAAGCAGATGGCGCAGGTGGGCAAGGCATTCGCCCAATGCCAGTTGTAGATCAAAATCGGCGAGAGGATACGGATAGAGAGTCTGCACGATCTCGAACGCTGACGGCCGCTGAACTGCACATGTTTCGAGAATGTTCGTCAACCTGCGGTCGTGATGGGTGCGCAGCTCTTCAACCCGCTTCCTGACGCCACGGAACGGGAGCCCATGGCCGGGAAGCACCAGGGTATCGTCCGGCAGTCCGCTGAGGCGATCGAGTGAGGCGAGCCAGCAACTGAGCGGCTCATCCTCCGGGTTGACGACACTGACCGAGACGTTGCTGCTGATGCGCGGCAGGAGCTGGTCCCCCGATAGCAGGATGCCTTTCTCCGCAGAGTAGAGCATGGCATGTTCCGGTGAATGTCCACTGCCGAGGATGACCTGCCAGGTCCCACCACCGGCAGGGAGTGGAGTTCCTTCCTGCATCCGGGTGAAGGCGGGGGGCAGCGGTGAAATCTCGTCCGAAAAACCGAACATCACCAGGGTTTCTGAAAGTCGTTCTTCCGGAAAGCCCGCTTGCCGGAAAAAATCCGCAAATTGCCATGGCACTTCTGTCAGGTCGTCAGGCCATCCGCGCAGAGAGAAATATTCCTCGTACGTCATGAACAGCGGCACTCGCCACTTCTCCGCAAGATGGCCGGCCAGGCCGGCATGGTCCACGTGGAAATGGGTGCAGAAGATGCCGACCACGGTCTCACCCTGTAGCGGCCCCGAAAACAGTTCTGCCCAGATAGCCCGCGTACGGGGCGAATCCACGCCGGTATCGACGATCACCCATCCTTTCTCCACCCGTACCAGGTAGATATTCACGTGATCAAGGGCATACGGCATCGGCAGCCGCAGCCACTTCACCCCGGGGGCTATATCAATGATCGTCGTTTCCGACTGCGGGGGGGGATAGGGGAATGTCAGTTCCGACTTGCTTGCCGCGAGGTCCGTTTCAACGCTGTCCATGTTCTTGTTGTTCTCCTTGCCTTTTCATGAACAGGCATCATATGCGAAAAACGGATCGAGGCAAACTGTTTAACGGCTTATCTCGCGATTATCGAATGTCTCTCGGCGTGTGTGAGAATATCAGATGATTGGTCAAATCGACCCCGACCCGCATCCTCCGACTTGTTAAAGTAGAGAATAGAGAGAATAGGGGTCAACTCTCCATTATCCACTAAACATTGAATTCATCGTAAAAATGGAAAATGGAGAGTTGACCCTTTTGTTCTCTTCGACCCTTTTGTTCTCTTCGGAATCGCGGTCTCCATCACAACGGAATCGCGGTCCTCTTGGACCGGAATACGCATAAAAATGGAATATGGAGAGTTGACCCTTTTATTCTCTTTCATATTTAGCTGACGAACCTTTTTATTTTATGACGCGTTATAGGCACCGAAATGAATCTTATCCAAGTTCTGCCGCTTAGAAAAAAAAGCTTTGTGTAACAATTCCATTTCTTTTGGTGTGCACAAACTAGCGGCATGAGAGCGTAATTTCTCTGTTATTTCAAATACTGCATTGAGCTGTTTACAGGGATACTCTTGGCACAAGCCGCAGTTCTCAATTCCTTTCCCACAAGCACATGCACGAACTTCCGAATAAGCACAGTTGTTTTCTGGGCTGCATCCGGAACAGGCCATGCCTTGAGCGGGAAAATCTGGGGATCTTTCCCTAAGACGAACCCACAATTCTTTTACGTTCTCCAATTCTTTGGTATCTCCGTTTTGAGTGGCAAGATACCTGGGACAAAAAGAACAATTATCACCGCAAATGCCTATAACATTCATTCATTGATCCTCTTGCCAACTCGTAAATCACCGGTTAGGGGTTGGTATCTACATATAGATGATTGTATATACATGCATATGCTTGCATCTAGATGTATATGCCTCATTGTCATCTAAATGTATATGCTTTTACTGATTTTTCCAGTTATCACGTTTCATCTACATGTATATGCTTTTCCACTTTGCCAACAACGAACCCTGTAACTTGGCTGAGCCTCGCTCTGGAAAAAACAAAAGCCACGCCCGGCAGCACAGCAGGCTGCCACACGCGGCTTCCGAAATTCCCTTCGCGAATCTCCCCCATCGCTCCCTCCAAGACATCACAAGCGGTCAATAGAACCCTCTATAAAACAAGTTCCGTGCCAAAAGTAAAATTCAATAATCAATGGGGGTTAGCCAGGGTCGAGAGGGCGGGTGTAACAAAATGATATGTCACAAAATGTTACACTTGGGCTTGGAGTAGAGAATAGTAGAGAATAGGGGTCAACTCTCCATTATCCACTAAACATTGAATTCATCGTAAAAATGGAAAATGGAGAGTTGACCCTTTTGTTCTCTTTCTTTTGTTCTCTTTTTCTCTTTGCTCTCTTTGCTTTTGTTCTCTTTTTCCGTACGGATCTGTGCGGGGGGTGCCGGGCAACCGGCATTCCTACCCTACCGCGATCGGAACTTCAAATGTCCGAATGTCTAACCCGACCCCAGGATTACCCTTATTGACCTGCGATAGCTTGTGACAAAGTAAACATTGTTCCTTTGGTGGGTGATCCTTGGGCAAGGGAATATACTGGAAGCCGTGGCAGGTTGCACATCCTTTTTCCGCTTCCCTCCGGTCTCCCCCTTTGTGCATGACCACATAGAACTGGCGATGCTTGTCGTCGTAAGGAACCTTTTTGGCCTTTACCTTGCCGGTGCTCACGAGGAGAGTGCCGAGTACCGCGATAATGACAGCAAGAAATATCCAGTCTCTCTTCGCTACCTTCATCGGCTTCCTCCGGATACGGAATATGGCTGAGTCGTTTGAACTATACTCGAATCCAATCGTCAATCAAACTTGAGTATCCGGATACGGAGTAATTGCTTCTGTTGCTTTGCACAGAGTTAGCCTCTGCCATGCCAGGAACAACATTGTTAGGAGCAGAGTCCCGGCTGCGACAACGACGGGGAATTCGTAATTCGGCTGCGGGATGATTAATGGTAGCAAACCGACAGCGAGAGCCGGGGGAACGTGCAAGTTGAACACTCGGAGGACCGCAATGCCGAAGACGATACTGCACACAGCAGCCAGAGGCCCGGCACCAAATAGACCGACGAGGATGACGCCGGCAGTGGCGCTTAGGGTGCATGCGACCGGCAGAATGAGCGGGCGCCCTGCCCAAGGGCAGATCGCGGCGTGGGCGAACATTTCGAACCCAATGACGACCAAAGGCGGGAACAGTAGAAAGCGCCGTCCCGTTAAACCGACCAGCAGGATCTCGATGGTGAGGAACACAAAAAAGAAAGGGAGCCACGAATAGTCGCGCGGAGCCTCCTCGACGATGTCGTCAGCGAGATCGCTGATCGACACAGGGACTAGGGGTGACGGGACCAGCCGGTGCCAGACTCGGGAAATTGTCGCGAGCAGAACCAAGCCGACAAGAAGGCATGGCGGATACCACCAGCTCGGGTCACCAAGCGTCAGTGGCAGTAAGCCTGCGGAGATTGCCGGTGCAATCGGAGACCGCAGTAGCCTAATTATGAGGATAGCACTCCCGACGGTGAGGAGGACAGATACAAGGCCGTAGGCCAGATACTTCGTCACGAGTGTGCCGACCGCACCCGTCATAAACGGTGTGATCACAATCATCAGCGGTGCTTTTGCCCAAGTCCCGTGCGGTCGTTTCAGGACGTCGTGAGAGAGAGCCCCCAGTTCGGGAAACAGCATGTAGGAGAGACCCGTGCTCTGTGCAATCAGAGCAATCATGACGATGTAAAATGCCGTCGCGACTTCTCCGAGCCACGCGACACGATTTGACGCTATGCGTTGAAACACGGGGGCATGCATTGAATGATAAATTTGCTCCGATATCTGCGCTTACCTTACAATTATTTCCGTTTCTTGACCAGACTCTTTTCTATGTGGACAAGCTGGGGGACGGGACAAGCTGGGGGACGGGACAAGCTGGGGGACGTTGCTGCTTTACTGCTTTAAGGGTCACGCCAGACAACCGGTTGCTGTTTCGGGGACAAGAAAAGGCGGCCAATCGGCCGCCTTGGTGTTTCACGAGGTATTTTGTCATTCTTTGTCAAATGCCTTGTTGATGGTGTTTGTTACTGCCTTCGCCGCTGCCCTCAATTCGTGACAACTGTTACGACTTACTGCCGAATCCAGACAAGCTCTGGCGTTGGCAGGTATCTGGGCTCCCTTGACCGTAAAGTCAACTCCGTCACCTTTCGCGATATGCAGTGGTCCGGATCCCGCATATTCAACCTTGAAATCATCCTTATATTCGCATTTCATCAGCCTCACCTCTTTTCACAGCATCATTATCGCACGGTGCAAAATGGTAATCAATACCATCAAAGTATGCTGTGAAGAACGATGAGGCGGCGGTCAGTCCGTACGCCCTTCGAGGGCCTTCAACCGCTCCTTCAGCTCCTTCTCCTTCTGCCAGCGGGCTGTAATGTCGCGGAGAATGGCGGAACAGCCCGCGATCCCCCCTGTTTCGTCCCGGACGATGGACATGGAGAACTCCAGGGAGATGCGGCTGCCGTCCTTGCGTTGCCCCGGCGATGAGAGGAGGCCGGTCTTGTACTTGGTTTCGCCGGTCTCCATGACCCGGTAATACCCCTCCCAGTGGCGGCCGCGCAGGTTTTCCGGGATGATCAGGTCGAGTGACTGGCCGATCGCCTCAGCGGCGGTATAGCCGAACATCGATGCTGCCGAACTGTTCCAGAGACGGATGATCCCTTGTCGATCTGCAAAGAGGACGGCGTCGCTGCTTTCGTTCACGATCTCTTCGTACAGCCTGGTAGGGTTGATGGGTGCTGGCATGGTTGCCTTCCTTTCGTTTTTGTATTCCTAACAGGGCATGTTTGCACCCTTGCGCAGATAGAACCACCAGGTCAAGACGATGCAGCTGACATAGAAGGCGATGAAGCCGTAGAGGGCCGCGCCCGGTCCGCCGGTCATCGTGATGGACGTGCCGAACCCCTTGGGGATGAAAAAGGCGCCGTAGGCGGCAAAGGCGGAACTGAAGCCGAGCACGGCAGCGGCCTCCTTGCCGGCATCCCGCACTGCCTGCTCCTGGGCTGCGGAGCCTCTCCCCTCGGCATCACGCTGCCGCTCGGTAAGAAAGATCACCGGGATCATCCGGAAGGTGGAGCCGTTGCCGATGCCGGTGGTGAAGAACAGGAGGATGAACATGGCCAGGAAACCCCAGAAGTTTCCTCCGGTCCCACCGTGGGGAAGAAAGGCCAGGACCCCGAATACGGCTGCAGCCATGATCATGAAGTTCCAGAACGTGACGACCGCGCCCCCAAGCTTGTCGGCCAGCCAGCCGCCGACCGGCCGGACCAGTGCGCCCACGAGAGGCCCGAGAAAGGCGTACTGCGTCGGATTCATGCCGGGGAACTGGGATTTGATGAGCAGCGGGAGGCCGGCGGAGTAGCCGATGAACGAACCGAAGGTGCCGAGATAGAGCCAGCACATGATCCAGTTGTGCTTGCGCCTGAAGATGATCGCCTGGTCGCTGAACGATGCCTTGGCGCTGGCGATGTCGTTCATGCCGAACCAGGCCGCGACGGTGGCGGCGAGGATGAACGGCACCCAGACGAACCCGGCGTTCTGCAGCCAGATCGACGTGGTCACCCCCTTGATCACGCAGATTTGGGGGTCGCCGCACAGGGCGCTGAACATGCCGGTGGTGATGACGAGCGGCACCAGGAACTGCATGGCGCTCACCCCCAGGTTTCCCAGCCCCGCATTGAGCCCGAGTGCAGTCCCCTTCTGGGCCTTGGGGAAGAAGAAGCTGATGTTCGCCATGCTGGAGGCGAAATTGCCGCCGCCGAAGCCGCACAAGAGGGCGAGGATCAGCATGGTGGTGTAGCTGGTGTCGGGGTTGCGGACGGCAAAGCCGATGCCGATCGCCGGGATCAGCAAAGAGGCGGTGCTGATGGTGGTCCATTTCCGGCCCCCGAAGATCGGTACCATGAAGGAATAGAATATCCGCAGGGTGGCGCCGGTGAGGCCGGGCAGCGCTGCCAGCCAAAAGAGCTTGTCGGAATTGTAGGCAAAGCCGATGGTGGGAAGGTTCACCACCACGACGCTCCAGACCATCCAGACCGCAAATGCCAGGAACAGGGCCGGGATCGAGATCCAGAGATTGCGATTGGCAATCGCCTTTCCTTCCTTTTCCCAGAAAGTCTTGTCCTCCGGGTTCCATACCGTCAGTATGCGAGATGACATCGTTGTCTCCTTGAATTGGGCGGTAACGTCAATGGGGGCATCGCCACGGGATGTCCATGGCTTGTCATCGCGACCGCCACCGGTAGAGGATCGGCGGGTCCGTCAGGAACGCCACCGGCAGGTAGAGCAGGTGCACCAGCTTGGTGAACGGCAGGAGCGCGACGATGAGAAACGCCCCGGCAGCGTGCAGCTTGAAGATCAGCGGGAAATCGGCCACGTACTCCACCTGGGGGGTGAAGGTGAAGAGCGAATAGAAGTACGGTACCGCCGTATGCAGGTACCAGTGGGAGCCCCAGCGCATGAAGACGGCGATGTAGACGCCGGTGGCGGCCTGGGCCGTCAGCAGGTAGAGGAGGACCCAGTCGGAGCAGACGTTCACCCGTTTCAGCATCGGTGTATTGGCGCGGCGCAGGAGCAGGATCAGGCCGCCGATCAGGGCGGCCAGCCCCATGGCCAGTCCCAGGCTCTCCACCGCTATCAGGGTCTGCTGGTTAGCGAGGAACGATTTTACCGGTCCCGGGGCGACAATGCCGAGAAAATGGGCCAGAAGCACCGGGATAATGCCGTAGTGCCAGGGATTGATCCCCCAGTAGAGGGTTTTCTGCTCCAGGAACTGGGTGGAATAGGCCGACCAGGTAAGCCGGTTGGTGACGAAGCGGTACGGCGTCACCACGATGAAGAGCGCCAGGGCTGCATAGGGGAGCACGATGAAAATGAAGTTGTTCAGCATGGGGTCACCTCCTTACAGTCTTCCGCACAGAGGAGCCGCACCGCCTCCACCAGCGGTTGCCACGGGCAATCCCGGCGGTCGGCAAAGACGTTGGAAAGCCGCTCCAGTCCCGGCAGCACGCTTTTCACAATGAACGGCTGCCTCGTCCCGTCCCGTTTCTCCCGCGCCAGATGCGCCAGGAATGCGAGCACCATTGACAGATGGTCGGGCAGTTCGTTGTTGGTCGGGGTGAAACCGTGCCTGGCGTACTCCTGTTTCAGCCCGATCATGTACCCCCCCTTTTTCTGGTTGTCGCCGAACAGGTGGTGTCCCAGATAGGGGGCGGTTGCCGGATTGAAATCGAAGGTTGCCACGTATGCCTCCTGGACCGTGGCGAGCGGCGAGGCGGCGACGAACGCGGCAAAGGAGGTGAGGGCGCAGTCAACCTTTTGTTTCTCCAGAAAGGCGCTGACAACGGCAACGTCCTCTGTCAGTCGCTCCTTCCCGTCGGGGTAATCGAGCAGCCGGGCAAGGGATGCATAGGGCTCGGCGATGTTCATTTCACCCTCCCGGTCCTGTTCAGGATGCCGAATCCGGCTTCACCCTTGCGCCGGTGGGCGTCCTGGTCCTCCCGCTGCTGGCCCGGGATGATGTTCCGCTCTCGATAGCCGCCGATGCTGAAGAGCCGGTACAGGCGGTCTGCGCCTGCCTCGTCGAGCCCCGCCTGCTGCAGGAGTTCGCCGCCAGGGGGCTGGTCGAGGTTCCTGCTCCGCATGAAGGTCCTGAGGGCGATCAGTTTCTTCAACGCCTCTTCGACAACCTCCCGGTTGCCGCCGGAGAGAAGGCTGGCCAGGTAGCCGATCGGCACCCGGAGCTTTTCCAGCAGAGGGATGGTGCCGTGCTCAGCCAGTTCGTGGAGCTCGCCGCTCGTGGCCAGTACCGGGGAGAGGGCAGGGACGTAGTAGGCCATCGGCATGGTGCGGAATTCCGGATGGAGCGGCAGGGCCACGCCGAACTCCTTTACCAGGGCATAGACCGGCGATTTCTCTGCTGCCTCCAGCCACTGCTCGGACACGCCGTTCCTGCGGGCTGCCTCCTTCACCTGTGGCTCACGCGGATCGAGGATGACCGAGCGGTGGGCCGCCACCAGCTGGTCGTCGGGTTTGAGGAGCGCTTCCTCGACCCGGTCGGCATCGTAGAGGAGCACCCCCACGTACCGTATCCGGCCGACACAAGCGTGGGCGCAGGCGTTGCACTGCCCGGTCTCGGTGCGCGGGAAACAGAAGATGCATTTTTCCGCCTTGCCGCTGTTCCAGTTGAAATAGACCTTCTTGTAGGGACAGGCGCTCGTGCAGAAGCGCCACCCCTTGCAGACGTTCTGGTCGACCAGCACGACGCCGTCCTCGCCCCGTTTGTAGAGCGCCCGGGACGGGCAGGAGGCGACGCAGGCCGGATTCAGGCAGTGGTTGCAGATGCGCGGCAGGTACTGCATGAAGATCCTGCCGTAATCCTCTATGATCTTCCGGTCTTCCAGGTTGGCATCCTCGGCGGCGTAGACCTGGGAACCGGAGAGGTCGTCGTCCCAGTTGGGGCCACCCTGTATCTCCTCGATCCGCTTGCCCGAGATCTGGGAAAAGGGTTCGGCCACCGGCTGGTCGCTCCCCGGCGGGGCCTTGTAGAGGTTGCTGTAGTCGAAGTCGAACGGCTCGTAGTAGTCTTCGAGCTTCGGCATGTTGGGCTGGAAGAACATGTTGAGGAGCGTCGGCCCTTTACCCATGGCGCGCAGTTTCAGCTTGCGGCCGTCAGCGATCCATCCTCCCTTGAAGATCCGCTGGTCCTCCCATTTTCGCGGATAGCCGGTGCCGGGCTTGGTCTCCACGTTGTTCCACCACATGTACTCGGCGCCCTTGCGGTCGGTCCAGATATTCTTGCAGGAGATGCTGCAGGTGTGGCAGCCGATGCATTTGTCCAGGTTGAACACCATTACCAGTTGCGCTCGAACGTTCATCGCCTCACCCCCTCAGCTTTCTGACAACCACGTAGCAGTCCCGGTTGACGCCGGTCGGTCCCCAGTAGTTGAAGTAGTAGCTGAACTGGGCGTAGCCGCCGAGCATCAGCGTCGGTTTCAGGCGGATACGGGACAGGCTGTTGTGGACCCCGCCCCGCTTGCCGCTCTTTTTCGATGTCTTGATGTTGAGGGTCCGCTCCGGCGCATGGTACATGATCGCCGAGCCGCGCGGTATCCGGGACGAGACGATGGATCGGCAGACAACGACGCCGTTGGCGTTGAATACCTCGATTGCCTCGTTGTCCTCGATGCCGGCGCTCATGGCGTCCTCGTGATTGAGCCAGACCGTCTGGCCGCCGCGGGAGAGGGTGAGCATGCGCAGGTTGTCGCTGTAGGTGGAGTGGATGCTCCATTTGCCGTGGGGGGTGAGGAAATTGAGGATCAGCCCGGTTTCGCCGTCGGTCTCGTCCAGAACCGCCGGGTCGAGTTTCCCCTTGAAGGTGGGGAGCCCTTCCTGGAACTCCCGGTAGTAGGGATGGTCCAGATAGAGCGATTGCCGGCCGGAGAGGGTGCGCCACGGTACGCCATGCTCCACGTTGAGGGTGTAGGGGGCATAGGGTCGCCCCTCGTTGACCAGCCCGCTCCAGACCGGCGTGCTGATGAAACGGCGCGGTTTCTGGGTGATCTCCTCCCAGGTGATCCGGAAGTTCCGGTCGCCGGCAGAGATCTGGGAGAGCGGCTTGCCGACCCGTTTCTCCAGGTTTTGGTAGGCGCGAAAGGCCAGTTCGCCGTTGGTTTCCGGGGCAAAGGCCAGGATCACGTCGGCGACGTTCCTCTCGTCCTCCAGGTCGATGCAGGTCTTTCCGGCCCAGGAGCGGGTCGGCATCTCCTTGAGGAGCTTTTCGTGGACATCCTCCGCCTCCCAGCTGACGCCGTGGGCATGGAGGTGGCCGATGCCGGGCCCAAGGGACATGAAGCGGTTGTAGAGGTTCACGTAATCCCGCTCGACGATGGGGAGGTTCGGCATGGTCTTGCCCGGGATCGGCTCGCATTCTCCCAGTTTCCAGTCCTTCACCTGCCGCTGGGCTATCTCGCCCGGCGTGTCGTGCATGAGCGGCGCCGCGATGATGTCCTGGAACGGTTCGGGGAAATGTTTCGCTGCCAGCTCACTGACCTTTTTTGCGATCCGGCTGAAGATCTGCCAGTCGGACTTGGACTCCCACGCCGGCGGCACGGCGGCATCCAGGCAGTTGACGAACGAATGCATGTCGGTGGTGTTCAGGTCGGATTTTTCGTACCAGGTGGCGGCCGGCAGGACGATGTCGGAGTACAGGGTGGAGGTGTCCATCCGGAAGTTGAGATCCACCACCAGGTCCATCTTCGCCTCGGGCGCTTGATCGTGCCAGACGATATCCTTGACCTGTCCTTTGGCGGCCTCCCTGGCGGTGAAGCTCGCGTTGGGGGCGCCGATCACATGTTTGAGGAAGAACTCGTGCCCCTTGGCACTGGCCGAAATGGCGTTGCCGCGCCAGATGAACCAGACCTTGGGGGAGTTCCCGGCCCCGTCCGGGTCCTCGATGGCGAAACGGGTCTCGCCGCTCTTGAGGCGGGCGACCAGCCAGGCGCGGATCTCGTCGTCGCTGGTCGCCCCTGCTGCCTTGGCGGCGGCCACCAGGTTCAGGGTGTTGTCGTTGAAATGGGGGGAGAAGGGGAGCCAGCCCAGCCGCACCGCCTTAGCGTTGAAGTCGGCGGTGTGGAGCGGCATCTTTTCGCCGGTCTCCGGCTTGAAGTAGTCGACGAAACTCCGGTCGTAGCGCCACTGGTCGGAATGCATGTACCAGAAGCTCGGGGTGTTCTGCAGCCGCGACGCCTTGGTCCAGTCCTGGGCCATGGCGATGGAGGTCCAGGGGGCGAGCGGCACCACCTTTTCCTGGCCGACGTAGTGGGCCAGCCCGGCGCCGTTGCGGCCGACGCTACCGGTCAGGATCAGGGCGGTGATGGCGGCGCGGTAGATCAGGTCGTTATGGTACCAGTGGTTCGTGCCGGCGCCGGTGATGATCATGTTCCGGCCGCCACTCTGTTCGCCGCTCAACGCCCATTCGCGGGCCATGTTGACGAGGGTGTCGCTGGCGATGCCGGTGTATTTCTCCTGCCATTTCGGGGTGAACGGTTTGTCCGATGCGTAGCTGGTCGGATAATCGCCAGAAAGCCCCCGGGAAACGCCGAACTGGGCCATGAGCAGATCGAACACGGTGGTGACCGTTACCTCGCCGCTCAAGGTCATGATCCTCCGGACCGGGACCTCCCGGACTACGTCGCCGTCCGCCTCGAAGGTGAAGCGGACCTGCCCGGTTTCCCCGCCGAGGAGTGTGAGGCGACAGTCGATATCTTTGCCGTCCACCAGGTCCCGCATGTCCAGGTTCCAGTTCCCTTCTTTCGTGGTCCAGCGGGAACCGAGACTGCCGTGGGGCACCCGTACCTCACCGGCCTGGTCCGCCACGCACAGGGTCCAGTCGGCGTGTTCGAGCCCCGCGCACCGCCCGATCTCGTTTGCCCGGAGGAATTCCCCCTGCTTCCAGACCCCTTCCTTTTCGGAGAGTTTGACGAGAAACGGCAGGTCGGTGTACTTCAGGGCGTACTCGGTGAAGAACGGAACCTGCCGGTTTGCATAGAATTCGGTGAGGATGACGTGGTTCACCGCCATCCAGTAGGCGCCGTCGTGCCCCTGTTCCACCGGCAGCCAGGCATCAGCGAACTTGCTGGCGATGCTGTAGTCGGGAGACATGACCACGACCTTGGCGCCGCGATAACGGGCCTCGACCAGGTAATGGGCGTCGGGGGTCCTGGTCATCGGCACGTTGGAGCCGCACAGGACAATGTAGGAGGCGTTGTACCAGTCGGCCGACTCGTTGACGTCGGTCTGTTCCCCCCACACCTGGGGAGAGGCGGGGGGCAGATCGCAGTACCAGTCGTAGAAGCTCATGGCGACGCCGCCCAGGAGTTGGAGAAAACGGGTGCCGGCCGCGTAGCTGATCATGGACATGGCCGGAATCGGCGAAAAACCGATCACCCGGTCCGGGCCGTGTTTCTTGGCCGTGTAGAGGGTGGAGGCGGCGATCAGCTCCACCACGTCGTCCCACGATGCCCGGCGAAGCCCCCCCATGCCGCGCTTTCTGGTATAGCTCTGCCGCGCCTCCGGGTTCTCGACGATGCTGGCCCACGCCTCCACCGGGTCGTCAAACCGGCTGCGCGCCTCCTGCCAGCGGTCGATGAGCGGCCCGCGCATGTAGGGGTATTTCACCCTGAGCGGGCTGTAGAGATACCAGGAAAAGCTTATCCCCCTGGCGCAGCCGCGCGGCTCGTGGTTGGGGATATCGGCATTGAACTGGGGATAGTCGTTGGCCTGTAGCTCCCAGCCGACGATGCCGTCCTTCACATGGACCATCCAGCTGCAGCCGCCGGTACAGTTGACGCCGTGGGTGCTCCGCACCACCTTGTCGTACTGCCAGCGGTTCCGGTAAAACTCCTCCCAGTCCTGGCCGGCTGGAGCGCTTTCATCTTTGATCCGCTCATGGGACATTACCGTATCCTCCTCTTGTAAAGGGTCAATCCCAGCATAAACAGTACAAACAGGCCGGCACCCGCCAGGGGATAGGCGGATGTGCCCCCCTGTTGCCGGCCGGCTGCGTCCTTGTAAAGGGCGAGAAGCGCCGCCACCTCTTCATCGGTCAACGGCCTGTCCTGATAGATCCGCTTCATGGTGAGGAATTTCAGTGCCTTCAGCGCACCCCTCATCCCTGTCTCCCCCATTTTCCGGTAGGAGACGCCCAGGTTGGCGATGGACAGGTTCCCCCCCGCAATGCCCGGGTAGGTGAGCTGATGACAGGCGACACACGCCGCACCACCGTTGGCCAACCGTTTCCTGCCGGTGAAAAGCGCCTTCCCGTGGGCAATCAACTCCGGCGTTACGACCAATTCCAGCTGTTCCGTTGCCGGCACGGGGACTTTTGCTGCAGTTGCGCCGTCCGCAGCGCCGAGATAGGTGATGATTTTCAACGCGTCGTCATGACCGATACCCAGTTTTGGCATCTCATAGCCGTACTTCTTTACCAGCCCGGCCTGGGCCGGGTCTTTGCGAGCCATCAGTTTGTCCGGTTCCATGATGACCGTTTCCAGCCACTCATGGGTGTGCCTGGCGGTCACTCCCTTGAGATCCGGACCGCCGGAATCGCCACCACCGATGGTGTGGCAGCTCGCGCACTGCCTGTCGAACAGCTCCTTGCCGGCATCGGCCACTGCCAGGGCTGGAAGGACCAATGTCAGGATAAGTAGCAGAGGAACGCTTTTCGGACCATTGCGCATAGGCTTGCCCTCCGGGAAAAAATGATTGGTAAAATATTGTTAACAGCGGTGTTGCTTGGTTTTGGCATCTGTATAGAGTGTAAAAGCATTCTAACAGATAGTTTATAACCTGATTCTATCGGTGCCTTGACGTAAGTCAATAAAGCGCGTTCCCTTGTTATCGGGCACATAATTGATAGATAGCTGGTAACGCTCTTTTTGACGGTGACATAAAAAAGGCGAGAAATTAATTCTCGCCCTTATGTCAATTCATTAACAGGATCATACGGCGCGTTGGCGCCCTTGTCTGTGCTCCGCTTGTCTATGACAGTGATCGCATGTTGCCCACCTGGGTATTGACAATATGGGGAGTGATTGTCTTTTCCGGAACATACCCCGGAAACCGGGTACGCAGGTGGCTGAGAAGAGAGTCAGTGCCTTCCCTGAGGATGATGTCGGCGATTCTGATCCTTCCCAACCCTTCCGCTTTCTCCCGGTACCAGGAGAGAACGGCTTCGAGGAACGGTACCACCATCTCCGCCGGAAGAAAGAGTGCGAATAGGCTCCCCAGTACGGGGTGATGCCCCCCTTTGCCGCCAATCCGGACCAGATAGCCTCTTTTGGCTGTTTTCCAGGCTTCGGTGGGACAGACTTTGACGCAATTACCGCAGTAGATGCATCTTTCGCCGGAAAAGACCGGTATGTTGTCCGCACCCATCTCAATTGCCCCTTCACCGCACGATTTGGCGCAGAGCCCGCAACCGATGCAGCCTTCCCTGGCTAGTTCAGGCCAGATCGCTCCTTGAAAACCAACATCGTTCATGTTCGACTTGAAGCAATCGATGGGACAGCCGGAAAAGCTGACCTTGAACTTGTGGTGGCTGGTTGGAATGCCGAACAGTTTCTCATTGACCTCCAGGGCCGAGGCCTGGGCATCCATCAGTCCGTTCGGGTTGTATTCGCAGCCGCCGCAGGCAGTCGGTACGCGGACGCGTGCTCCACACGAAGCGATCTTTTGCCCCCCCTCGGACAGCTCCTCGACGATCCCGTCGAAATCCTTGAAGTTCACATGGATCATCTCCATTGACTGGCGGACCGAGAGGTGGACAAATTCGACCCCGTATTTTTCCGCAACCGCGGCTATATTTTTCATGCGTGCGATGGGGAGCCGCCCACCGGGCACGCTGAGCCTGACCGTGAACCGGTCCTTGCCCCGTTCCTTGATGAACCCGCCGGTCTTAAGGTTTTCCAGATTGATGGTCGTTGATTCGGTATGTTCTGACATGTCAGCCCCTTTGAGTTGTCGTTATCGAAACAGTTCGAGAGTTACGGCATCCTGCGCATTTTCAGCAGGTCCGAAATCTCCTCCTGCAGTGCGCTCGTATCGAAGTTTGCCGCCAGCAACAACCCGCCCCAGGTCTGTTTTCCGTTTTTCACCTCAAGATGGATCTGTCTGGCCGGTTTGTGTGTCTTGATGGCGATGATCGAAGCGATGATCACCTCCTGGTTGGAGGCCCAATTCTTTCGCATGGCTACCAGCTCGGCGTCGCTGATCAGCTGGTGATCAACCAGGAGGGAGTCAACCACTTCCCGGGCTAGAGACTCACTGGACGCACCGGCAATCAGCTCTTTCGCAAACTGAGGTGAGAGGGATTTTACGCCAATGCCAGAGGTGGCGACGGCATCCTTCCAGCTCTCTTTTGTTTTCCTCTTTTCCAGCAGGGCATCTGCCGAGACCCCTGTCCTGGAAGCCAGCCAGTAGGCTACCCAGAGGTCGTCAGCGGATGTTCCCTTTTGCTTCTTCATCACGATCGTTCTCTTCTCGGCATTCAAGACAAGGGCAAGGAAGGAGTTCTGCGTGGTGGCGAGAAAATAGGGATCGGCCGCCGCTGGACGGGCCGGGTCGTACGAGCGGTCCGTAAAGCAATGGCAGGTGATCGCCGGAATAGCCAGCGCCGGCAGAGGGAGGGCGACCAGGAGGATGAGGGCGAGCAGGCAGGGCTTGGATGATATCGGGAACATAGATTTTTCCTTTTTCAGGGAGAGGTATGGATTCAGAACCAGTGTTTCGGATACCTGCGGTGATAGACCACATTGTTGGTAAAGAGCGCCGTTGTCAGGAGAATCAGTGCCCCGGCCAGAACCGGAACCAGGATGAACCCCGGTCCGGCAGCCCCCTGGACGCCGATCAGGGCGGTGGCACCACCGGGGGGGTGGGTCGTGTGGGTCAGGTTCATCACGAAAATGGCCAACCCGACGGCGACGGCCATGCTCAGCGGGGTGGAGCCGAGGAGGGCGACCACGAGGACCGCCACACCGGCAGAGACCAGGTGGCCGCCAACCAGGTTGCGCGGCTGGGCCATCGGCGACTCCGTGGCACCGAACAGGAGCACCGCCGACGCCCCGAACGAGCCGATCAGCAGTGGGTGGCGGCCAACCAGGGCGGTAGTCTCGAAAATGGCCAGGATACCCAGGGTGCCGCCGAGAAAGCTCCAGACGGCATAGCGCAGCGACAGCGGCGGCCGCGGTCCCCGGAACGGAGCCTTGCAGCGCTGGGGCAGCCTGGTCAATCGTTTATGTATCCCACCGTGTCTACGAATGAGGATTGAAATGCGTCGTTTCATCTGATTGTGCTGTGTGCTCACTTTTTTGTTTCTCATTTGCTCCTCTGGGGGCAGGTTCGCCCTGCCCCCAGAGGTACTGCCTACTTTCCGGCAAAGGGGTCCTTGATCTCATGCTCCGCCTTGAACATAAGTTTCTTTGTGCCCCGGTTGTTCAGGTACTTGGCCAGCTCCAGGTCTACCTTTTTCGGGACCATTACTCCGGCCTTGCTCAGCGCCTGGCGCAGCAGCCCTTCGGCCTTGCCGGCGTGGTTGGCGGCATCGCCAAGGACGCGCAGTGCCTCGCCGGGGTTATGGAAGCCGGTGGAGTTCTCGGCACCGATGAAGACCACCCGGTAGAAGGCCTCTTCATAGTGATCCCGGGCCTGGGCATAGAGTTCGCTGTCTATCTGCCGTCCCGCTGTCCGGGCCGTGTTGGCCATCTCGAACAGTTTGGCCACGGTGGCAGTGGCGTAGCCGGAGCGGATGAATTGGGACATGGTCCGGTCCTGGATGGCGAATATCCGGTTGCGCAGCCACTCGGGTGACTCGGTGTGGCACTGCTGGCAGGCCTTCAGGTCATTTTTAAGCGGGCTCATGATACGGTGGTCCGATACCTTCCCGCTCCCTGCATTGGTGTACGGCATGTGGCAGTCGGCGCAGGTCACACCGGCCTGCCAGTGGACACTGTTGTTGGAGAACAGCTCGAACTCCGGATGCCGGATGAATGCCAGTTTGAATCCGGTGACACTCTGGGTCCACTCGCCGCTTGGCGGGTTGCTGCGGAGCCTTCTGATGATGTTCTCAATGGTGATCCCACCCCACTTGCTCCCCTCCCACGGGAAGAAGACGTCAGTGGACTTCATCTGCGCATCCTTGGGGATGCTGTAGGTGACATGGCACTGGGCACAGACCAGGGTCCGCCTCTCCTGCTGGGTGAGCTTCGCCCCATCGACACCAAGCTTTTCCAGAGCCTTGCCCAGGGTGAAGCCACGGGAGATCTTCAGCGACATGTCCCGGTTGTCGTGGCAGTCGATACAGGCTACGCCAAGGGTCTGGTGCTCCTTGGGGATGGTGGCGAGGACCTCCTTGTACGGCCTGGCAAAGTACTCCTTACCCATCTGCTGTTGCAGGATCGGGGCGTAGGGGGTCTTGCAGGTCAGGCAGGAGCCACCCGCCTTGTAACGCCCCGGGTCCACCTCCAACTGGTCCTGCACCATGAAGAGGTGCCCACGCGGCTCCTTGTATTCGGAGCCAAAGGCCCAGCCGTTGTACAGTAACGCCAGGAAGGGGAATTCATCCAGCTTGTCGGGTCGTTCCTCTCCTTTATCATACCCCCGCTTGTACTTACTCTTCCCGGCCGGGGTCGGCTCGCCGGTTTTCTTCCAGAGTTCGTACTCCACCGGATAGACCTTGCCCCATTGGGTCGGATCTATCGTTCCGTCGGCAATTGGAACTGTTGTTACCGGTTCCGTTTTTTTCGGGACACAGCCGGCGCCGATTGCCACTGTAGCGACCAGCGCCAGTACTACGGCACCTCGAAGTATCTTCATCACCATAATTCTCCTTTCCTGAGAGTTAGCGAACCGCCAGGACTTCGGTCATCCGGTGCCGCAATTGCCGGTGGTAACTCCAGTACTGGCGTGTCGTATCCATGTGAGAAACAGTTGTCAGGAGCTCATGCATCCTCGAGCTAACCGCGAGGTACCACCAATCATATACGATGAAGGTTTTAGGTCTTTGACCCAAGTCAAGACAGGTAATTGCCGTAAGCGCTGGCTTTGGACGGCTGTAGTGTAACCAGATGCTTACGGAGCCGGTTACCGGTGGTGGAAGGTAAGGGGAGGAAATCTGACTGAAGTCAACGATGCTGAGGAGAAGAGTAACGACGGGTTGCTATCTGTGGGAGAAGGAAAGGGCATTTGCGGAATTGTCGGGGAACGGGGAGGGGCAGCGGTGAAGGTCGTTCGCATCTGGCACATCAGGGGAACGTAGCCACCCCGAGTTCACCGCGCCTGTCGGAGAAGACAATTTCCGTTGCCTTGGTATCCGGGGTGCGAAGGTGTTTCAGAACCGCCTGCAGTTCTTCTTCCGAGGCTCCGTCCAGTTTTCGTTTCACAAAATAGAAGGTGTCGGTGATTTTAATGCTGTTATTCCTGTATTCGCCGTAAAAACGGTCAATCCCGTGAATGAGTGCGTCCATGGGCAGCATGGAAAGTCTGTAGCGCTTCAGATCGTTGTACTGCTCATGGCGTACGAAATTGAGCAGGGAGGTGACTTCCCCGGCTGAATAACGCTCTCGCTTGTTGTGGGTCAGGTCGGCGTAATCCGAGTAGCGGGCCAAGCTTATGGTTTTGCTGTCGCCAATATAGCTGGGGACTTGATTGAAGCTGATGTAGTCGGTAGCTGCCATGAAACCGGCCAGGAAGATTTTCTTCGTTGCCTGGTTCCACGATTTCCACATGGATCCGTCCAGGTCGACGGCTGGGGCGGTCGTAACCGTAGCGACAATGAGACAGAAGGCGGCTGAAAATGTAAGAATAGTTTTCATGGTTGGTATTTGTAAATGGTGCGAAGGTTGGATATTGTATACGATACGGTCTTTATTGTCACACTCTAATCTTTTGGTGCAAGTAGAAACTTATTGATACGATTAAGAGCTTGTCCGTAAACAACTGCCGCGAAGAGCGCGCCCGGCTTTGGGGCAGATTTGACTTGGCCGATTGAGCAAAACCGCAGGCATAGCAGGGCTATGTCGAGGATTTTGTGACTGAGGCCGGGGCAAAGATGCTCTGAAGACGGGTTGCGGGATCGCAAAGCTTATTTACGGACAAGCTCTAAGTGTTTACAAAAAAAGTCCCCGCCGGGGGCGAGGACTTTTTCAGTCGTCTGCAGCGGGCCAGTGGCCCGTTCCATTAACGGTTATGTTGCTATGTCACATCTTATGGCATTTTTCGCAGTCGCCGCTAACGGAGAAGGCGTCCTTGCCATTGTGACAGGTACCGCAGGATTTCCCTTTTTCCATATCGCCCATACTGTTTTTCTTGACGCCAGCCTTGAAGGGGAAGACCTTGGTGTGGCAGTCGGCACATTTGTACATCCCCAGATGGATCTCGTGGCTGAAGTTGACGAGTCCCGAATCGGTTTTGAAAGTGACCTGACCGGGCCGGAACCCCTTGTGGCATTTGTCGCACTCGCCGACCACGGTGAAGGCGTCCTTGTCGTTATGGCAGGTACCACACGACTTGCCTTTTTCCATGTCGGTCATGGAAGAGTGTCTGGCGCCGGCCTTGTAGGGGAAGACCCGTGTGTGGCAATCGGGGCATTTAAACATGGCGGTATGAACGGCGTGGCTGAAAAACGCGTCGTTAATCCCCTTGCTCTTGAAAGTAATGTCACGCAGCTTCAGCCCTTTGTGGCACCGGTCGCAGTTGCCTGCCACGGTGAAGGCGCTCTTGCCGTTGTGGCAGGCGCCGCAGGTCCGGCCTTTTTCCATCTGGGCCATGGTGACGGCCTTACCGGTGCCGGTAATCACTTTGCCGTCGTGGCAGCTGCGGCACTTGCCGCCGGTTTTGGCAATATGCACGTTATGGGAGAAGGTGGCGTCGGGAGCACCCTTGACCTTGTAGGTAACATCCTTGGGTTTGCCCTTGTGACAGTGAATGCATTCCTTCTCGTCGCTGACGCTGAACGCCTTGATGCCGGTGTGGCAGGCGCCGCACGACTTGGTTTTTTCCATCTCAGCCATGGTGTAACGCCTGTGCTGTTTCAGGTTGAAAATGGCATTGTGGCAGACCCGGCAGTTGTTGTTATATTTACTTAGATGGAAATCGTGGCTGAAAACGACGGGATTGGCATTCTTGAATTTGAACTCGATTTCCTTGGTCTCCTTGGCCAGGGCCATGGTGGGGAGAAGCAGGGAGAGGAAGACGAAAATCAGGGAACGACGCATAGTTGGTCCACTCCTTTAGCATTGGGCTCATCAATCATTAAAGCCGCGATACTATACACAGCGGGCAGATATGCGTCAAACAAAAACCTTAAAGGTCGGAAGGGGCTAGTTCATGAAAAGCAGGGGTGAGGTGATTGGCGGAATTGTGTTGTTGTTACTTGTGGCAGCATCCGGGTCTGTGCTCGGTCAGACCTACGAGTGGACCGATACCGGCGGCGTGGTGCATTTTACCGACAATCCGGATCTGGTGCCACGGAAATACCGGGAATCCGTTCGGGTCAGAGAGTCGCTACGGGGGACGGTTGAGGAACAGTCACCAAAACAGCAGCCGACACCGGGAACAGTTGCCGAACCACCCAAGGGCGAACTGCTGTATGGGGGGAAGCCGTTTTCCTGGTGGAAGGCGCGTTATCGGGAACTGGCCATAGAACGGCAGGGAGCGGTGGCGCGACTGGAAGAGCTGAAAGGGAAGGACGTTGCGGTTAAACGGAAAAAACTGATCCTGCAGCGGGCCAGCGACCGTCTTGCCGTAAAGGAGGTGCAGGAAAAGATTGCCACCCAGGAGGAACTGCTCAAGTCGATCTATGAAAAGATCGGGACATTGGAAGCGGAAGCTCGCAGGGCCGATGTTCCGCCACGCTGGCGCGAGCAGCCTTGAAGTTAACGGGTTTTCTTCTCCAGTTCGATGTCCAGGTGCTTGAGCTTTTCGATGTTCTGGTGAATTTCTTTGTTTTCCTTGACAAGATTCTGGTTGGTGGCCCGCAGTTCCTTGTTGTCCCGGGTGAGGGCGATGTTGAGGATCTTCAGGGTGCGCGCCTGTTTGCGTGCATCGTCGATGGAGCTGACGTATTCCAGGAGGGGCACTCCCTGTTTGGTCCAGGGGCTCTCCGGGTAATCGCGGATCAGCCGCTCCAGTAGTGCGGTTGTCTGTGATGCGCCGTCCTTGCTGTTTTGGAGTCGAATGACTGCCAGGCGGAAAAGTGCCTCGTCGGTGACGCCGGAAACGCCTGCCTGCCTGGTTATCCCTTCCAGGACCGTGGCGGCCGCATCGAGGTTGCCTTTCTCCAGATGGTCGATTGCCTCTGACAGGCGGCGACTTTCGCTCAGCCGGTTCAGCAGGTTGCCGCCGGAACCGATGGAGGCACAACCGGAGAGGAGAAGAAGCAGTAGGGGGATCGTCAGAAACGTACGTGTCATCGTGGTTGCTTTCGCCGGTTAATGAAGTAGTTGCTGCCAGGTTGGCCCTTGGCGTAGTCCTTTAGTTGGGAGGCGGTCCTGGCAATATCCACTGCTGAGCCGAATTCTCCCTCCAGAGAGACCACGACGGCGATCGAGATGGTCATGAGAGGGAATATCCGTTCAACGCCATAGCGATCCGTTCCTTCGATGGCCCCCCGTGCCACGTCCTCGTCTGAATAGTGCTTGCGGATCTCTGTGTCGAAGGCGGCGATGATCTCCTTGCACACGGCTTCCATGGCCTCGCAGGAGAGGATGATGATGAAGTCGTCCCCCCCCACGTGACCGACGAATGCTTCCTTGTCGCCAAACCGCTTGACCACATCGAAGATCAGCTCTGCCGTGATCTTGATTACCTCGCTGGCCTTGACGTAGCCGTAGCGGTCGTTGTAGGCCTTGAAGTTGTCCAGGTCGCCGTAGCAGACGGCAAAGGGGACTCCATCGTGGAGCCGTTTGGACAGTACTCGCTCTATGGCAATGTTACCCGGCAACCGGGTCAATGGGCTGGCATCGAGGTTGACCTGCTCCAGATCCTTCAACCGCTTGGCCATACGGGTAAAATCGAGGGAGAGATCGCCGATTTCATCGCCCGGCGGGATCTGGGGATCGTAATCGAACTCTCCCTCGGCAATCCGGTGGGTGGCCTTTTTCAGTTTGGCAATGGCCGACGATATGTTGAAGATGGATAACGTCGCCACCAGAATCGACAGTAGAAAACCGGTAAAGGAGAGGATAAGGGTCCAGCGGACGGTGGCCCCTTCTTTCCGGTCGGCTGCTTTCAGTTTTTCGTTCAATCGGATCTGCTCGTTGCCGGCAATGGCATCGAGGGTATTGAGGACCTTGGTAGCGGAATCGCGAAATTGGTTTTCTGCGCTGGATGAGCCTGCCAAGAGTCGGGCCACGTCACTACGAAATGCCTGGTAGAATGAGGTGAGGGCCATTACCTCCTGGTGTGACGCCGCTTCCGGGAAGCTGCGCAGTGTTTCCAGGAAGTCTCTCTCGCGTTTCCTGTACAGATCGACGAACTCGCCGCTCTTCAGGATGGCATACTTGCTCGCGTAACGTTCCTGGGCAATGATCGACTCTCTCAGCTTGTTGACCGTGTCCACGACGGCAAGATCGCGTTTGGCGATCTCCCTGGCGGTCCGGTTCAGGGAGTAGAGTCCCAGGATGGAGAAGATCATTGCTGCCATGATGAAGAGTGTCATGGCAGCATAGCTCGCAACAAGCTTCTGGATCAGGGAGAATCGTTTCCGCGGTATGTTTTTGCTCGTGGCCCTGGACATTGGCGGTCATTCTAGTGGAGCGACGGCTATAAGTCAATGAACAGACTGCCCAAACGGACTGTAAACGGCGCCGGAAGCCCGATTAGCGGTTGCGGGAGGGGGGAAGCTGTGGTATAAAAAAGCTCCAATTTAAACCAAGGAGCACCAATGGGTCCGGTTGACAGCATCATTGAAAACGCCCTGCACGAGGATATTCACACCGGAGACATCACTACCCTGGCGATTGTTGCCGGCTCACGGCCCATGCAGGGGATTTTGAAGGCCAAGGAAGAGCTGGTGCTGGCCGGAGTCGACATTGCAGGCCGGGTCTTTCACCTCCTCGATCCCTCGGTGGCTTTTACTCCCCGGTTTAAGGACGGTGCATCGGTCAAGGCCGGCGAGGTGATTGCCGAAGTGAGCGGCGAGGCAGCTCCGCTTCTGCAGGGGGAGCGGGTGGCGCTGAACCTGTTGCAGCGGATGTGCGGCGTGGCATCGTTGACTGCCCGCTATGTGGCGGCGGTGGCGGGGACCGGCGCGCGGATCGTTGATACCCGCAAGACCACCCCTGGCCTCAGGTTCCTTGACAAATACGCCGTGCGGATCGGGGGTGGCACGAACCACCGGACCGGCCTCTATGACGGCATCCTGATCAAGGAAAACCATATTGCCGCAGCCGGTGGCATCAGCGAGGCGATTCGCCGGACCCGTGCCTATGCCCCCCATACCCTCCGGGTCGAAGTCGAGACCGAGACGCAGGATCAGGTCAACGAGGCGTTGGCTGCCGGCGCCGACATCATCATGCTGGACAATATGGACATTCAGGCCATGACGGAGGCTGTTCGTATCATTGCCGGCCGGGCACTGGTCGAGGCATCGGGCGGGGTGAACCTGGAGACCGTCCGGCGTATCGCCGAAACCGGTGTAGATATTATCTCCGTTGGCGCCCTGACCCATTCGGCCCGGGCCATGGACATCTCCATGCTCCTGGAGGAGGCATGACCAAGGCCTCCCCCAAGAGCGGCCGGTACCCGGAAGGGGGGCTCCACCACGAGATCCTGACAATTTTCCACGGTCGCGGGGAAGGTGAGGTGGTTTCCGGCGAGGAACTGTCCGGTCTCCTGCATATCTCGCGTACCGCCGTCTGGAAACATATCAAGGCGCTGAAAGAGATGGGGTACGCGATCACGGCCGAGCCTTCCCGTGGCTACCGGCTGGCCGGGGCTCCGGACCTGCTGATTCCGGAAGAGGTGGGCCGCGATCTTAGCGTCACCAGGGTCGGTACGCGGATCGTGAGCTTCCGGGAGACGGACTCCACCAACGATGTCGCTTTTCGGCTGGCCGAGGACGGGGCCGAAGAGGGGACGGTCGTCCTGGCGGATGCCCAGACCAGAGGCAAGGGACGCCTGGGGAGGGAATGGGCGTCGCCTCCGGCGGTCAACCTGTACTGTTCCCTGGTCCTCAGACCACCGCTTCCCCCCCATGCCGCACCCCAACTCACGTTCCTTTCCGCTGTAGCCGTGGCCCGGGCCATCGAGGAAAACTCGCACTTGTTACCGCGGATAAAATGGCCCAACGATCTCCTGGTCAATGACCGCAAGGTGGCCGGACTCCTCAACGAGATGAGCGCCGAAACCGATCATGTCAATTTTGTGATCCTCGGTATCGGCGTGAACCTGAACATGGCTGAAGACCAGTTTCCGACCGGGCTCCGCCATCCTGCCACCTCCCTGCTCATCGAGAGCGGTTCCCGGGTTAGTCGGACTGTCTTTGCCCGTTCCCTGCTCAAGTCTCTGGACAGTCTGTACGATACCTACCTGAAGGCCGGGGACGCTCCCATCAGGGAAGAGTGGCTCGCCCGGAGCCGGATGGCAGGGGAGCAGGTGCGGGTGGTTCAGCAGGATGTTGAGCTTACTGGCAGGGTGACCGGCATCGATGGCTTCGGTGCGCTCCTGGTGCGGGACGAGCGGGGAGAGGAACACCGGGTGCTGTCGGGGGATGTGAAGATTCTGTGACTGGTAACTTGTGACTCGTGACTGGTTACAGCAAATCTTTTCGGGTTTTCCAAGTTACGAGTCACCAGTCACCAGTCACCAGTCACGAGTCACCGCCTTTAGGAGGTTTTTCGTGCTTCTAGTTATCGACGTTGGCAACAGCAATATCGTTCTCGGTATTTACGACGAGGAGAGGTTGGTGCATGACTGGCGCATCTCCACCGACAAATCCAAGACCACCGACGAGTATGGTATCCTTATTCACGATCTGTTGCGTCTCTCCGGGATAACACCGGCCGACGTGACCGGGATCATCATTTCGTCGGTGGTGCCGCCGCTTACCTGGGTGCTGGAGCATCTGGCCCAGCAGTATTTCAAAGTCAGGCCGCTGGTGGTGGGACCGGGCATCAAGACCGGCATGCCGATCCAGTACGACAACCCCAAGGAGGTGGGGGCCGACCGTATCGTCAATGCGGTCGCCGCTTTCGAGAAGTACCACCGCTCGCTGATCATTGTCGACTTCGGCACTGCCACCACTTTCGACTATGTGAATGCCCGGGGCGAGTACTGCGGCGGTGCCATTGCGCCGGGGCTGATGATCTCCCTGGAGGCCCTGTTCCAGCGGGCGAGCAAGCTTCCCCGGGTCGAAATCGTCAAGCCGCCGGCGGTTGTTGCCAAGAATACCGTGACCTCCATGCAGGCCGGCATCTTTTACGGCTATGTGGGGCTCGTGAACGAAATCGTCAACCGGATGAAGGCTGAAAACAAGGATGTGCCGCTGGTCATTGCCACCGGCGGCCTGGCAAGCCTCATCCGGCCGGAGTGTAAGGCCATCGATGTCATCGAGGAGTATCTGACCCTGGAGGGTCTGCGCATCCTGTACCACCGCAACCGGGAACACTAACGTCGGGGCAGTCCGCCTGACCTTCATCCAAGGGGGGGGAGCATGGGAAAGTATGACACGGCAAAGATTCGCAATCTGGGCATTGTAGCCCACGGCGGCGCAGGGAAGACCTCGCTGTCCGAGGCCATTCTCTTCACCGCCGGCATGATCGATCGGCTCGGCCGGGTCGATGACGGTACCTCCACCATGGATTTCGAGCCCGAGGAGATCAAACGGAAGATTTCCATCACCTCGTCGCTTGACCACTGCGAATGGAACGACCACTCCATCCACTTGGTTGACACCCCGGGCTACGGCGACTTCATCGCCGACACCCGCGCCTGCATGCGCACCTTGGACTGTGCGGTGGTGATACTATCTGCCATTTCCGGGGTCAAGGTGCAGACCGAAGAGGTCTGGAACTGGGCCAACGAGTTCGAAATCCCCCGCATCGCCTTTGTCAACAAGATGGACCGGGAACGGGCCAATTTCCTGCGGGCCATCGACGATATGGAAAAGGCGCTCAAGGCCCGTGGCGTGGCGATCCAGATGCCGCTCGGGGCCGAAGAGGCATTCGAGGGGGTCGTTGACCTGATAACCATGAAGGCCTACCGGTACGACAAGGATGGCTCGGGAAGCGCCACCCAGATCGAGATCCCGGCCGACAGTCTGGCCGAGGCCCGGCGCCTGCGGGAGCATATGGTGGAGGTGGTGGCCGAGGCGTACGACGCCCTGACCGAGAAGTACCTGGAGACCGGCGAATTGACCGAGGAGGAGATACTGGACGGCCTGCGGATCGGGACCATGCGGAACACCTTCACCGCCGTTCTCTGCGGCTCCTCCACCCTGAACATAGGTGTCAGGCAACTCCTGGATGCGGTCTGTGCCTATCTCCCGTCGCCACTGGACCGCACCAAGGCGGTCGGAACCAATCCAAAGACCGAGGCTCTGGAGGAGCGGGCGCCGGACGAGTCCGAGCCGTTTTCGGCCCTGGTCTTCAAGACTACTTCCGACCCGTACACCGGCAAGATCACCATCTTCCGGGTCTATTCCGGCGTGCTCAATGCCGACTCTACCATCTTCAACTCCAGCAAGGGCGTAGAAGAGCGGATCGGTCAGATCTACGAGCTGGAAGGAAAGAAACAGAAGTCCATCAAGCAGGCGGTGGCCGGCGACATCGTGGCTGTTGCCAAGCTGAAGGAGACGGTCACCGGTGACACCCTGTGCGACCCGGCCAGACCCATCATCTACGAGCCGGCACCACTCCTCAAGCCGGTCATCTCCTATGCCATCGAGCCGAAAACCAAGAACGATGAGGACAAGATCCACAACGCCCTGCACAAGATGATCGAAGAGGAGCCAACCCTGGAGTCCCATCGTGACCCCCAGACCAAGGAGTTCATCATCTCCGGCATGGGGCAGGTCCACCTAGATGTCATCGTCGAGAAGATGAAGCGGAAGTTCAACGTGGAAGTCCTCCTCAAGACCCCGAAGGTACCGTATCTGGAGACCATCCGCGGCACTGCCAAGGTACAGGGGAAGTACAAGAAACAGTCCGGCGGGCGCGGCCAGTACGGCGACTGTTGGATCGAGATGTCCCCCACGCAACGGGGTGATGGGTACATCTTCGAGGACAGGATTGTCGGAGGGGTCATTCCCCGGCAGTACATCCCGGCGGTTGACAAGGGGATACAGGAGGCGTGCCTCGATGGCTTTCTGGCCGGCTACCCGGTGGTGGACTTCAAGGTGGCGCTCTACGACGGTTCCTTCCACACGGTCGATTCCTCGGAAATGGCCTTCAAGGTTGCCGGTTCCATGGCCTTCAAAAAGGCGATGGAGCTCTGCAAGCCGGTGATCCTGGAGCCGATCATGAACATGAAGGTGACGGTGCCGGACGAGAATATGGGGGATGTCATCGGCGACATCAACTCACGCCGGGGCAAAGTAGTCGGGGTGGAGCCCAAGGCAAACTCCCAGATCATCCGGGCGGTGGTCCCGATGTCAGAGGTGCTGGCCTATTCCAACGACCTTCGTTCCATGACCAGCGATCGGGGGTTGTTCTCCATGGAGTTCTCCCACTACGAGGAGGTTCCCACCCATCTGGCCCAGAAGGTGATCGCTGAGGCCAATGGCGGCAAGAAAGAGTAGCTGGCCAAGCGTGCCCGGTTAATCCGGTCGGGCACGCTTGAGCACGATAAGCATATGGATGGGAGGGTATAATTTTCATGATATTCGCCAATCAGCCTGACGATTCGGAAAAGGGGGCCGGCGGTAGGAACCAGAAGCCGCTCCTGCTGGTGCTCCTCGTCCTGGTGGCCGTTTTTGCCTACCTTTACTTTTTTACCGGCCTGATCAAGCCGCGTCAGGAAGAGCAGCCTGCACCGCCGCCGGTGGCGGAGGTGAAAAAACCGCTGCCACCCCGGCCCGATGGAGAAAGGGGACAGCCCGCTAAAATTGCCGTGAAAGCGCCTGAAGCCGCACCCAAGGCGGTTCCTGCAGAGCAGAAAACAAAGGCTGGCGAGCCCGCCGCGGCACGGGTAAAGCCTCAACCCGTACAGACTCCTGCTCAGGCTGCCAACGCTCCTGAAAAGGCAGCTCCGGCAAAAGCGGTTGCCCAACTGGCGAAAGAGACGGCAAAACCCGCGCCAGCCGGCAATGAAGCGACCAAGCCGGCGCCTGCGGCTGTCGGTAGCGGCAAGGCAAAGGCACCGCAACAGCAAGCCAGTGGCGAGAAGGTGCCCAAGGCTGATAGGGGTGCGGTGAAACCGGCTCCGGCAACGGCTGACAAGACTGCAAAAAAAGATGCCGTCGCAGCCGTTGCCAAAAAAGACGTTGCCGGGAAGAAGGCCGGCAAGGAGCCGGTGAAGAAGGCGGCAGGAGCGGTTAAAACGGCCACCGTCACCCTGCTTGTTGGCGAGTTCGTGCCGGACCGGGATTTCCTCGCTCTCCAGACCAGATTGAAAAATATGGGGCTCTCGCCACTGCACAAGACGGAGCTGAAAAAGGCGAAACCGATGAACCGCCTCTACGTGGGCGAGTACCCGGACTACGATGCCGGCGCCGCCGAACTTGAGCGGATAAAAAAGCTTTCGGCTGACGCCTTCTTTATCGAGACAGGCGGCACGTACCGCGTCTATGCCGGTTCCTACTATGGCCGCAGGTTGGCCGAACAGGTCAGGACCGGTCTGGCAGGCAAAGGAGTGGCTACAACGCTCCAAAAGGCCGATGTCCCGGTCACGGTGGTGCGCCTCACGGCCGGCCGTTTTGCCGACAAGGCGGCTGCCGCAGGGACGATCAAAAAGCTGAAGGCCGCGGGGCTTGCCCCGACGGTCGTTCCGCTTGCCCGTTAGTGCCTTGTGACCGTTACCGTCTCTCTGAAGATCTCGGCCGCGGCGGCCGGACTGCTGCAGCCGACCGCCGATCGGCAGGATAAGCTCCGGGCCGCCCGGGGTGAATTCCTCCTGACTCCTGCCGACCAGGCTACGGTCCTTCTCTATCTCTGCCATGACCGGGATAGCGACCTGCAGCGAACGGCCCTGCAGACCGTTGGAGCGCTGACGCCCGAACAGCTGGCAATCATGTTTGCCGAGGAGGATCTTCATCCGCGGGTAGTGGACCTCTTGGCCCGGCGCTGTGAGCTGACCGAGGATCTGGTGGCCTTGCTGCTGAATCATCCCCGGCTCGCTCCGGCAACGGGCGAATTTCTCGGGGAGCGCTATCCTGCATGGACGGTGGCCGAGGATTCGCCGGCTGAAGTGGCCAATGGCGAAGGCACCGGCGACGCATCAGAGGACAGCGACGCAGAGGAACCGGTCGAGGAGGACGAGGAGTATCAGAGCAAGTACCAGCAGGCCCAGGCCATGGGGACCGGCGACAAGATCAAGATGGCCCTCACCGGTGACAAGGAATGGCGGTCCATTTTTCTCAAGGATGCCAACAAGCTTGTGTCCTCGGCAGTCATCAAGAATCCCCGCATGACCGATGCCGAGGTCCTCACCGTCTGCAAATCGACTGTGCAGAACGACGAAATCATCCGCCTGATCTGCGCCAACAAGGAATGGGTAAAGAACTACCAGATCCGCAAGGCACTTGTGGAGAACCACAAGACCCCGCTTCCCGCGGCCTTGAGATTTCTGTCAACTCTCGGGGAAAAGGATCTGGCGTTCCTGGCCAAGAGCAAGAACATCTCTTCGGTGATCGCCACCCAGGCCAGACGGTTGCTGCTGAACAAGAAAACATAGCAGGAACCTGGTTCTCGGATCGAGGAACGATGAGTCTTGCAGGACAACAGGAGGAGTGATGGCGCTCATCAATCATGCCAAAAAGGAAATCAACGCCAAGATCGTCTACGCGGGACCCGGTGCAGCCGGCAAAGAGACCACTCTTCAGTTCATCTACAATAGACTCAAGGCTGAGTTTCGCGGCCCTCTGAAGACAGCCAGGCTGCAGGACGATACCATGCTCTTCTTCGACTTCATGCCGCCGGCAGAGGGGAGTGTGCAGGGGTATAATGTCCGTTTCCACCTCTATACCCTGCCGGGAGAATTGACCGACCCCCTTTCCTGGAAGATGCTCCTGAAGGGGGTGGATGGCATTGTCTTTGTAGCCGATCTCACTGCCAGCCGTCTCGGGCAGGATCGGGCCAGCCTCGATCAGCTGCAGGAACTCCTGGCGGAATATGGCAAAGGACTCACAGCCCTGCCGCTGGTGGTGCAGGCCAACAAGCGGGATAGCGCCGAGGCTGTAGCGCTCGACGAACTCCGGCAAACACTTGGTCGAGCTGCTTTACCGCTGGTTCCAGCCAGTGCCGTGAGCGGTGAGGGGGTGCTGGAGTCCCTCTTTCAAGTGGTGAAAACGGTTCTTAAGGAACTTCGGGAGAGTGGACTGACGTTGGGCACGCCGCCGGAACAGGTTGACAGCTCTACCGAGACGGTTAGGGCGGAGCCCCCTGTGCCAGCAGCCTCTGAACCCGAGCCGGTTCCGGCGGATCTTGCATCCACTGCCACTACGCCCGACCCGGTTGTTCAGTCTCCGGCTGTCGAGACATTGGGAGAACGTTCTCCTTCCCTCGATGCACTGTCGGCAGCTGCGGCCCTGGTGGTGGGAAAGCCTTCTGAGCCGGTTGATTCCGGCATCAGTGTCTCCTTTACCGGTTTACCCGCACTGAAGGGTGGCTCCGGGGTCGTCATCCCTCTCCTGGTAACCGCCGGTGAGCTGGAGAAGCGGGTTACCCTGACCCTGTTGCTGACCGGCGATGGTGCGGTGGAGTCCTGACCGTGGGGTTTGAACTGGATCTGGCAACGGTTTTTCGTCTTGCTCTGGCATCGGTGCTGGGTGGGTTGATCGGTTTCGAACGGGAGGTGCACGGCCGGCCTGCCGGTTTTCGGACCCATCTCCTGGTTTCCCTGGGCTCCTGCCTCTTTGTCCTGGCTTCCATCCACTTTTATAAGCTGTACGGCAATTTTGGCGGCAGTGGACCGGTGGGCGTTGATCCGGGACGGGTGGCTGCCCAGGTGGTGACCGGCATCGGCTTCCTTGGTGGTGGCGCAATTGTCAGGGACCGGGCAAACATCCGCGGACTTACTACCGCCGCCTGCCTCTGGCTGGCTGCCGCCATCGGTTTGTCCTGCGGGGCCGGCATGTACGCCATTCCAGGGGTGGTGACGATCATCGCCCTGGTCAGCCTGCTCCTGCTGAAAAAGGTCGAAAGCATGCTGACCCGTGACAATTACCTGGAAATCAAGGTCTGGAGCTTCGACACCGACGGACAGGTGAACGCCGTGGAGGAGGTGCTGCGCGACTGCGGGGCCGCGATTGTAAAGCGGAGCCTGGAAAAGGATGTCACCCACGGAGAGTTCCTTCTCAGTTTTCATATCAAGGTTGCCGGTCAGGAACTGGCCTGCGACCTGGTTGACGCCGTAGCGGCCTTGGATGGGGTGAAGAAGGTGGCCCTTGACTAACCCTGGCGGGAGCAGGGAGCGATTGGACAAGCTAATGGTCGATCGGGGGCTGGTCCCGTCGCGGGAGCGGGCCCGGGCATTGATCATGGCCGGCCAGGTGGTGGTGGGTGACCATGTGGTGGACAAGGCCGGCCATCAGGTTCCGGTGGATATCCCGATCCGCCTGAAGGGTGAGGACATTCCCTATGTCAGCCGGGGTGGCCTGAAGCTGGCCAAGGCCCTGGCCGAATTCGACATCGACGTGACCGGGTTGGTTGCCCTGGATGTCGGTGCCTCCACCGGAGGGTTCACCGACTGCCTCCTCCAGCATGGAGCCGGCCGGGTCTATGCGGTGGATGTGGGGTACGGCCAGTTGGCCTGGAAACTTCGCCAGGACGGCCGGGTCGTCAACCTGGAGAAGACCAACATCCGCTACCTGGAGCCGGAGACCTTGGGGGAACGGGTCGATCTGGCGGTCATTGATGCTTCATTCATCTCCCTGGCCAAGGTCCTGCCCAATACCCTGCACCATGTGAAGGCAGGAGGGGGCATCGTTGCCCTGATTAAACCCCAGTTCGAGGTGGGGAAGGGCGAGGTGGGGAAGGGTGGCGTGGTTCGGGACGAGGAGAAGCATCGAGCAGTTGTCCGGACCATTGAGGAATTTGCCTTGGGGCTTGGGCTGACCGTGGCCGGGGTCACCGATTCCCCCATTCTGGGACCGAAGGGTAATCGCGAGTTCCTGATCTACCTGAAAAAGATGGTGTAACAACCCGAAGAGGAGGTGTTATGGATTCCTGCCTGTTCTGCAAGATCATCGCCGGGACGATTCCGGCCACGCAGGTTTACGCGGACGACGATCTGGTCGTGATCGAAGATATCAACCCCGGGGCGCCGGTACACCTGCTGGCAATCCCCCGCAAACATACGGTCAACTGTCTGGACCTTACCGAAAGTGATGACCGGGTTATCGGCAAGCTGTTCCGGGTGGCAGCCGGGATCGCCCGGGAAAAGGGGGTAGCCGAATCCGGTTTTCGGGTGGTCACCAATACCAACACCGACGCCGGACAGTCGGTATTTCATATTCATTTTCACATCCTGGGTGGGCGGAGCCTGGCCTGGCCTCCGGGCTAGACCGGGCCGTTACGAGGAGGACGTATGCTCAAGAAGTTGATAGTGCTGCTGGTGATGGCATCTCTGGCCGTTCCGGTGCAGGCGGCCATCTACAAGTGGGTTGACCAGCGGGGTACGGTCTATTTCACCGAGGACCTGGGGAAGGTGCCGCCGGCATTTCGGAAAAAAGCGCAGGTGATCAATGGCGAAGGCGAGCCGGCGGTGGAGGTGATTGAATCAGCCGCGCCGGAAGGCAAAAAGCCGCGCAAGGATGCTGCGCCAAAAGAAGACGGCCAGACGACCAAGACCGACAAAAAGAAGCCAAGCTATGGCGGCAAGGATGAGGATAGCTGGCGCAACGAGTTCGGCCGCCTCAAGGACGAGCTGCGGACGAACGAGGAGTATCTGGCCGAGACCAGGAAGCGGAAGGAGGATACGGCCAATCTCTCCCGGCGGGATTATCTCAGCCTCCAGCAGACCGAGAAAGACGTAGTGAGCCGCATTGATTCCATCAAGCGCAAGCTGCAAAGCCTTACCGAAAAGGCTGACAAGGCCGGGGTCCCGAAGGAGCTCAGGTAGCTTCCGGTAAAGGGCCGGTGCTAAAAAGGCTGCTTTCGGTCACGATGGCGGCCTTTTCTTTTGCGGAAATGCCCGATGGCAACCCGTTCCTTTGAACTCTGGCGTCAGGACGACAACGGCAACCGCTTTCTCGTTGGCAGCTACGCCGAACGGGCAGACGCCGAGCGCCGTCTGGCAGAGCTGACCCGGCTGCTCCACAAACAGACCTACTGGATCACCGAAAAAGAGGTGACTGCGCTTGCACGCGAAGAGGGCTCGTAACTGATGAACTATCTCCTGTTTGCCCTGTTTGTTGAGGTTACTGCCGTTACCTACTGGCTGCGTCACCTTAACCTGCGCTATGGCCGGCAGCACGGCGCCACTGTTCCTGAAGGGTTCGAGGAAGCCATCGACCGGGAGACCCTGGCCCGGAGTGCTGCCTACACCCTTGATAGGAGCCGCCTGGAGCTGTGGGAATCGATCTTCGACAACTGCCTCCTGGTTGTCTTTCTCTTTGCCGGATTGCTGCCGGTGTATGACCATTTCGTGGCCGGACTGGCCGGCTCGTTCATCCTCCGCGGTATCCTGTTCTTCCTTACTCTCACCTGGGTGCAGACCGCTCTGGAACTGCCGTTTTCCTACTACGGAACCTTTGTGGTGGAGGCGAGACACGGCTTCAACACCACGACCCCGCGCCTCTGGCTCATCGACCTGCTCAAGTCCCAGCTGATCGGCTCGCTTTTGCTCGCCATCATGACCGGGGCGGCCTTCTGGCTGATCCAGTGGAGTCCGCTGCACTGGTGGCTCTGGGTATGGGTATTCATGGCCACATTCGGCCTGTTTCTGATGTTTCTCTCCCCCTATCTCATCGAGCCGCTGTTCAACAGGTTCGAGCCGGTCACCGAAGAGGGGCTGGAAGAGGAGATCGCTGCCATGATGGCCAAGGCCGGTCTCAGAGTCGGCCGCGTCATGCAGATGGACGCCTCGCGGCGGAGCCGCCACTCCAACGCCTATTTCACCGGCATCGGCAGGGTGAAGCGGATCGTACTTTTCGACACCCTGCTGAAGCAGATGACCCATGCCGAGATCGTGGCGGTGTTGGCCCACGAGATAGGCCACTGGAAACTGCGGCATATCCTGAAGCGGCTGGTGGTGATGGAGCTCTTGATGCTGGGTGGGGCCTGGCTTGCCTTTACCCTCTTGCAATGGCCCGGCCTGCCCGGTGTTCTCGGGTTGGACGGTGCCTCACTGCCGGCCAGGATGGTGATCCTCGGCTTCATCGCCTCGCTGGCCATGTTTCCGGTCACCCCGCTCTCGGCCTGGCTTTCCCGGCGGGACGAGACTGCTGCCGATCACTTCGCCAGCAGCATCACTCGCACGCCGGCAGCCCTGACAGGAGCCCTGATCAAGATGTCAGCGGAAAACCTGGCCAACCTCCATCCCCATCCGCTCTATGCCCGGTTTTACTACTCGCACCCTCCGGTGGTGGAGCGGGTGCAGAGACTGTTGTCGTGGGAGAGTGGCGTGGCGTGTGATACGAAAATGTAGGATGATCCAAAAAAGAAAGCCCGGGAAGTGATCCCGGGCCTTCTTTTTTTACTGGTGCGGTAAGAGTTCTTTACCCCAATCCGTCGGTAGACTGAATTCCGGAGATGTCTGGCCGCTCATTGTGACCGGTCAGTTACCTTCTCCCGTTTCAACCCCCTTTTTCAAGCGGTGCAAAGCGCCTGGCGGATGGCAGAAACACACTCGGGTGTATCTCTCCCGCACCATTGGGATTGCTCCAAGATACCGTAGACCGCTCGAACCCCGACCTTTACCTTAGCCTTTGCCGAGAAGACGTTTCAGGCGTCCCGCCATCAGTAGGCTGCTCACCACGTCGACACTCGGGATTGGTGACAATCATTAATAGTCAGGTACAAACAGATGAGTACGCATACCCCAGAGCAAATTGTTAAAGAGCACACAACCTATAATTTCAGCATAGCGCAAATGCAAACGATGTCAAACGGTCAAAAACTTTTCTGAACAGTTGTTCAATCTGTATGTATTTCAAGAGATATTAGTCAACCGTAACGTCTCCGACGTGCGGGAAAGATTGCCGTTGACTCTCTGTTGAAAATTCTGCTAATTTCTACCGCCTATGTACGTATACGTCAAAGGAATGGACCAGGATGCCACGGATCGAAATTGATGAGGCACGCTGCAAGGGGTGTGGGCTCTGTACCATCGCCTGTCCCCACAAGCTGCTCGTGCTGAGTGACAAGCTGAACCTGCAGGGATATCGGGCCATCGGTATGGACGCACCCGAGAAATGTACCGGATGTGCCATGTGCGCCAGGATCTGTCCCGACCTGGCCATTGCGGTGTTCAAGGAGAAGGAGCGAGGATAAAGGGGCGAGGAACGAGGGAACCACAATTTTGCTTGATTATGTTTTTACCTCGAACCTTGAACCTCGTTCCTCTTGCCTGATTTTATGGAGGCATGTGTGCAGAACAGGCTGTTTGTAAAAGGAAACGAGGCCGTAGCTATGGCGGCGCTCGAGGCGGGGTGCCGCTATTATTTCGGTTATCCGATTACGCCCCAGAGTGACATTCCGGAGTTCCTCTCCCGCGAGCTGCCGAAGCTCGGTGGCGAATTCATCCAGGCCGAGAGTGAAGTTGCATCCATAAACATGATGCTCGGTGCCTCTGCTACCGGGGTCCGCGCCATGACCTCATCCTCCAGTCCGGGCATCTCCCTCAAGCAGGAGGGGATCTCCTACATGGCGGGGTCGGAGCTTCCCGGAGTCATCGTCAACATATCCCGCTCCGGCCCCGGTCTCGGCGGCATTGACGCCTCTCAGGCCGACTATTTCCAGTCGGTCAAAGGGGGGGGACATGGCGGGTACCGGATCGTGGTGCTGGCACCGGCATCGGTGCAGGAGATGTACGACCTGACCATGCTCGCCTTCGACCTGGCCGATTTCTACCGGATGCCGGCCATGGTGCTGGCCGACTCGGTCATTGGTCAGATGAAAGAGGCGGTGGTTCCCCATCCGAGGCCTGCTGTCGATCTTCCTGCCAAGGAGTGGGCTGTGCGGGGCAAGGGGGGGGGCGAGCAGCGGATCGTCAAATCCCTCTATCTCGGCGACGGTGAGTTGGAGGCCCACAACTGGAAGCTGTACGCCAAGTATGAGCAACTGCGCGAGAAGGAGGTCCGTTGGGAGGAGTTCCTGGCCGACGATGCCGACCTGGTGGTCACCGCCTTCGGCTCTGTTTCGCGGATCGCCAAGACCGCCATCATGCAGGCCCGTGAAGAGGGGCTCAAGGTCGGTCTCATCAGGCCCATCACCCTCTTTCCCTTTCCGGCCCGGGCGTATGCCAGGATTCCCGGTCGCTGCAAGAAGGTTCTGGATATTGAACTGAATACCGGTCAGATGATCGAAGATGTCAGGCTGTCCGTGACAAAGGATACTGAGGTTTTCTTCTATGGCCGCCCGCCCGGGGCCGGTTCCCTGCCGACACCGGAAGAGCTTCTGGAGCAGATCAGGAAACATTATTAAAATTAGCGAGGTACGAGGATAAAGGATCGAGGTCTTTTGGGTTTTATTCGCTTCGTTCCTTGATCCTTTGTCCTGCATTGAGGTTTTTTTATGCAGCAGGTATTTCACAGGCCGGTCAGCCTCAAGGACGTTCAAACCCATTTCTGCCCCGGTTGCCATCACGGCACCATCCATCGTCTGGTGGCCGAGTCCCTTGATCATTTCGGTGTGCAACAGCGGACCATCGGGGTTGCATCGGTCGGCTGTTCCGTGTTTCTTTATGCCTATTTCGACGTCGATGTGGTGGAGGCGCCCCATGGCCGTGCCTCGGCGGTCGCAACCGGCGTCAAACGGGCGCGTCCCGACTCGTTTGTCTTCACCTACCAGGGTGACGGCGACCTGGCCGCCATCGGCACGGCCGAGATCATCCATGCCGCCAACCGTGGCGAAGATATCACCGTGGTCTTTGTCAACAACACGACCTACGGCATGACCGGCGGCCAGATGGCGCCGACCACCCTGGTCGGCCAGAAGACCTCCACCTCTCCCTATGGCCGGCAACGGGAAAAGGACGGGGCGCCGATCAGGATGGCTGAACTCCTGGCGCAACTGGAGGGGGTTGCCTATTCCTGCCGGGTAGCGGTGGACAGCCCGAAGAACCTTATTGAGGCTGCCAAGCGGATGAAGACAGCATTCCGCTACCAGGTTGAAGGGAAGGGTTTTTCCTTTATCGAGGTGCTCTCTTCCTGTCCCACCAACTGGGGGATGGACCCGATAGCTGCCAACGGACGGGTCGGAGCGGAGATGATACCCTACTTCCCGCTCGGGGTGTTCAAGAATACGGCGGAATTTTAACATCGGTGACTCGTTACTGGTAACTGATAACTGGAAAACCAGACAGCAGAAAGATGTTTTTACCAGTCACGAGTAACGAGTCACGAGTAACGGAGTCTACATGCGATACGATGTTTTCATAGCCGGTTTTGGCGGTCAGGGTGTGCTGCTGGCCGGTAACCTTCTCTCCCTGGCGGCGATTGCCGAAGGGAAGAATGTCTGCTTCTTTCCTTCCTATGGGGTGGAGAAGCGGGGCGGGGCAGCCATGTGCACAGTGGTCATCGCCGATGGCGAGGTCGGCTCGCCGGTGATCGGCAACCACACGGTGGTCATCGTCCTGAACCAGTTGTCCCTGGAGAAGTATGGCTCACGGGTGAAGCCGGGCGGATCCCTGGTCATCAACTCGTCGCTGATCGACAGCAGCGCATCCACCAGGACCGATATCACTACCTATCGCATACCGATGAACGAGATTGCCATGGCGTTGGGTGATGCGCGCATGGTGAACATGGTTGCTACTGGTGCCTATGTTCAACTGACAGGGGCCGTCAGCAACGAATCGCTCGCCGAGGCCCTGAAAAAGGCTCTTCCCGAGAGAAGCCACCGCTTCATCCCTGCCAACATGAAGGCGGTTGCGGCCGGAGCACAGCAGATAGTTGCACAGGCGAGCTCGAAAAATGCTTGACGTTGATCGGTGGTTTCTGTTATTTAAACGGCGCTTCAACTGAGTGATGTGTTACTTACTGGTCCCATCGTCTAGCGGTTAGGACACCGGCCTTTCACGTCGGTAACAGGGGTTCAAGTCCCCTTGGGATCACCACCAAACTCGAGAAACAGCAAATCTGAGAAGAGTTGCTGTTTTTTTTTATCTGAGCTCACGTTTCCTTAAGGATTGATCGAATGATGAATGTACGTCGTCTCGTCTTTGCTGCTCTGCTACTTGTTTGCGCACTGTCTCTCTTTTCGCCCGTCGGTGCGGCCGAACCGTTCGGGCCACCCGATAATAATGAAGAGCAGGGGGTGTATGTCGGCAAGGAGCTGAAGGGGACCCCTCTTGGAGAACGTAACAATACAGAATTTACATCACCAGAACTGTCCTCGTTAGATCGACGAGATGGCAAGGACAAGGAAAACAGGGAGTTGGAGTCTGGACTGCTTGGTAAATTTAAGAAATCAAAAGAAAAACTTGTTGTTGATCCTGGCAGGAAAAAAGCCAGGATCGTGCTGAAGGCCGAGGCGGGTGACGGACTGGCGCAGCTTTCCTGGCGGATTGCTGATCATCGTTCGAAGCAGGGCGAGCCACCTTTCAAGTTCACCCTGTTTTACGGTATCGAGGCGGGACGTTATGATAAGAAGCTTGAGGTTGGCGACGGACTGGAATTCATACTTAGAGGGTTGAAAAACAACCAGGTCTATTTCGTCAAGGTACAGGCAACTGCCAAGGTACAGGAAGAGGCAGAGGACGAGGAAGCCAAGTGGGTTGACCTGACCATTTTTTCCAATGAACTGAAGGTCATTCCTCTGGCAGCTGAGGAACAGGGTTCCTCATTGGAAAAGTCCTTTGCCAAGAAGACGGTCACACTTCAGGACAAACTGGAGTCCGACCCCTTCAGACGCGAACTGAAGCAGTTCGGGTACGACTTCTTTAGCAACAGTCTTGCCAACAGTTCACCGGTGGACAACGTTCCGGTTGGTTCTGATTATATTATTGCCCCTGGTGACTCTTTGCGTATTGATCTCTGGGGAGGTGTGCAGGGACGTTTTGAACTCACTGTCGACCGAAACGGGGAGATATCGATCCCGCGCATCGGCACCATCAAGGTCTGGGGGATGACCTACGGCCAGGTCAAGGAGGTCATCAACAAGGCCATTTCCCGAATCTACAGGGGATACGAACTGAACGTTACCCTTGGCCGGCTCCGTTCCATCCAGGTATTCGTCGTGGGAGAGGTCGAATCTCCCGGTACTTATACCGTGAACTCGCTGGCTACAGTGATCAACGCCCTTTCCACGGCAGGGGGACCATCGAAGAACGGCAGCCTGCGCACGATTCGTCTCCTGAGGAGCGGGAAGCTGGTCCAGGAGATCGACCTATACGACATGTTCCTTACCGGTGACCGGAGTAAGGATGTCCGCCTGGATAATGGAGATACCGTTTTTGTACCGGTTATTGGCCCGGTTGCTGCCGTTGCCGGAGAGGTGAAGCGTCCGGCCATCTATGAACTCAAGAGTGACACGACGCTGTCGCAACTTCTCCATATGGCCGGAGGTATCACTGCCGCTGGTAACGACGCCAGGGTGCAGGTGGAGCGATTCGAAGGGAACAGGAGTCGGGTCGTTCAGGACTTTGTACCGAAAGACTCAACACCGGATACCCGCTTTGAAGCGGCCAAGATCCGGGACCGGGACATGGTAAAGGTGTTCCCGATCAGCAAGGCCCTTCGCCAGGTCGTGACGCTCGGCGGAAACGTGGCGAACCCCGGTGAGTATCAATACAGGCAGGGTATGCGGGTCAGAGACGTGATCACCTCGTTTGATGCCCTGCTCCCCGGCTCTTACCTCGAGTCAGCAGAGATCATCCGGATCGCCAAACCGGATTTTCACAAGGAGACCGTGAGTTTCAACCTCCAAAAGGCCATGTCCGGCGACGAGCGGGAAAACGTGGCGCTCCAGGAGCAGGACGCCATCAAGGTGTTTTCCCGCTGGGACATGGAGGAGAAACCGATCGTTTCTATCAACGGTTTTGTGGTCAATCCAGGCAGCTATGACTACTTTCCCCACATGACCATCCGTGATCTGGTGACCGCGGCCGGCAGCCCGAAGAGGAACGCCTTTCTCGACAACGCCGAAATGACCCGTATCGTGGTGGCCAACGGCAAGGCCAAGGCAACGCGCCTGGACATCGATCTGCGCAAGGCCCTTAGTGGTGATCCTAAGCAGAACATGGAACTGCAGCCTGATGATGTGCTGATCGTCAGGGGGATCGTGGAGTGGCTTGAGTCAACCGACCGCTTTGTAACCCTGAAAGGAGAGGTAAGGTTTCCCGGTACCTACTCCATTACCAAGGGGGAGCGGCTCAGTTCGGTCATCCGCCGGGCCGGCGGCTTCACTGAAAGGGCCTATCTGAACGGGTCCAAGTTTACCAGGAAGTCGGTCCAGAAGGATCAACAGAAGCGGATGGACGAGATCGTCCAGCGGGAAGAGCAGGAGATACTGAAAAGGCAGGGGGAGCTTGCTGCAATTGCTACATCCCGTGAGGAACTGGAAGCGACCAAGTCTGCCCTGGAAGGTCTGCAAAAGGGCCTGGAAAAGCTGAAGACGGTGAAGGCCGAGGGCCGTGTCGTCATCAGGCTGGCCAAGCTTGAGGAGTTCGAGCGCGGTCCGTTCGATATGGAACTCCAGGGGGGCGACGCACTTGAAATTCCGCAGACCCCCAATGTGGTCAATGTTCTTGGCCAGGTATACAACCAGACGACCCTTATCCACCAGCCAGGGGAGAATGTTGGCTACTATCTGAAAAGGTCGGGTGGCCCCACCCGCAGTGCCGAGGTGGATGAAATGTACCTGGTCAGGGCCGACGGTACCGTTTTCAGCCGCCAACAGTCGTCCTTTGGCATCCGCTGGGATGAGTCGTCCCGCAGTTGGAACTTCGGGGGGTTCACGGCTACTCCGCTTCAACCCGGCGACACCCTGGTCGTTCCGCAGAAGCTTGAGCGGATTGCCTGGTTGCGGGAGATCAAGGATATCACCCAGATCCTGGCAAATGTGGCCCTCAGCGCAGGTACAATGATCCTGGGGTTCAAGTAATGGAACAGTCGGTTGTTAATCGTCCCGAAGAGAGAGTTGCGGAAGAGGAGGAGATCAACCTCCTGGAACTGGTACGTGTTATCGTCAGGCGCAAGCGGACGATCATCACCCTCTGTGCTGTTGCGGTCCTGTTGTCAGTGGCCTACTCCCTGACCCTTCCCAACATCTACACGGCCACGGCCAAAATTCTTCCCCCGCAGAAGGAGTCGGGTGGTGGCCTCTCGGCGCTGCTCAGCCAGGCCGGGGGGCTGGCCGGCCTGGCTGGCGGGATGGGGCTCGGCGGGAGCTCGGAATTGTATATCGGAATACTGAAGAGCCGGTCAGTGGCCGATGCAGTCATCAAAAAACTCGACCTGACTACCGAGTTCAGGGCCAAGACCCCTGACGAGGCCAGGAACGCCTTGGCTGGGGTGGTCAAGGTCCAGGCCGGCAAGGACGGCATCATCTCGGTTTCCGCCGACAGCAAGGACCCGAAAAAGGCCGCCATCCTGGCCAATGCCATGGTTGAGGAGCTCGGCCGTCGCAGTGTACAGTTGAACCTGTCCAAGGTCGGCACCGAGCGCGTGTTCCTGGAAAAGAGGCTGGAGGTGGTCAAGGCCGACCTGAAAAAGGCCGAGGACGAACTGAGACGGTTTGCCGAGCAGAACCGGGCGATTAGGGTGGATGCCCAGGCAACAGCCAGTATCCAGGGGATTGCCCAACTGAAGGCGGAAATCGTCAGCAAAGAGGTGCAACTGGAGTCGTTACGCAGCTTCCAGACCGACGAGAGCCCTGAGATCAAGGCCCTGCGGGCAGGGATCGCCCGGCTGAAGGGACAGTTGGGAGCGATGGCCGGTTCGGGCCGGAGCAGCGACGCCATCCTGCCGGTGGGGAGCGTGCCGAACCTGGGGCTTGAATACGCCCGCCTGCTGCGGGAGCAAAAGATTCAGGAGACGATCTTCGAACAGCTGACCAAGCAGTACGAGATGGCCAAGCTGAACGAGGCAAAGGACTCCTCTTCAATCCAGGTGCTGGACGAGGCGGTGGCTCCTACCAAAAAGAGCAAGCCGAAGCGCTTGCTCATCGTGCTTCTTTCCACGGTTACGGCCTTTTTTGTCGGAATCTTCTGGGTCTTTATCCAGGAGTACTTAGGAAAGATGTCGAACGAAGACCGGGCCATCTGGCAGGATATCAAGGAGTCGTGCCGGTTGCGGCCCGGGAAGGGCTGACCACGTTTTCATGCCCCTCCTGATCCCGTTGCGTCATTTCAGTCTTGACCAATCTGACCGGAGCCGTTGTCGTTACACTTTTGCCATCCGGTTTCTAACCAGCAGGAAGGATCACCAGTGAACTCTTTTTGCCGCATTTTCGTCTTCATACTGACCTTTACGTTTTCCTGCTCCGCTTTTGGGGCAGACGGTGATGGCTTTTCCATCAGCAGCGAAATTGTCCAGGGTGTCCAGCGCCTGGGGGACGAAGGGAAGCTGGTGGTTACGACCCCCCTGGATTTCGAGGCGGGACTCGGCTGGGGAGCCGTTGCCGCTTTAGGTGCAACCGGCTTGGCCTACGTTTACGATACAAACGTCCGCGACCGGTTACAGACGACTCGGAGCGACCGGTTGGACAAGGCTGCTGACGCCGGTTCCCTTGTCGGCAATCCCTTCCTCCACCTGGGGGTGGCTGCCGTTGTCTACGGCGGCGGCATCGTTGCCGACTCGCTACGTTACAAGGAGTTGGGCGAGATGATGGGCGAATCCCTGATCCTGGCCGATGCCGCAACTCTGGTCCTCAAGGAGGCAACCGGCCGGGCACGCCCCCTGACCGGCAGCGGCAAGGATAATTTCCGACCTTTCAGCTTCAGGAGCAATTATGACTCGCTCCCTTCCATGCATACCGCCAGCTCCTTTGCCCTGGCATCAGTGGTGTCGGCAACCACCGACAGTGTGCTGACCCGTTTCGCTGCCTACGGTGCCGCTACCTTTGTCGGTTTCTCCCGCCTCTACCAGAACAAGCACTGGGCCAGCGACGTGATACTGGGGGCCGCCATCGGTGAACTGTGCGGCCGGGTAGTGACCCGCTATCATGCCTCCCGTTCCCGGTCGGTGAGCATTGTTCCGCTCGTGAGCGGAGAGAGCGCCGGGCTTGCTCTGATCGCGCGGTTTTAACGGCGGCAGTCTGGTAAAAGGAGAGTCCATGCTCAAGGCCGTCATCTTCGATTTCGATGGCATCATCGTTGACACCGAACCGCTGCACTACCGGGCTTTCCAGGAAATTCTGGAGCCGTTGGGACTGGGGTATTCCTGGGACGAGTATGTGGCGCGCTATATGGGGTTCGACGACCGCGATGCCTTTGTAGAGGCCTTTGCCGTGGCCGGGCGACAGCTTTCCCCTGAAGCGCTGGAACAGTTGATCGACAGAAAGGCCAGGATCTTCCAGGAGGTCATCGCTTCCGGTGTGACACCGTATCCCGGCGTGGTGCGGCTCGCGACCGAACTGGCCGGCGAGGTCCCGGTGGCCCTCTGCAGCGGGGCATTGCCGTCGGATATCCTGCCGATTCTCAGCCAGTTCTCCCTGGACAAGGTCTTTGCCGTGGTGGTAACGGCCAGCGATGTGGCAGCGAGCAAACCTGATCCCGCCAGTTACCGGCTTGCCGTGGAGCGCCTCCAGGCGGCCTTCCCGACCCACGGCATCGCCCCATCCTCCTGTCTGGCCATAGAGGATACGCCGGCCGGCATCGCTTCTGCCAATGGCGCCGGTGTTCGCGTAGTGGCGGTAACCAACAGTTATCCGGCAGATCGCTTGTTGAGTGCCAGCAAGGTGGTCGACTCCCTTGCCGGTGAAACCTTCGCCACCCTCAATGCCTTGGTAAGCGGCTAGTCGTTGACCGGTTGAATACTGTAGAAACCATTCAGCCACTCAGCATGTTACCGATGGCAACTCTTCCCGTCGATACGGTACTTCCCCAACTGCTCCAGGCCCTGGCCGATGCGCCAGGAGTCGTCCTCCAGGCTCCACCCGGTTCCGGGAAGACCAGCAGGGTCCCTTTGGCCCTGCTGAATGCCCCCTTTCTGCACGGAAAATCGATTATCATGCTGGAGCCGCGCCGTCTGGCGGCAGTAAACGCCGCCTCATGGCTGGCAAGGAGTGTGGGGGAGCCGGTCGGTGCGACCGTCGGTTACTCGATCCGGTTTCAGCGTCAGGTATCAAAGGCAACCCGGCTGGAGGTGGTTACCGAAGGGCTCCTCACCCGGCGGCTCCAGTCCGACCAAGGTCTGGAAGGGGTCGGGGTCGTGATCTTCGACGAATTTCACGAGCGGAGTCTCCAGGCCGACACCGCCCTTGCCTTCTGCCTCGACGTGCAGCGGCATCTGCGGGATGACCTGAAGATCCTCGTCATGTCGGCAACCCTGGAGAGCGGGCCGGTGTCCCACCTGCTGGGTGGTGTGCCGGTGGTGAGCTGCGAAGGGCGCAGTTATCCCGTTGACGTTCGCTACCAGGGGGAACAGGACGGGGATATCGCCCAGACCGCAGCCAGGGGGGTGCATCGGGCACTGCGTGAAACAGCCGGTGATATCCTGGTGTTCCTCCCCGGCAGCGGTGAGATCCGCCGCTGCCGGGAGCAGTTGCGGCAGTCCCTGACGACCGGCGCAGAACAGGTTGTCCCGCTGTATGGCGATCTGCCGTTTGCCGAGCAGGAGCGGGCCATTGTGCCGACCCGGCAGCGGAAGGTGGTGCTCGCTACCGCCATTGCCGAGACCAGCCTCACCATCGAGGGGGTGACCGTGGTCATCGATGCCGGTCTCTCCCGCCGGCTCCAGTACGATCCCAACACCGGCCTGAACCGTCTGGTAACGGTGCGGGTATCGGCGGCGTCGGCCATCCAGCGGGCCGGCCGGGCCGGCCGTCTCGGGCCGGGTGTCTGCTACCGGCTCTGGAGTGAGGGAACGCAGTCCTCCCTGGTACCGTACAATCCTCCCGAGATCCGAATCGCCGACCTTGCTCCGCTTGCCCTTGATCTGGCAGCCTGGGGGACGACCGATGCGTTATCGCTCCCTTGGCTCGATCCTCCCCCCACCGGTGCCATGAACGAGGCGAACGAACTCCTGCGTGAGTTGGGCGCTCTGGGCGAAGACGGGCGGATTACCCCGCTCGGAGGTCGTATGGCCGGTCTCCCGCTGCACCCGCGCCTGGCTCGGCTGGTGCTTGATGGCGAGCGTGCCGGCTGTGCCGCTGTAGCCTGCGACCTGGCGGCGCTCATCGAAGAGCGGGATATTTTCCGCCGCGACCGCCTGACGGTACGGCCGGTGAGCGACTGCGATTTCACCGACCGGCTTGAAGCGTTCTACGAATGGCGCAACCGTAGGGGCCATGGCGATGCGATTCTCGATCCATCCGCCTGCCGGGCGGTCGATAGTGCCGCCAGCCGTCTGCGTCAGCTTCTGCGGGTGCCGGTCCGGGCTGCCATGCCGGAGCATGGCCAGGTTGCCCTTTTGCTGGCGCAGGCATGGCCTGACCGAATCGCACGGCAGCGGGAACCGGGGTCGGACCGCTATCTCCTGGCCCAGGGTACCGGTGCCAGGCTCGGCCAGCGGTCTGCGGTGCGGGACCAGCCGTTCATCGTTGCCGTGGAGATGAGCGGCAGCCAGGGGGCGGAAGCGCTCATTCATGGCGCAACGACCCTCACACTCGATGCCCTGCGTCAGAAGTTCGGCGAGTCGATTGTCCGTGAGCGTTCATATGGTTTTGACGTCGGGCTGGGGAGGGTCTGGGCGCGGGAGGATGAACTCTTTAACCGGCTGGTCCTGTCAAGCAGACCGGTTCCTCCATCCGATGAAGAGCTGCGCGCCACATGGCTGGCCGAAATCGGTCGGGAGGACGGACTTGTCCTGCTCCTCTGGTCACAGTTCGCCCGCCAGTTCCGGGCACGGGTAGCCCTTCTCCGCCGGGTTTGCCCGGAAGAGCCGTGGCCGGACCTGGGCGACGACTGGCTGGCGGCGTACCCGGAGGAGTGGCTCCAGCCATGGCTTGCCGGTATCAGGACCGTTGCCGACCTGCAACGTCTCGATCTCCATGCGATTCTCAAGGGGCTGCTGCCGTGGGATCTGCAACGGCGCCTGGACGAAGGAGCGCCGACCCATATCACTGTTCCCAGTGGCTCACGCATCGCCATCGACTATGGTGGCGATGCGCCGGTCCTGGCGGTGAAGCTCCAGGAACTGTTCGGCCTGGCTGAGACGCCGACCGTGGCCTGGGGAAGGGTGTCGCTCCTGCTTCATCTCCTCTCGCCGGCCCGGCGGCCGATTCAGGTGACCGGTGACCTCAGGAGCTTCTGGAACACGACCTATCCCGAGGTGAAGAAGGAACTGAAAGGGCGCTACCCCAAGCATCCCTGGCCGGATGATCCGTGGCTGGCGGTGCCGATGCGGGGAACGAAAAAACGGGAAGGGCGGTAACCGGGTGCGTGGGCTGGGTAACTCTACCTGAGATTGGTAAACAGAATGGTGCCGTCAGGTTGGAGGATTCTGCTGACACTGTCCCGTGTCCTGGCAGCAATTGCGGGCGAGGCGTCGGAGCCGGGCATGAAGCTGGGGGTGACGTTGCTGCCATCGCGCCATGCCTCGAAGTGTAGATGGGGGCCGGTTGAGCGTCCGGTGGAGCCGGACAGGGCGATGACCGTGCTACGGTCTACCTGGGTTCCCTCTGCCACCAGGTTGGCGGAGTGGTGGGCGTAAATGGTCTGCATGCCGTTTTGGTGGTCGACGATGACGGTATTGCCGTAGCCGTTTCGTTGCCCGCTGAAAATGACGATGCCCGGGGCTACCGGTTTTACCGGCGTGCCGGTTGGGGCGGCAATGTCGATGCCGTTGTGATGGCGCAGCTTGCCATCGAACGGATCGTGACGAAAACCGGTGGGGGAGGTGACACGTCCCTGTATCGGCAGGGAAAGCGCCTCCGGAGAGCCGGAAACCAACGGTGACAGGGATGGTTTTCTACTGATCGCCCCACCCTTAGCGCGCCTTTTTTCCTGTAAGTACATGGTGTAGCTGCTATTGGCCGGAGTGTCGGTGAACGAAACGACGCCGTCCTGGTTTTCGTGCCGGTAGATGTCGCCGCGTGTTTCTGCAGCGACCGGCACGAGAAACAGAAGCATGCCGATGACAATTCTGAAGTTCATAACGGTTCCTAAAGGGGTAGCGTTTCCGTTTAATCTTCTATATACTTCGGCAACCCATCCGGCAAGTTGAGGAGGTACACTGATGCATATTGCGGTTGTGGGGTCCGGTGCCCTCGGACTCTATTACGGTGCGTTATTGCAGCGGGGGGGAAATACGGTATCGTTTCTGCTCCGACGAGACTATGAGGCAATCAGTGCCAATGGTCTGATCGTCCGGTCGATCCTGGGCGATTTTCATCTTCCCGAAGTTCGTGGTTTCCGCAGACCGGAAGAAATCGGTCCAGTCGACCTGGTGCTTGTCGGACTGAAGACTTTTGCGAACGACAGCTTCCGTGCGCTTATCCAGCCCCTGCTCGGCGCATCGACCCTTATCCTGACGCTGCAGAATGGTCTGGGAAATGAGGAGGACCTGGCCGCACTTTTCGGTGCCGACCGGGTGTTGGGCGGGGTGGCGTTTCTCTGCGCCAACCGGGGGGAACCGGGAACTGTCCATCACCTCGGTGCCGGCAAGGTCGAAATCGGGGCTTTCGGCGAAACGTCCCCCGAGCGTGCGGCAACTGTTGCCGGGAACTTTGCCGCGTCGGGCCTGGAGTGTGTCTTTGCAAACGATTTGTTGAAAGCCCGCTGGCAAAAACTGGTCTGGAATATTCCCTTTAACGGCAGCTGCGCCCTGCTTGGCCAGTCCGTTGATCGACTTCTGGCTGCGCCACGGGCACTGCAACTGGTCCGCGAGCTGATGTCGGAGGTGATTGCCGCGGCCAATGTCCAAGGTCTGAGTGAGCCGATCGACCCATCCTTTGTGGAGCTGATGATCGAGTATACCGAGGCCATGGGCCCGTACCGTCCTTCCATGCAGATTGACCGGGAAGAGGGGCGGCCGCTGGAGCTGGATGCGATCTTTTTCATACCGCTGGCACGCGGTCGGGCCAAAGGTGTTGAAATGCCTCGCATTGAGGCATTGGCGGTGTTTCTCGAACAGTCGTGTCGCCCATAGCTGCTTATTTGTTGTGCGCGCATCGCTACTGGTTGCTGAAATCGTGGGCTGTTGTTACAGGCGCTTAAGGCGGCTATCAGGCTGCTGATTTGTAAGAGATCGAAATTGTTGTTTATTTTATGTTTTTGAAGAGATGGGCAAGCAAATTGCTATTTTAACAAACCATACGCCATTGTGCTGCCTGTTTCAGCAGCATGAGGTACGGTTTGAAACTACACAAGGAGGTAACGGTCCTTGAAAAAGGTTGAGGCGATCATCAAGCCGTTCAAGCTGGATGAGGTGAAAGAGGCCCTGAACGAGATCGGCATCCAGGGGATCACGGTCAGTGAGGTGAAGGGATTCGGCCGGCAGAAAGGACACACCGAGCTCTACAGGGGCGCGGAGTACGTGGTCGATTTCATCCCCAAGATAAAGATGGAAATCATTGTCGGTGATGACATTGTCGCTAAGGTGATGGAGACGATCGAACAGGCTGCCAAGACCGGTCGCATCGGTGACGGCAAGATTTTTGTGACCCCTGTCGAGGAAGTGGTGCGGATCAGAACCGGCGAACGCGGCGAGGATGCACTGTAGTCGCGTAGCGGATATATTAAACCTGTCGTGAAAGGAGATAGTAGATGACACCGAAGCAAGTAGTCGAGTTTGCAAAAGAAAATGGCGCCCTGATGGTTGACTTCAAGTTCATGGACTTTGTCGGCATCTGGCAACATTTTTCCGTACCCATGAGCGAATTTGGTGAGGACACCTTTGAGGAAGGTCAGGGCTTTGACGGCTCGTCGATCCGTGGCTGGCAGCCGATTCACGCCTCTGACATGATCATCCTTCCGGATCCCACCACCGCGAAGATGGACCCGTTCACCGCAATCCCGACACTGTCGCTGATCTGCAACATCTTCGATCCGATCACCAAGGAAGACTACAGCCGCGACCCGCGTAACATCGCCCGCAAGGCCGAGTCCTATCTGAAGTCCTCCGGTTTTGGCGACACCGCCTACTTCGGACCGGAAGCAGAATTCTTCATCTTCGACGACGTCCGTTACGACTCCAGCGCCAACCAGTCGTTCTACATCGTCGACTCGGTGGAAGGTGCCTGGAACACCGGCCGTGAAGAGTTCCCGAACCTCGGCTACAAGCCGCGCCACAAGGAAGGCTACTTCCCGGTCTCCCCGACCGACTCCCAGAACGACCTGCGAAACGAGATGGTACTTGAGCTGCAGAAGGTGGGTATCCGGGTCGAGTGCCAGCACCACGAAGTTGCCACCGGCGGCCAGGCCGAGATTGACATGCGCTTCAACTCGCTCGTGGCCATGGCTGACGACCTCCAGTGGTTCAAGTACGTCATCAAGAATGTTGCCAATCGCAATGGCAAGACCGTTACCTTCATGCCTAAGCCGCTCTACGGCGACAACGGTTCCGGCATGCACTGCCACATGTCCATCTGGAAGGACGGCACCAACCTGTTTGCCGGCGACAAGTACGGCGGGCTTTCCCAGATGGCCCTCTGGTACATCGGCGGGATCATCAAGCACGCCAAGGCCCTCTGCGCCTTCACCAACCCGACCACCAACTCGTACAAGCGTCTGGTGCCGGGCTTCGAAGCACCGGTGAACATGGCGTACTCCAGCCGTAACCGCTCCGCTTCGCTCCGGATTCCTATGTTCTCCTCCAACCCGAAGGCCAAGCGGATCGAGTACCGTACTCCGGACCCCTCCGCCAACGGCTACCTCGCCTTTGCCGCCATGCTGATGGCCGGCCTCGACGGCATCGAGAACAAGATCGATCCGGGCCAGCCTCTGGACAAGGACATCTACGGTCTCTCTCCCGAGGAGCTGAAAGACATTCCGTCCGCCCCGGGCAGCCTGGAAGAGGCGCTGAACGCCCTCAAGGAAGACCACGAGTTCCTTCTCAAAGGCGACGTCTTCACCCCCGACGTCATCGAGAAGTGGGTCGAGTACAAGACCGAGGCAGAAGTCAACCCGGTCCGCATGCGTCCGGTACCGTTGGAATTCGCCCTTTACTTCGACATCTAAGAAGCACATCCATACAAAATCAGCACGAAAAGGCGGGAGCGATCCCGCCTTTTCGTTTGGGTAAACCTCTGGCAAAAGGGGGTAGTGCTCCACTTTAGCCTCATTAGATTTTTTGAATTGTGGCAAGGTTTCGGGACAACCGAGGAAAACTGAAGGAAAGGGGATTTTGAAAAGAAGAAGCGCCCTATCTTCAGTGAGATAGTGACGCTAATCTGATGTTTCCTCCTCATCGGGATTCTGCTGAACAGATTTTTTCATGGTGCCCTCCCGGTGAATACCTATCTGAACGCAGAGGTATACTACCGAAACAACCATGTCAAACAAAAAATATAAATAAAACGAGTAGTTACACCGAACAATATTGAAGTGGTTTCAGTTGTATTGAGTTGTGAGATTGATAGCTGACGCCGATCAGGCGTCTCAGTTCCAGGGTCGATACGTTATTCCTGTTCTGGGTCAGCAAATACATGGCCTGAAACCAGATGGTCAGGGGAAGTTTTGTGGAATGAAAGATCGTTCCTTCGGTTAAGGTCGTCTGGGTGTGACATCCACGACACTGGAAGATCTTTATGTTTCCCCGCCGGTAACGGTAGTGCTCTTTACTGTTGCACTTTGGACACCGGAACCCTTCTCCAACGAGCACCCTCAAGGACTGCTTCGCACTGCTGCTCAACGCCATATTCGGCGAGGAACTGATTCAGGCTCATACCTTTCTGGAACTGGATTGTTCATCTTCACGGCTAACCTCCTTGAGGTTGATACCGTAAAGATATTTGATATGTATGTCACAATATGTCGCATCCGCTCCAAAGCGGAAGATCAGTGCTTCTGAGTAACTTAACCATAGGTGGTTGAATTTATGGGTTTTATGTCAAGCCATTTGACCCTGTACCGGGACCAGTTCAAAACCGAGTTGTTGTGCTTTACGTTTCAGATTCTGTACGACTCGTGAGCGGTAACGCTCCTCATAATGATCCTGACCAAGATCTGCGTACGACGTCCTGTTCTTCAGCATGGAGTACACCAGTCTTGCGAGCTTATGTGCAGTTGCCGTTATGGCCTTGGATGCTCCCAGCCGTGCTCTCTGTCGACGGATGTATCCCCCCAAGGCGCTCTTTGATCTGATCAAAGAAAAGGCTGCCATGCGAAAGGCAATGG
>NZ_VLLN01000024.1 GCF_007830735.1 Geobacter argillaceus
TCACTGGTGTCCGGAATAATTGAGTTTGGTTTTCTGTAACATTATGAGTTCTTTGAAAAATATCGTAATTGTTCATGTCGCCGATTTCAATTTGCTCTGAAGTCTGGCACTGTTACCCGAAAAATTTCGGGAGCGGCTATGAATTCAGGTCAGATGATCTTCGCGCAGGTCATGGACGTCATGCCTCTGAAGACGTTCCATCGCTGTGTTGAGCGCTATCAAGGCAATTTCAGCGTCAAGCATTTCAACTGCCTGGAACAGTTTGCCCAGCTAACCTACCGTGAAAGCTTGCGGGACACTGTAACCTGTCTTCGTTCCCAAAATAGCAAGCTGTATCGGATGGGTATCCGAAGCAAGGTTTCCAAAAGTACGCTCGCTGACGCCAATGAAATTCGGGACTGGCGTATCTATGCCGACTTTGCCCAGCATCTGATTGGCGTAGCCCGAAAGCTGTATCAGAAAGATCAACTGGCCATTAACATCGAGCAGACGGTCTATGCCCTGGATTCCACAACGATTGACCTGTGTCTGTCCGTATTCCCCTGGGCTCACTTCCGCACAACCAAGGCGGCGGTTAAGCTGCATACGCTGATCGATCTCAAGGGGAACATACCGACGTTCATTCACATTTCCAATGGCAAGCTTCACGATCTCAACATCCTTGATGAATTGCCTGTTGAAGCTGGTTCCATCTATGTCATGGATCGCGGGTATGTAGACTTTGAGAGGCTCCACAGAATCACCAGAAATCTGGCATTCTTCGTAACCAGAGCAAAATCAACCTTCAGCTTTGAGCGCATCTACTCGCATCCGGTTGATAAGAGCACCGGTCTGATTTGCGACCAGACGATAAAGCTGACGGTACCGGCAACCGCGAAGAAGTATCCGGATAAGTTGCGTAGAGTCAAATACCGTGATCCGGAAACCGACAAGGTGCTGGTCTTTTTAACCAACAACTTCGAACTGCCGGCAAAGACCATTGCCGATCTTTACAAGCAGCGCTGGCAGGTGGAGCTCTTCTTCAAATGGATCAAGCAGAACCTGCGTATCAAGACCTTTTACGGCACGTCGGAGAATGCCGTAAAGACCCAGATATGGATTGCCGTAAGCGTTTACCTCATGGTTGCGATTATCAAGAAGAGGCTGAGAATCGAAGCCAGTCTCTACACAATTCTACAGATTCTGAGCGTATCGGCTTTTGAAAAAACTGAACTAAACCAGCTACTTACATTTTGTGATTACGAAAGCAAAATTACTCAAAAACCTAACCAGTTGAATTTGTTCTAAAATTATTCCGGACACTAATGACGGAAAATCATTTGTGAAGGTCATAGATCGATAGTTCCGCTCCGCACTCAAAAATCTATAGTCGTGCCGCTCATACCTCTTGATAACAGAATAAAGCTCCATTGCACGATTCAGAGTTATGCGTAGGTCACTCGCATATGTCCATGGCCATTTTTCTTACGGTCCTTAACCACAATATCGACATCACGGCCAAGAAGCGTCAATAGATGACACAATTTTTCCAAAGAAAAACCTCTGAGAACCCCACGCTGAATAAGGGAAACTTTAGGCTGCGGAATCCCAAGGATTTCCGCAGCCTGTGTCTGCGAGAGATGACGTTTATCTATAATATTGTTAATCTTCATGGCGAGGGTACTTTTTACCTGCAATTCTTCAGCGTCAGGTAGCCCCAAATCAGCAAATACATTTCCAGTGGAGGGCGTTACGATAATTTCTTCTTCTGATCCCTCTCTCACTCTTCTCTCTCTCATTCTTATAATCCTCGTTTTAGTCGAATAGCGCCCGCCGAACAATGGGCCATCGATTGTCTTAGGCGTCTGCCAAATCCTTTGCTTTTCTGAGGCGATCCTTAATGAGATCAATTACAGATTTCGGAGTTTCAATCCCCTTCTTCGCCTTTTTCTGAAAAGCATGCAAGACGTAAATTTTATTACCAATTTTTGCAGTATACATAACTCGGTATGTATTCCCATCGTGGCCATCACAAATTTCTATGACCGTTGTTGCTCCACCGCCAACTCCTTTAAGCGGTTTGGCATATGAAACTTTACCTCCCTCTTGTGCGACATGGAGAGCATGCCCCATGCTTTGTCGCGTCTCATCGGGAAAACTTCATCTAAAAAAATATGCTGTAATCAAAGTAATCGGAATCGGGACCGCTGGTGGGACCATCCTTGAAAACATAATGCAGGATCAGATTGATGGAATTGACTATATTGCCGCTAACACGGTCCCCCAGGTGCTGAACTTGTCATCTGCTCCCACGAAAATACTACTTAAAGGAGGAGTTGGGAGCGTCCTCAGTAGATTGTGAATCGCGTCAAGAAACAATCAAACAAATCGAGTTAGCAATCGGAGGAGCGACTATAGTCTTCCTAATCGCTGGCCTTGGTGGAAATACTGGCTCGAATGCATGTCAGCTATTTGCTGAAGTTGCCCGTTCTCTCGGTATCTATACTGTTGCGATTGTAACGCTTCCGTTTGAACATGAGAGTCTCTACCGCAAGACCGTGGCTAAAGCCGGAATTATCAATCTGCGCAACCTGGTTTCGATTCGGTGTTAGTCATGCCCAACGATCAAATATGCAATCCAGCTGGTAGAGGAATTCTCGATGCTTTTAAAGCCGGTGATGCCATCATTAGTGCTGCTCTGCAATCATGTATCCGCAAGGAACCGGGTATGCTTCGGTTATCAAGCTGATTATGACCCGTTTGCTACTGTCAGTAAAATAGTATTGCATTACTAATAAATGGCATATAAAATAGTTTTTAAATCCTATTTTGAGTTTTGCAATGCTTGATGACCTCATTCCCCTGAGCCAGACTTTCCTGAGAATCCGCAACCGAGATTTTAAGCGGTATTTTCTGCGCGACCACCCACTGCCTAACCGGTTCTCAATCATCATCGGACAGCGCGGTATCGGCAAAACTACGGTCATGATCCAGCACCTGCTGGAGAAGTATAACGATGACCGCTCAGGCAGTAAAGCTCTCTATATTCAGGCAGACCATTTTCTGGTTGCCCGTTCGTCTCTGTACGAAATAGCCGATGAGTTCTGCAAGATGGGTGGCGAGCTGATCTGCTTTGATGAAATCCACAAGTATCCGGCATGGTCCATGGAACTGAAAAGCATCTGTGACACCTTCCCGGGCTTGAAGATTATCGCATCTGGAAGCTCTGCCCTGGAGATCGCCAAGGGAAGCCATGACTTGAGCAGGCGGGCCATTGTATTTCAGATGTACGGGATGTCCTTCCGTGAATTCATCGGCATGAATAACGGTATTTACTTTGACGCGCTGCCTCTTGAAAATTTGCTGGCAAACCATCAGGAATCAGCCGATTCAATCGTGGCAGAGCTTGATAAAAATGGCCTGAAGGTTCTTGCACTGTTCAGAGATTATATGGAGCATGGCTATTACCCCTATTTCAAGGAATATGAGGATGTGAGCCATTTCTTCATGACTCTTGAGCAGAATATCCACACCACCCTGGAATCCGACCTGCCAGCCATCCACCAGTCGCTCAATGGTTCCAGCATCCGCAAGATTGAAAAGCTGCTTTCGATTATTGCTTCACTTGTACCCTTTACCCCGGACATGAAACACCTTAAAAACCTACTCGGGATCGGCGACGAGCGCACTCTCAAGAGCTACCTGAAATTTCTTGAAGACGCCGGTGTAATTCTGTCAGTACCAAAGAGTGGCAAGGGGCTGCGGGAAATGGAAAAGCCGGAGAAGATTTACCTGAACAACCCTAATCTCTATCACGCACTTTCACGCACACGTGATCCGGATATTGGCGCAATGCGGGAAACCTTTTTTATGAGTATGCTCCGCACTACACATACTGTGTCAGTTCCATCAAAAGGCGATTTTATGGTGGATGACTCGATCATCTTCGAGGTGGGGGGTAAGAACAAGGATGCAGGCCAGATCAAGGAAATCGAGAATGCCTGGCTGGCGCTGGACAATATTGAGACGGGGCATGGCAGGCGAATACCACTCTGGCTATTCGGATTCATATATTGACGGGGCCTTATGATAACCCGAAGGTCACAGGTTCAAATCCTGTCTCAGCAACCAATAAATTCAGTGACTTGCACATAGTGCAAGTCACTTTTCGCGTTTTTCTATCCCAAATTGTACCCCATTTGACCAAAGGAGTAATCACAAGCAAATATTGTCAATTTTGTTGCAGAAACGCCCTCCAGATGTAACGAACCCCTGATAGTATCCTGTCGCTTTCAAATCCTCCCCAAAATCTACAATCGCAAAACGGTACCCCCGGAGATTAGAGCCATGCGAATTACCAACCTTGTCCTGACGGCGCTACTATTGACGGCTGCAACCACCGGCACAGCCGGAGCGGCATTGTCACCCGCAGCAGAAGGGGTGAGCATTGAATTTTCTGAGAGCGATTCCCCATCGAACCTGCAACTCATGCAAGCCCTGGATGAGACAAATCAGTCCGGGCTGAACGAATCGGTTCTTAGACAGCATGCGCGTTCAGCATTGCCAGCCAAGACACCAATGGCCGGCAATTATGGCCACGAAGGCGCCGAAATGGCGCTCATCGTCGGTGATCATGATAGTACGGGTTTCAACGCCCGTTATCCGGCACGCCGAGGCGCTGATCCGGAGTCGACAAGCCTGGCTGCGGCAACGGGTGGTACCCATTCGGTCGGCAGTGGGGAAATCAGTGGCGCGAGTGCCCCGATAGTCGCTGCCAGCAGCGGCTCTCCCGTGTTAGCAAACTCACCGATTATCCCACTGTCCACTTCCCCTGCTCCCGGACAACAAAATGTACCGTTGCCGCCGACAGCCATCCTGTTCGCCTCAGCTTTGTTCGGACTCCCGGTGACCCGTCGCCTTGGCATGTTCGGCCAGTAACGGACTGTGGGGCGTATGATGAGGTTTCGCGAACGCTGGCTGCTGTCGGCATTCTTGTTGGTCTTCTTCGGCACCAGACTGCTTGCCGCAACTCCCCCAAAGGGTTCGGAGATACCGCTCACCTTCGTCAAGGGGGGGTGTTTCTCAATGGGGGATTTTTCGGGCGAGGGGGGCGCAGATGAAAAGCCTGCGCACGACGTCTGTGTGCGCGATTTTTATCTCGGTACCTACGAGATCACGGAAGGCCAATGGCGGAGCGTCATGGGCTCGTTGCCCGGTCCGGCCCAGGGTGCCGACTATCCCGTTACCGGTGTCAGCTGGAATGATGCACGTGAGTTCATCAAGAAACTGAATGCACGCACCGGCATGGACTATCGCCTGCCGACCGAGGCCGAATGGGAGTTTGCAGCCCGCGGCGGCGGCCTGCGCCAGAAATATGCCGGCACCAGCAACCAGAGCAGCCTGAAGGATTACGCCTGGTATGGAGACAACAGCGGCGGCTCGCTCCAGCCGGTGGGGAAAAAGCTCCCCAACGAATTAGGCATTTACGATCTGAGCGGCAATGCCTGGGAATGGGTGCAGGACCGTTACGACTCCTACTATTACCGCCAGAGCCCCAAAGACAATCCCCAGGGCGATCCCTTCGGCGTCAACAGGGTTCTACGGGGCGGCAGCTGTACCAGCGAAAGCGGTCAACTCCGTACTTCGTACCGCGACTATATCGCACCGGACGTGCATGCCGACGGGATCGGCCTGCGCCTGCTGCTGCCAGCACGTTGACGACAAAACTACGATCAGCTCCCCTGACAGAAGGAATGCGGGTCCCGGAGCCAAGATCATTCTGGACAAGATGCCAATACACCATCCACCCATAAGGAGTATCAGTATGAAGCACGTTTTCTCGACCATCAAAGCCGCCCTGCTCTGCGGCGCGCTTGTTCTCGGCCTCTCCGCCTGCGGCGGTTCGGGCTCATCTTCGACGACAGCCGCCACCTCGACCAGCAAGGCTGCATCGTGGGCCAATGTGACGATCGCCTCGGGCAACAAGCAAGTCACCCTGAGCTGGACCGACACAACCATTGCCGCAGGCTCGACGTCACCGGCTCCCACCTACAACATCTACTACGCAACCGCTCCCGGCGTTAAAAAAAGCGGCGTCGGGTCCGGGGTAACGAAGATCAGCAACGTGACGAGCCCCTACGTTCACACCGGGCTGACCAACGGCCAACCTTATTACTACGTCATCACGGCGGTCTCCACCTCCGGCGTGGAAGGGGCCGAAAGCAATGAGGTCTCCGCCGTCCCCCAGGTAAACAAACCCGCAGCACCGGTCGGGCTCAAGGTCACTGCCGATGACGGCCAAGTGACCCTGGATCTTGTCGATTCGACAGGAGCCCATATCACGCCTCCCACCGGAACAACGTACAACATTTACTGGAGCCAGTCCGGTAACGTAACCCTGGCCAGCAACAAGATCGGCAACGTCACATTTTCAAGCACCGGGTTCACCCACACCGGCCTCACCAACAGCACGCCGACAAGTCTCTCCACCTATTACTACGCGGTCACAGCCCAGACCGTCGACGGCGAAAGCGATCTGAGCCAGCAAGTTTCAGTGACGGTGTGGCCACAATCCAGCTTTGCTGCCAAGAACGCCATCTTAACGAACAACTCCACCAGCACTAACGGCAAGCCGAGCATCCCGTTCAAACTCTCCGCCTATGCTGGGAATCAGCAGGTGGCACTGACAATACCGGCCAGCACTCAGCTCAGCAATCCCAATTACTATTTCAAAGCAAAAGACAATTCGATTACGTACGATAGCACAACTACAAAGATTCAATACAATGTCAACTGGACTAACGCCATATTGAGCACCAGCGGTACGATCACCATTTCGGATATCACTAAACCTTTTGTCCACCAGGCACTAACCAACGGCACCTCATACTGCTACACCGTTTCAGCCGTTGCCACGCCGTCGGACTTGAACACCTTCAACCCGGCATTCGCAAGTGCAGTCCTGACCAAGGAATGCGTCACCCCGACGGCCAAGACCGCCGCGATTCCCTCAGGCCTTACCGCGGCGACCGGTAGCCAGCAGGTGGCCCTGAGCTGGAACAAGGACAAATCGGGCTATGCCAACGTCTATTACAACGTGTACGCCAGCAGCACGGCAGGAATCGACACGGCGACAATGATCAACAATAAAGGCAAGTACCTCATCACCAGCACCACCAACAGTTCGTTCCTCCACTCCGGGCTTACCAGCGGAACGACCTACTACTATACGGTCACCTCCGTGGCCGAGGGGGAGAGTGCTCCCTGTTCTCTGGTAGCGGCCACCCCTTAGTACGCCCATAGCAACCGCATAGCGTCACATCCGGGGGGAGACGGGCATTGTCCGCTCCCCCCTTTTCATCAAAAGCAAGGAGTCGTTATGAAGTACTTGCAGCATTCCTGCCGCGTTATTGTGGTCTTCATTCTCTCCCTGTTTCTCACCGCCTGCGGCGGTGGTTCCGGCACCACTTCCCCGACGGCCCAGACAACCGGGTCGCTGCTCGAAGGGGTCGCCGCCGCCGGCGCTCCACTCACCGGCACCGTCTACATCACGGACTCGTCCTATCCGACAAAGAAAACCAGTGCCCCCATCAACCAGGACGGCACCTTCTCGGTGGACGTCTCCGGCCTGACCTCTCCCCTGCTCGTCAAGGCGGTCGGCACTGCATCCGGCAGCGCCGTTACCCTCTTCTCCTTTGCCATGGCACCGGGGAGCGTACAGGTGAATCCCCTGACCGACCTGCTGGTCGCCGGCGCGTCCGGCACCCAGCAGAGGGCCGACCTCTTCGCGCTCTATTCGTCCCACAACCGGGCCAGTCTGCAGACCGTGGCCAACAAGATGCCGCAGTTGACCGTGAACCTGCGGACCGCGCTCCAGCCGCTCCTTGCCCTGTACGGCGCCGATACTCTCGACCCGTTCTCCTCGGCCTACCACGTCAACCACCAGGGGCTGGACGGACTCTTCGACGACGCGGCCATAAACATTGCCAACGGTTACGTAACCGTCACCAACCGGAGCAGCGGGGCCGTCATCTACTCCGCCACGCTCGACAACCTGGCCAACGGCACCCTGACCAGTGCCAGCCTCCCTACGCCGATTACCTATCCCAAACCGGGGAACATCCGCCTGACCCTGCAGTTGAACGGCCTGCCGACCGGCACCCTGGTCAGGCGGCTCAAGACCACCATCAGGCTCCCCCTGGGGGTGACCGTCGAGCAGGTTAGAGATCCGGCCACGCAGCTGCCGACCGGAACGGCCGTGGTAAACACGGCGATCCCCTCCGGTGGTGCCGGCGGGGCGGTCATCTACCCCCTCCCCTCGCTGTCGGCGACCAACAACGAACTGACCCTGGAACTCTCGTCCCTGAACGGCTTTGTCGGCGGCGAATTCCTCACCCTGCGCTGCGTTGTCTCCTATGCGGCTCTGGCAACTGTCTCCGCCGCCGACTTCACGGTGCTGAAGGCGGAACTGTACGGTGACATCTACAAGCGGCAGAAACTCTCCGGCGGCACCGTATCCGCGGCACTGCTGGCGTTTCCGACCACTGAGGGGAAGGGAGTTTACGACAGACTTTGCAGCGGCTGTCATACCCTGGACACGAACGATACGGTGGGGAGGCCGTCATTGCTTAAGAAGGCGGTGCTCGTCCCGGTCAAGTTCACCTCCGGGCACAGGGGAATATCGCTAACCACCCAGCAGATCGAAGATTTGCAGGCTTTTCTGTCGAATCTGTCGAAATGAAGTCCATGAGGGATGAATCCCCCAGCTACCGGCATTCTGTCCTTTAGGCCCTTTGGGTCCGCGGGGACGAAACCGAAAAACAGGACCTCACCACCCGGCGGATCGAGGATACACAGGCCTTTCTGAGTGGTTACTCCTGACGGAACGCTTCAGGACCTCTCCAAGCACGCCTCTATGGACTGGCAGAGGGTCTTTAACACCTTGATACGCGCATAATTCTTGTCGTTTGCCTCGACCAGGGTCCACGGGGCAATTTCCGTGCTGGTGCGGTCGATCATGTCGCAGACCGCCAGTTCGTAGTCGTCCCATTTTTCACGGTTTCGCCAGTCGTCTTCAGTAATCTTGAAGCGCTTGAAGCCGATCTTCTCCCGCTCGTTGAAGCGTTTGAACTGCTCTTCCTTGTCGATGGCGAGCCAGAATTTGACAATAACCGTATTGTGCCGGACCAATTGTTCCTCAAAATCGTTGATCTCCCCATAGGCCCGCATCCAGTCGGCATGGGAACAATATCCTTCGACCCTTTCCACCAGGACCCGGCCGTACCATGAGCGATCGAAAATGGCAAATCTCCCCCGGTGCGGAAGATGGCGCCAGAAACGCCAGAGATACGGTTGACTCGCTTCTTCTTCGGTCGGGGCCGCAATGGGCGTTACCCTGTAGTGACGGGCATCCAGTGCCTGCGTGATGCGCCGGATCGCCCCACCCTTACCGGCAGCATCGTTTCCTTCAAAGACCACGACAGCCGACAGTTTCCTGAAACGGGGATGCCTGGAGAGAAGATTGAGCTTCCCCTGCCACTTTTCAAGCTCCTTATCATACGTTTCATTTCCCAGCTTTTTCCCAAGGTCAAGCGTCTGAATGATTCGCACCCCGTCGATGGCCAACGTGACCGGCGGAAACGGTTCTTCTTTCTTCGAATCGTTCGTGGAGCCCAATCGTTGTTGCAGGGCCTGAAGAATGACCGTGCCGATGGTGAGGTAACGATAGCGCGGGTCGCTCCCCTCGACAATATGCCAGGGGGCTTCTGCACTGCTGGTGACCCGCAGCATCCGCTCGGACACCTGATGAAACCGGTCGTACAGCTTGAAGTTTTTCCAGTCGGTATCGGTAACCCGCCACCGTGTGCCGGGGTCCTTTTCAAGGGAGTTCAGGCGTTTTTTCTGCTGTTTTTCAGAGAGGTGAAGCCAGAATTTCAGAATTAGCGCACCCTCATCGCAGAGCACCTTTTCGAAGCGAATGATCCGCTCCAGACGCTGGTCGAGTTCGGAGTTCTTGATGTCACCATAGACATTCTCAATCAACGGGCTTGAGTACCAGGTGCCGATGAATATGCCGATCTTTCCTTTTGGCGGGAGATCGCGCCAGTATCGCCACATGGGGGGGCGTTCCAGCTCTTCGTCGGTCAGGTCACGAATGGCGTGGGTTTCGATGTGGCGTGGGTCCATCCATTCATTGAGGATATTGACGGTTTCACCCTTTCCGGCGCAATCGACGCCGGCGATCAGGATAATTACCGGAAACCGTTTTGACTGCAGAAGGTCTATCTGGGCGTCCAGAAGGGCCTCGCGCACTGCCGGCACCTCCCTTTTATAGGTAGCCTTGTCGATCTTGTGACCGAGTTCCGCAGATTCGAACATCGCTATCTCCTCGTTTGTTCATCTTCCCAATCACGCCAGATGACTCGATGCCGGATAATGTAGTTATCCACCGCCTGCCCGATTGTTGGGAAAAAGTTCTCCGTGCCGAGTTTGGTGAAGAGGCCATAGCGCTTGAGATGATCCTTGACCGGGCCTTTCATCTGCGCAAAGCAGAGCTCGATCCCGGCCCGTTGCAGCTCATCTTCCAGTTCGGCCAGTACGTCGGCAGCCGTTATATCAACGTCTGTTACGGGTTCGGCGGCGACAACAATACATCTGGTTGGGGTCGGTGCTCCGGATACTGCCCTGAGTGCCTGCTCGCGGAAAAACTCCGCGTTTGCGAAGAACAGCGGAGCATCCCAGCGGAACAGAACCAGTCCGGGGATCTGTCGTCCTTCAGGATGGCGCGTGATGTCGTGATAGCCCTTCATACCGTCGACACGACCCAGAACCGCACAGTATGGTCGCCAGGCCCGCCAGACAAAAACCAGCAGTGCCAACCCCACAGCAATGAAAATACCCTGTATGACCCCGAGCGAGGCAACTCCCAGAAAACAGACCATCGACAGGTAAAACTCACCGCGCCGCAGGTAATAGAGGCGTTTGACATCGTACACCTCAACTATCGAACTGCAGGCGGAAATGACGATTGCACCAAGGACCGCAGTGGGGACATACATCATCAACGTTGGCGCATAGATCAACAGTACGGCAATGCACAATGCACCTATCACACCGGTAATCTGTGACCTTGCTCCCGCTGCTTCGGCCACCGGTGTGCGCGAGGCACTGCTGCTCACCGAAAAACCTTGAAAGAGTCCGGTAGTTATGTTGGCGATACCGAGGGCGATCAATTCCTGATTGTCATCGACATAATAACCGCCACGCAACGCATAGATTCGCGACAGCACGCTCATGTCGGTAATTGAGACCAGGGCGATTGCCACCGCTCCGGTGCACAGGGTGGTGAATTCGACAACCGTGACATGCGGAAGGCTGAAACCCGGCAATCCCTGTGGCAGCGCTCCGACCACCGAGATATGGGCCTTTGTGTTCAGGTCCAACAGAGCAACAGCCATGGTAGATCCGACCACCGCGACCAGTACGCCCGGGATGCGCGGCGCCCAACGCTTCAGAGCGAAAATAACGGCCAGGCTGGATACTCCAATGGCACACGCTGTCCAGTTGATCCGACCGATGACAATGCCTTTGACAAGTTCGTTTGTTGAGTGGCAAAGATTGCCGCCATTTACGGAAAAACCCAAAACCTTGGGGAGTTGACCAATCAACAAGGTGAGCGCAATGCCGTTCATGTACCCGTAGCGAATCGGTTTGGAAAGCAGATCGGTTATGAAACCGAACCTGGCGAGACCTGCAACCACGCACAACAGACCCGAAATGATGGCAAGAAGTGCGGCGAGTTCCGCCGCACGTATGGCATCCCCGCTGGCCAGTGGCAGTACGGTTGCGGCTATAAGGGCGGTGAGCGCCGAATCCGGACCCAGCACCAGAATTCGGCTTGGCCCGAATACGGCGTACACAAGCAATGGGATAATAGTGGCATACAGCCCGTAGATGGCGGACAGGCCGGCTGCTTCGGCATACCCCATACCAACTGGAGCAAGGAGCGAGGTAAGCACCAGCCCTGCCACAAGGTCCTGAGAAAAGCGGTGGCGACTATAGCGGTTAAGCATCGCCAGGCCGGGCAGCCAGCGGCGCACCCCACGTGTGCGGGTATGGCGGATCAAGGTTGTGGTGGTTTCATGGGCAGGCAATCGGAAAACCTCACACGACACGTGGCTGACAGTGCATTTGCAGCCGATTACGGCATATCTTTAACGTGGATTCGTGACGGACACCACTCCACTTCGCTCCGCGTGCCGCTCGCACCGCCGCTGTACGGCTCATTTCGCTACCGGCCTGAAACTCACCCTAACGGGTTCAGACAATCAGGCCGGTAGCCGCTCCATTTCGCCTACAGCGGCTGGCGCTCGGGCACAGTCGCTCCGTCGGCGCGGCATCCGTCGCGGATTCAGATTTAAAGCTATCTTAGAAACAAGAGGACGTCAATTATCGGGCGCACCAAATAAAAAGGCACACTGGTAAGCATGCCTTTGGTCAATTCCAATCTGTAATTGTGCGAAGCTTTACCGTCCGTCCTCGGGCAAACTTCGTGAAACTGGTTTACCAGGTAAATCCGGACCTTCTCCGCAGAAATCCAAGGCCGGCCAGACCGGAAACGAAAAGCGGCAGTGCGGCGGGAACAGGTGTGGTCAGTGCAGGTGTGACGGTTACTGACGTGGTGAGAAAGCTCCCTTGAATGGAGCCGGTTTTGCCGTCGAGGGATTTGAATGCCAGCTCGAACCTGTTCGGAACAGTGGTGAAATCTGAAACCGAAAACCAAGAGGGTTGAAAATTATTGCCAAAGGAAGTCCCGATGTTTGCGGAGGATATGCCAAACCCGGATGTGGCTGGTGTGCTGCCTGTTCCATTGTCGACACGGTAATACGCGTCACTCCCCGTATCACTGTACTTGTAGAGCAACTGACCACCCAAACCGATAAGCGACAGGCTGTAATCGGCGGTCCCGGAATACCCGACAACGTCGCTGCCGGCAAATCGGGCAGTCGTTGCATTGAGTGTTAGGGAGCCGACCACCTTGTCAACGTCCAGGGGGCTTGGGTTCAGAAAGAAATCCCTTGCGCCGGAGAAATAGTCGGCAGTCGCGGTAAACTCTCCGGCAATGGTGTAATTCGCCTCAGCCGGGGTTGCTCCCGTCATCAGTGCCAGAGCGAACAACAAGCCCCAAATAACCCTCATACGTAACTTACCCCCCAAATCTGTATAGTTAGCCATGCCATGACAATGGCAGACTTCTAACTATATCGCACTTGATGTCACGTTCGGGTGACAGGTTGGTTACTTTTTCGCGACACCAGATCCCCAAACCAGAGCATCAGATCAAGAAAGGCGAACGTTACCGCCTGCACGGTGTAAGGGGTCGGAGGGTATTTGGGATTGGCATAGGGGGTATGGGAACCGTTATCGCTTGCGATCTTATATACCAGCTCGGCAAAACGGTCGATGATCTTGTAGCGTTCAACAACCCCCTTTTCTGAAAGATGTTTATAGCTTGACACCACATTTACCTCGCCACTGACGAACTGCACCGGCACCAGGTTTTCGTCGCTACGGCTCAGGGTGATATAGAGCCGCTCCTGGAGGCGCCGTAGGCAACCAAGGGTATTCTTGATAGTCGTCATATCGGTGCTGGCCATATCCCGCAGGCAACTCAGCAACTCCTGTTCGGCATCGCTCCCCAGGAACGTGCGCACGGTTGCGAAGACCTCCGGATGGCTGCCACTGATCCGCACATAGTCCAGCCGACCCGCCTCCTGACGGAGAAAGGCAAGCATCTCCTCCTCATCCCGCCCCTTGGAAAAGACCCTCATGGTCCCGGCATAGAGCTCCTTGAGATTACGGTACTGGTCCGGCTCACCGGTGAGGACCACCATCGGCAGATGGGGCGCCCTTTCGCTGAAATAACGCACCGCTGCGGTGATAAAACTGTTATCCGGCACCTGCTGATGTCGCTCCTTGAGACATTTCACGTCCAGGATGACCCCGGCCAGCGACCAGGCGTCCTGTTGCTCGAATAATTCCCGCCCCTCCTCCAGGCTGCCTCCATGCGTCAGCACAATGCCAAAACGCTGGGCATCACGGTGCAGAGCCTCAACGTACGGTCGGTTATCGTCTATCACCAGCATCCGGATATCCGGCTGTCCAGAGTAGGCCATCAGTTTCCTCTCTTGGGGAGTGTAATGCGAAAGTGGACCGGCTCCCCGTCCCGGACGATCTCGAACTTCCCGCCATGGGCCTCGATCACCTTGCCGACCCAGGCACCGCCCAATCCCTCACCGGGGCTCTCAACGCTTTTTCTGCCAAAGGAGAGAAATTCCTCAGTGGAAAGGTTGGCAGGAAACGGCCTGCCGTTGTTAACGTAATCGATTACGACATTTTTTCGGGTCTGGCGGAGCAGAAATCGGACTTCGGCATTGGGGCAATACGCGGGGAACCCGTGAACATCGGCGTTTCGCAGGAGATTGTTGACCGCCTCGATAAATGAGTCGCGATGGAGACGCAACCTTACTGCCGCCCCCTCGACTACGAGATGGAACTTTCCGCCGGAATGGAGCGGAAACACCTCCTTCTCCAGCAGTTCCTTCAGCTCCACTTCACCGAACTCCTCCCGGTTGATCTCCCGTGTCACCAGCTTGCGTGTATTATCGATGATGCCGTTGATTTGGCCAAGACTGGCAATAGCATTGACCAGGGCTTCGCCCACGGTCTCACGGGAACCGTCCAGACGACGCGAGAGCTCGACATCCATGAGCCCGCGTTCAGCCATCAAACCCTGCAGAGCAACCAGAGGCGATCGGACAATCTGCAGGCTCGGTTTGACGTTGTGGGCCAGATGGCGGACGATGCTGTATTCCGCCTCCTGCTTTTCTTCGGCAATCCGCTGCCGGAACCTGTTCTTCGCCAGGTCGTTGGTGGCATCCAGGAGGATTGCGACTAGTATGCCAATCACGATGGGAAGCCCGCTGCTGAAGATGCCATACCGATTGGACAAGACAAACGTCAATGGTATCAGTGCCAGTAACAGCAGGCCATTGTACAGAATTCTGGCCGGCACAGTTTTCAGGTATGTCCAACACCCTGCAGCCAGGAAGATGATTACAGCGTCAACGAGCAGGCCTGACAAAGAGAGGCTATGAAACTGCTTGTAACGGATGACCGTGCCTATGGCAAGGAGCAACAGGTACAAAATGCGGTTCAGCAGAAGCTCGATCAGACCGGTCTGTTGGATGAAATACACGAAAAAGGCTATGGCCCCACCGATGAGGAGGTTGGCCAGAAAGGCACCCTGCCTGCCAGCGGCTGTAAACGTATTTCGAATTCTGGTGAGCAGGTACATGAATCCCATTGGTCGGCAATGCGCGTACGGCTGGAAATTGCCGGCAGAAAGCTCTGTTGTCGCGTGATTGTACCCAATATTGGATCGTATTACCAAGAGAGATTTGCGTACGATGTACACCTGTTGCAACTTTTTTCCACTTTGTCACAAGGCCTCAATGCATCTGAAATATTCACCTTCTATAATCCAGACAACAGCAACCATATACGATGAGCCTTTTGCAAAAGTAGATGCAAGAGGCTCAATGGAGAGATTTATATGAACACCCCGGACAATCTGCATATTCTCACCCATGCGGTTCTCAACGACTTGCATCAGGCATTCCAGCAGGGAGAACGTCTCAAGATGGAAGGCCTGATCCTCTCCGCCATGGTGACGGTCAAGCGGCTGCACGACCAGCTGCCCGGTGTCTGCATCGCCACCGCCGATCTCGACTCGGAGGAATACTGCTGTGCCGTATGACAAACCATCTGCTGGCGGCTGGCAGCAGCAACATTAAAGGCATATTTGTATGAATATGAACGATTTCCCGATCCTCCTTGTCGAAGATCATCCTGACGATGCTTTTCTCACTCTCCATGCGCTCAGTAAACTCGACATCAGTAACGTAATGGTCAAAAAGAACGGCGTCTCGGCCTTCAATCATCTCCGGCAGGCACTGGAAGGCGACAGGACCGGCTCGCACCTCCCCAGAGTGCTCCTGGTCGACATCAATCTGCCCAGGCTCAACGGTATTGACTTCATTCGCATCCTTCGCAGGACGGAACACCTTGCCAACCTTCCGGTCGTAGTCCTCACATCCTCATCCCGCGAACGCGACAAGAATGAGTGTCTCGAACTCGGCATCACCGCTTACCTCAACAAACCTCTTGACCACATAGCCTTCGCACATGTCATGAAAGAGGCGTTCGGCAGCCGGTATGAACACTGCAGTCGTTTCGACACAACCCAATATCATGCCCCGCTCCGGTTCGGCAATGCATCTGACAGAATCGAACTAAAGGATTTCTGAAACATGAACAGACACCATGCCTTCAAAGCTCTGCTGCTGTCCCTGGCCGTCTTTGCCACCCTTCTCGTCTCCTTCGCCGGGTTCCCGGAGAGGGAAGCTGCTGCCATCCAGCACGATTTCTCCTTCGGCAAGACGAAAAGCAACGTGGAGATCTATATCTTTTCAGATTGGTTCTGTCCGATCTGCATGAAGGTAGAGCCGATAGTCGAGACGGCTATTCCCACCCTTACCCAGAAGGCGAAAGTCACCTTTGTTGATAAACCGATCTATCCCGAATCGATGAATTTTACCCCCTATCATCTCTCCTTTGCGGCCTACGAAAAGGAGAAGTACCTGCAACTTCGCAAGGCACTCTTCGGCGTGGCAAAAAAAACGAAAAACCCGACCGTGGCTGACATCTCGGCGGCTATCGCCCCTTTGAAGGTCAACTACAGGCAACTGAGTTTCATGGATGTCACCCAACAGATGGGGAAATTCCAGGCCATTGCCGGCCAGTTCAAGGTTGCCGCCACCCCTACCCTGGTGTTTTTCAATACGAAAACTAAAAAGACCAGGACACTGGTCGGTGGAAACGAGATAACAGCGGACGGAATTGCACATGCGTTGAAAAGCGTTGAGTAGATGCCGGGGAGAATGGGTCTACTGTCTTGCTGAAGCTGGCTCCAGGACAAGCTTGAGGCCGAATGACTCCTGAAACAGATCGCACTTGGCGCTGCCACCGAAGATTTCGACCGAGATGTCGCTGTCACTATGCAGTCGTAAAACGAGACGGGAGGGGGAAAAGAGCGGCTCAATGGTGACGACCGAACTGACGCGGCGCCGATCAAGACCATCGGCAAGGCGCAGTATTCCGCCGAGTTTGGCGACCAGCTCCCGATCCCTGCTGGAGAGCCGCATGAACGTCTCGTGCTTTTTCTTGGGCAAGGATTTGCGGTGATAGCGGGCCACGTTGGCGATGAGCTCGCGCTCCCGCGGGGTAAAACCGAACAGGTCACCGTGGCGGATCAGGTGGTATGAATGCTTGTGGTGGCTGGAGTAGTTTATGAAATAGCCGATATCGTGGAGAATGGCCGCGGCTTCCAGGATATGGCGATCCCGATCGCCGAGCTTGAACGGCTTGGCAACGGCCTTGAAAATGTCCAGCGCCAAACGGGCAACCTGCAGGGAATGCTTCTCATCATAGTGGCAGGAAGCAGCGAACTCCAGCACCGACTCGCGCCAGGAGCGCGGCTTCCGCTCGCCGGGAATCAGTCCGTGCGTTCGCAGTCCGCGAAGGATCAGCCCCTCCCTGATGCCCCGCTCGTTGACCTTGAGCAGATTCGCCTGGCAGAACTCCATCAATTCATCGATCACCACAACGCCGGCCACGATTATATCGGCCCGGTCCGGGTTAAGCCCGGGAACGGCCCGCCGCTCCTTGACACTCTTGCGCAGGAGCATGGCCAGAATATGGACCACGTCGGACCGGAGCAGCTCGTACCCATGGACCGAGCCATAGGCTTCCTTCCGGCTGATGGCGGTCATGACCGCAATGGAGGTAATGGTCCCGCCTGAACCGACAAATGTGGGAATGATCGGCCGTTCGTCGGCGAAGGCCTGTTTAAGGGTCTTACGTACATGCCGGCGCAGCCGCAGCAGATCGGCAGCAGGAAGCGGATCGGCCTTAAGGAAGGTTTCGGTAAGGTAGACAGCCCCCAACTCCAACGAAAAGATCTCCTCAATGTGCTGACCAACGGTCGTCACCAGCTCAAGGCTGCCACCACCGATGTCCACCAGCAGATGTCGCCCCCCCCCCAGCTCGAAATTGTTGAAGGCGCTGAGGGCGGCCAACTCGGCCTCCTCTTCTCCGCTGATGGCCCTGATCTCCAGCCCCACCCCGTCCCTGACCGCGGCAATAAAGGCCTTGCCATTGGCAGCCTTACGTACGGCGCTGGTGGCAACCGCCTCGATAACGCTCACCCCGTAGCCGTCAATAATCTTCTTCAGACGCGAGAGGTCATCCATGGCCCTCTGCCAGGCAGCCGGAGCGATTATGCCGGTCTCGTTCAAACCTTCACCGAGACGCACCGTCGCCTTCTCGTCGTCAAGAATGCGGAACGTGCCCCTTTGATCAGCTTCGACCACAATGCAGCGGATCGAGTTGGTGCCGATGTCGATGGCTGCCAGACGCTTTCCTTTCACAGAAGCCCCCGCACCCGCTCGCCAAGGTCAGCCAGTGGGTCGATGACAAGCATCCGCTCAAAAGCTGTGAACTGATCATGACGCTGTTCAGCGATCTTTGCAAGCAGTAGTCCGGCAGCCGTAACGTCAAACCGGTCCCGTACCAGGTCGGCAAAGACATCCAGGTCGTGCAGTCGGCCCAGGACCTCCTGATATCCCCTGAAGACGGCATGCAACTCGTTGAAACCGTCTGAAATCAGTGGTGCAGCCAACTCGAACCGGTAACGGAAATGTTTGATAACGATCCGCAACTTATGCTGGGCATTCACGTTCGCCTCAATGACCGCTTGAGGCAACAGGTCGCACACAGACGCCTCGTGCCCGGTCATGGCTTCACGCAGAAAGAGATGGATCGGCACAAAAGGATCGGCTTTGGTTTCAACGAAAATGAGCGGACGATTGCAGGCCTCGGAAAAAAGTGTCCTGAGCGAAACGGGATCAAGTTCCTTCAACCCGGACTTCAAATTCTTGCGTTCTCGGTCCCGCTCATTTCCAAGTTCGTCCAGCAATTCTCTCAAACTGTCGATGTTGTCGGTCGGGAGTGACGGAACAAGCTCGGTGAAATACAGAATGGCTTCATCGGTATTGCGCAGGATACCAAGTATATTCGTCAGCCGTTTGACTCGCGATGTAACACGGGAAAGGCTCTTCGCCGGGAAACATGGTCCGAAAATGGCCAGGGCTTCTCTCAAACGACGGGAGGAAACCCTCAGATCGTGGATATCATCCAGCTCAAAGCTCCTGCGGGCACGGTCCCATCGACGGAAAAGATCATCGCCCCGCTCCTGCAGCATGGCCCTTGCAGCGAGCCAGAGGTGCGTTTTTGAGCTCAACTGCATCATTAAATATCATCTCCGGATACTGCTGGAATCTGCTCACGGTCAGGCAACGCATCGGCCCACTTTATCAGGGGGTGATCGTCCCGCAACTTCATTTTCGCTTCAAACGATCATTCGCCGAATATGTTGACCATGCGGGCGCTGATCTCGCGGGCCACGGCGCGCACCGAAAGATTGCCGTTGATGGTGATGAAACCGTATTGCCCCTCCAGGAGGGCGAACTCCTTCTGGATCATCCGCTGATAGCGGATAAAACTGTCAAAGCTGTCACGGGAAAGTCCCAGGTCCATACCCGATTCCCAGTAGTCGAGGGTGGAGTTCTTGCGCAGGTTTCTCTCCACCAGTTGAGGAGGGCTTACCTTGAGGTAGATGACTAGGTCCGGAACCAGGGCAATGCCGTACAGGGAGCGGACCCATTCCCGATCGGCGCCCCGGACGATATCGCGGGTCATGAGGGTATAGATGTAGCGGTCGGCAAGGACGATGAAGCCGGCCCGAAGCGCCGGAATGATCCGGTTTTCCAACTGATCGGCAAAGTCGGTGGCATAGAAGAGGCTTCGGGTTATTTCACCGAGGATGTTGCCTTCCTTGGCCTCTTTCAACTCTTCAGAAACCAGAGTGGAACGGCGCAGACCGACGTTCACCGTGGCGTGCCCCTTGTTTTCCAGGTAATCCCGCAGGATTTCGATCTGGGTGGAGCGGCCCGAACCATCGGCTCCTTCGATGACGATGAGGCGACCGGTCAGTTCCGAGAGCTCCACACCGGGGATTCCTTCTCCGTAAAAAGACATGATATATCTCTCAGCTATGGGTTCTGCAGCGGTAGCGCGGCAGGTCAATACTGGCGGTGATTATTTCCCTGACTCGCTGTTGCTGCTCTTCGATGGATGCACTGCCATCGACCTCGACAAAGTCGAAACGGTCCTTCATCGCCAGATATTCTTCATAGATCCGCCCCTGGAAGAGTCGGAAACTTTCGTAAGGGTCGTGGGAAAGTCCCATATCCAGCCCGGCTTCGTGGTATTTCAGCTGTGGCCTGCCGCCAAGGATACGGTTGAGGGCGACCGGCAGCGGGGTGTTGAAAAAGAGGGTGATGTCCGGATGACAGGCAAAACTGTAAAGTTTGTGCAGCCAAGGCTTGGAACAGCCCCGAACCGCATCACGGGCAAAGGCGGTGTACATATAGCGATCGCACAGGACCAAAAAGCCGGCTTTCAGTAGCGGCAGAATCTGCCGCTCATAGCGATCGGCAAAGTCGGTGCAGTGGATGAGGCTGAAGGTGGTGGGGGTCAGCAGCTGTCGTTTTTTCCCTTTACTGGTGGCCTTTTTCACGATGAACGAGGAATTCCATTCGGTGAAAAACACCTTCAAGCCCTTCATCTCCAGCCAGCGCTTCAGCAGGTAGATCTGGGTGGACTTGCCGGACCCATCCAGCCCCTCGACAGCGATGAGCCTCCCGGGCAGGCATTCCCGCTCGTGGTTGACTATCATACTAATCCCTGCTGCATCCGCAACTCCTTGAGCAATGACTTCATGCCCCCTCCTCTTCGGCTTTTTCGCGCACAACCAGCAATCGCTCTATCCCCTTGTCACGCTTTTCCACCACCTTGCCACCACCAGTAATGAGTCTGACGAATTCCGAGGAATGTGACCCGTGCTTCAAGGTAACGAGAAGCGAGATAACACCACCCTTCTTGATGGTAGCTGCACCCGACAGACACAGCAATTCGGTGGTCAGGTGTCCCAAGTCCGGCTCATGGCCGACGAAAACAATCTCCTGTGCCGATGGGAAATTTATCAGCACGTCACGCAGGCCGACAAGCCGGAAGTCGTCTGCGAGCTGCGGTGCGACAACAACCTCGCCGCGGAACCTGATCCCCTCGGCAAGAATCTCCGCCGTCTGAATAGCCCTGACTTTGGGACTGGCAACGATGAAATCCGGATCGATACCGAGTTTCTTGAGAGTAGCCGTCACGCGTCGGAAACGCGAACGACCCCGACAGGTCAGGTAGCGAAACTCGTCGACCCCACCGGGTACCCTTTGTACAGCTTCAGCATGCCTGATCAGATGAATGATGATCGTCGTCATTGCCTAGTGATGCACTTTCATGAATTAAATGGACAAAACCTATATTGCTTCCCGCAACTCCTGGTCCAGAGCGAATAAATGACCTTCCTCGCCAATACCAAACGATTGCTTGCATGCCGAACAGGTGACGCTCTGCGAGTCGATCCTGGTCCAGATCGTCGAATTGCGGCTGTCGCACCATTCACAGTGCCAAACGTAGTAATCTCCCCTGGGAACAATTTTCATATAACTCTCCTCCGCATTTGATGACTTATTAATTTAGTTCACCATAGCAGACGCATGTTGCAGTTATGTTGCAACAGATCGAAAAATATGAAAATTCGGTGAGCAATCCTTCGTTATGCCGCCTCCCCCTGCCCCAAACCGCACTCAATCGCAGCACACTGTCCGTTTTTTGCCTTGGGTCGTTTGGGCTTGGTATTGTCCTGCAGTTCGATAACCGTATCAAGCAGATCTTCCAGAAGCATGTCGATCCGCTTCAGGTCCTTGAGACGTCCCTTGGACGGTTTGACGGGCAGGTTGCGCATCTCTTTGAGCCAGCCTCGCGACATCTGTCTCACCGCTCGTGGCGGCAACGCGCCCAGATATCCGAGAAGGGCTTCAATCTCACCTTCCTTGCGGATAATGTATCCCTCGCCGACGTCACGTATGACGCTGCGCAAGTACTTCAACTCATTGACCAGCTCGTCCCCGGTTTCATCGTGACCCGTCTTCGAGCCCTTGTCGCGGCTCACCATCATGCCAACACCCGCCGCAATGACTTTCGGGCCTTTTTCAACCCCTTTGATATTTTGGGCAAGGTTGCGTCGGTAAGACAGCTCATCCTTTTCTCTGCCTTGAGTAACCCCTTGCCGGCCCGCGTGAGCCTTTTGGGAAGTTTCTTTTCGATTTCGTCAAGGGCGTCCATGATCTTCACCAGATCCTTGGTCAATGCACGTCCCTTCCTGCCGGACAAATCTTTGGGGAAACGCTCTCGGGATGCTGTCACGAGCCCCTGCACCGTCTCCCGCAACCCTACGACGGACTGTTTAAGCTCATTCACGCGATTTTCCCTGTTGACCGTTGCAACAGCTGCAACCTGGCCAGCCTGCTCAAGTAGGGAATCAAGAATGCGGGGGTTGAGCCCCTTGATGCGCTTGAGACCATCCACACCCGCCTCGACGATCTTCGCACAGGAATCAAGCCCTGCCTCGATGAAACGCTTGCCCAGGATCTCGCCGACCCCTTTCAACTGCAGCAACTCCCTGTCAGGTGCCTTCATAGTGCTCACTCTCCTTAATGAATGTGCCGTGTGATGTGAGATCCCTTCTACTTATAAATTTAAAATTTAACTGACGTTTGGTGATGATGCAACCGGAACTCATTGCAATTCATTCCAAACACCAACATTTCACACAATTGTAACAATCAACCCGCCCGACAGTATCATTTCAGATTATTTTTGTGCAACAGCCCGCACAGATGCCGATTGTTGCTAACGTTTCACCTCTCTGTAACCGTACGTTAACAGAGACCGTGTATATTGCTCATTAAAGACGAATTCCGAGGAATGACGTGCACCACAACACAGCATTGACATTGATCACACCAGAACAAGAAGGGCGCCCCCCTGCCACTTTCTCTCCCTTGCTCTCCATGCGGGAGTTGATGATCAGGCTCAGCTGGTCAGACAGAAGCGGCAATCCCGATTATGAACGCCTGCCGTTTGCTTCAGGCGATGCAACAGCTGGTTCCGAAACGGAAATGCAGGTAGCCGTGGCCGGTCGCCGGGAAAGCGTCGACCTCCCCCTGTTGATCGAGCACTCGGACTATTTTGTCAATATTGCCAAGCGTGCGGCAGCCGGCGAGGCGCCGAAGAGGCTGATCACCGACCTGGAGCGTTTCCTCGCCGATAACGATGAGCAGGTATGGGAAAACAGTTGGGTCCGGTTCCCACGCCGCGTGCTCTCCACCTTTGCCGCACAGGTGTTCGAGCGTGATCTGCTGGCTGATAAGCGTAATGTCGCTGCCGGACGGCGCAGCGACGCCAATCGCTTCACAACGATCGGTCCCGATGGCGAGGAATTGCTCCGACTGCCGGTCAGTTATCTGCTGAAGCTGGCCCTGGCCGATATCCTCGGAAGCCAGCCGGCTCTTCCCCGCGAGGTTGCCGAAACGGGCCGGCGTCTCATGGCGCACTACCTCAACGACAACACCTCGCCGGAGACCTTTTCCTTTCACGTGGTCCCCCTGCGGCAAAAGACGGGAACAGGTTCCGCCCTGGCCAGGGAAGCAGCCAAAAGGTTTCTCTTCACCCATCTGCTGCTGATGTACGCCAACGAACATTTCTGTCTGCGGGAGAGTGGTCAGCGTGCCCTCATCTACTTTGCCCCCCATCCGCCGGTCCGCCAGAAAGAGCTCAACGGCCTGATCTCCGACTCCTTCTACCGGGAGCTCTTCATGAGCCCCTGCCTGTCCGGCTGGGACCGCGGGGAGGATAAATACCGGTACATGCACCTCTGCCACCAGGTGCTTTCCCGCAGCCAACTGAATGCCGTCGCCAAGCTGCGCGAGGCGGGGATCATCGTCAACAACCTGGTGGTACTCCCTTCGCTCTCCAATGTCAGCCTGGCCAACAACGGCACGCACGTCAGCCTGGGGAGCCAGCGTCTTGGCAAACTGCTGGCGAACGGTGATTCCGGCTTTTCGGCAGGCAACGAGAAGCAGCTGGGGGATCTGGCCATCAAGCAGGTGGAGCACTTTCTCCCCCTGTTCGTCGGCAGTTACAGCGCTGCCCCGTACCGGCTCGGCTATACCGACTTCCACCCCGAGCGTGCCCTCGGCTTTCTCCCCCATGAACTGGACTATACCCACCTGCGCATGATCTGGCGGCGTTGGAAGAAAAAAGCCAGCCTGTCGGTGTTCGGCCAGCCGGTCACCCCCTTTGGCCCACCCTGGCTCGACCGGATGATCAGCGGCATGTTCGGACTCAAGGGCGACTTTGTCCCGGATTTCAGGCTGATCGATTACCTGGTCTGCCTGCTCAGCACTCCCCGCAGCCCGGCGCTGGACGGCCGGCTGGGCAACGGTGACAAGCTGCGTAAGGACCTGAACGAACTCGGGGTGTTCGACAGTCAGATGTCGGTCTATCTGCTCTACAAATTGCGGGAATTCGGGGTCATGGGCTTCTCCGGCTTCGAGGGACGCCACTACAGTCTCTTTGCCCGCTTTGAAGCCGATATGGCGCGGGCGGTAGATCTGCAGCTGCTGGTGACCTCCCTGGCCTACAAACTGATGGCTAAGGGGGAGTTGCATCATGGTGATATCCCCGACGACCCATCAATCGAGAGCGAGCGGCGGCAGATTTTTTTCGCCGCAGCCATCGGTATCCCCACGTTTTTCGTCCGCAAACAGACCGGCAACACCCTGCTGCGGCGAATTCTATCGCTGACCAGGGAAACGCGTGCCAGCCGTCGCTATCCCGGCTATCTGCGGGTCACCGTGGCCGACTACCGTCGTGCCCTGGTGGCCTTTATCCGGAACGAAGGGGCGGACCTGGTGGAGATCCTTGGGCTCGAAGGGACTCTGGCCGACCTGGAAGGTCGGTTGGAGCACCCGGACGAGCGTTCTGCCGCTGGCCGCCTGACTGCCGGCATCCTGGACGAGATCGGCGCCAAAAACCCGATGGCAGTCACCGCCGGGGAATTCAACAGTGGTGCCGAACGTTACTACCGGGAACGGCTGCGTCACGAACATCTGGTCGAAGCACTCGGATACCTGGCAGACGACCTGCTCAGCCTGGAGCAATCGGCAGATGCGGGGGATGCCGAACCGCGGCAGTTCCTGCATGGCCTCCCCACCGGTGGGGCCTGCTCCTTTCTGGCCGCATGCCGCGATGACCTCCTCCGGGAGCGGCTCGACAGCGGCACCCTTACTCACCTCGTCAACCTGCTCCTGCTCTCCGTCCATCACGACAGCCGTGCCGCCGAACGTACCATGGAGAACATGATCTCATGATTCAGTCGTTGCACCAGTATGTGGAACGCCGAACCGGCACTGTGCATACCGAGAAGCTTATCGCTGACCACCTGGTAAAGCTGCTGTATCATGGCGCCAGGGAGAATGCACCGATCCTGTTCCGGCTCCTCACCAGCGCCCGCATGAGCGATCTGCTGGCATTCGTCAACTACGATGCGCCGTTCATCGGCAAGGTTTCGCGGCAGAAGGAATTCATGTCGCAGTGCGGTATCGACCTTGCGGAGTGCCTTGATCCGCCGGAGAGCCTGGATACGCCGCGCAAGGTCTTTGAGCGCAGGATCCGTTACTGGGAACACCGGCCCATGCCTGAAGAGACCGGGGCCGTGGTCTCACCTGCCGATGCGCGGGTCCTGGTTGGATCGTTCCGTGACTCTTCCAGCATCTTCGTTAAGGGAAAGTTCTTTTCCTTCGAGGAACTGCTCGGTGAAAAAACCAACTGGCATAACCAGTTTAGCGGCGGAGACTTCGCCGTTTTCCGGCTGACCCCGGACAAGTACCATTACAACCATACACCTGTTGCCGGTGTTGTCAGCGATATCTTCGAGCTGGACGGCGCCTACCATTCCTGCAATCCGGCCGCGGTCGTTGCGATGGCGACCCCTTTCTCAAAAAACCGACGCGTAGTGACGATCATCGACACCGATGTCCCGGGGGGGACCCGGGTCGGACTGGTGGCAATGATCGAGGTGGTGGCGCTGATGATCGGCGAGATTGTCCAATGCTACTCAACCGAAGAGTACACCAACCCGGTTCCGGTCTCGACCGGCCAGTTTCTGCGCAAGGGACAGCCAAAGAGTCTCTATCGACCGGGAAGCAGCACCGACATTCTCATCTTCCAGCCCGGGAGGATCGAATTTGCCGACGACCTGCTGCAAAATATGAGGCGTGTTGATGTGAAAAGCCGGTTCTCACAGGGGTTCAACATCCCGCTGGTCGAAACGGATCTGCAGGTTCGCTCGCTGATCGCCCGGGGAGGTGCCGTATGAACGATATGCTTCTGGTTGCCATGCTGGCCGTCTGCTGCGCGGGCTATCTCTGGTGGGGGGTCCGCTTCCTGCCGGCCGAGCGCTGGCAGATCGCGGCAGCGGTCCCCCTGACCAAGGACAACACCGGCTCGTGGCGCGGTGTGAACCTGACCTGGTATGGCATCCTGTCGGCCAATGCCTACGTCGTGGCGACCGGCATCGCGTTCGGCCTCTTCGCCGCAATCGGCCTGCCGGCCCGGGCCAGCTTTGCCATGCTCTTTGCCATGCTCGTGGTCTGCGTGCCCGCGTCCCGCCTGGTGGCCCGCCTGGTGGAAAGGAAGGCCAACACCTTCACCGTCGGCGGTGCCGTTTTTGTCGGCACGCTGGTCGCCCCCTGGGTCGCCATGGCCGGCAGCAGCTTTCTCCGAAAGTCGTTGGGGGTGGAGGTGCCGGCAGCGGCAATCATCGCTGCCATTACCATCGGCTACGGCTTCGGCGAAGGGCTGGGCAGACTGGCCTGCCTCAGTTTCGGCTGTTGTTACGGCAAACCGCTCACCGCGGCCCCTCCTTTCCTGGCAAGGATCTTCGGTAGGTACAGCACGGTCTTTTACGGGGCCACTAAGAAGGCCGCCTATGCCGGCAGCCTGGAAGGGGTGAAGGTCCTGCCGGTGCAAGGGATGACCGCGGTCATTTATACCGTCTGCGGCTTGGTGGGGATAGCCCTCTTCGGCAGGGGGATGTTTTCGGCCAGTTTTCTGCTGGCACTGACCGTGACCCAGGGGTGGCGGGTACTCTCCGAGTTCCTGCGGGACGACTATCGCGGTGGGGGAACCATCTCGGCGTACCAGTTCATGGCGGTGATCAGCGTCGCCTATGGCTGGCTGCTCCTGCCGATACTGAAGGGCCCGGCAGCGGCTTTGCCCGAGCTGGCGAAGGGTGCTGCGGCCCTGTGGGGACCGACACCTTTGCTGCTCCTGGAACTCCTGTGGGTGGTCATATTCCTGTACACGGGCAGAAGCACGGTAACCGGGGCCACCATGCACTTTCATGTGGAGGAGCACCGGATATAGCCGGCTGAGCTTCTTCATCTTTCAGCCGCAGTGCTTTGCCAGAAGACGGCGGACAAACTCCTCGACCGTCCGTTTCTTGCGGGCAGCCTCCCGTTCCAGGGCGGCATAGAGCTCCCTCTTTACCGGCACCGTAATGGGGATCAACTCTCCTTTATCCTGCCGGGCATCCCCATTTCCCTGACCGGCAGCCCCCCCCTCGGCAAAGCGGAGCACAGCCTCTTCATCGATTACCGGCTTGGTCACGGTCGGCTTTTTCCGTTCCTTCGTCATGGCCCTTTTTCTCCAAGAATCTGTCGTATCTCTGCAACCAGTTCGCGGACCTCTCCATGGGCGTGGCGGTCCAGCCATTCATCAGCCGCAAGCCCCCTGGCGAGCGCCTCGCTATAGGCCACACGGTAACCAAACCGTGCATTCAATGTCTTCAAAGGGATTTCCGTGCAAACGGATGTGCAGATATCCTGGGCTTCGCGGGTATGGCCGCGGAAGCGGTTCCAGACCAGGCGAACGTCCAGGTCCGACCTGAGATGGCCGGCTTCGTCAATGGTTTTCAGCAGATCAACCGTTGACCAGATCTCGGCGGCGCTTGGCCCCAGAGGGATCAGGCAGAGGGTGCTCAGCATCATGATGGCCCGGGTCATTTCCGCAAGCCGTGGGGGACCGTCGATGATGACGTAGGAGGTGTCGTCGGCAAGGCTTTTCAGGCGAGTTATCAGCTCCCGGTGATTCCCGGCAGTGGTGAGAAGCAGCTTGTCCGACGGAACCTCGGACTGCCGGAGGGTAAACCAGGATGCACTGGTCCCCTGCGGCATATCACAGTCAACCAGTACGGTTCGTCGGTCCTGAGAGAAAACCGCGGCCAGATTGGTGGCGATTGTCGACCGGCCTACCCCACCCTTGGCCTGAATGACGCCGATGATCTTTGCCATGCCCATCGTCTCCGGTACTGCGGACAGAAGTCGGGATGAGGGGACATTTTCCCGGCATGAGGCACATTTGTCAAGACGCCATTCATACGACCGGGAGATCAGCGTCGTACGGCAGCGGGGATTTCAGTATTTTTGTCCACGTGACATCACTCTCCCGACCACGTGGCGGATCGCCTCCACCACCGACTGGGCGTGCTCGCGCCGGGTAACCAGCGAGACATGGTCGGCTCCCCTGACAGTCAGATGGATGCTGTCGCCGGAGAGTGCGGCAAGTTCTGCCTGCAGTTCAGGTTGACCGGGCAGGACGTCCTTCCCGGCCGTCACCACCGCCAGGGGGGTACCCCCCAACCCTCCCGTAGCGCGTACTTCCGTGCAGAGAGCCTCCCAGGCGAGCGACTCATCCCGCGTCGTCCGGAGATGGCGGTACGAAGAGAGGAATGCCTCGGCCTCTGCGGCCTGCCGTGGGGGGAGCCCTTTGGCCCAGGCGTTGAAGAGCCCGGTGAGGCGGACATATCCCAGTCGCGCCAGCAAGGGGACTGCTCTCAGGATGCGAAAGCCGGAACGCATATGCACGTCGATGGCGGGGCTTCGCAGGTGCTGGTCCGGGTGGGCGGCGTCCACCAGCACCATTCCGGCCACCTCTTCCGGGTGCCGGTCGGCGAAGACCCGCATGAACAGCCCCCCCATGGAGTGACCGACCAGGACATAGGGTGGCAAGAGGCGGGAGCGACGCAGGATGTCGCGCAACCGGCGTACGGCAAGTTGGGCCGTTCTTGGAGCGGTGTCCGCCTCGCTCCAGCCCAGGCCGGTCCGATCATAGGAAACGACCCGGCTGAACTTTGCCGTTTCCGGCTGTATCCATCCCCATGCGGAGGACATCCCACCGAGTCCGGTCTCCAGGACGACCGTGGGGTTGCCTGAGCCGGCCGTCAGCAGATGCATCCGACAACCGTCGATATCGAGCAGATGGCCCGGTGGAGGATAGACGCGCCGATCCCGGGCCGCTGCAACCGCCTGGTATAGACAGCCGACACCGGTAACGCAGGGGATGATGGAGGTAAAAAGCCGGGAGACCCGCTGTACCCCGGGCGAAAAGCGGTGGTCACTGCGAAATTCGTAGGAGGGCTCAGCGCCATCATGCAATGGATGCGGGGCGGCTATCTTCATATGCAACCTCCCGGAACGTGTTGGCGTGCGGAAACATTACGACCGGGGCCGTGCCATCTCCGCGATGAGCCCAGCGGTTGCGCTGCAGACCCTGGCGGCAAATTCCATGTTCAGTGTCTCCAGGGTATCGGTCGGCCGGTGATAGTGGGGATTGCGGAAGTTCGTGGTGTCGGTCACCATGACCGCCCTGTACCCCTCGTCCCAGAATGGGGCGTGGTCCGAACGCCTGCTGTCCGGGAGCAGTTCCCCGTTGCCGGGGACCGTCAGGGTGACGCAGGGAAGACCGTCCCCCTGCCGCTTGACCGCCCGCGAGAAACCGTCCACCAGATCCGCTGACCGCTCGTTCCCGACCACGGCAATGAAGTTCCCGGACTCGGGAACCGGGACAGGAACTCCGGGCGGAACGGTCTGCACGACCCGATCCCCGGCAAAGGCCACCGATTCGAGCACCACGACCCCCTCAATGTGCCAGCCGTTCGCGCGGGCGTGGGACGCCAGTGCCCGGCTTCCCCGGGTGCCGGATTCCGGATCGTCCTCCCGTTCGTTTTCTTCGAGACTCACCCCGATGAACTGGATGGTCCGCTCAAACCGGAGCTGAGAGAGCAGGGTCGCCACCTCCAGCATTACCGCTACCCCGCTGGCGTTGTCGTCGGCGCCCGGAGTCGTCGCAACCGTATCGTAATGGGCCAGGAGAATAACCCGCTCCTGATGACGACCGAGGCAACGGCGTGTGGCTATAACGTTCCTGAACTGATGGCCATTGTCCGGAAAAAGGTGATTCGCCACCTCATATCCCTGAGAGATGAGATGGGCGGTTATATAGTCGGCCGAACGCGCCAGTGCCCCGGGCGCGGCAACGGGATGGCGAACCCCTTCCAGTGCCCGGATGTGGTTACGGATACGGTCGATGGAAACCAATTCGGAGAATGCCATGCCCTACCCTCTAATGCTCATGACGTACGTTGTTACACTATGTGAGCAGAAGCAAGACCGGATTCGTTACTATGAAGCGGATGACACGGACAGAATGGAAACATTTTGTATAGTCAACCACACGATTTGTCCTTTTCAACGGAATGCATAACAGGAATACCTCAGTCGCATCAATTGTCACACAACTGTAACAATACAGAAGGCAATCATCGGGGGCTTTGTGTATATCCAAACAAAAGACGCCTCTTCGCATCGCAACTTCAATGTACTTCCCACAACAATTCACGCAGTCGTAACTCAAGCACCGGCAAACCGATCCGAATAGCCTAACTGCACGAGCAAACAGATGAAGCTACGCAACAGGAAAGCAGACAGACAGAAGTTTCGGAGATACACAATGCCGACAGCCACCCAGAACAGCGTGATTCAGGTCGGAGAACTGATCGCATCGAGCGACCGGGTGACACCTCAGACCATTGTGAGCGAGGTCTCCGACCGTCTGTTCAGCTCCCCTAACCTGGAGGCATTGGCCGTGGTAGACGGGGTGATGCCCCGGGGTCTCATTACGCGGACGAAACTGTTCTTTACCCTGTCCCGTAGATACGGTAACGAACTCTTTGCACGTGAGCCGATCATTACCATAGCCGACACGTCCCCCCTGATCGTCAGCGACAACGAATTGCTCGACGAGGTCATCGAAAAGGCCTTCGCACGGTCGCCGCAGAACATCTACGACGAGATCATCGTAGCGAAAGCAGACGGAACCTACGTCGGTCTTCTGTCCGTAAAGAGGCTCGTGTTAGAGCAGAGCAATGCACTGTCCCGCAGCATCCTGCAGGAAGAGATGGCAACAACCCGGGCGAAGGAACTGGAAAGGATCAATCAGGTAAAGGCACAGTTTCTGGCCAACGTCACCCACGAACTCCGCTCGCCCGTGAATGCCATCATCGGTCTGGCCGAACTGCTGCGGTTGGCGGCTGACAAGGGATCAATGGAGCAGGTACAGGAGCGCCTGTCGTTCATGATCTCAACGGCTACGAATCTCAGGGCCGTTATCACCAATATCCTTGATCTGTCGAAGATTGAAGCGGGAAGGATGGAAGTGGCGCACCAGACGGTCGAAGTTGGATCGTTACTCCATGAAATTGCAGAGACAACCCGTGTTCTCATTGGGGAGAAACCGGTGACCGTCCGTGTCCTGGCGCCCGCTGAACCGGTGATCGTATGTACGGACGCGATCAAACTGCGGCAGATAGTGACGAATCTGACGAGTAATGCGGCAAAATTCACCGAACGCGGCTCCATTGAAATGTGCCTTGACATCCTCGAAGAGAGAGTCGTGATCCAGATCCGTGACACCGGAATCGGTATCAGGGAAGAAGACCTTCAACTGATCTTCAGCGCGTTCGGTCAGGTCGAGGATGCAACGACCAAGACCCATGAAGGCACCGGTCTCGGCCTGACAATCAGCAAGAACATTGCGAAGCTCCTGGGAGGATGCATCTCCGTCACCAGCAGCTATGGCAACGGTTCGACATTCAGTCTTTCAATGCCATGGGAACATAACGAAAATAAAGGAGTTCACAGCCATGCAGCGTAAACAGACCATAATGGTTATAGATGACGACGACATCCACCTGTACACGACAAGGGAGCTGCTCTGCAGCGACAGGATCGAGGTGATTACCCATCAAGGCTCATTCGGCGCAACAAACCGACTGAAGGATGTCAGGCCGGATCTGCTCCTGCTCGACGTGAACATGCCGGCGCTTTCCGGCGCGAATCTTGCCGACATCATCAAACCGATCTGCGGTGAAATGCATACGCCGATTCTTTTCTATTCATCCAATGATGAAGAGACATTGCAAGAGCTCGTCGCGGCCCGTGGTGCTCAAGGATATATATGCAAAGGGGACATCACCGCACTTCGTGCAAAAGTGAACGAATATCTCGCCAGTTCATAAAACGGCACAACATAGAAAAATCGGGGGATGAGGAAATCCCCTGCCTGGCAAAAGTATCTCCTCACACCCTGACAATCCTAAGGCGACCCTGCGATTCAGAAAACACGCCGCAGCCCGCATAGCTGGCGAGGCTCCGTACCAGTTCGCCATCCAGGGTCGGGTCCACATGGGGAATCTTGCTCTGCCCCCCAAGCTTACCCCGCACCTCCTTCGACCAGCGGTAGATCAGATCCTGGCCGACGGTCAGCACCAGCGGCGCGTTGACCCGCCCCTGACTGCGGAACGTCGCATAGTCGGCATTCTGGATCATCAGGTAGTTATCCAGGAGCAGTGCCAACTTCTCGGCCGGCGGTACGACCCCTTTCATCGCCAGGACCCAAAGGTGGCGCCTGGTATCGATATCCGGCCCGACAATGAATTCTGCCACCTCGACACCGGCAATGGCGTTGAGTTCGGCCACCGCCTGCTCCACCTCCCCTTGCGTCACCTTCTCCTCGAAGCGGTCGAGAAAGCGGTCGCGACCGGTGAATTCGAACGTCAGGGGTTCGGTCCCGGTAAAGCGGAGGGTGTCGCCGATATGGTAGCGCCACAGACCGGCGCAGGTGGACATGAGCACTGCATACCGCTCGCCGATCCTGACTTCTGCCAGGGGTACCGCACAGGCATCGGCGGCTGGCCGACCGCGGTCGTCCAGTTGGGCAAAGGGTACGAACTCGAAGAAAACGCCATAGTAGGGGGTAAACCGCATCTCCCGCTCGCCTGACACCTGAAACCCCATGAAACCTTCCGATGAGGGCATCAGTTCCAGGAAATTCGGCTGCTTGCTCCCGAACAGTTCCGCGAACTCCCGCTGGTACGGTTTCATGCTGGTGCCGCCATGGATGATCAATTCCAGGCCGGGCAACAGTTCCGGCACCGGCCCTTTTCCCAGTGCCAGACAACGGTTCAGCAGCAGCAGTATCCATGGCGGCACCCCGGAAATGCCGGTAATGTCGCGGTTGGCAAGGAGAAGCTCTGCCATGGCGTCCAGCTTCTCTTCCCACGGCAGAGCCGATACCTCCGGGGATGGGGCCACAAAGGGACGGAGCATTGCCGGCGCGTAGCGCAGGGTGATGGCACTCATGTCGCCGCTCTGGATCTCGTCTCCCAGTGAGCTGAGCAGGGTACTGCCGGACATGTAGAGCAGACGGCCGTTCAGAAGCCGGCTGCGGGGGGTGCGGGCCAGGTAGTTGGCCGTCAGATCGAACGCAGCCTGCTTGTTGGCGGCGAACATTTCACGGGAAAAAGGGATGAACTTGGTGGGGGCCGTGGTGCCCGAGGTCTCGCAAAAGAGCGGAATCCTCCCCGGCCAGGTCACATCGTCCAGGAGCAGCCTTTTACCTCCCCCGTCGTCGGTGAAGCACGGGCCGAAGTACTCCTGCCAGAAGTCGGCGTAAGTCCTGATCGGCACCTGGCGCCTGAACCGTTCATAGGCCAGGGGATAGGGAAGCTTTACCAGTTCGGCGAAGCCATGGTCGCTGCCGAAACGGGTCGAAGCGGCTTGGCGGACCAGCATGGCAAAGAGTGCCTGCTGGGCAGCGAGCGGGTCCCGCCGCTCAAACCGTTTGGCAAAGAGCCCGGCGCCCTGCTTGACCAGGGGGGATGCCACGTGTCTCAGAAGATGGTGCATGAAAGCGATCCTTGTAATTCAGATGGCAGCAAACAGCTTGGGAGCGGTCAGCCTGTTGTACCATGACGCCAGCAGTGGATTGTAATACTGATGGTGAAAGATCAGCGAGGCGTGGGCAACCGGGTCGTCGTCAGTGCCGGATGAAACACGACGGCAGATACCATGGGGAAAGAAGCGGCTGAACCGTTCCCGGTCACGGCAAAGGGCCAGGGTCGGCGAGCTTGGCACCAACAGGTTCTCCTCCGCTTCGGCCAGCAGGGTCAGAACCGGCCCGCCAAACAGAGGCCCGTCGCCCGGCTCCTGAAACGATTGCAGAGCAAGGACCCGTTCATACCCCCCAATGGCCGGGGTCTTTTCCAGGACGTCGAAGATCTTTTTCCTGATGGCCAGGTGCCGGCCGGTCAGCCGCCGGTTGCCGGCGCCGGCCTCGAACAGGCCGACGAAGCCGCGCCGTGCCCGCTCGATCTGCCGCTCGATGCCGCTTTTGTCGTCGGACCGTGCCTGCAGTATGCGACGCAGATTACTCTCCAGCATCCTTACCCCACCCCCTTTCTCACCCCCGGGCCGGACCAGGTCATCCTTGCAGAGTACCGGACTCACCAGGCTTATCCCCCTGATCTGCAGCTTCTCATGGGGAAACGCCTCGCGCATGAACTTGACGATGAGGCCGGCACCGAAGCTGACGCCGAAAAGGACCGGACGCTCACCCTGACGGTTAATCTCCACCACCAGATCGGCCAGTTGGGCAAAGAACAGGGGGAGGGAAAAGCCGGTACGGGGATAGTTCAGATAGTAGATGGAGCCGAATTCTTTGAGGAGCGGGCGCTGGAACTCGATCACCTCGGTGGCGTCCGGGACAAAACCGGCGATAACAATGGTCGGTATGGTCCCCTCCCCCTTTTCCCGGAAAATGGTGGTTCTGACCGCATGCAGGCTCGGCAAGGCATTAGCGGCAGTGAACTCACGGGTACGTCTCTTCGGCGTATACGGCTTCAGGGACAGGTTGCGCAGCATTGCGGTGGCCTTGCCGGTAACTTTCAGCACGACCTGGTTCCTCCGGATGGTCCGTTCAACCAGTGGCATCAAAGCAGCTCTCATCGGTTCCTCCTCCCATCTGTTTGCACTGCATTCTCCCACAGGGTCGTTACACCTGTGTTGCAGTCGGGAAAAAGGTATGTTGAAACTGCAAAGTCTGCCTTGGAACTGAAACCATCGTGATCATGGGGTATTGTCGGGAATAATCGTTATAATTCACAAACTCTCACCCCAACGGTCACCTGTTTGTAACATTGGTTTGCTACGGTTACCTAAAACACCATAGGTGACCCATGAAAATTGTAATCATCGAAGACGAGCGGGATCTGGCCGAGCTTTTGGCCTTCAACCTGGAGAAGGAAGGGTTCCAGACCAGCATCGCACTGGACGGCAAGGCCGGCTTGGAACGAGTGACAAGTGAACTGCCCGACTTGGTGATCCTGGACCTCATGCTGCCCGAAATGAACGGTACCGAGGTCTGCAAACTCCTTCGCAAGCAGTCCTCCACGGTTGGCATCCCGATCATCATGCTGACGGCCAGGGGTGAGGAGATTGACCGGGTTGTCGGCTTTGAGGTGGGGGCCGACGATTATCTGGTAAAACCGTTCTCCACCCGGGAACTGCTGCTCAGGATCAGGGCGATTCTTCGTCGGACCTCGCCGGAGCAATCGGACGCCAAGATCATCAGTATAGGGAATCTGGTCATCGATACCTCCCGGCACTTGGTGGCGGTGGCCGGCGAAGAGGTGAGCCTGACCACTACGGAGTTCAAGCTCCTGCTCACCCTGGCCGAACGTCTCGGAAGGATGCAGAGCCGTGATTCCCTCCTGAGGGATGTGTGGGGGTACAGCCATACGGCCGATTCCCGTACCGTGGACACACACATCACTCGCCTGCGGAACAAGCTGGGAATGGCCGGCGACCTGATCAAGACCGTGCGCGGTTTCGGCTACAAAATGGAGGCATGATGATATTCTCGATCCGCGCCAAACTGCTGGCCACTTACCTCCTGCTGCTGGCAGTTATGACCGGGACACTCTATGGGTATCTCCACCACGCCCTTCCCACCTCAATCATTGCCACCCAGCGGGACAACCTGGTCAACCAAGTCAGACTGGCGTCAGTCGTGGCCGGCCGAGAGATTGCCGACCTGCACCGCGACGCGCCGCGTGTGGCAACACTGATTGGTCGAACAGTGAACGCCAGGGTGACCATAATTGCTCCGGATGGCAAGGTGGTCGGCGACTCCGAGGTACCCGAGCAGGGTCTGACAGCCCTGGATAACCACGCTACCCGCCCGGAAGTGCTGGAGGCCAGGCGATCGGGCACCGGCAGTGCCACCCGCTACTCGGCAACCCTCAGGACCGACATGCTCTATGCAGCAGTCCCACTGGCTGTTGGTGCGACACAGGGAGCTATTGTGCGCTTGGCGCTCCCCCTGACGGTGGTGGTTAAAAAAGCTACTGATGGCATGGAAACGACCATGGGGATTAGCCTGCTGGTGGCGCTGGTCCTGGCAGCGGTCTTCAGCACGCTACTCTCACAGATCACCTCCCGACCATTGCGACAGGTTGCAGCCATTGCCACTGAAATTGGCCGTGGCAACTTTCACCGTCGCTTGCCCGTGGAATGGCGCGATGAACTTGGGGACCTGGCCAGGGTTATGAACGAAATGGCCGGGCGACTGGAAAACGAGCTCAGCAGGCTCTCGTCGGAAAAGGACCGTCTGGATGCCATCCTGCGCGGTATGGGAGAAGGACTGATGGTTACGGATGGCAAGGGTGCCATCTCCCTGGTAAACCCCGCCTTCTGCGGACTGTTCGGGGTGCACGACACCATTGTCGGCAGACCGCTGATCGACATCTCCCGTCACCCGACACTCAATGACTCCTACAAGCTGGTAACCCGGACCAGAAACGAACTGCAGGAGGAGATCACCATCCAGATGCCGGTGGAAACAACGATCCGCACTCACTGGGTACCGCTTCAAACCGGTGAGGAGTTACGGGGGGTGGTGGCGGTCTTCCACGATATCAGCGACATGAAGCGGTTGGAAAAAGTACGCAAGGACTTTGTCGCAAATGTTTCCCACGAACTGCGCACCCCGGTTACGGTCATCAAGGGGTACGCCGAGACGCTCCTGGATGGGGTCATCTCCCAAGACCCCACGCGTGCCATCCGGTTCGTTGAGATTATCCAGAATCATGCCGAGCGACTGGCCAGCCTGATCGGTGACCTCCTGAGCCTCTCAGAACTGGAGTCGGCAACCTTTTCCCTGCAGTTGCAGAAGATTTCCCTTGAAGGTACCATCCGCCGCTCCTGCTCCCTGCTGGAAGCCAAGGCAGCGGCCAAAAAGATCACCGTTATCCCTCCGACCGGTGAGCTCCCGCAGGTTCTGGCCGACCAGGGTCGGTTGGAACAGGTACTGGTCAATCTCCTGGATAATGCCATTAAATACACCCCCGCCGAAGGCAGCGTCTCCATAAATGTTGCCGAGGAGGAGGGTCAACTGAACGTGTCAGTTTCTGACACCGGCCCGGGTATCCCTCCCGAGAGTATCTCCAGGATCTTTGAACGTTTTTACCGGGTAGATGCCAGCAGAAGCAGGGACGAGGGGGGTACCGGCCTCGGTCTGTCCATTGTCAAGCATATCGTCCAACTCCACGGTGGCACCGTCCGTGTCGCCAACAACCCGATCCAGGGGACTACCTTCACCTTTTCCCTCAAAAAGGCAGTCAGTTCCTGAACCTTTAACGGAACTACTACGCAGTCGTAACGGATTTGTAGCACTTATTCGCTATAGTGCGTCCGAGTGAAATCGGGTAACTCAAACTAATGGGAGATCAAAAAATGATCAAGAAAATCAGCTTGATTGTGGCGACGTGCCTACTGGCTACCGTCAGCCTCGCTGCAGCGGAAGCGCTCAAGGTTGATGCCAAGCTGCCCAAGTACAAATCGACCGCTGGTGTCTCAGGCAACCTGAACAGCATCGGTTCCGACACCCTCAACAACCTGATGACCATGTGGGCCGAAGGGTTCCACAAAAAATACCCCAACGTGAACCTCCAGATTGAAGGTAAGGGATCCAGCACGGCGCCGCCGGCCCTTATCGCAGGCACGGCCCAATTCGGTCCCATGTCCCGCGAGATGAAAAGCAGCGAAATCGACCAGTTGGAGAAAAAATACGGCTTCAAGCCGACCAAAGTCGGCGTGGCTCTTGACTCACTGGCCGTGTTCGTGAACAAGGACAACCCGGTCAAAAGTCTTTCCCTCGACAAGGTCGACGCCGCCTTTTCCAAGACCCGCAAGCGTGGCCATTCGACCGACATCACCACCTGGGATCAGCTGGGAGTTACCGGCAAACTCGCCAAACAACCGATCAGCCTCTACGGCCGTAACTCCGCCTCCGGCACCTATGGTTACTTCAAGGAGCACACCCTTGCCAAGGGTGACTACAAGGATACCGTCAAGGAGCAGCCCGGTTCCGCCTCCGTCGTGCAAGGGGTGACCAAGGACAGGAACGGTATGGGATACTCCGGGATCGGTTACCGGACCTCCGGGGTGAAGGCGATCGCTCTTGCCGAGAAGGACGGTGCCGAGGCCTATGCTCCGAACTATGAAAACGTCCTGAGCGGCAAATACCCCCTTGGTCGGATGCTCTATATTTACGTGGTAAAAGAGCCGAACAAGCCGCTTCCCCCGGTCCAGGCCGAGTTCCTCAAATTCATTCTCTCCAAGGAAGGCCAGGAGATCGTCGTCAAGGACGGCTTTCTGCCGCTTCCCAAGAAGGTCGTCGATCAACAGCTCAAGGCACTGTAAGCAAGAGGACGTATTCTCGACGTGCTCAAAAAACGGCCGGACCCGCTCCGGCCGTTTTCTTGTCTGACCAGGTTATCGAATGAAACAAAACCTCATCGAACGGATCAAGCGACGCGACCGGATCGCCGGACATGCCATCAAGACCGGCGGGCTGCTGGTCGTGGCCAGCGTCATTGGCATATTGATCCTCATCGTCAAGGTGGCATTGCCGCTCTTTTATCCGCCATCGGCACACGTCGTCAATTCATTCCCGGTTCCCCGGGAACTGGGTGCAACCAGGATCATCGCCGCAGGTCTGGACGACTACCGGGAAACCGGCTACCTCCTCGATGAGACGGGCACCTTCACCTTTATCGATTTGCGGCACGGTACGATCCTCGACCGTGTGCCCGCAGTGCCGACCACAGAGCGGAAGCGGACGGTCGCCTCCGTTGAAAAGGCCGGCAAACTCAGCTACACGCTGCTCTGGAGCGACGGTTCCCTGGCAAAGGTCCAGGTGAAGTTCGCACCGGGGTTTGACGGAGAGGGAAAACGCACCATCAGGCATGAGGTTACGGCACCATTCGTCGAGCAGCCGGTGAAACAGCCGTCGCAAACGGTCAAAACCCTGGTGCGCTCGAATGACGAAAAGGGGACAACCCGTGTCGATCTCTCGGCTGACGGCCACGTCACCATCACCCGCCAGGAGATTACCAAGGATATCTTCGGCACTGAATCGGCCAAGAGAGTCACGTCGCCACTGACCGACCCGATCCCCGGTCGGGTGAGTGCCCTTGCCCTGGATCAGAAGGGTCAGTACCTCTACGCCGGTACCGACCGGGGCTCGCTCCTCCGCTGGGACCTTGGCGCTGCCGGGGCACCGCAGCTGACCGACAATATCCGGGTATTTCCGGACGGCAGGGCTGTAACGGCGCTGGGGCTGGTCCTCGGCGACATTTCCATCGCCGTGGGGGACGCCTCTGGCGGCTTTGCAACCTGGTTCCCCGTGGCCGAGCAGGGACTTTCCGAAAAGCGGCTGAAGCTGATCCACCAGTTGTCCACTCACCAAGGGAAGGTGATCGACATCATCCCTTCGCAGCGTGACAAGACCCTCCTGTCCCTGGATGAACGGGGAACCCTGCACGTCGATCACATGACCTCGGAACGGCATCTCCTCACCCTGCAACACTCCAGCCCCCTGGTGCAGATCGGGCTATCCGCCAAGGGAACCGGGCTCCTGGCAATCGATGCCGCTAATGCGGTGACGGTCTGGCAGCTGCAGATCCCCCACCCCGACGTGAGTTTCGGTACACTTTTCGGCAAGGTCTGGTACGAGAGCTACAATGAGCCCGCCTTTGTCTGGCAGTCCTCAGCCGCCAACGACGACTTTGAACCCAAGCTTTCCCTGACCCCGCTGATCTTCGGCACCCTCAAGGGAACCTTTTACGCCATGATCTTCGCGGTACCGCTGGCGCTGTTGGGCGCGATCTACACGAGCCAGTTCCTCAACCAGCGGACCAAGGCCATCATCAAGCCGGCCGTGGAGATCATGGCTGCCATTCCGTCAGTGGTAATCGGCTTTCTTGCCGGACTCTGGCTGGCACCTTTGCTGGATAAAACCATTGTCGCCTTTTTCCTGAGTATCGGGCTGATACCGGCCGCCATCTTCATCGTCATTCTGTTCTGGCAGCGGATCAGGCCCGCTACCTGGATAGACCGGACCACCAGGGGCTACGAATTTCTCTTCCTGATTCCGGCGATACTGCTGGGCGGGGCGGTCTCGTATTACCTGGGCGGCATGCTGGAGGCCGCGCTCTTCAATGGCGACTTCAAGCTTTGGCTGTACAATCAGCTGGGGGTCCGTGCCGACCAGCGAAACTCGATCATCATATCGCTGGCCCTTGGCTTTGCGATCATCCCGATTATCTTTACCATTGCCGAAGATGCGCTTTCCAATGTGCCCAAAAGCCTTTCCGCCGCCTCCCTCGCCCTGGGGGCGAGCCGCTGGCAGACAGCCTGGCGGGTGGTCCTGCCATCGGCAGTACCGGGCATCTTCTCAGCCATCATGATCGGCTTCGGCAGGGCCGTTGGCGAAACAATGATCATTCTCATGGCAACCGGCAACACCCCGATCATGAACTGGAGCATCTTCAACGGATTCAGGTCGCTTTCGGCCAACATAGCGGTTGAGATCCCCGAAGCACCGGTCGCGGGAACCCTCTATCGGGTCCTGTTCCTGTCGGCGGTGCTCCTCTTCATCTTCACCTTTATCGTCAATACGGTAGCGGAAGTGGTCCGACAAAATTTCCGCAAGAAATACGGAAGGTTTTAAAGGATACACGATGAAACACTTTTGGCTGAGAGGCGAGCCCCAGGTCATTGCCACGGCAGCGGCCCTTGGCATAACCCTGCTCCTCACGCTGACACTGGTGATAGTGGTGCTGGTCAACGGCATGGGCTTTTTCTGGCCGGCCGGCGTGGCCAGGACAGTGCTGAAAGACGGGACGGTTCTTGCCGGGGAGATAACAGCCAGGGAAAAGGGACAACCGCCGCGACTCCAGTTCAAGATAGGGAACCGCGATCTGTACGGACAGGATTTTCGCTGGGTCGACCGCGCCGAGATCACCAGCCTCAGCTACCCGAGTGACCTGATCGTCCTTGAACGAAAGGAGCACGGCAACTTCTACGGTTTTATCAAAACCGTCTCCGTTGATGGAGAACGGGCCGCAGCCGGCGGCGATCCGGCGCAGCGTCTCGACGCAGCCTGGAAACAGGTTGCCGGAAAATCGAAAACTGCCAGTTCACTCGATAAGCAGGTGTCTGACCTTACTTATCAAGCAGAACGAATTCGTCAACAGATGGCCAAGCTCTCACATGACGACAGGCAGGGTAACACAGCTACGATAGCAGCATTGAAAGGTCGACTGGACGAAACGCTTGCCAGGATCGATGGGCTTGCGGAGCAGCAAAACGGAGAAGCGACCGAACTGCGGCGTGCCGCCGTCACAGTTGCCGACGCCGCCGGGACGGGAAAAGAAATTCCTATTGCCGATATTGTCCGAATATACCGCCCCAACAGTATGACGGTCTGGGCCAAGACCATGTATTACCTGGAACGGCTGCGCGAACTCCTTTTTGACGAACCGCGCGAGTCCAATACCGAGGGGGGGCTGTTCCCCGCCATCTTCGGTACGGTTATGATGGTCCTCCTGATGACCCTCTTTTCCCTCCCCTTTGGCGTCATCGCTGCGGTGTATCTCAGGGAATACGCCCAAGAGGGATTCCTGGTCCGGATGGTCCGTATCGCCGTCAACAACCTGGCCGGCGTCCCCTCCATCGTTTACGGGGTCTTTGGCCTCGGCTTTTTCGTCTACGGCATCGGGTCCGGCCTGGACCGGCTGTTGTATCCGGAGCGCCTCCCCACACCGACCTTTGGCACCGGCGGCATCCTCTGGTCGAGCCTCACCCTCGCACTCTTGACCGTTCCGGTCATCATCGTCGCCACCGAGGAATCGCTTGCCGCCATACCCAAGGGTATCCGGGAGGGATCGCTCTCCCTGGGGGCCACCAAGTTCCAGACCCTGACCCGCCTGCTGCTTCCCATGGCCACGCCCGGGATCATGACCGGCATGGTCCTCTCCATGGCCCGTGCCGCCGGCGAAGTGGCGCCGCTCATGCTGGTCGGCGTGGTCAAACTGGCACCCAGCCTCCCCATCGATATGCGCTTTCCCTTCTTCCACATGGACCGCAAATTCATGCACCTCGGCTTCCACATCTATGACGTCGGTTTTCAATCCCCGAACGTGGAAGCTGCCAAGCCAATGGTCTACGTGACGACGCTCCTCCTCCTGGCCATCGTCATCGCAGCCTCCAGTTCGGCCATCTACCTGCGGACCATCATGAAAAAACGTTACACAACGAGAACCTTTTAGTGGAGAACCGTCATTATGGCGTCCAATGAGTCACCCCTGCTCGACAGTACCATCCTGAACATCCGTGATCTCAACCTTTACTATGGCCAGGCCCGGGCTCTCAACAGCATCAATCTGGCCATCCCCCGCAAAAAGGTAACGGCGTTCATCGGCCCGTCGGGCTGCGGCAAGTCGACCCTGCTGCGCTGCCTCAACCGGATGAACGACCTGATCGATACCGTCCGCGTGGCCGGCAGCATCACCCTCGATGGCGAGGAGATCAACTCGCCCGCCATGGACGTGATCAACCTGCGGCGAAGGGTCGGCATGGTCTTTCAACAATCCAACCCGTTTCCCAAGTCGATCTACGAAAACGTCATCTTCGGCCTGCGCATAGCCGGCATCAATAACAAGGGAACCCTTGATGAGACCGTGGAGGGGAGCCTGCGGGGTGCTGCCATCTGGGATGAAGTGAAGGATCGCCTGCACGAATCCGCCCTGGGCCTTTCCGGCGGCCAGGCCCAGCGAATCTGTATCGCCCGGGCCATTGCCGTAAACCCCGAAGTTATCCTGATGGACGAGCCCTGCTCGGCCCTGGACCCCATCGCAACGGCCAAGATCGAGGAGTTGATCCACGAACTGAAAAAGCTCTTCACCGTGGTCATCGTAACCCACAATATGCAACAGGCCGCCCGGGTCTCGGACTGTACGGCCTTTCTCTACATGGGTGAGCTGATAGAGTTCAACGAAACGCGCAAAATCTTCACCAATCCCGACAACTCCCAGACCGAGGATTACATTACCGGGAGATTCGGCTAACAGGACGCAATAAACTCAGGTTGCTCAAAAATAGTCAGATCGTCGCACCCGCAGCAAGCCCTGCGGAGGCGTAGCAGCGCTACGCCGCACAAAGGAGCTTGTGAGGACGGCGGCGAGATGGCTGTTTTTCAGCAACCTGCTGGGAGACGCCATGGAAAAGCAGCACCTGATTAAGCAGTTTGACACCGAATTGAACGAGATTCGCGCCAATCTCCTGGAAATGGGGGGAAAGGTCGAACTCATGATCTACGATGCCCTCAAAGCCTTGGTGGCACGGGACTCGCCGCTGGCCGAGAGGGTCATTGCCTCTGATCACGAAATCAACCGTCTGGAGATGGAAATAGACGAAAAGTGCCTGGAGGTGCTGGCCCGCCGGCAACCCGCCGCCAGGGACCTGCGCTTTCTTACCCTGGCGCTCAAGATCGTTACCGACCTGGAACGGATCGGCGATCAGTGCTGCAATATCGGCAAACGGGTCATGGAGTTGAACGAGGAACCGCCACTGAAGCCGTACATCGACCTGCCAAGGATGGCCCGCTGGGCCGGCGTCATGGTAAAGGAGGCCTTGGACGCCTTCGTCAGCGGCGACGACGAACTGGCGCTCAAGGTATGCAGGGATGACCAATTCGTCGACGATCTGAACGAACAGATCCAGCGTGAACTCCTCACCTTCATGCTGGAAGACGTCAGCACCATTACCCGTGCCATCAAGATCAACTACATCTCAAAGTGTCTGGAACGGATCGCCGATCACGCCACCAATGTCGCGGAGATGGTCATTTTCATGGTTAAGGGGAAGGATATCCGGCACACGGTCGTTTAGTCCGTGCAGCCCTCCTGCGCCTGCTCCTGCCGCAGCCGCCACCTGAGGAGCGGCAACAGGGCAACGTAGAGCAGCAGCGCGAGTCCCGGTGCGATTACCAGCCAGCCGGCTACCGCCCTGACCGTCGCTCCCCCCAGCTGATAGAGGTACTGCGACATCCCGGCCCCTCCTCCCGCCGCGGCGTGGACGGTTGCCGGGGGAAAGAGCCGTGCACCCAGACGGTAGAATGGAACGAGCAACAGAAGCTGCAAGGGATACGACAGGTAATTGACGATCTGGATGCATGCCTGATTGAGCCGGAATATGAAGGCAACAAAGACACACAGGAGCGTTGTTCCCCAGAGAACGGGTAAAATGCCGAGAGTAACGCCAAACGCAACGGTGAGCGCCAGCTTGTGAGGGGTAAGCCCGCTGCTCAACAGTATCAGCAGGGCATTGCGGATTTTTGCATAGATTCGCATGACGGATCCGGTGTGTCGAAGATGACATTGAGTACGGCCACTCTATCCTGCAGTCGTTACAGGCATGCGACAACGGGGTAAAATATGTGCAAACCAGCCTCAATAAGGAGTACGGGACTTGATGCGTAGAAGGACATTGGTGAAATCGCTGCAAGGCATAACGGTAGCGCTGGCGATCGTGCTGTTCGGCGCCTCGTCGGCCCTCACCACCCAAGGGACAAAAGAAAGCAGATATAAGATCTATTCCCGCGGGATACGGGTCGGCGAACTGGTCTCGTCAATCTCCCACCACCCGGCTAGCGGCGAAAAAGTTCTGAAGTATGTGTCGACCTGCTCCATTAAGGCACATTTCGTTGTCTACTCCTACACCATGGAAAACCGCGAAGAGGCGCTGGTAGGCGAAGGGGGAACCTTTTCGTACCTGAGAACGGAACGGGAGAACGAGTCGAAACGGCGCGTCGAGGGAAAGCTCGTCAACGGCAAATTCCATCTGCAGGTGCAGGAGAACGGGGTCAACCGGACCGTTGTCGTCGATCGGAACCAGTATGACTCCACCACCATGGAGTGCCCGGAAGTTGCCATGAAAAAGGAAGGGGACCACCTGGAACTGCGCCTGCTGGACTTTGAAACCCTGTCGGTGGTGACGAGGAAATACACATGGATAAAGAGCGAGGAGATCACTGTGGGTGGGAAGACCTTCCATTGCCGGGTCATCGATTTCGAGGATGCCAATAAGAAGTGCCGGCGCTGGATCAAGCCCGATGAGCCCGGAGTTATCATCACCCGCCAGGACGGACGGGGAAAGAACGGCTCCTATTCGCTCCGGATGATCAATCACTCCGATATCGTCAATGAACGGACCTCATAACCGGAGGTCGCCAACAGGCGCACACAATTCTTCCCCATTTGGGACAGGATGAAGTGCTACCGAAGAATAACAGCGGTGGAAGGGCTTGCGCAGATCATTGTCCAGCATTATCCGCTTTCTCCCATGCCTGGTAACGGCCCTGCTTCTGATCCCATCATTGGCCACTGCCCGGCCGTTGATGATCACCATTCAGGCCCCGCAGACGCTCCTCGCCCATCCACCTGCCCGACTTGCCGTTGAAGACAGCTGCGGGCTGCTTAAAAAAGCCTTTCCCGAAGCAACGATCACCCTCAATGGCACCGAAACGGATGTCAGGATCATTCTATCCGACCCGCAGACGAGAAGACATTTCCCTGCCCGGTCATCCCAAGCGAAGCCGTATCCGACACTTCAGACCCCCGACGCATCCTACCGCTGGACAGCAGCCGCATCAACCGGCGGCACAACGCTGCGCCTTGCCGCATCATCCCCTGAAGGCGTGTCCAACGGGCTTTACGGGCTGTTACAGGAAAAGCTCGGCATCCGGTTCATCCACCCGCGTCAGACGATCTTTCCCAACCACCGAAGCTGGCCGTTACCCCGGACCTTCACCTTTTCCGGCACCCCACGCTTCGATAAGCGGGGATTTCACATCCATACCTTGCACCCGGTGGAACTTACGGAGCAGTTGCACGACCCCACCCGGCCGCTGGCTTTTGAGGAGATCACCGAATATCTGGACTGGCTGGCGCGAAACGGCCAGAACACCTTCCAGTTCTTCCTCCTGCGCGGGGTCGATCGATCCACCTGGCCCGCCCACGCCCGGCGGATCGTCGACTACGCCCATAGGCGGGGGGTCCGTTGCGGGGTGGAGGTATCCCTGGCCATGCTCCAGCAGCAGGCGTTCCAGGCGATCACCCTGCTCAGACCTTATCCCTCCTACCGGCATCAGGTAGACGACACCCTGGCCTGGCTTTTCCGGGCGGAGTGGGACTTTGTCACCCTGGAGGCGACCATGGGGGAACATCTCCCCATTCTCGGCAACCTCCTTCCCGGTGTACAGGGGTACCTGGAAGAACAGGTGCAAAAGCGCTACAGGGCCGGACTCATGTACGCCACCCACGTGATCTGTGCGGATGGAGGGGAAAAGGTACGCCGACCCTCGCGTCCAGAGAGCGGCATCCTCATCCACACGGTCATGAGCTATTCCGTTTCCGAGCCAAAGGCGCCGGTCTACGGCAATGCCAACCAGCGCTTCATGCTTGAAGCGGCCAAGAACGAAACCCGGCGGCGGGAGACCTGGTACTGGCCCGAATCATCCTACTGGGTTGGCTTTGACACCTCGGTCCCCCTGCTGCTCCTGACCTATCTGGATGCCCGCTGGGACGACATTGAAACCATGGCTAAAATCGGTGTCAGCGGCCATCTGACCTTCACCTCCGGCTGGGAATGGGGGTACTGGCTGACCGACTGGAGCATAGCCCGCTGGTCGTGGCGCCTCGCCGACAACGGGCAGCCCCGGGAGACCGCTCCCCTTTCCCGGCTCGGCGAACTCTTTCCCGATCCGGTCCTGACTGTTCTCTGGCAGGAGGCCCTCGACCTGCAGAAAAGTTATCTCAAGGAGCGTGAGTTGCAGCGGTATCTCTCCGCCCTCACCCCGTTTTCCGAGCTCCCCCATCCGCTCGACAAGCCGTTCCAGCCCGATCCTGCCTTCCATTCCTCCTGGCTGCTGAAGAAGGCCACTCCCGATCAGGCTATGGCCGTTCTCCGCGGTCCGGTCGCCGACCTGGAGGCCTTTGCGTCCGGCATGGAGCGGATAACCTCGCGGCTCAGCCACAGGATCGGGGTGCTGGAGAAGGAGGGAACGTTAACCGCCGGACTGAATTCCCTGGCCGTCGAACTGACCGACGGGCTGCAGGTGAGCTCCCTGCGCGCCCGTCACCGAGCGCTGACGCTACGGGCGCTCCTGGCCGGGCGGGATGAAAGGGGCGTTTTTTCACGGGATCGAAAGGAGTCGTCACGCATCCTGGCCCGGGCCGGGACAGTCCGTAGCGAGGCACTACGACTTGTCCGCCGCCAGGAGGCGCGCTACCGTTATCCGGTCGAACTTATTGCACGCCGCAGAGAGAGCCTTACCGCCTATCCCTTCGGCTATCTCTATCCTGCCTCATCTCTTTTTTTCTGGGAACGCGAGGAAAAACAGGTAAAAAAGGGCCGCTTCGACCCGCTCTTCATGAACCTGTGGAACTTCCGCCGAACACTGGGGTTGGAGAGCCTCTTCTTCGGGAAGTAATTCCCGGCTGACGAACCGACCCTCCGTTTTTTTGTGGGTCCGCATGGAATTTCGATCCACCGGTGACCGGGTCGGAGTCCATGCCTTTAATAGGTCCCTAAACAACTTGACAAATTCCACCCCGTATATATTTTGTTCACATGACGATTACGGGGCAGTGGGTCGTGAAACGCCTTTCTTTACTCATTCTATTCATCGTATGCTTTTCTTTCCTGGCAGAGTCGTTTCACAGCCATGTCGATGGCGCAGACCATCCGGAATGCGCCATCTGCGTTGCGACCCATCAGCGATCATCTAATGTCGACCTGGCGAAACCCACTTTTCACATCACCACCTATATTGTAGCAACGCTCTATCCACAGCAGACTTCTTGCCCAATCCCCACCGCGCCTTACTCACCCGCCAATAACCGGGCTCCTCCGGCCTGAATCCTTTCAAGAACGTTCTGACAGAATCGTTGATGCAGTGATTCCGGTGCCATCCGTTCGCCCGGATGATGCTTGCTGGCAGTCATTGCCAGCTTTATGCCCATTCTTATTACCATTTGGAGGAGCCATGAACTCTTTACGAACAGTATCGTGTCTTTTTCTCGGCTCGCTATTTTTCTCGGTTTCTGCGTACGGCGAGGATACGACAAAACGGCTCGACCTGCTTGAAAATGCGCTGAAAGGTCAGGCAGCAACCATTGAAGAACAACAAAAATCCATAGACGAACTAAAGGAACAGCTGAAGGCGAAAGAGCCTGAGGAGACATCTTCGCTGTCGTCCAAACTGACCGGCCTGTTCGGCGGCTCACTCATGACCAATCCCTATATTTCGGTGGTGCTCGATGCCAAAGGGTACGCTTCCAACCTGAAAAACAGCCAGCTGAACAACCGGGGCGTACCGGGCTTTACCACCGAGGGACGAGGCCTGAAAAACGGCTTCAACACCGATGGCGCCGAACTGTTCGTCTTCGCTCCGGTCGATCCGTATTTCGACCTCTACGCAAACATTCCGGTTAACGCGGATGGTGCCACCCTCGAAGAGGGGTATTTTGTGACCACTGCCCTGCCGGAAGGCTTTCAGGTGAAGGGGGGACGCTTCAAAAGCAACTCCACCCGCCTCAACGCCCAGCACCCCCATGCATGGGACTTTGCCGACATAGCTCTCCCTTACAAGGCGTTTCTCGGCGCCGAAGGGGTCGGCGGCGAAAACGGCGTTCAGCTCACCTGGCTGCCAGCGCTGCCTGTCTATACCCTGTTGGGGATCGAAGTCCTCCAGGGGGATAACCCGCTGCTCTTCGGCAAGGACGACAACTGGGGACCCCATGCCTTCACCGCCTTTGCCAAGGTCTCGGTCGACACCGGCGATGACTCCACCTTATACGCCGGGCCATCGGTAATCTTTGGCTCCACCCGGAGTGCCGGGATACGTCCTCCTGATGCCGGAACCGGCAACACCTTCGGCCTGCGCGGTAACAGCGCCCTCTACGGCATGGAGGCGGTCTGGAAATGGAAGTCCGGCCTGCACGGGGTCAATCTGCAGGGCGAGTATCTCTACCTGGTGCAGAACGGTGACCTGACCGAGAGTGCCGCCACCGGCGCCGCTGTTTCGGTACACCCGCTGCACCGGCACCAGGACGGCGCCTATATCCAGGCCCTTTACCGCTATGGGCGCTGGCGGATCGGGGCTCGCTATGACCGGCTGGAGCTATTTGCCGACACCTTTGAACGGGGCGGCGTTCAGGAGAATTTCAGCGGCAAGCCGTGGCGGGCAACCGGCAGCCTGGAGTTCAATCCGACCGAATTCTCCACCATTCGCACTCAGTTCACCAGCGACCACTCGGGCCGCGACGCCCGGGTGAACAATGAGGGGATTCTCCAGTTCATCTTCACCATCGGCGCTCACCCCGCCCACACCTTTTAGGAGAAACACGCCATGCGAAAACTATTTCTTGCCATAGTGCTGACTCTGACCCTGACCAGCCCCGCCGTTGCCGGACTCAACGTGGTTGCCACGCTCCCCTGGATCGGCAGCATCGCCAAGGAGATCGGCAAAGATAAAATCACCGTGACCACCCTGGTGAAGCCGAGCCAGGACCCCCATTATGTGGAGGCGAAACCGAGCATGATCCTGGCCGCCCGCAAGGCCGATATCATCATGTACAACGGGTTAGACCTGGAGGTCGGTTATCTCCCCCTGATCATCGAATCGTCGAAAAACTCCAAGCTCATGCCGGGGCGGTCCGGGAACTTCGACTGCTCCAGGTTCGTCTCCGCCATTGAAAAGCAGGCCAACGTGGAGCGGAGCATGGGGGACGTGCATCCCCTGGGCAATCCCCATTACCACTTCTCCCCGCACAATATCATCCGGGTCGCGGAAGGGATGACCAATGCCCTGGCAGAACTGGATCGGGCCAATGGCGACGCCTACCGGGCCAACTTCAGGGATTTTGCCGCCAGATTCAAGGAAAAGCAGAAACAGTGGCAGAGCCTCAACCTGAAGGGGAAGCGCTACGTGGCCTACCATAAGCTGTTCGGCTACCTGGCGCATGAGTACGGCTTTCAGGTCGTCGGCTATCTGGAGCCGAAACCGGGCATCCCACCGTCAGCGGCGCATATCGAGAAGCTGATCGAAGAAATGAGGCGCCACAAGCCGGACGGCATCCTCGTCACCGAGGCGCATGGTCTGCATGAGGCCGAGTCGCTGGGGGCAAAGACCGGGGTCAAGGTCATTGTTCTGCCGCAGGATGTGGGCGACATGAAGGGGACTGACGACTGGTTAGCCTTTGTGGATAAGGTTGTATCGTCACTACGATAACGGGAGATACCATGGAAGCGCTCTCTTTTCTGATCTATCCCTTTCTGGCATGCCTGCTGTTGATACTGATCCACGCCTACTTCGGCATCCACATCCTGCAACGGGGGATAATCTTCGTCGACCTTGCCCTGGCCCAGTTCATCGGCATCGGCATCGCCCTGTCGTTCGTTCTTGGAGAGGAGAAGGTCTTTCTGCTCTCCCTTGTCTTCGCTTTCCTGGGGGCGTTCATTCTCTCCCTTTCCAAGCACGCGTCACAGTACGTGAACATCGAGGCGTTCATCGGCGTCCTCTACATCTTCTCCTTCTCGGCCAGCATCCTGATCCTGGACAAGAGCCCCCATGGGCTGGAGGAGTTCAAGACCATCCTGAACGGCAACATCCTCTGGGTCACCCCGCAACAGCTCCTCGCGACCCTGGGGCTCTACGCGGCGGTCGGCCTCTTCCACTTTCTGCTGCGCCGGCAGTTCTTCGCTCTGACCTTCGAGGGAAAGGGGAACATCTTCCTGGAATTCCTCTTCTTTGCAAGCTTTGCCCTGGTCCTCATCAAATCGGTACTCATGGCCGGGATTCTTCAGGTCTTTTCGTTTCTCGTCATTCCGGCCCTGATCGGTCGGCTCTTCTTCCGGGAAACGGCAAAGATCCTTCTTACCGGCTGGCTGGTTGGGGTTCTGGTGAGTGTGGTGGGAATATTTCTCTCCTTCAAGCTGGACATCCCAACGGCACCGGTCATCGTTGCCGGGCTGGCGTTGATGTTTTTTGCGATGCTCGTGGTCAAAATACGTTACGCCAAGAAGGACGTTCAGATATCCTCCTGATGTTTCACCGAATTGAGAATTGCACGGTTTGGTTTGGGTCGCTCTCCTCACGGGGAGCGACTTTTTTGAAGTCTTGTGGGAATCATTGCTGAGTAGCTGCTGAACGTGTAGCTGCTGAACGAATTGAGTTTCAACGCAAAATTCACAACACCTTAACCTGCCTGTAATGCTCCGCTGCTATGATGTACTTCCATGAAAGCATACAGAGCAGACCTTCATGTCCATTCCAGCCATTCCAACAAGCCCACCTACTGGGCCATGCGCAAGTTCAACTGCCCCGAGAGCTATACCTCGCCCCACCACCTCTATCGGATTGCCCGTGAACGTGGCATGGACTTCGTCACCATTACCGATCACAACTCCATCAACGGGGCGCTGGAAATCGCCCACCTGCCGCAGACGTTCATCAGTGCGGAGATCACGGCCCATTTCCCGGAAAACGGCTGCAAGACCCATGTGGTTGTCCTGAACATCTCCGAGACCCAGTTTCGGGAGATCATGCGGGCTCGGAAGAATGTCTACGATCTGGTCACCTATCTCCAGAAGGAAGAGATCGCCCACTTCCTGGCCCATCCGCTCTACGCCCAGAACGACAAACTGACCGTTGAAATCATTGAAAAAAGCCTGCTCCTCTTCACCACCATCGAGGTGAAGAACGGCTGCCGTGCCCGCCGTTTCAACGACTTCACGAAGCAGTTGGTTGCGTCGCTTGACCAGGAGACGATCGAACGGCTGGCCGACAAGCACGACCTCCAGCCCTATGGGGTCTACCCCTGGGTCAAGGGGATGGTCGGCGGCTCCGACGACCATGGCGGCCTGTTCATAGCAAAGGCATATACGGTCGCCAGCCGGGGGGCATCGGTCAGTGACTTCATTGGTGCCGTGCTGGAGGGTAAGAGTACGGCAGATGGGGATGACGGCGGGCCGTTGACCATGGCCCATAGTATGTACGGTATCGCTCACAGCTTTTACAAGGAGCGTTTCGGCGACCGGCGCCGCAGTTCGACGCCGTTCGTCAGCGCGCTTCTGGACCGATTCTTCAATGTCGGAACCGATACCATGTCCCTTATCGACAAGGTCAGGCTCTTCATCCGGAAGAATCTCCCCGCCTCCCGCAGCGCGACCGACCGGAGCTTCGAGGATATCCTCGACAGCGAGGCGAGAGAGCTCCTGAACGATGCGGCCTTTCTGGACGGCATCAGGCATGCCGACCAGAACCGGAAGATCTTCGCCGTGACGAGCCGGCTGGCAAACCGCATCCTCTACGTCTATGCCAAGCGCTTCATGTCCCTGCCGCTGAATGCCGGCTTCTTCGACTACCTCAACACCGTCGGCACCATCGGCCTGGTACACCTCTTGATCTCCCCTTACTACCTCGCCTTCCACCACCAGCACAAGAGCAAGGAGCTGATCCAGGAGCTCGCAGAGCGCCTCCCCGATGCGGCCCCCCGGAAGGCGACGGAGAAGATAGCCCTATTCACCGATACCCTGGACGAGATCAACGGTGTGGCGATCACCATCCGGCGACTGATCAATACCGCCCGGGACCGCGGTGTCAAGTTAACGGTGGTAACCTCCGGCACCGGTCCGGATGAAGGGGGGGAAGGGGTCAGGAAGTTCGAGGCGGTTGGAGACTTTGTGCTCCCCGAATACCCCGAGTTGAAGCTGAGCTTTCCCCCGATACTCGATGTCATGGACTTCATCGAGCGCGAGGAGATCACCCGCATCCACGTCAGCACGCCGGGGACGGTGGGGCTCTTGGGCCTTTTGATCGGCCGAATGATGGATATTCCGGTGGCCGGCACCTACCACACCGATATTCCCCAGTACGTCCGGAGCCTCACCGACGACGAATTCCTGGAACAGGCCGCCTGGAGCTACATGATCTGGTTCTACAACCAGATGGAAGAGGTCATGGTCCCTTCGTCGGGAACCCGGGAACAGCTGCTGTCGCACGGCCTGCCGGCGGACAAGATGCAGCCCCTCCCCCGCTGGGTGGATACGGACCTGTTCACGCCGGCCAGGAAAACGCCCCGCTACTGGGAGGGACGCGGCGTCAACGGTGCCACCAAGCTCCTGTATGTCGGAAGGGTCTCGCGGGAAAAATCACTCGAACTGCTCGCCGAATCGTTCCGGGAACTCGTGAACAACAACGCGGACCTGTCTCTCATAATCATCGGCGACGGTCCGTACCGCGAGGAGATGGAGACGCTCCTGGCCGGCCTTCCCGTGCACTTCACCGGCTTCATGCAGGGCGAAGAGCTGCAGCGGGCGTATGCCTCGGCCGATCTCTTTGTCTTCCCCAGCGCCACCGACACCTTCGGTAACGTGGTCCTGGAGGCGCAGGCCTCCGGCCTGCCGGTCATCGTCTCCGATGCCGGCGGCCCCAGGGAGTTGATGGTGGACGGAGAGACCGGGGTGGTGTTTCAGGCGGGTGACCGGGAAAGCCTGGTTAGGTCGATAGCCGGAGTGGCGGCGGACCGGGGCCTGCTTGATCAAATGGGGAGAAACGCCCGCTTATTCACCGAGCAGAAAGCGCCGGACAGCGCCGAAACCTACAGCACCATTCTCACGAGCAGACAACCGCTGGCCGGGGCCGCGTGATAAACAGCCGAGACATTCAGGCCAGCATGGTTTCCAGTTCATCCAGAATCACGAGCGTGACCTTGGGAAGGGTATCGGTCACCGGATAACTTTTCGGAATCTCACGCGTTGTGAACGCCTCTTCTTCAACCTCAAACACCTCGCAAAGCCGGTTGAGCATTCTCTTGCCGATGCCGCGGCCGTTTTAAATGGCAGCGATATAACCTCTTGTCGTCCCTGTCAACTCCTCCATTTGGTCCTGAATCCAGCTCCGCCTTATACGTATTTCCCTGAATTGTTGCCCACTCAGCCGGTTTATGCCTTTTTTGTCAGTGCACTTATCTGTGAAGTTTGGCCTCCAAGAGCTTTATAAAAAGCATGATGAATGTGTGGTGATGTCCCCATATCATTGACATAGTGATGGGTAAGCCAGCAGTTCAGAAAACGTCCACCGATGATCCGTCACGCTTGCGGCCATAGCCGGGGTCTTAGGCCGGAAAATACGATCCTCGCCGCGACTGAGCGTTTCGTGGGGTCGGATCAAATTGTAGCAGGCCACGCAGATGGCGAACTTGGCCTTCAACCAGTCTATTGAACGGGCGACCGTTGGTGCCTTGCGCGCCAGATGGGCATCCCACAATCGCCAGTCCAGATTGGAACGTTCGATATATGCGGTGTTGATCGTCTGACTTGGTGAATCCTCCAATCGCGCGAGAACTTGCTGTTCGCTCCCGTAGATCACCTTGCGTTCGACCTTGATCACCCGCGCACCCTGGCGTGTCTTATGAACCGTGGCATAATCCAGATCCGAATCAATGACTCTCTCTGGATTCCGAGGTCGTCCCGGCTTACCCGTCGGCACTGGCGGAACTAGTTCGTGAAACAGCTCACCCAGTACAGTGCCGTAATGGGGCAGTTCATCAGAGACAAACAAGGGCTTGCCTTGACAGCGAGCGGTCAAATCCTTCAGCATCTGCCGGGCATCGTCCAATCCGCGTCCGCCAACCCAGAACCTGACTCCGTGACGGCAAATTCAGCAATTTGAAATTTGCCAGCTGTAGATCAGCGGTCAAGGAGATCGTGCGGGGAAGTGCGAATCCGGAGCACAAACTCTTTCGGATTCGGGAGGAGATCCATGACCTGTGCGAGCGGGCAAAGTTCGCCCGCTCTTCCGGGGACGAGATCATGGAACTGAAGCAGTGGCTGGGCACCAAGGTCCGGGGGCTGGCGGGAAACAACCGGGAGTTAAAGAAGCTGCCCAACGAGCTCGTCTACCAGTGGCACCAGCACCTCGACAGCAACCGTCATCAGCCGTATCCGAACTTTTCTTCGACCCAAGAACCATAACCGAGGAGGTCTATCTGACCTTCTTCAGTCCTTACAGAGAGGAGCAATGACATGAGCACAACAGTCCACAGAAAAGACATGACATCAGCCGACTTCACATTACTGGCAAAGTTCTCGCGCGCCTTGGTCAATTCGACGGCATTGTTTGGCAAACAGATGGTGCATGAGCTTCCAGTCGATTACATGCAACTGCCCGTGTGGAGGAAGACAGCCGATGGGTGGCAGGTTGCCGGCGTAAGAGCGTTCCATAGCGAGAGAATCGGCATTTCCGTGAACGACTTCCGGAGGATCTGTCGCTATCTCCAGGAAAAGGAATCGATTGTCGTAGGCGTGCTTTTCCGCCTGTCAATGATCGATGTTCTCACGTATTCGGAAACCACCGGCAAAAAGGAACTCCGCCAGCGCTTCCCGGATCTTACCAAGCCCATAATTAATGGCGTGTGCTCCTGGGTCGATGACGGTTTCGTCCTCGAAAAGCGCCGGGCGTTGGGTGCATTCAAGTAGGCATGGCAAGCTGAAATCAAACAACAACTTTCCATGCCTGCCGTCAAGGATGGCAGGCATGGAAAAACTATGACCAGCGAGACACAGATAACCTTGGTTGCTGTCCCGATCAAAGAGAGAGTAGATCGGCAATTTCGATCACCCTGTATGGTCGAGGTTACGTATGAGCGTAACAGATGAAGAACATTTCGAAGCTTTGCTTGTTCCTCCGTTACCAGTGTTCCTCCAAAAACCTTGGCACAGGCAATTACAAAAGGGTCAGCAACCGGCCATCCGTTTAATCGTTGCTTATCTCCTATGAGCTTGTGAAAGTGGGGAATCGAAAATATTTCGGCAACGAATTTCATTTCTACTATTGTTGGTGTTAGAAAAAGGTCTTTTCGAGGCTTCAGCCATTTATTGTCCGACTATGGGAGAAAAACCCTCGCCTTCAGGCGAAAACTTCAGTTAAACTCGCTGGATGGAACACTATCGAACATCATCGCATACACGGTTTGACCTAAAGTGCCATTTTGTGTGGATCACCAAGTATCGGAAGCCTGTATTACGAGGAGAAGTGGGCACTCGGCTTCGAGAGTTGGTGGTAGAAGTCTGCAAGACTAATGATGTAGAAATCTTGCAGGGTCATATATCAAAGGATCACGTGCATCTGTTCGTGTCTGTACCACCCCATCTGGCCCCGAGTAAGCTGATGCAGTACATAAAGGGCAAAACGTCTCGCAAGTTGATGATGGAGTT
>NZ_VLLN01000025.1 GCF_007830735.1 Geobacter argillaceus
AATACCCACAGCATTGCCTCTCTCTACGAAACGTTTGAACCTCAAGAAGCCAGAAGACTGGCTGAACGACTTGATATACATTACACGCCCAAGCACGGCAGTTGGCTGAATATGGCCGAGATTGAACTCAGCGTGCTTAAGGGGCAGTGCCTTGATCGCCGGATCCCTGATATGGCAACAATGCAGGCCGAAGTGACTGCATGGGAAAAAGACCGAAATAACTGTACCAATAAGATTGACTGGCAATTTACAACAACTGATGCCCGGATCAAGCTGAAGAGGCTTTATCCGAACTTTTAAATGTTAATAGGTACTAGGAGAGTTGTTGTTTCTGTGGGGAGGTACTCCAAGGTTCATGCCACTATCGATATATTTCGTAATGTGCTGATATTACGGGATCCGTATTCTCCTTGCGACAATCATTTCTGAAAAATAGGTGCAAACCATTGCACGTGGTGGGAAGCGTTTTGCACCTCCTCACCTATCTTCGAGCAGACCGTATTCTTTGAGCTTGTACTGGAGGGTGCGGCGGGAAATCCCCAGTTCTTCGGCAGCCAGCCGGCGGTTGCCTCCATGGCTGGCCAGCGCCTTGGTAATCAAGTCCCGTTCCACCGACTTCAGGGCTTCTCTGCTGTCCATGCCCGCAGGGGCGTCCTTACTCAAGAGCCCATCGGGCAGATGCGCGCACCTGACAGTCCCCTGGGCCAGGATGACCGCCCGTTCCAGGACATTCTGAAGTTCGCGGATATTGCCGGGCCAGGCATAGCGACTCATGGCGGCCTCTGCCCCGGGTTCTATCCCTTTCAGTTTCTTGCCGATCTGCCCGCTGAAGTGCCCCAGGAAGAAATTTGCCAGGAGCGGTATGGCGTCGGCCCGCTCGCGCAACGGAGGCAAATGGATGGGAAAGACGTTCAGACGGTAATACAGGTCTTCCCGGAAGCGGTGTCCGGCCAGTTCCTCCTGGAGGTCCCGGTTGGTTGCGGCGATCACCCGGACATCCGCCCTGATCTCCCTGCTGCCGCCAACCCGCTCGAACACGCGTTCCTGCAAAACGCGCAGCAGCTTGGCCTGCAACGATACCGGCATCTCACCGATCTCGTCGAGGAAAATCGTTCCCCCCCGGGCAAGCTCGAACTTTCCCTGCCTGGCCTGTATCGCTCCGGTAAAGGCCCCTTTTTCATGGCCGAACAGTTCGCTCTCCAGGAGGTTTTCCGGTATGGCGGCGCAGTTGAGCGGAACAAAGGGAGCCTTGCCCCCGGGGCCCCGCAGATGGATGGTTCTGGCGATCAACTCCTTGCCGGTGCCGCTTTCGCCATAGATCAACACCGTCGCCATGGTGCCGGCAACGTCGCGGACCAGGTTGCGCACCAGCTTCATCGCCTGGCCGGCAAAGATCAGTTCTTCCGGAGGCAGGCCCGTCGAGGTCGACTCCTTCATGGCGCGTAACGTCCTGGTAAGCTGCTGGTTTTCCATGACCCGGTTGACCAGGTTGAGCAGCGCCTCCGGGGCGGAAAGCGGTTTGGTGAGAAAGTCGACAGCCCCCTCTTTCATCGCCGCTACCGCTTCATCCACGGTGCCATAGGCGGTCAGAAAGACAAACTGCGGCGCGCCGGGGTCCTGACGGGTTTCCCGAAACAGCTCCAGTCCGCTCTTGTAGGGCATCTTCAGGTCCGAGATGACCAGATCGAAACTCTCTTGGCCAAGCAGCTGACTCCCTTCGCGGCCGTCGCGGGCAATACAGACCTCATACCCCTCATCTTCGAGAATCGTCCGGACGAAACTTCTGAATGTGGCATCGTCTTCTGCCAGGAGAATGCATCCCTTTGTTCCGCTCATTTCCGAATTCCTCCTGGCAGTTCAACAGCAACCGTGGTGCCTTTTCCGGGAGAGCTGGTTACGTCGATGGTGCCGTTGTGCTCCTCGATGATCTTCTTGCAGAGCGCAAGGCCCAGGCCGGTGCCCTTGGCCCTGGTGGTATAGAACGGCTCGAACATCCTCTCCTTGTCCTCGTTGCTGATGCCGTGACCGGTGTCGGCGACGGAAACGGACACGCCTTTGCCCCGCGCACCCGCGGCAATGCTCAAGGTGCCGCCATCCGGCATCGCCTGGATGGCGTTCTGTATCAGGTTGAGAAGGACCTGGCCGAGACGGTCCCGGTCGCCATGGCATTGAAACCGTTCGGGACAGGATACGACAACTGCGATCCCCAGGCGTTCCAGTTCGGGACGCATGAGGGATACGCTGTGGCTGATGAGCTCATCGAGGCTGAACAGGGTCGCTGCGGGCAGGTCGCTCCTGGCATAGGCGAGGAGGCTGGCAACGAGATGCTCCAGGCGCAGGACCTCGCCAACGATCAGGCCGGCAAAGTCGCTGTTGCGCGTGTCCATCGGCTTTTTCCCGATGATCTGGGCAAACCCCTTGATACCGCCAAGTGGATTGCGGATTTCATGGGCAAGCGTCGCCCCCATCTCGCCCAGGCGCGCCAGGCTTTCCTGCTTGGCCATTTCAAGGGTATGCATCTCCTCCCGCATGGCAAAGCGATAGATCATGGCCGCCATGACCCAACCGGCAAGCAGCAGCGCCAGGATGATCGTCATGTTCAGCTCCGACCGGCGGATGACCGCATCGGCGCGATAGGTGTGAAGTATCAGGCGCAGGATCAGTGTCGTGTCGGCGAGATGGAGCGGGGCAAGGAATTCGTAGGCCTTTTCCCCGGTCCCCAGCAGTACCCGACCTTCGACCGCGGTCCCCTTGGTCAGCGTTTCGCGGTAGCGGTCGTCCTCTGCACGGGTGCCGACCAGGTCGGGATTGGAATGGAAGCGGTAGGTGCCCTCTTTGTCGAGCAGTGCCAGAAAGGCCACATCCTTGGGGTGAAGGGTCGTGAGCGAGTGCAGGGAGGGATCGTGGGCCGCAATATTTTCGACAGCGGCAGAGATGGACAGGGCCACCCCCCGGAGACTTTCTTCCGCCAGGGGGGTGGCTGCCCGATAGTTGCTTACGGCAAACCAGAGCAGGGCCAGGGTCAGGCCGATCCCGCTCAGCAGCAGGACTCTTTTCAGCATGGGCTGCTCAAAGCGCTGACAGTACCCGTTCCATCTTCTGTTTCACCAGCAGGGCAAGCTCTTCAACCTCCGGGTTGCCGATCAGCGACAGTGCGGCGACCGGGTCCATGATCATGACGACCGTCTGTGCGTCATCACCTTCATAGACCACCACGTTGCACGGCAGCAGGGTGCCGATATCCAGTTCCCGGCCGAACGCCTCCCAGGCCAGGGCAGGGTTGCAGGCACCGAGGATGAGATATTTGCGGAAATCCTTACCGAGCTTCTCCCTAAACTTGCTGGCCACATCGATCTCGGTGAGGATGCCGAATCCTTCCTTGAGCAGTTCTTCCCGCACCCTGGCTTCCGTCTCCGCAAAGGTGGTCTGCACTGCCTTGCCAAAGGCGTAGTTCTTTTGCAGGTTCATGGTCTCCTCCTTCCGCGGGCGCGTCGTGCGTTACCGATGCACTACCCCGGACTTTCGACTGACGTCGAGACTGCTGTTGAACGTGTCGTACCGCTGCCGGTCCCGTATGACCGGCAACGAGAAATCCCCCGGAATCTGCCAGGCATCCTTCAGATAGACCCACGGGGCGAGTGCCGAGAGGGTATACCCCTGCTCCAGTTCTATTTTCTCCGACTGCATCCCCTTGATGAACAGTCCGATGCGGTTGGCATGAACCTCGTGACTGCCGCTGAACGGCAGTGCGCCAGGGTCGCTGTATTCCCAGGTGACCTTCCGTACCTGTGCGCCGTCAGCGGCGGTGTGACACGAGTCGCACGTGCGGCTTTTCCCCAGTTTGTGCGACATCTTGTCCATCTGTATCCAGAGCAGGGCCTTGTTGTTTTCCGGCAGCCCGCTGGACAGCCCCACATAGCCCCAGGCATCGTCCGTTCTCTTCAGATCCGGGAGATCGAGCGGGTAGCGCCAGTACAGGCCTGGTTTGAAAGGGGACGTCTTCTGGTTCATGACCGCCATGGGGAACGGTTTGACCGGTATCCAGCGTCCTCTTTGGTCTTTGATCAGAATCGGTTCAGACATGTAGCCGTAATAGGCCTTGAACTTGAAATAGGGGGTTGCGGCCCCGGCCAGTCTGCCCGGCCCCCAGTAGGTTCCCTGATAGCCGGCCACCTTCTGAATGTGACACGCTTCACAGGAAAGATTCCTGTGCAGGGAGGTTGCATGGCTTTTCGCCGCCTCGGGATGACAGCGCTGACAGGAGTTCTGTGCCTGGCGCCTGATCATGCCGTGACCGATGGCAGGGTTGCTACTGGTGCTTTCGTGGCAGTCGAGGCAGCCGACCTTGGCCTTGAGGTGGACGTCTGGTTCGTTTCCCTCGGGAAAAGAGAACGATCCGCCGAAATAACCGGCCCCGCGACGCCGGTCTTCCGGTCCTGCATGGCAGATGGAGGCGCGGCCATTGCCGTAGCAGCTTTCGGAAGGGGGCGTTTTTACGAACGTGTGGGGGCCAATGGCGGGATCAGTGGGATGTCTCTTCTGCGGGTTGAAATGACAGTCCAGGCAGCCGACATGGCAGGTGTTGCAGGCCTTCTGGTTGATGCGGTGGCTTTCCGGCGACATGGGGATCATGGTGTTTGCCCGCATCGTCTCGAAGTTCCCCTCGAACCAGGGGCCGCAGTTGTGGGGACCCCGGTCTTTTGTAACCCATCCCCGGTACTGGCTCTGCTTGCCGTTGGTCGCCATGGTGCTCCTGGAGAACTCGTCAAACTCCTTGGCATGGCATGTCCCGCAGGTTTTCCCCATGACCTCGAAATCCTGGCTCAGGGTATCGACCTTTTTGTCGTGCCAGGAAATTGCTGCTACCGAGGCATCCTTGACCGGTTTACCATCCTTGCCAACAACGGTATAGAGCCGGTTCATCGGGTTTGTACCGTAGGCGAGGGGGTAGCGCCGGGCCGATGTCGTAACCGTAAACCCTTTCTTTGCCACGACGAGCAGTCGGGCCATTCCTTTATGGGCCTTATCCTTGTCCTTAGCAGCCGAATTGCCCAGATGGCACTCGCTGCATCCGGCCGGCATATGCGTCTGGGCTTCCGTCTCCTGGCGGGTTACGGTGAACGGACCGTATCCCATGGACTCCATTTTTTGCCGGCTACCATGGCACTCGGTACAGCTGTCCGAAGCATTGGCAGTGACTGCGGTTCCGGCGAAAAGGATGCAGATGAGCACCAGTCGTACCATAACCTTGCTCCTTTCGTCCGGAATGCGGTCGACTTGATGTCACCGGCCACCAGTCCCGTCTTATTCCGGAGATTGTCCGCTTCTGTCTGTTTTGTCTGCGCTGCTTTTTTTGCCCCGGTCCCCGAGGTCACAGGAATTGGACATTCAGGTGGGGATACCGAGCCGTGGCAGGATGAATTTCTGCACCACCACCCAGACAGCCAAAAACGCAATCAATGTCATTAGATCTGTCAAATGATCACCCCCAATCAACTTATATCACGTTTCGCAACAACTCCAACCCGTTGGGTCTCATGTTTATTCGAAATCGCCCCGGCCCTGCAATATTCAGTTTGTTGAATATATATAGTTCATGATGCTCTGTTATGTCAATGCGGAACGACGATGCTTGAGGTTCGCCGAGCGCGCGGGCTTTCTTGATTTCCAATCAAAATCAGGCTATGTTTAGCAAGTCTGTCAGGGTCTTGTAGGAACAATCGCGCTATATGATCAAAAACTATCTACAAAACAAGAGCGTTGCGCTACTCGTTCCGCTCATTGTTGCCATCTGCCTCGTGTGGGCGGGAATGCGCGTACCGGACATTGCGCGTCCTCACCGGCCCAAGCCGAGCCAGCGGGCGGTCATTGCGAGCCAGGTCAACATAGCTGCGCAGGGCGTCCATAAATCCCTCGACATATTTTTCATCATTGCAAAACCCATAGAACTCCACGCTACACTGCCTTACCGGACAGAATTCCTCTTTTCGTTTCATTCCATCGGTATCTCACCGCTTTTTCCCAACTCGTCCCGCGCACCGCCGCTGATTCCTGCCTGACACTCTATTCACATTCCGGAAAGTGACCCTAAAGGCACTGTAACTGCTCATGCCGTAGGGGAGTTGTGCCTTCATTTTATCGAGGACAGGAGAAACGTCATGAAAATATTCAGTATCCGGCTGCTGCCGGTCGTGTGTGCACTGATGTTTATGTATAGCGGTTGCGCCAAACAGGAACTCGTCAAAAAGGACGAACCTCTTGTGGCGCCGATTGCCGCTACGCCCAAGCAGGGGGCTGCGACGGCGGGCAAGCCGATTGCCGCAACGACCGTAACGACATCAACACTTAACAGTGGCGCGCAACAAAAGAGTTCGCAGGACAAAGTGTCTGCGGTAGCCGATGACCTGCGGAAGGCGATCGAGAAAATATACTTCGACTTTGATTCTTCGACCCTGAGCGATACTGCCCGTCAAACGCTGACCAAAAATTCAGCACTGTTGAAGCAAAACCCGCGAACCAGGATTGTCGTCGAGGGGCACTGCGACGAGCGTGGCTCGGATGAATACAATCTTGCCCTCGGAGAACGGCGTGCCCAAGCGGCTGTCCACTATCTGAAAACCTTGGGTGTTCAGGCAGACCGTTTGTCCACCATCAGCTATGGCAAAGAAAAGCCGGCTGACCCTGGCCACAATGACACAGCCTGGGCCAAGAACCGGCGAGACGAGTTCGTGGTTTCCAAATAAATCATTACCCATACCAGGGGCCGCTACGGCGGCCTTTGGTTTTTCAGGAGGGCGATACGTTATGGATTACTGCTCGTGCTGCCTGGAATCGGTAGTAAGAGATATACGAGGTGAAAGAAGATGATCCATATTGCTGCCCTTATGGGGCTTGGGATTGTGGCAGGACTGACGAGCGGATTGATCGGCATTGGCGGCGGGATCATCATTGTTCCGGTCCTTGTGCTCTTTTTCGGCTTTTCACAACAGTTGGCCCAGGGAACCACGTTGGCGCTTATGGTCCCACCACTGGGGGCATTTGCTGCCTGGACCTATTACCGGCAGGGGTATGTTGACATAAAAACAGCCGTGCTTGTTTGTTTTGGCTTCCTGGTCGGCAGCGTTCTTGGTGCCGATTTTGCGTTACGTCTCCCTACGGAAGTCTTGACGCGGATATTTGGGGCGATTTTGGTGGCTGTGGGGCTGAGAATGTTGTTTGTCGGGTGATTTGTGTCGATATGAGCGCTTCATGAGCACTCAGACCACCCGGATGATGAACTCCGGACACGAGGCGCCGCAGTAGCCGCAGAGGATGCAGGCGGCTTCGTCGAGCACTGCCTTGCCGTTCACGATGGACAGGGCGCCGCTGCCACAGGTTTCGACACAGGCGCCGCACCCCTTGCAAAAATTCTCCATGATGCGCAGCTTGCGCCGTCTGCTTTCCAGTTTTCGCCACACCTTGTCCTCCGGGGCGTTGCCGGAGAACAGGGCGACGTTGGCTTCGACCTCAGCCTCGGAGAGCATGCCGATCGCCACGCCATGGACCCCTTCCAGCCCCCGTACGTATGCAAGGCTGGCCCGCGCCTCAGAGATGAGATTCCCCCCGGCCAGGGCCTTCATGGCGTAGACGCCCTTTCCCGCTTTGGCGCAGGCCGCAATGGCATCTGCCATTTCTGCTGAACTGCCGTCCAGAATCCCCATGCCGGTCCGGTTGATGAGCGGGTGGATCACCTCGATCTCCGGGTGATCCGCCGCTTTGCGAATGGCGCTGATGAAGTGGGACGAGAGCCCCACATGGCCGATCTTTCCTTCCTCCTTCATCCGCAGCAGCTCCGCCAGTACCTCCGCCCGGTCGCTAAACGGATCTGCCACCCTTGCTCCGTGGATATGGACGATGTCCAACCGTTCGCACCCCAGTTCCCGCAGCCCCATCTCTACATCTGCCCGGGCAGTCGGCCCGTCGTTGGCGTGGGTCTTGGTGACGATGGTGACGTCGTTCCGCCAGCCGGCGATTCCTTCCCGCACATGGGGATACGTACCGTAGAGAGTAGCGGTGTCGATCATGGTGACCCCGCGTTCCAGTGCATGGCGGATGAGGCGGCCTCCCTCGGTCGGAGAAAGACCGGCCTGAAGCGGGCCAAGGGGAAGGGTGCCGAACACAAGAGGGAAAAAAGAGATATTTGTGGCACCGAGCGCGACGTGGTTCATGGAGAGCTCCTTATCAATAGGTCCGATTGATCGATGTCAAAACTGGTGCCGGCATCTTCAACTCGCTTGGTGTCTGGTATACTCTGCAAATCAAATACCCGGGTGAAGAGGAGGCTAACAAGACTCTGCTCAAGCTGAATAGTGCCATAAGGCAGGCAGAAGGACAATAGCAAGGTGAGGTCGAAACCATCACCACTTGATAGTCATCACCCGGTTCTTCGCGATAGGGTACCGGGGTAATTCTCCGCTCTGGATCAGCTTACTGACCGTGATAGAGCCTTCCTCAGGCCTCTTCCTGCAGAGGCTCCAGCCCGCTTCATCTTTTTCATCGCAGTTGCGAATAGCGATTGTTGCCAACCCGTAACATCACACCGGACCGGATTGCATTACTATAATCGGCATGCAATCGACGGCCGAAGTAACAGGTGTCACGGAATCCCGGGTTTCAGAAGGTCGGGCAACAACTCGTCGTTTCGCCCTGATCTGTATACTGCTTCTGCTCGCCGCCGTTTGGCTGGAACCGTATCTGGGGCCGCTCAATCGCTTGACGGCCAGACAGGTTGGCAGCCTGCTCCAGTTCCTTGACCTGTCCCCGCGAGTAGAGAACGATTTCATAACCATCGGCAGTTTTACGGTTCGGATAATCCCGGAGTGCACGCCGTTATACCCGGTCGTCCTCTTCGGCGCTTTCGTGCTTGCAACACCGGCTCCGTTGCTTAACAGAGTCGCCGGCGTTCTCTGTGGAGGAGCGCTGCTGGCCGCCGTCAATCTTGCACGCATCGCCGCAGTAACTGTCGTGGGGGCGAAATATCCCCGACTGTTCGAGCTGTTGCACCTCTATCTGGGACAACTCGTCATGCTGCTGCTGGTTGTTGCAACAGGTATCGCCTGGTTGCGCTGGGCAGAGGCTTCAGAGGCAGCGGGCCGTATTCGTTTCCTGCTCCGGGCTCTGTTATCGGGCAGTCTGTTTTTCCTCCCGTGGCTCATTCTCAACCGCAGTTATTTGCGGGCAATTGATCGATTCGTAGCTGCCATGTTCAGATTGGCCGATTATGAGTTGATCATCAGCTATCAGCATGTTGCCTACTACCAGACTTTTAACATCGTTCTCTTCGCGGCGCTTTTGATAGCCGAAAACCGCGTGCGCTGGCGGTTGAGAATGTTTTGGGGATGTTGGGGGGGAGTGGTTTTGTTCGGTGGGCATCTACTTTTCAGAATCTGCAATGTACTTCTCGTTGCCTTCGACTGGCAACCGGCCCTGCAACTATCCTTTCTGGTATCGATAGTTGGGCAATATTTCCTACCGGTTCTGCTCTGGATGGCACTCAACCGGTACGAAGCTGTTCGGAATCCCGCGCCTGCTGCTTCGGCAGACAGCATTTCCTGCATTTGAGGCCGCTTCCGCACGGACACCGGTCATTTCGGGATCGAATCTTTTCAGAACTGGTACCGCACCTTGAAATGGCAGGAGGCATCGCCGGCGGCGATACGGGTCGTGTCCCGCAGGGCAAAGGCCAGGTCCACCTGATAATCGACGTCGCGGAAAAGAAGTCCCCGCACGCCGAGGCCGGTCCCCTGCAGGTCGACGACCGACTGCTGGCCGGCAAGAGGCTCCCTGGTCCAGAGGGCGGCGGCGTCATAGAACAGATAGGGGGTGAGCGAGAACCGCTCCTTACCGACTGACTTCAGCAGATCCGGACCTGCCAGCTCGAACAGGCCATGGGCCGCGTTGTCGCCGCTCGCCTCGCTCTCCTTGTAGCCGCGGACGGTGTCGATCCCGCCGGCAATATACTGCTCGTTGGAGATCAGCGGCTGGTCGGACAGCTGGCCGTCCACCTTGGCTGTCAGGGAAAACCCGATGGGGAGCTGCTGGGTCCGCTCCACTCCGGCGGTCGCGACGACGTAGTTCCCCCTGGCCTTGTAGCGCTTGTCCATGAATTTTGACGAGTCGGTCACGGCACCGCGAAAGGCGACCACGGCCCCGGCGTTGATCTGGGTGACGCCGCTAGCGTCCCTCAGAAAGCCGCTGTACGAGACCGAGAACGGCAGGTAGCTGACCGGGGTTTTCACCGGTTCGCTGCCGGCCAGCCCTACGGTCTCCTCGAACTCCTTGTAATCGAAGCCGAGCACGGCCGTGTGGCCGTACTCCCCTGCCGCCGGAAGCGGGAAAATGGCCCGGCTGCCGATGATCATCCCTTTGCCCAGGTTGCTGAACCCGGCGCCATATGCGGTTTTCGTGTTGGACCAGACCCCGTAGACCACCAGCTTGTCGTTGAACTCCCAGGGGGAGGGGAGGGTATAGGAACCGGAGGCGATCTCCACCTCCGACGGATTCTGGGGAGAAAACTGGTATTGGGCCGAGATGGAGTGCTCCCGCTGCCAGAGATTGTCGTAGCGGAGCGCCGCGTTCAGGCGCAGGGCCGTGGTGTCGTGATTCGACCGGTTGTTCAGCTCCAGGCTGCCGTGCAGGGGAAGCTTATCCTCCACCTTGAGGGTGAAATCCACCGATTCGGCGGTCTTGCCCGGCTGCATGTCCGGGATCGCCTTGAAGTCCGGGTGGCGGTTGATCCGGCCCACTTCCTCCTGCACCCTGGGCAGGTACAGAACCTCCCCCGGCGCCAGTGACGGGAGGTCGCGTCTGATCTTCTCCGTGGAGAACCAGCGGTTGCCGGTGATGGTCAGGTTGCCGATCCGGTTCTCGATCACCTCCAGCCTAATCACCCGGCTTTCCACCTTCTGCTCCGGGATGTTCACCAGCACCGTCGGATAGCCCCGGTCGTGGAAGAACCGCTCCAGGGCTTCCCTGGCCCCTTCCACGTCGGCCGCAGTCTTTTTCCGGCCGGTGAACTCCTTCAGCCGCTGCTCCAGAACCGCCAGCGGGAAAAGGGTGGTCCCTTCGATAATGAATTTCTTGATGGTAAAGGTCGGTTCGCCGGCACGGGCGGGAGGAGCGGCCGCTGCTTTTTCAGCCGGCGTCGCCTCCGTCGGCGTTTCGTCTGCCGGCACGTCTTCCACGGCAAAGGTCGGCACGGCGATGGCCAGCAGCAGCCCCGCTGTGAGGGCTGCCACGGCTGGTACGGTCTTCACGGCTCTTGTCAGACGCATATCAGAGCACACCCTGCAGTGCTGCCCTGAGTGCCGCAGGCTCCTGGAACCCATCGAGCTTCCGGGCAATCGAGCCGTCGGCCCGGAACAGGACGATCATCGGAAAGCCATCCTGCCCGTACCGCTGTTTGTATTCTGCCTGTTTGTCCGAATTGACCTTCACCCAGGCGAACCGGTCGCGCAGCGAGGTGATGCGCGGGTCGGGCATGGTTTCGCCGAGCAGCTTCTTGCAGAATGAGCACCAGTCGGCATAGAGGACCAGCACGGCCGGTTTGCCGGCGGATTTTGCCTGCGCCAATGCTTCGTCGTGCTTGTCCTGCCACGGATAGTCGCCGGCCGGCAGCGTCGCAGCCCTGGTGAGGCCGGTCAACTCCAGGTCGATGACAATTTTCTTGCCGGCCAGCGGGTTGTTCATGTCGACGGTGAAGCTGCTGTCATCGCTGGCCGTGATGATGCCGACCCCGTTCCGGAGCGGAAGGGCCGCGCCGATCCGCGGCGCAAGGGCAAGGGTGATCCGGTCGCCGGCAACCGAGACCGTGGTCGTGCCGTACGGCTCGGGATAGCTCTTGCCGTTTTCGGCCAGTAACTCCAGGGTGACCTCTTTTTCGCCCACCGCCGTAACGCGGGCCGGGAAATACGGGGTCACCGGCACCTCCCGGCCAACGGCCGGAAAACCGCCAAACTGCTTGACATACTCTTCAGCGCCCAGGCTCACTGTTTTGGAGAGCGTGCGGCTGAGCGGCAGTTTGGTCACCTTTTTCGGGTCCGGCTGGCCGAAGGCCTGCTCCGGGGAAAGCACCAGATGTTTCTTTTCGCCGACCCGCATGCCGGTCACCGCCTCGCCGATTCCGGGCAGGAATGCCGCCTTGCCGGCTGTCACCGCTTCAGACGAAAAGCGGGGGGGATCGTTGTACCAGGAGATCTTCCGCGTCGCCGGGTCCCTGGCAACCTTCTCCCTTGTTGTGAAGAAGAGAGCGCCATCCTCCAGCGAGGCGGAATACTCGACATCGACGAGATCGCCGGCCGCCACGCTGCCTGCCGCCTCCGTTGCCGGCGCTTTTTCCCGGGCCGCGGCGAGCAGCGCATCTGCGTCGATGTCAGCGGACTTGCCGCTGGCAGTGGCAGTGTCAAGGGCCTTTTGCAGCATCTCCAGCGCCGCCTTCTGTTCGGTGGGGGAAAGAGTCTGTTGGTCGGAAGGGGGGGTCGCTGTTGTCGGCAGCTCCGCGGCCACTGCCGCGGCATACCCGCCGACCACCACAAGGGAAGTCGTCATGAATGTTATAACTATTCTGCTGCTGAACGGTGCCATTGGTCCCGCTCCTTTCTCATGTAAGCATATGAGTTGCGCACGGTAGCACAGTATTGTTACAGACTGACGACAATCAGTTTACTGTTTCATGAAATCTGCCGGGGTGATGACAGCAGTGAATAGTTCAGCATCCCAATGCTCAATTTTGTTTTTCAACTTTTGCCAACCTGCGACACGGTTGCCACAATCACCTGCTATGCTCACCTCGAACTTGAAGCGTTAATGTTTTTACCTGAAAAAATACCAATCAAATGTTTGCGTAAAAGTTCGAAACCTGTCGTTTGACTGTAACAAACGTCTGCTAGAGTCGCTTCCGTTGAGACAGACGAGGAGCATCGGACCGGGATGAATAACCGCAAGAACATATCATCAATGGGCTCGCGCCCCGTGCAGAGGGTGCGGGACGACAAGTATTCCCGTCTGGTGGAGGTCATTTCCGACCTGATCGACAAGGAGTTCACCGGCCACCTGAAGATCAACTTCAGCCAGGGTGGCATCGGCCGGATCGAGAAGTTCGAGGAGATCCTGCGGGGCACGGTCCCGGGCGAGTAAAGAAGCGGTTCGCGAACCGCCGGCAGTAAACCTTGACAACCGAATAGAGAAGGGTCCTTGACCGACCTGGTGAGCACACCCAGGCCCCGGAAAGCCCACTACGAAAACAGCTCCGCCGGCGCGCGTACCGCGCCGTTACTGACTCGTTTCGCAGTGGGCTTTTTTTGTGCCCGCAACCTCAAGAACCGGTTGTTTTATGAATTGACATGCAGTGGAGCAGTTTGCAGTACGACAATTGAATAGCAGACGCGCAGGACACGGAAATGAAGGCCGACAGCCTTCACCCTGCTCCTCCCCGCCGGGTCGGGGTTCGGAGCGTAACAGGGACACCGGCAGCACAACGGCAGCAGAAGCACGACGCAGCACCATCAAACCAAGCAGTACCAAACAAAGGAAGAAAAGGAGAAACACCAGATGAAAAAGAAGATGATCGCCCTCCTCGCCGGCGCCCTGATGACCCTGGCCGCCAGCAACGCCATGGCCGCCTTCGGCAACGCCGAACTGGTCCGCGTGGTCTACAACCACCTCGGCACCGTGGAAGTTGCCACCGACCTCGGCAACATAGATGCCATCATCGCCGGCGGGGCCGTAGCTGCCGACACCTTCAAGCTCAGCAGCATCACCGGCGCCACCAGCACAGCCGACCTCTACGTCTCTTATTTCGCCTCCAACTACACCGGTTCAGCTACAACCAACAAGGCGTATATGAACGCAGACGCTGCCCCGGCTATGGGTTCATACACCAACTTCAATACCGGCGTCTCCAATGCCGTCAACAACTACTACAACTACCTGAGCACCACGAACGCCGGAGCTACAACCGTTACCGGTCAGACGAGTTACGCCAACTCGTTTACTACTCAGCTCGCTAAAGGCGGCGTCGCCTACGGCTCGATGAACTCATCCCTTTATAATAGTACTGGCGGTGAGCAGAACCTGGCCACCCTCCTGTCCACTGGCGGCAAGTCCACCATTTACTCCTTCACTAACTTCGGCAGGAATCCTGTAACTGGCACTTCCGCCCTGGCGCTGACCACCAACTTCGACACCGTTACCGGCATCGGCAGTACCTCAATCGCCCCGGCCGCGACCCCCACCCCGATCCCGGCTGCCGCCTACCTGCTCGGCTCCGGCCTCCTCGGTCTGGTGGGTATCCGCCGCAAGCAGAAGTAATAGGTAACGCCTTTATTTCAAACCACTCCCCGGCCGGGCCGGGGAGACCTAACCTACAAGGAGAATTGAACGCATGAAAAAGCAGATCAAGACCACCGCCCTTGCAGGCGCTGCCGTGCTGGCCCTGTCCGGCGTTGCCGGTGCCGCCGTCATCGACCTCAACGTCTATGGCGCTTCGGCCCAGTACCTCTTCTGGAATTCCGCTGCCCCTACTTTCCTGACCTCCGTCCGCGGCTGCACCGCCACTTCGCAGGCCGCCACCGCTGACGGCAAGAACGGCATCACCAAGGGGACCGGCTGCGACGGTACCGCCAACAACACCATCAACATCCGCTACTCCGCCAAGGCCTCCTATGACGGGATCCGCGCCGTCAGCAACGTCGACCCGGCCAACACCTGCGCCGGCCAGCCCGGCCAGCGACCGATGATCACCGACGTCGGCAACACCGCGCTGCTCTGCCAGGACGTTCACCTCGGCGCGTCCGATGTGGCCGGCGAAAGCTTCACCCAGCAGTCCCATGGCCTGCTGTGGGGGCCTATGGGTGGCGTTCAGACCGACCGGGTTTTCACCGGGGTCCCCACCACCGGCCTGACCGCCTACCAGCCGGTCGTGGTGCCGTTCGGCTTCTTTGCCAACAAGAACATCCAGGTTAGCACCTGCGCCAGCGGCGTCCATGCCGGCAACCTCTGCACCACGAATACCTCGGCTGCTGACTGCGGCGCTGTTGGCCTCTGCAGCACCGGCACCATCAGCAACATCACCCGTGAGCAGGCGATCCAGATCTTCTCCGGCAATACCTATGCCTGGACCGACTTCGGCGCCTCCTACTCGGTCACCGGCGATGCCACCAACACCGTGGTCGCCTGCTTCCGTCACGCCGGCTCCGGCACCCACTCCACTCTTGACAACGCCGTCATGAACACCAAATGGGGTGGCAGTCTCGCCATCAACGCGTCGACGGTTGCGCCGATCGTCTACTTCAACGACGGTGCGTCCGACGAGATGAAGTGCATCAACAACAACGCCAACCTCACCACCCCGGGCGCCATCGGCTATGCCGACGGCGACCAGGACCTGACCTCGTTCACGAACGTCGCGGCCCTGAAGTACAATGGCCTCCTGCCGCGCCGCAACATGATCCGCAACGGCGCCTACGACTTCTTCTCCAACCAGTGGCTCTACGAGAACCCGGCCAAGACCCCGGCTACCGGCGCTGACACCACCAAGCACACCCTGATCACCCAGCTGAACACCTTTGCCGGCAATCCGGCCAATATCCCGACCTCCAAGGCTCCCTACTGGGCCGCAAAGTCGGAGATGGTCTGGAACAAGGCCACTGACCAAACTTATCCTGTATACGCGTTCCCCACTGCTCCGCAGACTCCCTAAGGGAAACCTTTCCATCCGTGTTATCGGGGCCTCGTTCGAGGCCCCTTTTTTTGAGACACCCAATCTATATCGTTGGAGGTTTGGACCATGCGCGTGGCAGTGATAACCGTCCTCTTTCTGACCGCCCTGGCAGCGACGGCCTTGGCCGAAACAAAGGTGAGGGAGTACGACGACCGGGTGGTGGTGGAGGTGACCGGCAGTCCGGCAACGCCGGAAGAAACGGCTCGACAGAAGCTTCAGGAGCAACTGGGTGCCCTGGAATACGAACGGCAGCGGCTGACCGCGGAGCAGGAGCGGCTGCAGCGGGGCGAAGACGGAACAGGGAACATGGATATGCGGGAGCGCCGGACCGCCATGATGGAAAAACATCGGCAGCTCCAGCAGGTGGAGGAGCAACTGCGCGATCTGGCCCAGCAATCGCCGGCAGAGGGTTCTTCGGCGGCCGCTGCCCGGTGAAACGGCTGCCGGCAGGATCGTTCGGTAATTGTTACCGGCCTGACCTCCGTTTGTAACAGCTCTTTGCTAAGGTTGCGTCATCCCGGAGTAAGGAGCTTTCCATGCGCATGAACAACAGTTTTCGACTGGGCACCCTGTTGCTGGCAGCGGCCTGTGCCGGCGGCTGTGCCACAGCGGGCACGGGGGCTCCCATTGCGGCGGGCGACCCGGTGATGCTGCAGTACACTTGCCGGCTTGTTGACGGCACCCTGGCGGCAACCACCCGGTCCGAAGAAGAGGTGGACAACACCTCCAAGGCGTCCCTCTATCTCCGGCCAGCCGCGCCAGGGCCGGTCAGCGTCATTGCCGGCCAGGGGCTTAAGGCTGACAAGCCGGTCACGACGCGGAGCTTCGAGGACGAGATCGCCGTTCAACTGGCAAAGCGGCTTGTCGGTCTTCCGGCCGGCGTGGGCAGCCAACTGGAAATCAGCGGCGATGGCTCGCTGCTGGCCGACGGCCAGTCCCACAAGCTGCCGATGGCGACCGTACGGCAGCGCCTCAAGGAGCACCGGCTCGACCGGGCCGGGTACAAGGCCCGGACCGGCAAGGAGCCGGAGATCGGCCAGGAGTTCGCGGTTGACCCGATGGTGCCGGGAAAGGTGGCCGAGATCAACGGGGACGAGGTGTTGATCAGGTTCACCGCCAACGTGGGAAGCACGGTGGAGACCCCGTTCGGCAAAGGGGTGATCCGCGAGACCCCGGAACATTTCGAAATCGTCCTCTCTCCCGTAGTGGGGAGCTTGGTCCGCACCGGCCCCATTGTCGGACGGATCGCCGAAGCGAACGAACGGCAGTTCGTCGTCGATTACAGCGACTTTTTCGGCGGCGAGACGCTCACCTGCACGGCGACCCCGGAGCGGAGCCCGTCAGCTTCTCAGGCCGCACGGTAGCTTTACCCTATCTCTGTTTCACTCAATTTTCATCGTTTTGCCATGTCACCGTAACATTCCGGTGTTACAGTGCGCTATTGCCGGCTCGATGACGATGCCACGGCCGGACTCGGCCGTGGCCACCGAAACGGCAATCATGACATCCCGTTTCTCCCCAACAGGTACCCCGCAATGAAACGTATTGTTGCCTCGAATATCGTACTGGTCCTGACTGCCAGCTCTGTTGCGACGCATGCCGCCCCGCAGATTCCCGGCTTCTATGGTAACGTGGCCCCGGCCGGACCGGCGATCACCACCCTGCCGTCGTTGCGCTCCGGCTCCCCGGACGGCGTTGCCTCCATCACCACCGATCTGTCGAAGAACCAGATGGTGATCAACCAGAACAAGCCGCAGGCAACAATCGACTGGAACTCGTTCGATATCGGCGCCGCAGCAACGGTGGCCTTCAGCCAGAAGAACGACAAGGGGGCGCCGCAACAGAGCTGGACCGCGCTGAACCGGATCTACGACCAGAACCCGTCCCGGATCTACGGCAGACTCTCCGCAGATGGCAACATCTACCTGATCAATACGAACGGCATCATCTTCGGTCCCGGCTCCCAGATTACCGCGCACTCCGTGCTGGCGTCGTCACTTGCCATGACCGCTGACGACTTCACGAAAGGTCTCCTTCGTTTTACCGCCGATCCGGGCACCTCGCTCGGGGCCGTTTCCAACTACGGCACCATCAGCACCGACAACGGCGGGTCGGTTTTTCTGATCGGGCCGAACGTGGAAAACTACGGCAGTATCGATGTTCCCTACGGCCAGATCGGCCTGCTGGCCGGCAACAATGTAGGACTGGCTCCCGACCCGAACCTACAAAGCAGAACATCCTCCAGGTGGGCACTGGTGCCGACAATCGACAGTGACACTTCAGGTACGGCTGTCAACCGGAGCAGCGGTCGGCTGACCGCTGCTGCCGGTATGGTGGGGATGTACGGCGCCGCCGTACAGCAGGACGGCATCATCCGGTCGGTTACCGCCATCAAGCGGAATGGCGAGATCGAGCTCCTGGCACGCGACAGGATCGTGACCGGCCCCGGCAGCAGTACCGCTTCCCCGATCATCGACTCGACGGAGACGGTGGCGGTGAACACAGCCGACCAGACGGCCCGGTTTACTGCGGGCCGCATCCGGCTCGCCGGCTTGACCCCCGCTGTGCCGGTCAAACGGATCGAGCACAATGGCGTCATTGCCGCCCCTGCCGGCGAGGTCGACCTGGTGGCCGGAGAGCGTGTTTACCTCGCGGCGGGAAGCAGCATTGAGGCGGACGGCGTCTGGAATGATAAACCGGCACAAGACGCTGCCGTCGTTGCCCAACTGACCAGCGTCGTGCTGCGCGATGCCCAGGACCAGCAAAACGGGACAATCAAGGGGGCTACGGTTACGGTAGATCCCCATACCGGTTCAAATATCGGCGACATTTCCGGTGCCCTTGCCACCCGTGAAATGACCGCGCTGGACCGGAGTACCACCGGCGGCACCATCAATATCACAGTAGCCAACGGTGACCTGATCGCACGCAACGGCAGCCTGCTCAGCATCGCTGGCGGCGGCACCCGTTATGGCACAGGCACCATGGAGAGCACCAGGCTGCTTTCGGGAAACTCGGTGTACAGCCTCAGCACGGCTCCCGGCACCATTGCCTATGACAGGGTATTGGGGGATTATACCCATAACTCAGCCAAATTCGGTATTGTTGACCGGTATAAAGGGGTCTTTTACGGAGGTGCTTCAGGGTTAAAGGACTATGCCACCAACTTCACCGAAGGGAGCAACGCCGGTCTCCTGACACTGAGCGCCGGCAGCCAGGTGCTGGACGGCGCCATCAGGGGCGGGGTGGAGCGGGGCGTCTACCAGACCCTGACCGCCGAACTTGCCGACGCCTATGGCCAGACGAAGAGCAGCGGCCTCCTGGAGCCTACCGCCGGTACACTGACTATCGGTACTGTCTTTGATCCGACCTTTGGCCTGAATAACTCTACCAGCAATATGATAACCCGGCAGATCGTGCTGACCGCCGACACCACGCCGCTCAGCAGCGGTTTCGACCCGGTTGCCACACCGGTTGATGCAACGCGGCCCACCATCCTCTCCACCCGGCTTATCAATTCAGCCGGGCTGGCAGCCATCAACCTGTCTGCCAATACCTCCATAACCACGGACAGGAGCGCCGGCATCGAGCTACGTCCGGGAGGGGTTTTCAGCGCCGTTGCCAGGCGGGTCGAGCACAACGGCCGGATATCGGCGCCATCGGGGACGGTCAAGCTGTTCGCGGCGGACAACGCGACCACCTATGCGGACACGCCGGACAAGGAGTTCGATGCCGCCTACGGCTCCAAGATCTACCTGGCGAGCGGCAGCAGCATCTCGGTGGCCGGCGAACGGGTTGACAACCTCGTTAACGGCAGCTCGCAGGCGCCGGCCCGTCTGAACGGCGGGAAAATTACCGTGGAGGACATGACGGACAATGTGTCCTTTATTGCCGGCCGTGGGCTTGCCGTGAACAAGGGTGCCGTGCTGGACGTGAGCGGCGGGTACGTTATCGATGCCGGCGGGAAAATCAAGGGAGGGGACGCAGGTTCGATACTTCTCCAGGGGGCGGCGCTCGTCGCCAACGGCGATTTCCGCGGGTTCTCCCTGCCCGGCCGCAAAGGGGGTGGGATCACGCTCCAGGCCGACAACGTGGAGGTGTCTGTTGCCACCCCGTTTCAACTGACCCGGGATTTCACGGCAACCACTCCGATACCGGCGCTGTCGGTGAATGGCGGCGGAGAGTCGACCGCCTATCTGCTGGTGGCCGGGGACCGATTCGCCGGCACCGGCATGACGAACATCACCCTGAAGAGCCGCAACGACCTGACAATCGACAGCGGCGTTGCCATGGCGCCATCGCAGCGGAAGCTCCAGGTGCCGACCGCAGGGGGCACCAGTGACCAGGGCGGCCCGGCAGGCAATCTGTACGTCACGGCCGGCGGCCAGTCCGGAACCGACGGCACGGTCCCGCTCAGCGAGGTCGGTGCTTCGGGGATGACGCTTCAGGCCGGCCAGAAACTGGATGGGGATAATACAAACATAGTAGCCAATGCTGCCGCCAGGATCTCCGTCGGCGCCAACTCCCTGATCCGGACCGCCCCCGGCGGGACGATCAGCATCGAAGGGCCGGGAGTCGATGTCGCCGGTACGCTGGAGGCCCTGGCAGGCAAGGTTTCGGTAAAGGCGACCAATCTCGATCTGAACGTTCTGAGCGGGGCACGGATAAGCGCTGCCGGCTATAACAGGCCGGACAGCACGACCGTGGCCAAAGGGGTGACGACGGGGTACGCGCCCCTTGCCGCCGGTACCGTTTCTCTTGCCGCGAACTCCGGCAGCCTGGTGCTGGAAGAGAGATCGATCATCGACGTGTCCGGGTCTGCCCCCGTGACCGTGGCCTCGAGCAGCGGCACGGCCCAGCCGGTCACGACCGTGGCAGCCGGTGACCCTGGCACCGTGAACATCGGCTACATGAACAGCTTTACCACCGCCGGCCTGCTCAAGGCTGGTCGTTCACAGCAGAATCTGCGCGGCGGAACCCTGGCCATCACTGATCTCGGCGCAACAAAAGGTCTGGCAATAACAGAGAAACTGGTAACCGGATACCTGAACTCCGGTTTCGACAATCTGACATTCCAGAGCGCTGCGTCAATACACCTGAACGGTTCCATGAATCTGTCGGTGAGACGGGGGCTCACCCTGGACGCCCCGCAGATCACCGGGAATGGCGTCGATACCGTCAGGATAAGCGCCCCGGCCATCAAGCTGGCCAACAGCGCTGCGGACCGTCCGTTCGCAACCGCCTCGGCCGGTCAGGCCACCTTGCAACTCGACAGCCAGTGGCTCGATCTGGAAGGAGATGTGGCCCTGGCCGGCTTTTCCACTGCGGATTTATCCGCCGGCCGGGACATCCGTTTGGCGGACAGGCTGAATTCCTACCAGGGTAACAACCGCTGGAGCGGCAGACTGGCCACTGCCGGGGATCTGACGCTGACCGCAGACCGGATTTACCCGAAGATGACCTTCAGCCAGGAGGTCGACAACATGGGAACGCTACAGACCAAATCCATTCCGGCTGACTTTCTCATCTCGGTTGGCGGCAAGCTGACCACCTTCCCCAGTGCCAGACCGACCAGCGGCCTGCCGGTCTATTCGGCAGGGGGCAGTCTGACGATCAATGCCGCAGGAGGGTTCGAGCACAACGGCGTCATGCTGGCCCCGCTGGGGACGATAACCATCAATGCCGACCCGGCCAGTGCCGCCTCAAGCCGCGTACTGCTCGGCCAGGGAAGCCTGCTCTCCACGGCCGGCTCAACCAACGTGGTCTACGGATTTCTGGACGATAACTCCTCCATGAGGCTTAGCGACAAACAGAACAGTTTGAACACGGCCGGCGTGGCAATAAACGGCGCACCAACGAAGAACATTACGATCAACGGCAAGGAACTGATCGTAAAAGAGGGGGCGGCCATTGATGTATCCGCCGGAGGCTCCCTAACCGCCTACTCTTTCCAGGCCGGCGTGGAAGGTTCCGAAAATCCGCTGACCACACCGCTGACGAAGCAGGGGCGGATGGTTATCCTCCCCGGCAACCGCTACGATATGCCGGGCGAGGCGATCTATCTCAATGGCGGCAACGGCCTGCCGGCCGGCATCTATACCGTTCTCCCTTCTTCTTACGCCTTCCTCCCCGGTGCCTATGTGATCACCGATATCGGCGTCGGGAAGCCTGGCGGCGGTTATCAGACAACCAACGGCGCCACGGTCGTCTCAGGTTATGCGACAATAATGGGAACCGATATCAGGCCGGCCCAGCTTCATTACTATTCGGTGCGGTCCGCCACCGACGTACTGAAGGAGGGGAACTTCACCAAGGCCTCCCTGGCGGCTGTCGATGCCGGCCGGATCACCATCAACCCGGATACCGCCATTCTCAACGGTTCGCTGGTTGCATTCCCGCAGAGCGCATCAGGCGGCGGCACCCTGGTCTTCGGCGGCAAGTCGCTTACGCTGCAGACCGATAGAGCCCCCTTCCCCCCGAATTTTTCCTTTACGGACCCTCTCGACCAGGGGCTTGTCGGAACGCTGCAGGTCAGTGGCGATGCTCTTGCCGGGAGGGGGTTCAGGGAGATTGATCTCGGCACGGCCTCCACCGAACGGATCACGCTGGCGCCGGGAAGCACCCTCACGGCCCCGGTGATCGCCATGACCGCGTCAAGCGCCATCACCATCGGCGATGGCTCCCGGGTGAGGGCCGATCGGTCCCAAGTGATGGGGCCTGACGGTTCGTTCAGCCCCACCGGCGGGACCATTGCCGTCACCTCCGGCGGTTCGGTCAGCATTGGTCCTTCAGCCGAGCTATTTGCCGGGAGCGATCTGAGCCTGACAGCCGCCACTCTGCAACTGTCCGGCAGCCTGAAAGGGAATCAGAGCAGCCTTCACGTTGTCGGCACGAACCTCATCCTGGGTACGGACAGTGCTACGGACGCTCTTGCCTTGGGCTCAGGCTTCTTCTCGTCGATTTCCGGGTTTTCGAGCATCGGTCTGAAGAGCGCCTCGGACATCAGGGTCAAAAACGACTTCAATCTGGCGGTCAGCGATACCCTTACCCTCGACGCGCCGCGGATCGTGGCCGACGGCACCAAGGCGGTCACCGCAACCTTCAGCGGGAAAAGGTTCGAACTGCTCAACAGTGGCGCCGTACCGGCCAGCGGCGCCGCAGCCGGAGGGGGCACCCTGCGGTTCAGCGCCGACAGCGGGACAATAGGTAACGGTACTGTCAGTTTAGCCGGATTCAGCGACTATTCCTTTGCAGTACGGAACGACCTTGTCTTCCAGGGGAAAGGCTCTCTCAATACCGATAACAGCCTCAGTATCTCGGCGGCGCGTATCATGGCCGGGCCTTATCTGTTGCCGACGCAGCCGCCATCAAGCCAGATCGCCTACCAGGCTGCCAACTTCCGGGTCGATAGCGGCAGCGGCACGCTGACCCTGAGCAATAACGGCCTTGCGCCTGCCGCCGGACTACCCGACAGAATCGGCGGGTCGCTCTCGTTCCAGGGGCGCACCGTAACATCATCGGCGGACATCGAGCTGACTGCCGGCCGCATATCACTCACCGCCACCGGCAGCGGCCTGGGCGAAGGGGTGACCCTGCAGAACGGGGCAAAGGTGATGGCCACCGGATACGATTACCCGGCAGCAACGGACGGGAAGGTGGAGCATGAACCGGGCGGGGTCGTGACGCTCAGGGCCGACAACGGCGTTGTTGCCGTTGCCGCAGGTGCTACCGTCGATGTGTCGGCTCCGGGGAGCGGTGACGCGGGAAATATCTCCCTGCTCGCTCCGGTTCAGGGTGTGAACCTGGTTGGTAAAATCAAAGGCAATTCCTCTGTACAAGGCCGTGGCGGGGCTCTGACCATCGACAGTAACCAGATCGACTTCACCGGGCTTGCCGGAAAAATTCAATCCGGCGGTTTCACCAACAGCGTGCAGCTCCGCGCCCGTTCAGGCGACGTTTCGATCGGAAACGGTCTTACGTTGCAGGCGGCCGACGTCAAGCTGACCGCGGACAGAGGAAGCGTTACGCTCAACGGCGCCATCGATGCTTCGGGGGCCAGAGGCGGACGGGTGGAGCTGAACGCCGGGAGCAACCTCACCCTGAACGGTACCGTCAATGCTTCCGGTACGACCGGAAAGGGAGGGGCGGTGCTGCTGAATGTGGCTGCCAAGGACAGGAGCGCCCTCCCCGCAGAGGTGAACGGTTCCCTTACCTTTGCCGCCGGGAGCGGCATCGACGTCTCCGGCCCGGCCGGCGGCGGCTCGGTCGCCTTCCGGGCACCGCAGAACGATCTTTCCACCGACGTCAACATGAACCTGAACGGGACGATCAGGGGGGCGTCGCTGGTGACCGCCGAGGCGGTAAAGGCCCATCTTTACCAGAGTGACCTGACCATTAACAGTATCCTGCAGAATTCCCTCACAGCGAGCGATGTCACACCGTTTTCCATCACAAGCGATCGGCTTCTGAACGGGCTCGGACAGATCGGCTGGAATGCCGGCAGCTTCTATCTGCTCCCGGGGATCGAGTTGCAGAGCATCGGCAACATCGTCTTTGCCAACGACTGGGACCTGACCGGCGTCAGGACCGGCAGCGGCGTTCCGGGGGCACTGACCCTGCGGGCGGCGGGCAATCTCACCATCGCCAGGAAATTGGTGGACTTTCCGACCCCTTTCGCCAGTCTGCCGGGGTTGACAGGACGCACCAGTTGGGGAGTGAACCTGATCGCGGGGAGCGACCTGGGAAGTAGCGACCTGACGGCAGTCAACAGGGGTACCGGCACCCTGACCATCGGCAATGCAACCGGAACCGCCCTGGTTTACACCGAAAGCGCTCCCGTCCGGTTTGCTTCCGGCAGTGATTCCTCTTTCCTGAAAGGGAATGCCAGCTACTACATGATCAATGGCGATCTCTCCTACACCCTCGGCTCTTACAGCGGCGCCATAACCGGAACCACCGGCGGCAGCCTGAGCGTCAACGGAGGGGCCGTTGAAACCGCTACCGGTGATATTTCCCTGCGGGTCGGTGGGGACCTGAACCTTGCCGTAACCGCTGCGGCCGGCTCGATCCGTACGACCGGCTATCACGCCGCCGTTAACGGGCAGAGCTACACCAGTTACTACAGCAGATACTGGGAATATGCCGGCGGTGGCGACCTGCGGCTCGACGTGGCAGGAAAGGTAACAGGGCAGGTGAATGCCTCTGCCTGGGACCTGATTACCTCGCTGCGAACCGCAACGAGCGGTAATTACTGGTCTGCCAGTTATGCCGGCCGGGGTGTTAGCAAGCCGACAACCGGCCTGGCAGCAATGGGTGGTGGCAGCCTGTACGTCAGGTCCGGCGACGATTTCATGAGTCAGGCCGGAACCTTCGGCAACGTTGACCCCGGCAACCTGACGATCTACGCCGGTGGCGACCTGAAGGGACGCTTTGTAGTAAGGGGAGGGGAAGGGGTGCTTCACGCCGGCGGCACTATTGCCGACCCCACCACCGGTGCAGGAGTGGTAATCGAGTCATTCGGCTCCAAGCTCTCGGTCATCGCCCAGGGAAACGTCACCCTCGGCACTGTCTACAATCCGACCATTGCGGGGAAAGCGGCGTTCTGGAGTCCGCAATATGCCCCGGATGCGCGGCTCTTTGCCCAGGCGGTAAACGGAGACCTTGTTATAACCGCGACCAATAAATATTCAACTCTTGGAACGAGTAGCCAAACCTGGCGCGAACAGATACTTCCCCCCTCCCTGTTTCTGACCGCCGGTCGGGACATTCTCGTCAACAACCAGATTTCCCTTGCTCCGTCAAACTCCGGAAACCTGCAGATCACCGCTGGAAGGGACATTGACGGCAATTACTCCTTTAACGGCAACAACGCTAAGGCGATTGTGGCCATGTCTGACGCCGACCCGGAGAAATTCTACGGCGGCGATAAGACCTTGTCAGATTCAAGTTTTTTCTTTGTCAATACCCATTACAATACGAATGCCCAGCGTAACCAGTCCGTCTCCATCAACGCGGGCAGAGACCTGAGGAACCTGCAGATATTTCTGCCGGTCAAAGCGGACGTTTCTGCCGGCAGAGACATCCGCGACATCCATTATGTGGGCCAGAACCTGGGGAACACCGATATTTCCAGGGTCTGGGCAGGTCGTGACATCTATTTCAGTTCAGCCACCGGAAGCAACCAGACCCAAACCGGCCTGGAACAGGGTGGTGCAGGTGCCTTTATGGTGCAGGCAGGACGAAATATCGACCTGGGGGGGAGTAATGGGATTCAAACCTACGGTAACGCCTTCAACCTTGCTACGCTCAATCCCGACAAGGGGAGCGATCTCTATGTGGTGGCCGGCAGCGCCGACAGGAAGGATCCGGCGAGCATGACGTCGCTGTTCGATGGGGATGGTACCAACGGTCAGAAAGGGTTGCGCGAATACGGGACAGAGTACAGCGAGCTGAAAGCAGCCGGTAATGCCGTCGCCGCACAGCAGCGGATCGACGAGGCACGCTCTCAACTCATTGTCCCTTTTTACGGCACTCGGTCGGATTCCGGTGTTGGCATCATCAACATGACCTCATCTCAGATCAGCACCAACTCGGGTAAGGACGCTATCTATCTCCTGGCAAAAGGTGACATCAACGTCGGTAAGTCAGCACTGATTCTCGACAAACAGCTGGCAGCCAAACTGCAGAAGAATACCGGTATCTATACGGCTAAAGGGGGAATGATCGACATTTTCAGCGGCGGCGATGTGAATGTCAACGAATCACGGGTCATGACCTTCATGGGAGGCGATATTACCGTCTGGAGCGATCGGGGGAACGTGAATGCCGGTCGGGGGTCAAGAACGGCTGTCAGCACCGATCCTCCGTCCTTACAACTGCTTCCCGGGACCGGTGGTGATACGGGTATGCCGCCACAGTATCAGGTGGTCTTTACCCCTCCGGCGGTCGGCAGCGGCCTTCGCGCCTTGACCTACGCCGCCAAGCTCGGCGATACGGCTCCTCAGGCAGGTGACATCTATCTTTTCGCACCGGAAGGAAACATTGACGCCGGCGAAGCCGGCATTGCCGGCGGCAAGATTACACTTGGCGCCACCCAGGTTCTGAACTCCCAGAATATCTCCTTCTCGGCCGGTTCAGTCGGGGTGCCGACATCCAGCGGCAGTTCGGTCAGCATCGGCGCCCTCTCCGGAGCCGGCGGGGTGACCGACAGCAGCCGGATGATCGAGCAGACCTCGGCCGGCACGGCCAAGGACAAGGCGCTCCGGACCGGCACCCAGGTGGTGGACGACTTCATGTCCAAGTTCCTCGACATCAAGGTGCTCAACTTCGATACCGACACGACCGACAGCAAGGATGACCGGGACAAGGAGAAGAAGGAGTAAGACAACTGTCATAAGCCCCCTCAGCAGCTGTTGAGGGGGCCTATGACACGGCCCTTGCCGCACCGCAGTCCGCACTCTACCCGCTGCTGAGCGGCTTTGCCAAGAACCCGCTGAACATCCCGGGCACCAAGGGCACTCTGGCCAACCCCACCGCCACGGTCGGCTCCAAGGCAATCTGGTGAGCCACTGTTGGCGAGATGAAGCATCTCCGCAGCACCGACCTCTCCTACCCGGCTTTGGTTACTCCGCAGTATACAACGTGCTGCCGTAATCTTCGCCATCTTCAACTGCAATTCGGAAATATCAGGAACCGAAAAGCCCGCACTCTGAGTCGTTACGCCTACAGGTGCGGGCTTTTACGTGGGGGAATAAGGGGAAAGCGGGGGCTTAGAGGGACATTTTTATCTATTTATCTAATTGTGGTTAGAGAGAGGGACGTTCTTGGCGGCGTGATAACTAGAATATAGGCTATAGATTAGGATGTCCCCTAAGCCGGGAGTTTCAGGGGGAGAAACGCTCCATTATTTCATCGAGAACATCGGAAAGTTCAGGTGGGTCAGCGGCGTTCACCTCGCCTTTGGCTGTATGTTTGTGGCAGGTGAAGGGTAGAGCCGGCTTGTGTGCGGCGTTGTCGTAGCGGAATATGAGGTGCGAATCGATATCCTGGCAATGGTAGACGTAATTCAGGCGTTCGGGCCGAAAGCGAAGGTCGATGTACTCGTTGAACTCAAGCCGTGCGCCGTCTACGAATTCGAGAGCGCCGCTTACGATTCCCATTTTGGGGGTTCGAGCATCAATAGAGAGCTGGGAGGAAACGATAAGGTCGGTGTGGGCGAAATGGTCGATTACCGTGGCGAGCTGCGCCTGATACTCGCTAAGCAGCATACTGGATGGCCTTCAAGGTCTCCAACTGGACGGAAATGCGTTGGCGCAGGTTTAACTCTCCAGCCCAGGCAACGTACTCTGCATCCCCTCCCTCCAGGTCCTCGGCGGCCATATTCCCCAGAAAAGCAGCAGAGGTTGTGTGGTAGCGCTCCTCGAAGGCCCGGATATGACGTTCAGTTGTCTTCAGCCCCAGCTCAAGCCTGGCCGCTTCCGCACTGATGGCGGAGCGAATAAGATCCAGGGCGTTTTCCTGGGTATCTGACTGTATCTGCAGACGAATCATTTATACACCTCCAAGCTCGTCAATTGATTCAGACAGTAGCACAGATATGAAGAGTCGACAAGTCACTGTTCTCTTTCTGAAATTTCCCGCCTTCCTGTTACCGTCAACTCTCCTTCGAGAACCGTATCCGTTGATTAGCGAGTTTATCCAACTTTAACGTGACCGTCGTCTGGCTGTAACAAAAATGGTCTACAGTGCCTTGGTTCAAAATGCGAAAACTGCTGTGGAGGGTTTATGGGTAAGGGGATGTGGAAGAGGGTGGCTGGCTTTACCGGGGCACTGCTGCTCCTGACGCTGGTGATCGGACAGAGCCGGGCCGATGCCTGGTGGGATGCCAAGTGGCAGTTCCGGAAGAAGATATCGTTCGACACCACCGACAAGGGGGCCGCTATCAAGGAGAACGTGACCGATGTGCCGGTGCTGGTCCGGCTGCACACGGGGAACTTCGCCTTTGACAACGCCAAGCCCGACGGCTCCGATATTCGTTTCGTCGCCAGCGACGACAAGATGCCCCTCAAGTTCCATATCGAGTCATTCGACCCGAAGAAGCAGATTGCCCTTGTCTGGGTACGGGTGCCGCAGCTGGCTGGCGGGGCCGCCTCGGACAGCGTCTGGCTTTACTACGGCAACAGCTCCACCCAGGCCGGCGCCGACAGCGGCGGCAGTTACGATGCCGGCCAGGCCCTGGTGCTGCACCTGGCAGAGGCGGACGGGACGCCGAAGGATGCCACCGCATACGCCAACCATGCGGCCGAGTCGACGGCCAAGCTCGGAGCGCCCTCGGTCATCGGCAGCGGCGCCGCGTTTGCCGGCTCCGGCAGCAAGGTGGTGGTAAAGCGGGCACCGTCGTTCAACTTCGGCAAGGGGTTCACCTTCTCCGCCTGGGTGAAACCGGCCCAGCCCCAGGCCGACGCCCGGCTCTTCTCCTGGGATGACGGCAAGCAGGCGATTGCGGTCGGGATCAACGGCGGCCGGGCCTATGCCCGGGTCGGTACAGCCCAGGCCTCGGCCTCGGCCGACATTCCGGCCCAGGCCTGGCACCATGTGGCGGTCACGGCCGAGCCGGGGAAAAAGCTGACCATCTACCTTGATGGGAAGGAGTCGGGGAGTGCGGCCATGGGGGCGGCGATTCCTTCGCCGGCGGCCGAGCTCGCCTTCGGCGCCAACCTGGCCGGTCAGAACCCGTTCGTCGGCGAACTGGACGAACTGCAGCTGGCCAGTGTCGTCCGGCCGGCGAACTGGCTGGCCGCAACGGTCAACAGCCAGGGGCAGGACGGAAAGCTGATGACCTACGGCCAGGAAGAGGCGGGCAAGGGGGGTGGCGAAGACCTGACCATCCACCTGATCAAGGTCATTGCCAAGAGCGTCACCCTGGACGGCTGGGTCGTCATCGGCATCTGCGTCTTCATGCTGACGCTCGCCACCTACGTATTCATCCGCAAGTTCGTGGCCCTGCAGAAGATCAACCGGGCAAACCGGGAGTTCACGGACAGCTTCGAGAACCTTGCCGACCCGCTGGGACTGGATGCCGAGTCAGAGGATTACGAACATTCGTCCCTCTTCAGGATCTACCGCGCCGGCTATAACGAAATTGCCCGCTGGACCGAGCGACAGCATCCCGAGACCGAGACCAAGGGGATGTCACGGGCTGCCATCAGCATCTTTGAAACGGTTCTGGACCGGGCCAGCGTTCGGGAAAGCCAGGAACTGAACTCGTGGCTGATCGTCATGACGCTGGGGATCTCCGGCGGGCCCTTTCTGGGTCTCCTCGGAACGGTCTGGGGGGTCATGAACACCTTTGGCGGTCTTGCGGAGTCGGGCGAGGCCAACCTGTCGGCCATTGCACCGGGCGTCGCCTCGGCCCTCGCCTGCACCCTGTTCGGTCTGCTGGTGGCCATACCGGCGCTGTTTGCCTATACCTACCTGATGAACCGGATGAAGAAGGTGTACGCCGATACCAGGCTCTTCATCGACGAGTTCACCGGAAAGATCGAGGAAGCTTACGGAGAGGGCGAATGAAGGCTCCATCCGAAGATCACGACGAGATGGTCGAGATAAACGTCGTGCCGATGCTCGACCTGGCCTGGAACCTACTGATCGTCTTCATGATCGTGGTGACCGCGTCGGTGCAGGGGATACAGATCAACCTTCCCAAGGCGAGCGCGGCGGCCAGCAAGATCAAGCCGACCACCAAGGCGATTACGATCACCGCCGAGGGTACCATCTATCTGGACAGCTTCCCGGTCAGCATGGCCGAGCTGGAGGCGAGGCTGCGCCAGTTCAAGGCCGCCGACCCGAACCTGCCGGTGGTGGTGCGGGGGGACGAGAAGATCACCTACAAGAGCATGATCGAAGTGCTCGACCTCTTGCAGAAGCTGGAGATAACCCAGCTGGGTCTGGTCACCCAGAAACTGGTGAAGTAGACCGGGAGCGTGGTGATGGCGAAGAAAAAGAAGAAAGGCAATTATCTGAACTGGCTGGTGCCGGGTACCGTCATCCTGGTGTTGCTGGCCGGTGCGGGATTTTTCGTCAAGATATTGTTGGCTCCGGCCGGGAGCGTCAAGAAGACCCAGATTTCGACGGTCAACCTGATGAAGCCTCCGCCTCCGCCGGAACAGAAAGAAAAGCCTCCGGAGCCGCAGGTTCCCAAGGAAGCCCCCAAAGAGAGCATTGCCACCCCGACCGAGGCCCAGCAGCCACAGAACGACTCTCCGGACAACTCCCCGCCGCCGGGCGCCGACCTGGGGGTCGATGCGGACGGCGGGGCCGGCGGTGACGGTTTCGGTCTGGTCGGCAAGAAGGGCGGCAAAGCCCTTACGCTTGGCGGAGGCGGCGGTGGAGGCGGCGGTGGCGGGGCAAGCCGGCTGTCGCTGATGACCAAGTATGGCTGGTACACCGCCAAGATCCAGGAAGAGCTGAAGCGCCAGATGCGCAAAAGGCTCGACGAAGACGGCGGCATCCCGAAAGGAAAGCTCCAGGCCACGGTGAAGCTGGTGCTCGATTCCCGCGGTACCGTCGTGAAGTACCAGATCATCGCTTCGTCCGGAAACGAGAAGATGGACGAGGCCCTCAAGGCTTCGCTGCCGGGGTTCAGGATCAGCCAACCGCCGCCGGAAGGGATGCCGGCCGGTATGACGCTGCGGATTACCTCCCAGGGGTGAGGGCCGTTTGTGCCGATCGTTTCCAGGCAGTCCCAAGAATATAGGCATTTTCGTGAAATGGAGAAACTACTGCATGTTGCATAAAGGTTCAATAGTCTGCACCGCCGTTATGTTGATGGTAAGCGTCGTTGGAACGGCTGGCGCTGCCGCCCGGCAATCCGTCGGGATCGAAGCGCTGCTGGAGCTTTTGCAGAATAAAGGAGTGATTTCCGGCGAAGAGAGCAAGGCCTTTGCCGACAAGAGCGGTTCGGCGTCGCGCACCGACCTGAAGGCGGTGATCGATCTCCTGCGGGCCAAGGGGACCATCAGCAGCGACGAGGCCGCTGCCTTTCTGCAGCGCCTGGCTGCCCAGCCTCAAAAGGAAGCGGAGAAGGCTGTGGACATAGTGTCGTCAGTGCCTGATACCGATGCCAAGGGGGCTGTGCCGATCCCGAACGACGAGCTCAGGCCGACCCTGGAGGTGCTGCGCGAGCAAGGAGTTCTGGGAGTGGACGAGGTTGCCCAGATCGGTGAGCGGATCGGTAAAAAATGGACGCCGGCCGACGAGGACGAGCCGTTGGCCCTGACGGACCGGGAGATCGAGTACAGCCGCACCACTCTGCCGAAGGAGGGGCTTCTGAACGATATTGCCCAGCTTCGGCGCCAGGGGCTTATTGACAGGGACGAGGCGGAACGGATCAAAAAACGCTTCATACAGAAGCTTTCGCTTGAGCGGGTGACTGCGGACATCGGCGAGGAAGCGCGGCGGGAGATCAAAAAACAGGTGGAGTCCCGGGTGCCGGAACTTCCCGAATGGACCCGGCGGATCAAGTTCAACGGCGATCTGCGGCTGCGCTATGAAGCGGATTTTTTTGACGGGCTGAACGCCCTTTTCGTCAAGCCGGACAACACCACGGTGCTGCTCAATTCTTCCGAGGACCGTCACCGTATCCGCCTCCGTGCCCGCTTGGGCATGATCGCCAAGGTGAACGACGAGATGGAAGCGGGAATCGGCCTGGCCACCGGTAACACCACCGATCCGGTATCGACCAATCAGACGCTTGGCGATTCGCTCAATAAGAAAAACTTTCTTCTGGACCTGGCCTATCTGAAGTGGAGCCCCACTCCGACCGTGACCCTGTGGGGAGGGCGGTTTTCCAATCCCTGGTTCTGCACCGACCTGGTCTGGAGCCCGAACATCAACTTCGATGGAGTGGCGGTCACCTACCGGCCACGGTTGACTTTACGGACCAGCCTGTTCATGACCGCCGGCGCCTTCCCTATCCAGGAAGTCGAGCTGTCCAGCAAGGACAAGTGGCTCTTTGGCGGACAGGTCGGGGTCCGGTACCGCAACGAGGAAAAACTGTCAGCCAGGCTGGCAGCGGCATTCTACGATTTCGAGCATACCACCGGTGTGGTCAACGATCCTGCCCGGCCGGGCGCGAATGACTGGACCGCGCCACAGTTCCAGCAGAAAGGGAACACGCTGATGGACATCGATCCTGGCACGGCGATCAAGACTGCCTATGCTTCCGACTTTCGCGAGCTGAATATTAACGGTTCTCTGGATCTTGGTTTCTGGAACCCGGTCCGGGTGGTGCTCAATGCCGATTATGTCAATAACCTCGGTTTCAACAAGACCGATGTGTACGCCAGAACAGGCAATAATGTGAAAAAGGAGACCGAGGGATACCAGTTCGGCATTACCGTTGGTCATTCGGATACCGGTGCGTTCGGCAAATGGAAGGCCCTGCTCCTGTACAAGTACCTGGAGGCAGATGCGGTGATGGATGCCTTTACCGACTCGGATTTCCACCTGGGCGGGACCAACGCCAAGGGGTGGATCACCGGTGCTGACTTCGGGGTTGCCAAAAACACCTGGCTGTCGACTCGCTGGCTGACTGCCAACGAGATTTCCGGCCCGCCGCTGGGGATCGATGTCTTTCAGTTCAACGTAAACGCGAGATTCTGATGGCCTCGTTCTTCAACGACTGGCACTGCGAGGAGAATCGCTGCGGCATGTTCGGATTCTGCGCGGCGAGCGGTATTCAGCCGTCGGCGGCGAATGAGCCTCCTGTGCCGGAACGTTGTCTGTTGCCGGTCAATCAACGACATACCCGTCTGGAAGACGGCTGTCCGGATATCGAGGATATGGAAATGAATGCCAGATCGTGGCGCTGGTTATGTTCGTTAGTGCTGCTGTTGGGGATGATTGTGGGAGCGGTTTCGCCCGGGGGCGGTGTGGCATGGGCGAAAGATGTCCGATCGACCGGCGGTGTCGCCGCACTGGTAAACGGCGTGGAAATCGACCGGGATGAGTTCAGGAGCGAACTGGAGCGGGTGCAGCGGCAGCAGGGGACCAAGGGGAAGCTCGCCGACGAATCGAAGCTGGCGGAACTGCAGCGGGAGGCCCTGGAGAATCTGATCACGCGGGAACTCCTGTATCAGGAGAGCCGCCGGCAGAAGGTCACGGTCGATACAGGTGCCGTGGACCGGCAGATGGAGCAGCTGGCCGGACAGTTTAGCGACGAGGGCCAGTTTACAAAGACGCTGGAGAAGATCGGGACGAGCAAGGTCAAGGTCCGCGAGCAGATCGCCCGCGGGTTGGCGATCCGTGCCCTGATAGACGCGACCATCGGCACGAAGATAACGGTCTCGGACGATGAGCTGCTGACGTACTACGACCAGCACCGGGAGACATTCACGCATCCCCCGCAGGTTCATCTGAGCCATATTCTGATAGCGGTTGAACCCACGTGGCCCAAGGAAAAAAAGCAGGCGGCCAAAGACCGGATAGCGGGACTGAGAAAACGGCTGATAGCCGGCGAAGCGTTTGCCAGCCTGGCAACCGAACATTCCGACTGTCAGAGTAAGAGCAAGGGGGGGGACCTGGGTTGGTTTACTCCGGGACAGTTGACCCCCCAGCTGGAAAAACAGGTCAATGCGCTGCCGGTCGGCAGGCTGTCGCCGATCGTCGAAGACCGTTTCGGGTTCCACGTGTTGAAGGTACTGGAGCGCAAGGCAGCGGTCGTTCAGCCGTTGGAAGAGGTCAAGGGGCGGGTGAAGGGGCTTGTGAAGCAGGAGAAGGGGCTGAAGGAGCTGCAGCCGCTGGTGAAGAAGCTGCGGGAAGGGGCGCGGGTGGAGTTACGGCTGGTTGGGGAGTGAAGATCGCTGTTCAGGGGGAAGCAAGCCAGTCCTCGACATGAAGACCGGCAATCCGCGCGAAATGATTGGTATTGTGTGTTACCAGGCGGCATTTGTTGGCAAGGGCAATGGATGCAACCAGGATATCGAAATCTTCGATGCGTTTTCCCTGGCGTTTGAGGTCAGCCTTGATCTTGCCGAACTGTCGGGCAGATTCTACCGAGTCGGCAAATATGGTCAGATGTTTTCTGAAAGATTCGATGGTGGCGATGTTTGCTTTGACCTTGGTCGAGTTGTAAGCGCCGAAGTAAAGTTCCGCGAGAACGGCATTGGAGACCGCGAGGTTCTGGACACCTGTCTTTCGGACCTTCTGTTTCAGGTGTTCATTGCCGTTCAGCAGGTATACGCAGATATTGGTGTCGAGCAGCCACATCAAAACGCCTTCCCCGTCCGCTCGGTTGAACAGCGTGATGAGTACAGGTCGTGGAGTTGCTCATCCACCGACCTGTCGTCCTTCCATTTCCCGCAGGTGGCCAGAAATTCCTCCGTTGCGGAAACGTCGACCGCGGGTGTAGAGATGAATTCATTCCTGATCAGATGAACGAGGTGGGCGATCTTTTTCTGCATAGCCGGTGGAAGGCCGCGGATATCGCGAAAAATCTCCTTTTCAAAAGTCGTCATCGTTTGCATGGCACACCTCCTTCTCTGGCAATCTCGACTGATTTGAAATGTACGACATACCAATCAGAGGGTCAAGAGAAAGGGCGACTATCTCTCTGCCTATCCTCAGGGCGTCTCTCTGAAATCTTTTTCCAATCTTCATAAATCCGTTCCAAGGCTGTAACGTTTGTCTGTTATTGTAACGTGGATTCGTGACGGATACCGCCCCACTTTGCTTCGCGTGCCGCTCGCACCGCCGCTGTATGGCTCATTTCGCTACCGGCCTGAAACTCACCCTGACGGGTTCAAACAATCAGGCCGGTGGCCACTCCATTTCGCCTACAGCGGCTTGGCGCTCGGGCACAGTCGCTCCGTCGGAGCGGCATCCGTCACGGATTCAGGTTGTAGCGAAGCTGGCATTCTATTCGTAGAACAGGGCTGATGAATTGGGTGTTTTTCTAGTTTGCTGGAGCGCAAGGCAGCGGTAGTTCAGCCGTTGGAAGAGGTCAAGGTGAAGGCGAAGGGGCTCGTGAAGCAGGAGAAGGGGCTGAAGGAGCTGCAGCCGCTGGTGAAGAAGCTGCGGGACGGGGCGAGGGTGGAGATACGGCTGGTTGGGGATGAGTGAACTGATGCAGTGCAATGGGAACCAGGTACTCGACTCTGTGCCACTGTTCTGTCGGCGTTGTGGATCATGTTTGCCAGGGATCGTACAGAGTGAGACCGTTGATATGCAAAAAGTCCCTGGTATTGCGAGTGGCAAGAGGATAACCGTGCGCCAGGGCAATGGCGGCGATTTGGGCATCTTCAGTGGAGATGGCCTGGCCGACTCTGCGTCTCCCGGAAACAACGGCAGCATAGTTGACCGCACCTGCTGCGTCAAATGGGAGACATCTCCCGGCAAAATCCTGAGAGAACATCGCATCAGCCGCCACAGCCAGGGCATCCCGACGTTTCCCGGCAGGCAACAGCGAGATGCCGAGCATAATCTCCGCCTGGGTGATCGCGCTGACGTAGAAAACGTTGCCGGTTCGTCCCGCAAACCAGTCCATCACCGCCTGTTCCGGTTGGGAACGCATCAGTTCGGAGAGCACATTGGTGTCAAGGAGGATGGAGTCCATTGTCTATTCACCAAAATCAGGCGGATTACGGACCGGCTGTCGCGGGGGGATCGGCAGGGATTCAATGTCTAGTGACTCAAAACGTCGGTGTATAGCTGCAGCAAGGTTTTGCTCGCTCACCGGCGCATTCAGGGTTTGCGCCAGGATAGTTCTTGCTTCGGCCTCCATGGAACGGCCATGCCGGGCGGCCCGCTGACGGAGTTGTGCTTTCAGGTTGTTGTCAAGGTTTCGGATGGTCAGAGATGCCATGTGTTCCTCCTGCAATGCAATCATTGATTGCAATGTAATCAATGATTGCAGGCAGTGCAAGAAAATAGTGCGGATGCTACCGGTCATGCTGAAGCCTGCTTTAGGTCGTGGAGTTGCTCGTCCACCGGTCTGTCGTCCTTCCATTTTCCGCAGTAGAGGGTCATGTGAGGGGGGGGCCATCTCTTTGTCCTATCATCCGGCCGTTTTTTAAATCTTTTTCCAATCTTCATAAATCCGTTTCAAGGCTGTAACGTTTGTCTGTTATTGTAACGAAGCTGGCAACTTATCCTTAGAACAGGACTGACAAAATTGGGTGAGCAATCAGTTTTTTACTTTTGGGGAGCGCAAGGTGGCGGTCGTCCAACCGCTGAAAGAGGTCAAGGGGAAGGGGCTCGTGAAGCAGGAGAAGGGGCTGAAGGAGCTGCAGCCGCTGGTGAAGAAGCTGCGGGACGGGGCGCGGGTGGAGTTGCGGTTGGTTGGGGAGTGACGATCACTGCCGGAGTGAGGATGTCTAACCGTCACATTATGAACAAAGCCTTAAAGGCTTCATTACTGAGTCTGTTGTTCATTATGTTATTACCTCCGTTGCAGTCCGCTATGGCTGTTGACGGCATCCTTTTACAAAAAGATTTCAAAGAATTTCTTAACAGCCCGGAAAGTCTTGAAATCATAAATTCCCATGGTTCGTCCTATGAACGGTATGGCAATGGGGAAACCGCTCTGAAACTGACAGGCAGTTCTTACGCTGAACTGCAAGCTCCTAAAGGCTTAACTACCGAATCCGGGACGATATCTTTCAGGTTCAAGCCTCTCTGGGACATAACAGACCCCTCTTCACACTCTTTTCTCACTCTTCGCTGGGATGACAATCGACAGAGTTATATGGCTGTGTCATATGGATGGTGGGAGCCGGAGGGGGCCCGTCGTCTCTATTTCGTCCTGTCTAACCAAGACTTCTTTGCTTTTTCAATTCCTCTGGAAATTGCGCGCGATTATTGGACTGAAATAACTGTTACCTGGAAAAGCGGCACTGAAGGGTATTGCAGAATATTTGTGGATGGAGAGTTCCGTTCCGAGTATGCAGTCAAGATCAACACAAAACTTGTCCCAAAGAGCAATCTCTTTATCGGCAGTGACCGGGGAGCCACAGACCAGAGAGGGCGGAGAAGCGATTTTCTTATTGACAAGCTGTTGATACTAAACAGACCTATGACAAAGCTTGAGGTCCTCCATAGCTTTGAAAACCAGAGCGACCTTGTCGTTTCAATGGAGAAAAAGGAGCGTTCGTGGATTTACCAATCGATTAAGGGCAGTAAGGTCTCGCGTCCGATTATAGACAAGTCCGGGGTACCGGTGGAGCGCCGGGTCATCTTTGACGAGGATATGGAGTGGGCAACTTCGCGAAGTGCCGCAGACAAAGTCATACGTCGGGTCAAGAGTGCGGGTTTCAATGTTTACGTTCCCTGCGTGTGGCACGGGCAGGGGGCCTATTTCCCAAGCAAACGTGCCATGGTGCACCCCGGTTTACGATGGATAATCGATACCGGCTATGATCCTTTGGCATACCTCATCACGAAAGCGCACGCTGAAGGGATCGAAGTGCATCCGTGGTTTACCGTCATGCGGCGTGAGGGAACCGGAATAACGAACTTCTACGACACCGGATCTCCTGAAAATGCGTACGATGTCCACAATGAAGGATTCAGGCGATTCATCGTCGATCTCATGTTGGAAGTTGTCGAGAGATATCCTGTCGATGGAATCAATCTTGATTACATTCGAAGCAACGGCATATGTATGAGCCCGAGCTGTGTGGATGGGTACTTTCGCGCAACGGGGAGATCACTGATTCACGACGCGCCAGAAGCGGATGCATATAAGGATACGAAGGGGACTTCCAGTGTGATCGCATGGAACCGTGAAGCCGTAATGGAAATTGTGCGGAACTTTTCAAAGCGTGCGAAAGAGTTGCGTAAGGGACTGATTGTCAGTGTCGACGCTGTGCCGAGCCAATTTTATCTGCTCATCCAAGGCCAGGACAGTATTCGATGGGCAAACGAAGGGTTGATCGATGTCCTTTATTACATGGAATATTCAAAGCGTCCTGATGTCAAGGCGGTGGAGGAAGCGCGGGTAAAACTCACCAATCCTGCCAGCCTGACGGTGCTTCTTGCCACATATGATTTGATGGACAAGACACTTGTCCCGCAGCGATCTCGCTCTCGTGTGAAGACCACCGAAGGAAATGCAGCCGTCGTTTTTAGAAGCGGCCCGCTCCTTGCCGATTACGTCCTCCTGGGCCGAGCGATATGGCCCAAAAGCGGCATCGCTTTCTATAACGCTAAACAGCTAAGCGACGAGCAGATAAGGGAGTTAGTCCAAACGGTTTTCGATTCGCAGGCACGCCCACTCTGGCCTTGAGTGAGTGGTCTTGTCATGTAGCTAATTATGCTGAAATTGCGGTTGTTCGTATTACCATATGGATAAAGGTTATAGAATGTTTGAAATGACCACTATTGTATTAACAATCATTGCCCTATCTGCACTTTTCATCTATCCATTCTATGGGATTATGCTGCTTTTTATTGTGCGCCCATTGGTGGATACGATGTACAGTTACGAGCTGATATACGGCTTACATCTGACTGAAATAGTGAGCGTATTGGTGCCATGCATCATAGCCATGAGGATTGTCCTTGATTCTGACAAAATACTTGCTTTGAAAGATATGCCTCTGAAATATATATGGTTTATTTACGCAATCTATATTTGTTTTAGTTCGCTGATAATTTTGTATTGTCAGGATTTATCATCTGCCGCAAATATTTTCTTTAGACATATTAACGGTTTTATTGGATTTTACATGGTCCAAGCTTATTTCACCGACAAGAAGATTCGATACTTCTTTCTCTCTCTGGTACTGGCAGGCGTGTTCCCCATGACTATCGGGATCTATGAGTTTGCAACGAATCAACATTGGAAAAACACTTACTCTGAAGGGTTACTTAGAAACATAGGACTATACCATGATGCCATAACCGTGCGTTATTATGCTCTTCAGACAATTTTGGGAATTATTTTATATTTCAGTATTTATATCAGATCTTATTTTGTTCATGTAATTGCATTTATGTATGCTTGTGCCTCAAGCATAGTTATGTACAAAACATACAGTAAAGCAGGTATTATCGTTTTAAGCACATGGTTGTTGGTATGGGCTGTATTTAAGAGAAATATTTTATTGTTGACGTTGCTTATCTGTCTGGGAATTACAGCAGTTTGTGTTGAAAACGGTGTTCTTACCAATATCACTAGAATTTTTCAGAAAGAAATAGGAGCAGTGACCGGAACCGGCAAAAGTGAAAGGATTTTCGAAGGGAGAGTCTATATCTGGAGAGATATGGTTAACGAGTGGACAGAGAAATCGACACTGCAGAAAACCTTCGGCAGCGGAAAGAAGGCAGTCGAATCTCATAACGATTATCTCATGATGCTTTTTCATGGCGGGATTGTTGGGCTAGTGGTCTACTTGGTCCTGTTGATTTTCATAGGCATTCGAATCCTCTCCAACTTGCGTGAAAGGGTCGGGCCGCTGAACATCGGTGTATTAATGGCATACCTCATGTGGATGACCGATTCCATCGGGCTGGTTCCCAGCGCATACTCCGGTTATCAGTGGTTTGTATGGGGAATCATTGGATTGGGGTTGCGCGTGCACCAGAACGAGAAGTTGGGAAAAGTTGAGAAATTCAACGACGTACATTTTTCAGCTGCGTTAGATTCGCCAGTTGGATAAAAGCGACTTGAAGAATTTTCCAAGAAAAGAATAACTACAACTACACATAATAAAAGCAACATCAAGGCCGCATTATGCCTCCTATGTCGCGAGATGTCTGAATTGTCGCTGAGTGAACTTGCGCAATGGGGATAATTCGTTGGTGCCTGTCCGGAATTACGACATCAACTTTACCGTGGAGAAAATTCGTGCCGTGCTCGTCAGTGTAGCAGCTGGAAAGCATGACCTGCTACGCTGGATGCCAGGAGCATAGAATTGAAAATCAGTATCGCCCTTTGCAGTTATAATGGCGAGGAGTTCTTGGGTGAACAGCTTGCCAGCATTGCCCGACAAAGCCGCCTACCGGACGAGTTGATCGTCGTCGATGACGGCTCAACGGATTCTACCGTCACGATCATCAGGGAATTTGCGCAGACCGCCGGCTTCCCAGTAAAAATATTTACGAATGAAGTGACGCTCGGGGTTACGAAAAACTTTGAAAAGGCGGTCCTACAGTGTTCCAGCGATATCATCGTATTTGCAGACCAGGATGACGTCTGGCTCCCCCAAAAGCTGATGTGCATGGAGCTGGAGTTTGCGCGGGATACACGGGTAGGCATGGTCTTCAGTGATGCAGTTGTGGTGGATGAGAGGAAGCGTCCCCTCGGATACCGGCTTTGGGAGCAGGTGAGATTTACCGGCGGTCTGCAGCGGAGGGTCAGGAGGGGGGACGGCTTCAGGGTCCTGATAAAATACAATGTCGTAACAGGCGCGACAATGGCATTTAGAAGTAAACATCTTGATATGGTGCTGCCGTTTCCGGAAAACTGGCTTCATGATGGCTGGGTCGCGCTGATTGTCGCCGCCGTAGCAAGGGTAAACTTGATCGGTGAGCCTCTTATCCTCTATCGACAGCATTCCCGCAATCAAGTGGGGGCAGCGCGAAAAACACTGGCAAGAGTAGCACGGAGCGCGAAATTGCACGGCTTCCAGGGGTTCTACACCTTGGCAGAAGAGTACTCCGTTGTCTACCGGCACCTGCTGACCAGGGCCGGTACGGCAGCGGAGCAACTGCAGCTTATACGGGGGAAAGTCCGGCACCTGACGTTCAGGGCTAATCTACCACGGAAGCGGGTAAATAGGGTCTTGCCGGTATTCGCCGAATTGTTGACGCTTCGCTACAGCCGATTTGCTACCGGCTATAAGAGTGCTTTACGCGATTTGTGGACGCAACCGACAAAAGTTTCCTGCTGCCCCGAACCGACATGGCCTTCTATAGAGGGAAACTATTCGTTGGTCCGGCGAATTTCCGCTACGCGGTTGCGGCCTCTGCTGGAGCGAATAAAGGCATCCCCCACAGGGAGTCGGCTAGCGCGCGGGATGCTGTGGAGCCTGGCCGGAACGGTTGTTTCACGTGCGCTCTCGGTACTTTCTTCCATAATTGCGGCCCGCCTGCTGGGGACGGAAGGGTTTGGTGAGTTCGGAATGCTCCAGAGCACGGTCGGTATGCTCGGCATGTTTGCCGGATTTGGGCTTGCAACTACCGCAACCAAGCATGTAGCCGAATTCCGCAATACAGACCCCGACAGAGCAGGGCGGATACTTGCCCTCTCCGGAGCGACGGCGGTCATTTCCGGTGGGGGCATGGCTCTGGCTCTGTATCTGTTTTCCCCTTGGCTGGCCGGCCATCTATTGGCAGCGCCCAACCTGGCGGGGCTCTTGAGGTTATGCTCCGTCTATCTGTTCTTGAGTGCCGTTACCGGTGCGCAATACGGCGCTCTTGCCGGATTTGAGGCATTCAGGGAGATTGCAGGGAATAATTTTGTGACTGGTCTGGTTTCCTTTGCCTTTGTCTTTGCGGGTATCGTTATTGATGGCATCCGCGGTGGGGTTTGGGGCATGGTAGCATCTGCAGGGTTCAGTTGGGTTGCTGCTGGCCTGACGTTGTGGGCTGTGGCAGGTCGGGCTCGTATCCATTTCATTTGGACAGGGATATGGCAGGAACGCCGGGTGCTCGGGACTTATAGCCTTCCCTCTGTCTTGGCGGGTTCGTTGTCGGGCGCTCCCATCGGCTGGTTGTGTTGCGCGATGCTGGTGAATCAGCCCGGCGGGTACGCCCAGATGGGTGTATATAACTCAACTAACCAGTGGTTTAATTTGGTCCTGTTTCTGCCGGGACTGCTGAGCCAGGTGGTGCTGCCGGTCCTTGCCGAATCCATCGGCGACGATGGCGTGAAGTCCGGCAAAGTTATCAAGGCGGCGTTCATGGCCAATGCAGCCACGACGGTTCCGTTGGTTGTTCTGGCCAGCCTGGCCAGCCCGTGGATAATGGCTGCCTATGGAGCCGGGTTCCAGAGCGCATGGCTGACTCTCGTCCTCGTTCTGGTGACCGCTGGCGTCATGGCGGTGCAGACCCCTGCCGTTGACCTGCTGGCTACAAACGACAGGGTCTGGCGGATACTGTTATTTAATTGTGTCTGGGCAGTGATGTTTATCGTTTTGTCGGCTCTGTTGGTCCGCTGGGGTGCACTGGGGCTGGCTACAGCCAGACTGGTGGCCTGTTTGGTGCAGACCTGCTGGACGGTTGGCTATGTCTACTGCGTTTTCTGGCGCCCTCGTATGAGGTTCGCTGATGGGCGCCGGCCGCTACCCTGTCACTGTGAAAAGCGTTCAGGTGAGGAATCTGGATAGATGAAGCGTGCCGATAACCGATTACTCATCATAGCCGCTTTATTCCCCGATGAAAAAGCGGGGGATGGCCCCTGGAGCGAGCGCTTCAACGGTCTGTACGGTCGGCTCTTCCGTCAGTCGGCCGGTTATGGGACCACCGGCTGGTATGCCCTTGATGTCAACCGTCACTATGAGCACACTCCGTCAGGAGAAGTGGGGCGCAGGAAATCCCTGGCTGCTTTTTTTGGGCTTGACTTGATTTGGGGACAATTCAGGCATCGGCACACCACTCTGCTCATTGCCTACCCGCTATTTAAGTCCCGACAGAGCGCTTACAGCATTTTTTTTCTGCTGGTGTTGGCGGTTCTGCGCATGAGCCGTAGGGTGAAGATCTGTCTCGACTTTGTCGATCCTCCTTTGATGATAACCAAACTATATGTCAGGCTGCTCACCTTGCAGAAGGCGATAATTTTTTTCAGACGGCCCCAGGAAAAGGCCTATCTGAGGCTCGCGCACTCTATTGTAGTTAATTCCGTGGAGATGGGAGAGCATCTCAGGGCCGATTACAATCTTTCTTCGCAGGAAATTATGGCGGTAGCAATGGGAACCAACGTCACTGATTTCGTTCCAGATCCCATGGTGGGTCGGCGACGTGAGTTTACGGTCGTTTATGGTGGAAGGTTGCGGGGCGATAGGGGAGCACTTGAGCTCATCAATTGCCTGACACAGGTGAACCTGACCCATCCTGTCAGGCTGCTCTGTTGCGGACCTGTGGAGTCGTCGCTACGCCTTCCCGATTACCCATGGCTCGAAATCTATCCTGATCTTGGCTATTCCGATTACGTCAGCCTCTTGGTGAAGCGGGGAGATGTGGGGATAATCCCCTATCCGGCCAATGAGTGGTGGGAGAAGGTCTCAATCAGCAAGCTTGCTACCTATGCTGCCGCCGGAATTCCAGTTCTCTCCACGGATCTCCATCATACCACCCGATTCCTGGCCCGTTGGAACTGTGGGCTTACGGCGGCTTCCTGGAAAGAAATGGCGGAACTGATAGTTCGATTGTATGAAGACCGGGACTTGTGCATGGAACTGGGAAGGAACGCCCGGAACGCGGCGGAGTCGGAGTTGGCGTGGGATATCCTGGCCCGGCGGCTTGCTGATCTCTTGTCACAGCGCTTTGGACGTTCATTGGCATGAGGGTGAGAACTCAAAAACCGAGTGTACCTGATTCAACGATTTATGAAGGTGCTCAGCCCGTGGACAATGAGTTCTGGATTTCCCAGTCTGGTAGCATCGACAGGCTGAAAATCAGAGAGAGTATCGGGGGAGGCGGGAAGATTTTTCTTGCTGTGGGGCAACTGATAGCGAGAAAGGGCTTCGACCTTTTCTCGAATGCATGGGGCAGGTTACCGGAGCAATTGAAAAAAGATAACCGTGTCGTGATCGTCGGGAGCGGAGAAGCTGAGCGGGTTCTCAGGGGTATCGCCGTTGAGGCCGGCATCCCGAACATCCTCTTTGTCGGACAACAAGAGCCGTGCGACTTGGCATCATTCTACGCGGCAGCGGATGTCCTGGTCTTCCCTTCATTGGTCGACGTCTGGGGGATGGTGGTCAATGAGGCCATGGCCTGCGGCGTTCCCGTGCTGGCTTCGCGGTATGCCGGTGCGAGTCAGGAGCTGATCGACGGCACCGGCGCCGGCGAGGTAATCGATCCTCTTGACGAAGAAGCCTTCAGCAAGGCTTTGGAGCGATGGTGCTCCGCCGACCTGAGCACGATGCGAACCCGTGCCCGTGAGGTGATCGAAGGATGCAATTTCAACGTTACGGTCAATGCGATCAGGCGACTCATTCAGGATCTGACGGATAAGTAAGCAAGGGAATATATCTGCTGCAGGCACATATTCTTGCGTTGCCGGCTCCGTGAACATGCTCATTCCCTACGCAACAAAAGCATCACGCTACCACAGCCTGCAACTGAATCATGTCCGCTGCTGCCCTGACAAATTTCTGCCGGCCATGACCGGGAAGGGGTACTTCCTCGATATCGAGCAGACCGGCAGCAACCAGAACATCTACGTCCTTCTTGACCGTGCTTCTGTCGCGATGCAGACGATGTGCAATAGCGGTGATGGAGGCTGGATCAGCCTTTGCTGCTCGAAACAGTTCGAGTCTTGCCGGAGTCATGACGGCAAACATATCCGCAGGATCTTCGAAGGTTAGAGTAAACTCCGGCTTTGGAACCTCGCCGCGATCAATCTGTTTGGCAATCTCGCGTACATGTGCGAAGTATTCTTCGGTTGTTCCTGTTTTAACGATTACGTTGCGCATTGTATTCCTCCAGCATCACTGTCCATTCCTGCCTGAAACGCTCTTCGATTTCTTCGAAGCTCGTTGTAGCCACCGGCTCGATTATCCCTTTGAAATGCCGATGGTGTCCGTGTTTGTTGTCATATCCGATAACCCGGCCATTATCACCACTGAAAATCAGGTGGTTGATGTACGCCAGGTTGTAGTGGGTGACAATACCATTATCTTCCCAGACTTCGTATCTGACAGTGCCATTCCCCCACTTGCGCGAAACCATGATTGATTGATCGATAATCTTTGCCTCAGCCATGATCTCCTATACCATGCCTGGTGGGTTGCGGCAACCATGTTTTCGAACCACGTAGTTGCTTGCTTTGGACAGCATCGAAACCGGCCTCGGCAACCGGATTCCACTATGGCTGTTCGGGATGGGAAGATCATTGCGCTGTCGGCGGAATATGTTCTCTCTTGGCCTTGCGAAGGGGAAATCGCCACAATCGTCCTGATAGCCAATCAACCGAAATGTAACCGAATCTTAACTTGAGACATTGACCTAATGCAGCCATAATCTTTCCGCAGTCACTCGTTGACCTTGTGGAGGAACGCATGAACGGACCTGCCGTCAATCCCCGCGCCCCCGGACGGGTTGCAGATGTCATCGTGAAGGTTATCGTCCTTACCCGTGTCGCCTTCGACAGGCTGGGAAAGGCCTCGCAGCGCCGAGTTCGAGGCGTTGATCTCGGAAATAGGGAGCATGCTTCTGCGCAGAACAGAATTACCTGGCCACACCTTCCGCGATCATGATGACAAACCCGCAGGTTTGATGAAGATCCTCCTTGCCCACAACTTCTACCGTTCCTCGGCCCCCAGCGGCGAGGATATGGTCTACCGCAATGAACGGGCGCTTCTGGAGCGAAACGGCGTCGAGGTCATCCCCTACGAGCGCTTCAACGACGACATCGACGAGTCAACCCTGACGAAGCGGGTGCGCCTGGCCCTCTCCGCTGCCTGGTCAAGGCCATCCCATCGGGAGATCACCGAGATCATCCGCCGGGAACGGCCCGATGTTGCCCATTTCCACAATACCTTTCCCCTGATTTCGCCCAGTGCCTACGCGGCCTGCCGGGAGAACGGCGTGCCGGTGGTGCAGACCCTGCACAACTTCCGCTTCGTCTGTCCCCAGGCCATGCTGATGCGAAACGGCCACCCCTGCGGCGAGTGCCTTGGCACATCACTGTTGCCCGCACTCCGCCACAGATGCTACCGGGGCTCGTTCCCTGCCACGCTGGCCCAGGTCTTGACCATCTTTCTGAACCGAAGGCTGGGGACCTACCGCTCCAAGGTTAACCGATACCTGGCCCTGACCCGGTTCTCTGCCGGCAGGCTCGCCGATGGCGGGCTGCCGGCAGAGAACCTGACCGTCAAACCCAATTTTCTTCCCGATCCGCCAGTACCAGGTGAAGGTGACGGCGGTTATGCCCTGTTTGCCGGCCGGTTGAGCCCCGAGAAGGGGCTGGTGACCCTCCTCGCCGCCTGGCGTCGTAACCCCGGACTTCCCCTGAAGGTGTTCGGCGCCGGTCCCCTGGAGGCGGAACTGAAACGGGTGGTGGACGTGGAAGGGCTGCCGGTGGAGTTTCACGGCTTTTGCGACCGACAACAAATCTACGATGCAATGAGCAGGGCCGAGTTTGTCGTGGTCCCCTCCGAGTGCTACGAAGGCTTTCCCATGGTCGTGCTGGAGGCAATGGCCTGCGGGACGCCGGTGGTGGCCTCGCGGCTCGGCAGTCTGGCCGAAGTGGTGGTGAACGGGATTAACGGCGTCACCTTTTCTCCGGGAGACCCGACGGACCTGGCGTCGGTGATCGTCGAGCTCAGGAAAGACCGCCAGCGGCTGGCCGCGATGCGCTACCGTTGCCGGCTCCATTTTGATCAGCACTACTCGGAAGAACATGCCCTGACAGCCCTGTTGGACATCTACGCCTCGGTCTGCCGGGACGTCAGGCTGGGCAATCCCCCGCGCTGAGCAACTCCGGCACATCCCTTGATAAATGCAAAGTTCTGACAATCGTCAGCCAATTGCCAACCAACCGTAACAATAGTCCGTTATTATTCACCCCATTTGTCCGCGTCTACGCCGACAGTTATGCTGCGGAATGGGTACAATAATGGAAACGATAAGCCTTTTCGGCTACAAGATCAGCCGGAGCGGTCTTACGGCAGATGTGCTGACCGCCCTTGGCTGGCTCGGCTCCAGGGACACAGCGCGCTATGTTGCCTGCGCCAATCCGCATTCCCTGGTGGTGGCATCACGTGATTCCCATTTTCGGACAGCTTTGCAGTCTGCCGATCTCCTGCTTCCGGACGGTATCGGTATTGTTCATTCCACCAAATTGCTGGGAGTTCCTCCCATGACACGGGTGGCGGGGTACGACTTTTTTCTTCGGTTCACCGCCGAGGCTGCCCGTCTCAAGGGGGTACGCTACTATTTCCTCGGTGCTACTCCCGCTGCGCTGAGGTTGATTCGACAGCGCCTCGCCCGCGAGTTCCCCTCAATCATCGTCTGCGGCTCGTATGCACCACCGTTCACGGACACCTTTTCCGCCGAGGAGAACGGGAAGATCGTGGCGGGCATCAACCGGGCAGAGCCTGATGTGCTCTGGGTCGGGATGACGGCACCGAAGCAGGAGAAGTGGATCATCGATCATCGCGGCAGTCTGCAGGTGTCGTGCATCGGGGCGATAGGAGCGGTGTTCGATTTTTACTCCGGCATAGCCCGACGTTCCCCGGTCTTCTGGCAGCGGCTGGGGCTCGAATGGCTTCACCGTCTCTGCCGCGAGCCGACACGCCTCTGGCAAAGGAGCTTCATCTCGGCCCCCCTGTTCGTCCTGATGGTGGTGCGGGAGTTTGTCCGGAGCCGACTGCACCCGGAAGGGACCGGCCATAAACGCAAGCCTCTGCGTATCTCCAAGACGCGGTTGTAGCCGGCGCGCAACATCTCATACACCTTCTCTCCCCAAAAGTTTTGCCAACTTTCATACACCTGCCGAACAGCTGTAACATTCGTCTGCTACTGTGCCCTCTGTCGTAACATTCCACTGAATGACAAGGTTTCGTCATGAGTATTGTCGCAGTCGTTGGCCTCGGGTATGTCGGTCTGCCTCTGGCTGTAGCGTTTGGCAAGAAGCATCAGACCATCGGCTTCGACCTCTCCGCTACCAAGGTCGAAAGCTACCGGAAAGGGATCGATCCGACCGGAGAGGTTTCAGCAGCAGAGTTCAACGAGGCATCGTTTCTCACCTTTACCACCGATCCGTCGCTGCTCAGCGGCGCAGAATATATCGTCGTTGCTGTCCCGACGCCGGTCGATACGGCCCACCAGCCGAACCTGCAGCCGCTCATCGAATCATCCCGCCTGATCGGCAAGCATATGGACGAGGGGACGGTGGTCATCTACGAGTCCACGGTCTATCCCGGTGCCACCGAAGAGGTCTGTGTGCCGGTCCTGGAGACGTACTCCGGGCTCACGTGGCCAAAAGATTTTCACGTGGGGTATTCGCCGGAGCGGATCAATCCCGGGGACCGTGAACATACGGTCACCTCGATCGTCAAGGTGGTGTCCGGAGACGATAGTGAAACCCTGGTCAAGATCGCCATGCTCTATTCCTCCATCATTACTGCCGGTATCCACTGTGCGCCGAGCATCAAGGTGGCGGAAGCTGCCAAGGTGATCGAAAACACCCAGCGTGACCTGAACATCGCCCTGATGAACGAACTCTCCATCATCTTCGGTCATCTCGGCATCGACACCCTCGACGTGCTGGAGGCGGCCGGCACCAAGTGGAACTTCCTGCCGTTCAGGCCCGGCCTGGTGGGTGGGCACTGTATCGGCGTCGATCCCTACTATCTGACCCACAAGGCCGAGAGTATCGGCTATCACCCCCAGGTAATCCTGGCGGGCCGGCGGATCAACGACGGCATGGGCAAGCACGTGGCCGAACAGACGGTGAAGCTGATGATCCGGGCCGGCCGGCCGGTCAAGGGTGGGAAGGTCAACCTCCTCGGGCTGACCTTCAAGGAGAACTGTCCCGACCTGCGTAACTCCCGGGTCATCGACATAATTGATGAACTGCGCAGCTATGGTGTGGAAGTATTCGTGCATGATCCGGTGGCCGAACCGGCCGAGGCAGTCCGGGAGTATGGCCTCACCCTGTGCGACTGGGATGAGCTTCCCATCGCTGACGCAATGGTTGTGGCCGTTGCGCACCAGCACTACATGAGGCTTCCCCTGGAGTCATACCTGGGGAAATTCGTCAAGGGGGGGTGCCTCATCGATGTGAAGAGCCTCTTTTCCCGTGACGAACTGCAAAACGCCGGGGTCAACGTCTGGCGGTTGTAGTGGGATGCTGAGGGGGCGCTCCGTGCCCAACCCGTGGGAAAGGACAGATTAAGTTCATGTGTGGCATTGTCGGTTACATAGGCAAAAGGGATGCCCAGCCGTTCATTATTGAGGGGTTGCAGAAGCTTGAATACCGGGGGTACGACTCGGCCGGGATCTGCACCATTGAGGGTGGCCGGGCCGTGATCCGGCGGAGCGAGGGGAAGCTGGCCAATCTGATCAGGCTGGTGGAGGAACTGCCGCTCCCCGGACGGGTCGGTATCGGCCACACCCGCTGGGCCACCCATGGGTGCCCTTCCGAGACCAACGCCCATCCCCACCAGGCCGGACCGGTGGTGCTGGTGCACAACGGGATCATCGAGAACCATGTGGCACTCAAGGGGATGCTGCGGGAGATCGGCCACACCTTCAGGAGCGAAACCGATACCGAGGTGATCGCCCACCTCATCGAACAGCGGATGAAGGACGGGGCATCCTTTGAAACGTCGGTGCGGCGGACGCTGCAGCAGCTGAAAGGAGCGTTTGCGCTCTGCGTTGTCTGTACCGACGAGCCGGACCTGCTGATCGCGGCAAAGAAGGGCTCGCCACTGGTGGTCGGCATCGGGGCGGACGAGTTCTTCATCGCTTCCGACATCCCGGCCATCCTTGGCCACACCCGGGAGATGATCTTTCTCGATGATGGGGAGATGGTCAAGTTCGGCCACGGTGAAATGCAATTTTCCACGCTGGCCGCAGAGGTCGTGGTCAAGCGGCCGCGTCGTATCGACTGGTCCCCGGTCATGGCGGAAAAGGGGGGCTTTCGCCACTTCATGCTCAAGGAGATCTTCGAGCAGCCGCGGGCAGTACAGGATACGCTGGCCGGCCGGCTGCTGGAGGAGGATGGCGACGTTTACCTGGAAGACCTGGGGCTTACCGACGCCGAGCTGCGCGGGATAACGCGGGTCTGTATCGTCGCCTGCGGCACCTCCTGGCATTCCGGGCTGGTCGGAAAATTCTACCTGGAAGAATACTGCCGCATTCCGGTGGAGGTGGACATCGCCTCTGAGTTCCGGTACCGGAACCCGGTGATCGGTCCGGACACCCTGCTCATCGCCATCTCCCAATCCGGTGAAACCGCCGACACCCTTGCCGCGCTCCGGGAAGCGCGCAGCCGGGGAGGGCGGGTCATTGCCATCTGCAATGCGCTCGATTCCTCCATCGCCCGCGAGTCGGACGGGGTCATCTACACCCACGCCGGTCCCGAGATCGGGGTCGCGTCCACCAAGGCCTTTGTCACCCAGCTGGTTGCCCTCTATCTCCTTACCATCCGTCTGGGCCGGGCCACCGGCTCCATTTCGCCGGAGGGGGGAAAAGGGATGCTGGCCGCCCTCCTGCACCTGCCGGCAATGATGGAGCAGACCCTGCAACTGGACGCCAACGTAGAGGCGATTGCCCGTCAGTATCTCCATGCCCGGGATTTCCTCTACCTGGGGCGGGGGATGAGCTACCCCATTGCCCTGGAGGGTGCCCTGAAGCTGAAGGAGATTTCCTACATCCACGCCGAGGGGTACCCGGCCGGCGAGATGAAGCACGGTCCCATCGCCCTGATCGACGAGGAGATGCCGGTGGTGGTGCTGGCGCCGCGGGACCGTCATTTCGAGAAGGTGGTCTCCAACCTGGAAGAGGTCAAGGCACGGGGCGGACGGGTGATCATGATCCGTTCGCAAGAGGCCGAAGAGGCGTCAGCAAAGCCTGAGTCGATGCTGGAGATTCCGGCCGATGCCGGCGATATGACGCCGATACTGCTTTCCATCCCGCTCCAGCTCTTGGCCTACCATGTTTCCGTGCTCAAGGGGAACGACGTGGACCAGCCGCGGAACCTGGCGAAGAGCGTCACGGTGGAATAGCCGGCGTACACTGGTGAAAAAGACGATTCTCTTTTTTCTGGCCTTGGTCTGCGTAGTGACCGCTTTTGTCTGGCTGGCCCCGGGATTCCTCTTCACGGACGATCTGCCGCGGAAGGCCGATGCCGTGGTGCTCTTTGTCGGTCCCGGCAACGAATCGCGGCTGGATGAAGCGAAGCAGCTTATCAGGGAAGGGTATGCGCGGTACCTGCTCATTCCGTCGTACGGCGAGATATATGCGCTGAACGGCCAGGGGGCGCTTGAGTTGATATCGGGCACTGTCCCCCGAAAGGATCTGATATTAAAGGTCCGCCTGGCTGCAACGTATAAAAAGTATTACGAGAACACCCATATCGAGGCCCTGGAAGCCAAGCGGATGTTGGATGACCTGGGGCTCAGGTCGGCCTTGTTGGTCAGCTCGGCCTATCACATGCGGCGGATCGGGCTGATCGCCGGCAAGGTGTTCGACTGGCGGAAATACTCCATCTCCTGCAACCCGGCCCGCTGGCAGGCGTCATTTACCGCAGGAGACTGGCTGAACAGGGACCGCCGGAAGATCATAGCAAGCGAGTATGTGAAGATTGCATGGTTTCTGGCGTATGGTGTGTTTGGTTTTTAATCCGCTGTAAGTGATAAAAGACTCAGGAGATATTTTTTGATGAAGAAAGCGCTCATCACCGGCATTACCGGACAGGACGGTTCCTATCTGGCCGAATTGCTGCTGGCGAAAGGATACGAGGTGCACGGCATGATCCGTCGTTCCTCCTCCTTCAACACCGGCCGGATCAACCACCTTTACCGCGATCTCCACGAGCAGGATGTCCGACTGTTTCTCCACTATGGCGATCTCAACGACGCCAGTTCCATCAACCTCTTGCTGCGTGATATACAACCGGACGAGATCTACAATCTCGGCGCCCAGAGCCATGTGCGGGTCTCCTTCGATGTCCCCGAGTACACCGGCGAAGTGGATGCCCTGGGTACGGTCCGTATTCTGGAAGGAATTCGCGAAACCGGGCTGAAGACCCGCTTTTATCAGGCATCTTCGTCGGAGCTGTACGGGAAGGTGGTGGAAACGCCGCAGAAGGAAACCACCCCGTTCTATCCCCGCTCACCCTACGCCTGCGCCAAGGCCTACGCCTTCTACATCACCATGAATTACCGCGAGAGTTACGGCATGCATGCCAGCAACGGCATCCTGTTCAATCACGAGTCTCCCCGGCGGGGGGAAACCTTCGTCACCAGGAAGATCACCCGGGCCGCAGCCAGGATCAGACTCGGGCTCCAGGAGTGCCTCTATCTCGGCAACCTGGACGCCAAGCGGGACTGGGGGTTCGCCGGCGACTACGTCGAGGCGATGTGGCTGATGCTGCAGCAGGAAACGGCCGACGATTTTGTTATTGCCACCGGCGAAACGTACATGGTGCGGACCTTTGCCGAACTTGTCTTTGCCCGGCTCGGCATGCCCCTGGAGTGGAGAGGTCGTGGTGAACAGGAAGAGGGGATCGACACCGCTACCGGCAAAACGGTGATCAGGATCGACCCGAGATATTTCCGTCCCGCCGAAGTGGACCTGCTGTTGGGTGATCCCTCCAAGGCACGTCGGGAATTGGACTGGACACTCAGGACCACATTCGGGCAGTTGGTCAACATGATGACCGATGCCGACCTGGAACTTGCCGAACGGGAAAAGCGGGCCAATGGATAAACAGGCACGGATCTACGTCGCCGGCCACCGTGGACTGGCCGGCTCCGCTCTGGTCAGGAAACTGCAGTCCGCGGGTTTCAACAATCTGCTCGTCCGCTCCAGTAACGAGCTCGATCTGAGGAGGCAGGCCGATGTTGAGGCCTTCTTCAGAGAGAACATGCCGGACTACGTATTTCTCGCGGCCGCAAAGGTCGGTGGCATACACGCGAACAATACCTACCCGGCTGACTTTATCCATGACAATGTGACGATCCAGACAAACATAATTCATGCCGCGTATATATCCGGCGTAAAAAAATTATTGTTTCTCGGCAGCTCATGCATATACCCGAAGCATTGTCCTCAGCCGATGAAAGAGGAATATCTCCTCTCAGGCTGTCTGGAGCCGACGAACGAGCCGTATGCCGTTGCCAAGATAGCGGGCATCAAAATGTGTGAGGCCTATAACAGGCAATACGGAACGAACTTTATCTCCGTAATGCCGACCAATCTCTACGGGCCGGGCGATAATTACGACCTTCACAATTCCCATGTCCTCCCCGCACTGATACGAAAATTTCATGAAGCCAAGGTAGAGGGGAGTCCCTCTGTCGAAGTATGGGGGACAGGAACTCCCCGACGTGAATTCCTCTACGTTGACGATCTTGCAGATGCCTGTTTTTTTCTCATGCAGCAGTATGACGATGGGAAAATAGTCAATATCGGGGTCGGAGAGGACCTTTCAATACTGGAACTGGCCTTATTGATCAAAGAGATTGTCGGGTATGAAGGTGAGCTGAGGTTTGACAGCTCCAAGCCGGACGGAACACCGAAAAAGCTTCTCGATGTGACAAAATTGCTCAATATGGGATGGAAAGCTCAGGTAGGTTTGGCAGACGGCATAAAAAGAGCCTACGACGCGTATTTGGTCTCAATAGATATGGGCGAAGTTCAATGATACCTGGTTTCAAGGTTGGTCCATTCATACTGATGTATCATGCAATCGATGACCATCCGGATGATCCGTACTCGGTGACTGTGCACGCTTTCCGGCAACAGGTGGCATGGCTCTCCGGAAACGGGTTAGAGGTCGTTTCCCTGTCATTCTTGCTTCGATCGATTCAGGCAGGGAACTATAGGGCCTTGCGAAAAAAGGTCGTGATCACCTTCGATGACGGATGCAAAGACTTTGTTGCCAATGCACTGCCGATACTGCAGGAGTACGGGGCACCGGCCACGGTTTTTCTTGTTACGGATATGCTCGGGGGGAGATCGTCGTGGAACAGGTATGCACCGGACGTACCGCTCATGACCGAGGATGAAGTGCGCTACATCAAGACTCAGGGTATCAGCCTCGGCAGTCACACGGCAACGCACGCTAAACTGACACTCCTGGACCATGCGGACCTACAACGACAGCTCAGGGATTCCCACGACGCTCTTACCCGCCTGGGAGAATCGTTCTACGCGTTTTCCTACCCATGGGGCCAATGGTCGGATCAGGTTGTGGACGCCGTGAAGGCCGCCGGTTTTGCATGTGCCCTGGCGGTGGGGGAGTTGACGCGATTGACAGCCGCCGATACCTATCGTCTCCCGCGAATAACCATGACACGCGACATGGAGCTGACGCGTTTCCAATCACTCATGACGCGAACCCGCGTTGAGATGGAACTGCGCAGGAGATACCGGATTCTGCGCGAGACACGGCTTGGCGCCTCGATAACTTCCTGACAGAGATGACTATGCATTTAAATGGTTCAAACGGCTGCATCCCGAATGAAGAGATCCCTGTGTTTCTCGCCATCTTCAATAGACCGGATAAGACGCGGGCGGTCATTGAAAATTTGCGGCAGATCAAACCGAAACGGCTCTTTGTGGCAGCTGACGGTCCCCGTCGCAATGTCCCGCAAGACATCGAGAAGTGCCGGCTGGCCCGGCAGGAAGCAATGGCCGTTGACTGGCCTTGTGATATCCAGACGAGATTCCTTGACGAGAACATGGGGTGTGACCCGGCTGTATCCTCGGCCATCAACTGGTTTTTCGAAAATGTTGAGTACGGCATCATCCTTGAGGACGATTGTCTTGTGCATCCTCACTTCTTCGCGTTCTGCGGCGAGCTCTTCGTACGGTATGCCGATGATGAGCGTATCATGCAGATCTCGTCTCTTTCCCCGTACGTGGCACGGGAACACCCTTACGATTACCACTTCAGCCGGACCTTCCGATGCAGCGGGGGGTGGGGCACATGGCGTCGAGCCTGGAAACACTATACGGACGACATGACCCGTTATGGCAATGACGAGGCGCTTGGAATACTGAAGGCATCTCATCTGGATTATTCAAAATGTTTATGGCAATACCGGAGACTGTTGGAATTCAAGGAGGGATCCTTTATTCATCCATATTGGTCATATTGGGATTTCCAATGGAATCTTGCTTGCGCTGCACAGAATGGGTTGAGCCTCGTCCCGGAGAAGAATTTGATGAACAATATTGGTCTCGATGAAGAGAGCACCCATACAAAAAACAAGGATCATCCAATTTACGGGAATCTTCAGGTTCAGCCACTCCGGTTTCCGTTACGGCACCCTCGGTTTGTGTACGCGGATAGCCTGCCGGAGAGGAGTCTGGACAAGAGGATTTACCGCAGCCTTTCATTAAAGAGCCGTTGCATGTATTTATTGCGCCGAGCAGTAGGAGCCATCCATTATCTTCGTGAAGTAATGCCGTATGACTAGTACCTATTAACATTTAAAAGTTCGGATAAAGCCTCTTCAGCTTGATCCGGGCATCAGTTGTTGTAAATTGCCAGTCAATCTTATTGGTACAGTTATTTCGGTCTTTTTCCCATGCAGTCACTTCGGCCTGCATTGTTGCCATATCAGGGATCCGGCGATCAAGGCACTGCCCCTTAAGCACGCTGAGTTCAATCTCGGCCATATTCAGCCAACTGCCGTGCTTGGGCGTGTAATGTATATCAAGTCGTTCAGCCAGTCTTCTGGCTTCTTGAGGTTCAAACGTTTCGTAGAGAGAGGCAATGCTGTGGG
>NZ_VLLN01000026.1 GCF_007830735.1 Geobacter argillaceus
CATGCGCACTACTACCGGAACCTGCAGCACAGAAATAGATCAAGAACTACAGCCCAAGGAGGCTAACAACTCAAACCCACAAAAATCCCAGGCCAGAGGCAGAGACGCGATCACGTTCAGGAGAACCCTCGACGAAACTATGTGAATAAGGCATTTGCCGAACTTCAGTTCCTAGAGCGAGGCAGCTCCGCGACGCAGCCAAGTCTTGCGGTACCCAACCCGCGTATATCAGAATGATCAAACGTCGCCACAGGATCCCGTCTCTGCCTGTGCCCTGGGAAACATAAAAACAACAAAATCCTTAAAACGAGGGAAGGTACACTATTCCCTTATTGACTACTGACAGACATATCAGTTTTCAGGCAATCGGACGAAAACCACTCGCGATCCGTAAACAGGACCGAACACCATGAAAATCCTCACCGAATGGCTGGAAAGGGCAACCGGCGTACCTGCCGATCTGTACGGCAATCTGTTCAACTCGCTTTCCATCGTCCTGATCCTCTGGCTTGCCCGCTGGCTGATTCTCAAAGCGGTATGGCGCCGCACGGAAAATTCCCGGGTGCGCTATCAATGGCGAAAAAGTTCAAACTATACCGCGTTCGCCCTTGCCCTTCTCTTCCTCGGCCGGGTCTGGTTCAGGGAGTTCGAGTCCGTGGTAACCTTTCTCGGCCTGCTTTCGGCAGGTCTGGCCATTGCCATGAAGGATCCGCTGGTAAATGTGGCCGGCTGGCTCTTCATCCTCTGGCGGCGCCCGTTCGATGTCGGTGACCGGATCCAGATCGGTGGCCATGCGGGAGACGTAATCGACCTGCGCCTCTTCCAGTTCACCCTCATGGAAATCGGTCAATGGGTCCACGCGGACCAGTCCACCGGACGTATCGTCCATATACCCAACGGCAAGGTTTTTTCCGATCCCCAGGTGAACTACACCAAGGGGTGGTTCGATTACATCTGGAACGAGGTGCCGGTCCTGGTCACCTTCGAAAGCAACTGGCAAAAGGCCAAAGAACATCTTGAGCGGATCGTGGCCGAGCATGCCGGAGAACTTACCCCCCTCGCGGAGAGCAAGCTGCACGAATCTTCCCGTGAATTCATCGTTGTCTCTCCGAATCTCGCGCCGACGGTCTTCACCTCTGTTGAGGAGAGCGGCGTTCTCCTGACGTTGCGCTATCTATGCGAACCCCGCCGACGGCGCGAAAGCACCCAGAAGATATGGGAAACCATCCTGGAAAGGTTTGGCGGCTTTGATGATGTCGATTTCGCGTATCCCACGATCCGCTATTACCATAACACGGCTGAAGGAAAAGCCGGTGCCAGAGTGGCGCTTCCCGAGGAGCAGGAGAGCGCAAGACCTAGTTTGAGATCGTAACCTTCCTTATCGTGCTCACTGCTGTTCAGATGTCTCAACAACTGCACCATCCGGATGCCTTCCAAGATCGGCGTTCTGTCGAGCCATGTTCGTATCCTGATATTCGGCCAGCACTCGGCCGAACGGCACGCGGCATTGATTCTGAGCAATATTGACTTCAACGAACCGCTGCAATCGAATCGCCGACCTGCGGCGTAGATGACCTCTGCCACAGATTCGCCAGCCACAATGATGAATTCTCAGGACAGCCGACATGGCGGTACAAGTCTAGATTTCAACCTGCTGCCCCAATTCCACCACCTGTTCTGCCGGGATATTGTAGAAAGAGGTCGCCGTTACGGAGTTGCGGGACATGAACGAGAAAAGTTTTTCCTGCCAACGCATCATTCCGGATTGTTGTGGTGTAGAGATGATGGTCTCCCGGGCAAGATAGTAGGTCGTATGCTCCAGGGCTACCGACAGGCCAAGGGGGTCGCACTGCCGCAACGCCACGGGCACATTGGGGCTCTGCATGAAGCCGTAACGTACGATGACCCTGGCGAATCCAAGTGGCATGGCGGTTACCGTCACCCGATCTGATGCCGGCACCCGGGGGACCTCTTCTGTGAGGACGGTGAGAATGATGACCTGTTCGTGCAGCACCTGATTATGGGCCAGGTGATGATGTAGCACCGGGGGGGTCCCGGTAGGGCTGCCGGTCATAAAGACCGCCGTTCCTGGCACTCGGTGCGGCGGAGCTGCTGTCAGCTTGTCAATAAATTCTTCAAGCGGTTCCTTGCCACCCTGCAATCTTTGACTGAGCACAGCCCTCCCGCGTCGCCAGGTTGCCATGAGGGTAAACACTGCGATGCCCGCAACCAGGGGAAACCAGCCGCCATGGGCGATCTTGAGAAGGTTCGCACCGAAGAAGGGGATGTCGATGGAGAGAAAGAGCCCTGCCAGGGTGCAGGCAGCGGTCGCCTGCCAGTGCCAGTGCTTCACCATAAGGAAAAAGGCGAGAATGGTCGTGATGACCATTGTGGTGGTTACGGCAACTCCGTAGGCCCCGGCGAGGCTTGCCGAGGAGCCGAAACCGACGACAAGTGCGAGGGTTATGAGCATGAGCCCCCAGTTTACAGTGGGGATATAGACCTGGCCGATCTCCTCGGATGATGTCTGGACCAGACGGAAACGGGGGCTGTAGCCGAGCTGCATCGCCTGCCGCGTGAGGGAAAATGCACCGGATATTACGGCCTGGGATGCGATCACCGTCGCAAGCGTTGCGAGGATGACGAGGGGGTAAAGCGCCCACCCCGGAGCCAGGTGAAAGAACGGCTCTGTTGACTCTCCTGGCCGGACGAGGAGCAGGGCACCCTGGCCGAAGTAATTTAGGAGCAAGGCGGGGAGGACGAATGTGAACCATGCCCACCGGATTGGCCGTGGACCGAAGTGCCCCATGTCTGCATAGAGGGCTTCCCCACCGGTCACCACCAGGAAAACAGAGCCGAGTGTACGAAAGGCGAACTGGCCGTTCTCCATGAAGAAGCGTGCTCCATGGAGCGGATTCACCGCAAAAAAAACCTCCGGGGCCTTTAAGATGCCGCCGATGCCGAGCATTGCGATGGTGGAGAACCAGATCGCCATCACGGGGCCGAACAGAGTTCCGACTACCGTCGTCCCTCTTCTCTGGATGAGAAAGAGAAGGATGAGAATCAGTATGGTGACGGGGACGACGAAGCCTTCCAGGGCAGGAGCGGCTACCTTGAGACCCTCGACGGCACTTAGGACTGAGATGGCGGGGGTAATTGCCCCGTCGCCGTAGAGTAGGGCCGCTCCAAAAAGCCCGAGAGGAAGCAGGTACCTTCGTTGGACGGGTGAGAGGAGGCTTAGTGGCGTGAGGAGGGCGAGGAGTGCTAGAATGCCCCCTTCTCCACGGTTGCCGGCGCGCATCAGAAAGAGCAGATATTTGATGGAAATAACGAGCGTGAGTGCCCAAAAAACGAGAGAGAGTATGCCTAGTACGTTTGCTGGCGACGGCGTCACCGAATGAGTGCCATGAAAGCACTCCCTGAGCGCATAAAGCGGACTCGTGCCGATGTCGCCGTACACGACTCCAAGCGCAGTCAGGCTGAGCGTGAGGAACTGACGGCCTCGTCCTTCAGCTCGGGGAACGGTAAGCGATTCGGATGATGGGGGGCTCTTGTCGTCGTTGGTTTTGCTCATTGTATCCACTGCGTTAACTTAACTGTACGTGTATTCGCTGTATCGGGGACGCTGCCACTCTCCTGCATGAACTCCACTACCTGGATCACAAAATTGAACTAGTTTCAACCAAGCACCATAAACTCGACAGAGTTCTTTCCTTTCTCCTTGGCAACGTACATCAGCTCGTCTGCTTTACTTAATATTGCATCGTAGGTTTCACAGATTTCAATGCAGGTGACCACGCCGATACTGGCAGTTACCTGCCATCCGGATTGGCTTGTCATAATGTCAAGCGCCTTTACGAGCTTGTCTACTGCTTTACGGACCTGTGCGTCGCTTATTTCCGGGAAACAGATGGCGAACTCATCGCCACCAATACGCCCGGCTATGTCGGTTTCTCGTATAGTCTGCTTGATGGTATCACCGATCTGTTGCAAGAGTTTGTCTCCTCTGGCATGTCCTTGAATGTCGTTAATCTGTTTAAAATTATCCAAATCTATGAAAGCAAGCGAAAGGGGATGAATGTAGCGTCTGGCCCGGAGCATTTCTTCTTCCGTCCGCACACGGAAGGCTTGTTTGTTTAGTAGTCCGGATAGCCTGTCTGTGTCCGCACGCAGCTTTTCACGTTCAAGCGCCCTACGCAATTGGGCCTGCAATGAAACCGTATAGGCGAGTAGAGCAAAGATGCCAAGACGAGTGAATGCGTTCCAGGAGAGAATGGTTTCGCTTTCATCTGGCAGTTTGTGAGCTAAGTTAGCCATCAACCAGCTGGAAGCAGCGAATACGGCAATAACAATGCCCTCGGTCCTGCCGCAAAACCACGCTGATACAAGGATCGGAACGGCATAGAGCAGCATCATCGAAACATGGGCTCCTGTCTGGTAGTCATAATAACCTACCAGTAGAGTAACCAGCATCGATGCGGTAAAAGCAGTCCGATGGAGCGTCATTTCACAAAAACCTTTGTGCTATTTCAGGTTGGTTCTCTTGGCATTTTACCATGCGTTTTACTGAAATAGTACGACATGTCGAGTCTCCTTTTGATTATGAACGAGGTGTTGACAGTGATCGAGTACCGACATTTCTCAGCTAAACTATTCCTGAACATGCCAATCGAGTTCCGTAGTGATGGCGATGGCCGCGATTAACGAGCGGTAGACGGGGCAGTTTTCCGCATGGAGGGCGTAGGCACGTTCGACCTTGTCCCGATCCTCGGAAGGGGTCACCAGGCGGTACGTCACATGTATCCGCTTGATAACAAGGACACTGCCATCCAGTACCACCTCGCCGCGCGCATCACCTACCAGCCCATCCAGGCCGATTCGTACCTTACGTGCCTCCAGCGTACCGCCGAAGGTCCCGGTCAGTCAGCCGGCAGCGGCGGCGACGATATAATCGAGTGTCGTTGCATGGGGTTCCGAGATGTCCGGGGAAACTCCATAGTGGGCGGCGATCGCTCCGTGGACTCCGAACAGGACCGGGTCCTTTTCCGCCGGGAGATACGCCCGGCGCAAGGGTCCTTTTACCCGCTCGATCCGTACCTGTGATAGATATACTACTTCAGACATATTTATTCCTCCTTCCTGTTTATGCCGGGGCAAAACATCCCCAATCGGCTTATGCATAATGTGTGGTCATTGCTCATTGCTTCCCGGTAGGTCTCTCTTCACCCCAGAACCCTCATTGCCGCCTGTTTGAAGGATTCGAAAGGCACTCGGCACGTACTCACTGGGCAGGTATGCCTCGGGAGTGGTAGTGCTGTTGCCGTCCCTGATCTGGGAATAATGGGGGGACATGATTTCGACACCGGCTTCGTTGAACTTGTCCTGAATATGCTGGTGAAGCTCTGAATATATGGCGGCCATTTTCAGAGGTTTGTCTGTATAGGCGTTCAGTTCGTAGGTGACGTAAAAATCATCGAGACTGGTCTGGAAGACGAAGGGTTCGGGGAGCTCAAGGATATGCTCCGTGGCTTTGGCAGCGCCGATCAGAAGCTCGTGCACCGTGCGCCAGGGGGCGTCGTAGCCGATGGTGACGCTCGTATGAAGGATGAGCCCGTAGGACTGGGCGGAGGAACTGTAGTTGGTGATATGGCTGCCGAGGACCATGGAATTCGGAATGGTGATGTCGACGTTTTTAATGGTGCGAATGCGGGTCACCAGCAGGGTTTTCTCCACTACGTCCCCTACCGTCTCGGCGATCTTCACCCGGTCGCCGAGCGTGAAGGCCCGCATATAGGTGAGAATGACGCCGGCAACGACGTTGGCGACGGCGGACGTGGAGCCGAGGGAAAGGAGTACGCCGAGGAAGACGGAGATCCCCTTGAAGGCTGGCGAGTCCGACCCGGGAAGGTAGGGAAAGGCGACGACCGCAGCAAAGGCGATGATCATGAACCGGACGATCTTGAAGGTCGGTTCGGCCCAGTCCTGGTAGAACCCGGGGAGGGTTATGGTCCGGTTCTCCACCTCGGTGAAGAAAAATCGGGTGAACTTTATGACGAAATGGGTGAAAACGAGGATCACTGCGATGAAGAAGACGTTCGGCAGATAGGTCAAAATGGCATGTCCGACCTTTTCTATCGGCGTCAGGACATATTCGAAGATCTTCGCCGCATATCCCCTGGTCCAGGGGAAAAAGCTGAAGACAAGCGGAATGTAGAGGTAAAGGAGCCCCAGTATGACCAGGAGGCGCACCCACTTTGCCCCGCCGATGAACAACGCCACAATGCGGTCTTCGTGGAGGATCTCTATCGATTGAAACCGTATCGAGCGGATACGTCCCCCGCGCCAGGACTCAATCTTTGCGACAAGCTTCGGGAGGAAGCGGTTGAGGAGGACGATCAGCAGGATGAGTGCCACGGTTGCTGCAAAGGCATAAAGCCCCCCGAGCAGGAGGCTGTTCATGCTGTATTCCGTGCTGTGACTTTTGATGGCTGTCCGAATCTTCAGGACGAGTTCATCGGCCAGTTCTCTGCGCCGTTTACCCTCGGCCTTGGCGTCACTGTCGGTGACGGTCATGATGACCGTGTCGCCGGCGACGATGTCGGTTGTGGTCTCACTGTCGACGGCGGTGAAGGAATCGATGCTGAGTAGCGGGTCCTTGGCAAGCTTGGCCAGCCGGCCGGAAATGGCGCGAGCCCTGTCGGCCGGAGTAAAAGAAAGCACTTTTTCCCGTATGCTGAAAACTGGCTTGCCGTCCAGCATGACCTGCCCTATGGGAGGCTTGGCGGCTGCGGGAGTGGCAGGACTTACTGGTGGCTGGGCAATGGCAGGCGCGCATGTGGCCAGAATGAGGAACATCAGGGCTAAGGCGAGGTTGTTCTTGGCCATTGTCACTCCTTGGCAGCTGGTTTCCGGCACGCTGTAGTGAGAGTTCCGACAAGGGTGTAAGCACATGTCCGATGACGCTCACGGTCCTTTATCTATTGGCATATTCCGGCTTTCGCCCCCTTGGGCAAGCTTTACATTTAAAACCGGAGCCTCGACCAAGTGAAAGGTTGCGGATGCGAAGGAAACCCTGCCGCCGGATCCATCGAACATTTCGAGTATCCGGTTGAAGAGGATATCCTTGGTGGCGCGACGACGCTTGTAATCTACAACGTAGCGGACTGTGAACTCCATCCAGTTGTCATTGGCGATGACCGTCACCATCGGTTCGACGCTAGCCTCCTCAATCCTGTATTTCTTGATCATATCCGTCATGGTCTTCTTCGCCTCGGGGACAAATCCGCCGAGAAGCTCGTTGGCGACGCTCTGGAGAATATCCCTTGCCAGTCGGCAGTCGCTGCCGTACTTGACCGGCACTATGATCTCATCCCAAAGGAATGGGAAGTCTCCTGAATAGTTGAAAACCGGCTCCTTGAAAACGAAGCTGTTGGCAACGCGGACGATGCGGCCGTTATAGAGATCGGCCTTCACCCACTGTCCTGTCTCCATGAGAGTGGTGCGAAAAACGCCAATGTCGATTACGTCACCGGAGATGCCGCCAAGTTGTACCCGGTCTCCAACGGAGTAGAAATTCCCGAACGAGATAGCAACCCAGCCTGCGATGCTGGCTATTACCTCCTGGAGGGCAAAGGCGATGCCGGCGCCGGCCACGCCAAAGGCGACGGTGAGATTGCCGAGGCGGTCGCTGAAGACCACGGTAACAAGGATAACCGCCACCAGGGTTCCGATCAAATTGACGAGTTTTCTGAAGCGGTACCGGCTATCCATGCTTTCTATGCGGCCTGCAAGCGACTGCCGAATAAAGCGGGTCAGAATAGAGATGGCCACAATGCCGATGATGACAAAGGCGATCTTTTCAAAGACAGGGTTGAGCAGCCAGCTACGTAACAGGTTCATTGCCCCTTCCATGCGATTCTCCTGTCTGACGGCAGTCGTACTGCCGCGTTGGCAAGGGACTCATTTTCCTTATGCGGCCTTCCTTGCCTGACCTGCCTGCGTCATTCAGCTCCCTTTCGCCGGTTGGCCGGTGATAACCGAGATCCTTACCGCCGGCTCAGTCCTTCTCGGACCGGCTGCCGTCGTGATGCGCTCCCGGGGAACCCCGCACTCTTTGACCAGCACTTCCACTATCCGCTCCATTCGCTTTTCGGCGAGTGGTCTCTCCTTTTTGCCGGCACGTTCCTCATATGCTTCGACACGCAGTGCTATCCCCGGATCCACTCCATAAATATCCTTTACGGTCAGGACCTCCTTTTTCATCTCTTCCGACAACTCACTTTCTCCCGGCTTGAATACCAGGAGCGGAACGAACGGGATGGCTTCCACCTTCAAATCCACCGGCAGATTCAGGTCATTGGCAAGAATTCTCTGTAGCCAGCGGATCTGCTCCTCGGCCAGGGGAGAATCACGCCGTATCTTCAGCAGTATGAATACGCCAGGGGTTTTGTCGCTGAAACCGACAGAGAAATCGACCACCCTGGACGGCACGATGATTTTATTCATTTTTTCCGATGACTGCCTTACGACGGATCTGACGTTTTCCCCCGAGTTCCTGACGATCTCGCCGGGAGACTTCTGAGGGGCGATGGCAAGGATGGGCGCCTTGATCCCGTCCTTGAGCCCGCCTACCTGCACCTTCACCTGTTCCACATTGAGTATGATCCTTCTCCCCAGCGTCCGCCCGAGGTAGCTCTGAGCCCTTTCAGTCTCTTCATTGCTCAGATAACTCACGGTATTCACCTGTGTGTTGATTTCAAGGATTCCGTCGCTGTTCTCGGCATAGGTAAAAGAGGCAAGATGCGAGCGTTTCTCCTTTTCAAGCGTATGTTGCAGAGCATCACGTATGGTGGTTCTCTGCCTTACCTCCGCAATGGACGTTTGCAGGGTGTAGATGAGAGGGATGGATATCACGATGAGGACGGCTATGAGCACGGCGAACCGCTTCTTCATCTGCGAAAGCTCGACTTCCGCGGCCATCTTTCTCCGAAAGCCGTAAAAGGCGAAGACGACGCAGGTGGATAGTACTATGGCCACAAAGTTGGTGAAGAACAGTAGAAACCCGCCATAGAATATGTTGAGGTTCGCGCTCCCGGCCCCGAACCCCGCAACGCTCAAGGGAGGGATGACGGCAGTCGCGATGGCGACCCCCGGCACGACGGTCAGGTAGTGTTTCTTGGTACAGATTGCGCTTGCCCCGGCGATACCGGCGAGAAAGGCGATGATGAGGTCGTAGAGGTTCGGTCGGGTTCGGGAGAGGATTTCGCCGGTCAGGTCTTTCAGTGGCGATAGGTAGGTGGCAACAGCCGCGACGGTGATCGTAAGAGCTACGCTCAGGGAGATCTTCTTGACGGACCTGTTCCAGATGACATTGTCACCGGTGACGAAGGCAAAGCCGGAACTCAGGATCGGTCCCATCAGCGGCGAGACGAGCATCGCCCCGATGATGACCGGAGAGCTGTTCATGATGAGGCCGCACAGGGCAATGAGGTTTGCCACGGTGAGGACGAAGAAATAGCCCGCAGTGATTTCGACTTCGGAATAAATATCCTTTATGACCGCGTTGGGGTTGATGCTCGAGGCTTGCTCACTCAGCCATCCTCTAAACAGGGAAACGATTTTATCAGCCGTGCGGCTCATGATCTTCCCGATTAAAAGTAGGGTTTCAATCGCTTTGGAGCAAGTATAGCGTATCAAGCAAGGCATGCCAGGATTACCCATCAGTTGCGGCTTAGTTTCAGCTGGTTGCGACCCGATGAGTTGGCGTCATCCGCAGCCATCAGCAAGAATTTAGAAAGGCTCTTGACAGTTATTTTGATGAAGATATTATTTGTACTAGGAAACAATATTTGCATCAATATTAAAACTGGTGGAGGTGTCGTATGAAGAGAATTGGTGGTGTTCTCGGAGCATTGATGCTCGTCAGCCTGACCGGGTGTGCGACGCAGGGATATGTCCGTACCCAAGTTGATCCGTTGGCAGAGCGTCTCGGCAAGCTCGAAGCCAAGGTGTCCCAATTCAGCGGCATGACAGACGCCGACAAGGCTGCCATCAAACAGGCTAACGACAAAGCACAGCAGGCACTCGACACTGCGAATAAGGTGGCGGGCGAGGTCAAACGGGTTGATAACGATGTCGTCAAGGCCGACGCTGCGGCAATGCGGGCTGAAAAAGCTGCAAAAGAGGCAGAACAGGCCGCCAAGGATGCCCGGCTGATGGAGAAGAAGTCTGAAAAGATTTTTAAGCTTGAGCAGAAGAAATAATTGTAGTCACTCCTGATAGGGGGATGCCCCTATCAGGAGTGATCTGACGACAGTAATTGAGTTGAGTTGTGGACTTATCCTATCTATTACGAACGACCATTCTGCTTCTCTTCTGGTTTATTTGCCAACCCCAGCAGTGTGCCGCCGGCGCTGAACTCTTCTTCCGTCAGGGAGCGGGTGGAGCCATTGGATTCCACACCATCGGAGCAGACGATTCACTTGTTGAACTAGCTCGTCACTACGATGTCGGCTTCAACGAGATTACTGCCGCAAATCCTGATGTGGACCCATATATCCCTGAGGTCGGAACCACGGTTACGATCCCGGGGAGGTGGATTCTCCCGGACGTCCCTCTGCGGAAGGGGATCGTCATTAATGTGGCGGAGATGCGCCTGTATTACTTTACCCCCCGCACACGAGGAGTGATCGATACCTTCCCTGTCGGGATCGGTGACGAGGGGTGGGAGACGCCCGTGGGGACGTACCGTATTGTCGAGAAGATGGCAAGTCCGGCGTGGCATGTGCCCGCATCCATCCGTGCGCAGAAACCTGAGCTTCCGGAAATAGTACCTCCAGGGTCTGACAACCCTCTCGGTTCTCACGCATTACGTTTATCTATCGGCACGGTGCTTATTCATGGCACAGACCGCCCGTTCGGCATTGGCCGGAGGGTCAGCCATGGATGTATCCACCTCTATCCTGAAGATATTGTCACCCTGTTCAGGAAGGTTAAACTCGGGGACCGGGTCGCAATCGTTCGCCAGCGGGTCAAGGCGGCGGCTGTCGATGGACGTGTACTGGTGGAATTCCATGACGATGGGGGTAACGGTTTGGAACAGGAAGCCATTAGCCTTCTGGAAAGAAAGGGATTGATCGCAAGGGTCGATAGTGACCAATTGAAAGCAGCGATGACGAGAAAATCGGGGATGCCGGAAGATGTGACTAAAAAATAATATGTTACGGATTAATGGTGATAGGTGTGCCGTCAGCTACCAACTGCCAGATCTCGTCCATCTCGGCGTTGTTCACGGCAATGCACCCTTTGGTCCAATTCCTCCGGAAATGGAAATCTGAAAGATCCTCGAATCCTTTGGGCAGACCGTGAATCATGATGTCGCTTCCCGGAGAATGGCCATTGTTCTTTGCTGCGGAGAGATCCTGGCTGTTGGGATAGGAGATGTGAAGAGATTTGTAGAACCTGCTGTCTTTGTTGTGACGGTCGATAACATAGGTGCCTTCGGGGGTTCGACAGTCTCCGGCTTTTTGTTTGTGGCCGAGCGGGTTTCGTCCCAGAGCAACCTGGAAAGAACGGATCACTTCATTCCCCGAGAGCAATTGCATGAGTTTTTGACTTTTATAGACAACCACTCGCTCAACGGGAGGAATCGCAGCAGCGGCGTGACGCAAGGGCACTTCAAACATGACCACAGCTGACGCCATGAACAGCGTGAAGGCAATCTGGATGATGGATCTCATACGCATGCGAACCAATGTAGCAAAAACGCTGGGATGAAGTCCATCAGATTAAGGCGGTCCATGTAAGCAACGGCAGCAAAACAGTAAAGTATGACCAACCGCAAAGGAGGTCCTTATGTTGACATCCAAACTGACAAAACTCGGTATATCTGCCCTCTTTTCAATCTTTATGTTTTTGTCACTGGTTACTCAAGGAGGCTGTGAGAGCCGGGGGAAGACGGAATTCGTCGGGTTCCCCCAGTCATTTGCCGATCTTGCCGAGAGGGTGAAACCAGCCGTGGTGAACATACGAACAACATCGACCGTGAAGGTTCCCGGCAACCCATTCAAGCATTTCTTCGGTCCGGACCAGGGTGATCAGAACGATCCATTCGGCGATTTCTTTAAACGGTATTTCAACGATGTCCCCGACAAAGAGATGAAGCAACAAAGCCTTGGCTCGGGATTTATCATCAATAAAGATGGGTTCATCATCACCAACAACCACGTGGTTGATAATGCGGATGAGATCAAGGTGAAGCTTTCTGATGGCAGAGAATTCAAGGCCAAGGTGATCGGTCGCGACAGCAAGACAGACCTTGCATTGATAAAAATTTCCTCTCCGTTCGAGAATCTGCCGGTCCTGGCCCTTGGCGATTCGGAAAAGATGCGGGTCGGGGACTGGGTCATGGCGGTCGGAAACCCATTCGGCCTGGAACAGACGGTCACCCAGGGGATTATCAGCGCCACCGGCAGGGTGATCGGCTCCGGGCCCTATGACGATTTCCTTCAGACTGACGCCCCGATCAATCCGGGCAACAGTGGCGGGCCGCTCGTCAATCTGAAAGGCGAGGTCATCGGCATAAACACCGCAATCGTCCCTGGTGGTCAGGGGATCGGCTTTGCCATACCAAGTGCGCTGGCCAAATCGGTTACTGACCAGCTTAAAGAAAAGGGGAAAGTGGTCCGCGGCTGGATCGGCGTAACAATACAGAACCTTACGCCTGAACTTGCGCAATCATTCGGCATGAAGGAAACAAAAGGCGCCCTGGTGGGCGATGTCGTCAAGGATGGCCCTGCCGAAAAGGGCGGGATAAGAACCGGCGATATTATCGTCTCTTTCGACGGTAAAAGCGTCAAGACGTCCAATGATCTGCCCCGCCTCGTCGCCGAAACACCGGTGGGCAAACCCGTTGATGTAACGGTCATGCGCGAGAACAAGGAAGTACGTCTGTCCATCAAGGTTGAAGAGATGACGCAGGAGCGGATCGCCACACAGACCAATGAGCCGGTACAGAGCTTCGGCATGAAGGTCGATAACATCACACCGCAATTGCGTCAGCAATTCGGAACCGCGGAAAAGACAGGGGTCCTTGTGGTGAGTGTGGAACAGGGGGGACTCGCCGATGGAGCCGGGATTCAGCCGGGTGACGTCATCAAAGAAGCCAATCGGAGAAGCGTTAGGAACCTGGCAGATTACAATGCCGCCTTGGCCAAAAGCGGCAAGGGGCAACCGACACTGCTGCTGCTGAAACGGGGGAAACAAACGTTCTTTGTAACTATGGAAACACAATGACAGCCCATGGCTTTCTTTCATGCGAAAAATAAAGGATGACGGCCGTGTACCGTGGACACAAGCAGTGGGGAACAGCAATGAGTGAGCATGTTGAAAAAAAGGAGTATGGGCTTTTCGTCCTGGCCCTTCTCTCATTCATCACCGGCATCATCGCCGGATGCGGGGCCTATCTGTTTCGCGCCTTGATCGCCTTGTTTCACAATCTGTTTTTTAACCGCACATTGTCACTTTCATATGACGCCAATGTCCATACGGCTCCCAGTCCATGGGGAGTGTTCATTGTTCTCGTTCCGGTCGTCGGGGCAGTCTGTGTCGTCTACCTGGTCAAAAACTATGCCCCTGAGGCGAAGGGGCATGGGGTCCCGGAAGTGATGGACGCCATCTACTACAACAAAGGGATCATTCGCCCCACGGTAGCTGTCGTGAAATCGCTCGCCTCGGCCCTTTCCATCGGCAGTGGCGGTTCAGTGGGGCGGGAAGGACCGATTGCCCAGATCGGGTCAGCCTTTGGATCTACTCTTGGGCAGTTATTGCGGATGAACCCATGGCAATGTAACGTCTTGATAGCTTCCGGAGCGGGCGGCGGGATTGCCGCGACGTTCAACACCCCCCTTGGTGGATTACTTTTCGCGATTGAAATCCTGCTTTACGAAGTAAGCGTAAGAACCCTGGTTCCTGTATTCATTGCCACCGCAACGGCAACCTATATCGGACAGCTCTTCTTCGGCACCTATCCCGCATTCAGGATCCCCGACCTTGAAACCCCGTTCTTCCATCTGGACAAACCGGTGGTGCTTTTCGCCTATGTCGGTCTGGGGATCGCCCTCGGGGTTGTTTCCACCGCCTATATCAGAGCTGTTTATGGTTTCGAGGACCTCTTCGAGAACCACCTCCCCGGCAACGACTATTTCCGACATATTACGGGAATGCTTCTCGTCGGACTCATGTTCATGATGCTTCAGAGATACTCGGGGCATTATTACATCGAAGGTGTGGGTTACGCAGCGATCCAGGACATTCTCTCAATGACCCTTCACGGGGCAGGTTTTCTTTTGCTTCTGTTGGCGATGAAGCTGGTTGCGACAGCCCTGACGATCGGATCAGGGGGGTCGGGAGGAATATTCTCCCCATCACTTTTTATCGGAGCGGCCTTTGGTGGGGCCTACGGAATCATGCTTAATCACTTTTTCCCGGAGTTAGGCATCAGCCCGCCAGCCTTTGCCCTGGCGGGAATGGCCGGACTCGTGGGCGGAGCGACCGGTGCCGCCCTGACTGCTATCGTCATGATCCAGGAAATGACCTTGGACTACAGCGTGGTAATTCCGGTGACGATAACCGTCGCCGTCTGTTTCGGTATCAGGAAACTCCTCTGCCGCGAGAGCATCTATACCATGAAGCTTGTACGGCGTGGTCATTTCATGCCAGAGGCACTTCACTCCACAATTCAAAACCTGATAAGAGCGGAAGAGATTATGGAGACACGGTTTACCAGGATTCCCGCTACTCTCACCGTGAAAGAGCTTGCAGAGATGGTTCGAAACGAACCTGAGGCTAGGTGGTTCCTCATAATGAAAGCTGAGAAACTGATCGGCCTGTTATCACGAGAAGCTGCCCTGGAATCGGCAGTCATCCAAGCAGCCGCGGGACTGGTCGAAACCTTACCGTCTCTCAGCTTTATTGTCGTGGAAAAAGATGTTCAGTTTTACAGCATTATCGTACGAATGCGTCTGGCAAATGCCTCTGTGGCAATAGTGGTCCATGGTGAGGGGGGGGCGTCAAAAAACCTCGTTGGAATAATCGGTGAAGAACAAGTTGCCAAGACGATTTCAAAAGGGACCGAATCTTTTCCCGTCTTCACAGGGATTACGTAAGTATTGCAGGCTAAGGAGATTAACCCATGGAAAAGACAATTAATATAGCTACTAAAGTCTTAGTAGTCGCTTTGTTCACGATGTATTCTTATTCGCATCCAGCATATGCGCAGACAGTTCAAGCCGATGTCCCCATCCCCTATAAGAGCTTAACTCCGCAGGTTGAATCCACCATAGAAAATACCGCCATAATCGCCTTGCGCCATATTTCCCAGGCCCGCTCCGACATTCACCAGAGGGCACTTGCAGCTGCCCGGCGCGAGTTGGCCGAAGCGGTAAGGCTGATGGACAGCATCAGGGATAATCTCTCGACGTCGCCTGCGAAGAACTTCATCGAAGTAGCTCGCAAGCACCTCGAATACGAACAGGCACGGCAGGTATTGCACGACCTTCCGCCCATATATGCTTCCCTTGAAAAGGTCTCCGTCTATCTGCCGACTGACAGGGCGAAAACTCATCTCGACAGGGCAAAGGCGCATCTGGAAAAAAACGACAAGCGCGCAGCCGACCGGGAACTGGTACTGACCGGTAAATCCCTGATCATCATCGAAGTGGAGGTACCGCTACTCAGAGCGCAGCAGTACGTGACCAAGGCCCAGGGATATCTTGCTGCCAAGAATGCCGGGAAGGCCGATAAGGCCTTGATGTCAGCGGAACTACGGGCCATGGCACTCTACAACGGCGTGAATTCCCCACTTACCCAGGCGCACCAGAATATCTGGCTGGCCTTCAGAAATTATTCCACCGCGAAAGGAACCGATGTGGGGGCCTACCTCAAGCAGGCCAGGAATTACCTGGGAAAAGCGGCAGCCGCGCGAAGTGAGGCCGGGAAAGAAGAGATCGGCACATTATCTCAGGAAGTAGCGAAACTGGAAAATACACTGGCCACCGAAGGGAGGATAGCGGAGTCGGCCCTTAAGTCGGCCCTGGAAAAGAGCGAAGCGCTCGCGAAGCGTACTGCTTCCTACTATTCAGCCGGACTGTCCGAGGCAGAAACAACTCTCGGTGGAGAACGCAGCCTGATAGAGGCGAGGATGCATGTGTCGTTTGCTGAAACCTACCAAGTAACAACTTCCGAGCCGGACAAGGCGATCAGGGAACTCGACACCGCTGTTTCCTATTTGCAGAAGGCGGCCGGGAGCAAGCTGGCTGATCATGCGGACCGCAAGAAAATACGCAGTATTGTCAGTATGCTCCAGGCGCTCAAGGCAAACCCCGGAAAGAACGATGCAACTGTTCAGGAACGTTATGAAACGATCCAAGAAGAGTTGAGCGGCATCAAGCTCCAAGAGGAGTTGAGTGACCTGAGCCAGGAAGTCAGGTGAAGACATGAAAGGGATATCGGGCAGAAAGGCGCTGTGTATCGTCTATTCCCTGGCATCGTTCATGTTTCTCGGGGGGTGCGTAACCAACCCGATCAGTTACAACGCGGCTGAACCGGTGCCGCGCGGCGCCTTGTTCGAGTACCCCTATTTCAACGACCAGGTAACGGGAATTGCCGTCTCGGAGCAGGGGAGAATTTTCGTCAATTTCCCCCGCTGGGATAAAGACCCCCTCTATTCCGTGGCAGAACTTCTGCCGGACGGCTCGCTGCGTCCCTATCCGGACAACGACTGGAACCGCTGGGGCAAAGACGAGGCCGGTCATCCCGAAGCCCATTTTATCTGTGTTCAGAGCGTCGTTGTCGACACTGACGATTCCCTCTGGGTTCTTGACCCGGCATCGCCGGGTTTCAAGGGGGTGGTGCCTGGCGGTGCAAAGTTGCTCAAGATCAATCTGACAACCGACACGGTTGAACGGGTCATTCCGTTTGGTGACGCGGCAGCCCCCCGCAACAGCTATCTTAATGACGTCCGTCTCGATCCCGCGGGAGATGTTGCCTACATCACCGATTCAGGGACCGGAGCGATCCTCGTGGTCGACCTGGCGAGCGGCAAGAGCAGGCGGCTGCTGGCGGACCATCCGTCCACCAAGGCCGAACCAGGGTATGTGCCAATAATCGCTGGCAAGGAGTTGCGGGATGAAAACGGTCGGGTGCCGCAGATCCATGCTGACGGGATAGCGATCGATGCTGCCGGTGAGTATCTCTATTACCATGCATTGACCGCTAGGATGCTGTATCGCATCAAGACATCGTTTCTCAAGGATGCCAGCCTCTCGGAGGCACAACTGGCAGGAAAGGTGGAGATGCTTGCCGAAACCGGTGCCGTTGACGGCATGGTGATGGACTCCGACAACAACCTCTATTTCACTGCCCTGGAAGAAAACGCCGTCAAGCGATACCGCCCCGACGGATCAATAGACACCATCATTAAGGATGATCGGATTCAGTGGCCGGACAGCATGGATATCTCGCCGGATGACTATCTCTATTTTACGGCTTCCCAGATCCACCGGATGCCTCGGTTCAATTATGGAAGGGATGAACGCATCATTCCCTACAAGGTGTTCAAACTCTGGCTGGCCCCTTTTTGACACCGATTCCAGAAATGGTGAAGGGAGAACGGCCATGACACTCAGCGGCTGGGAGCGACAGCAGATCGTACGTGGCAGGGAGGTATAATTTATGAAGAAAATATGGGCTCTCATTATAGTATCAGGGCTGATAGCAATGGCTGGACCCGTTTCAGCCGTCGAGCAGAATGATACGAACGAAAAGGAACTTTGCATACTTTACGCTCGGGACTGTGCAGACAAGCTGTTCAACCTTCAGGAGAAGATCCGGCACATGCAGAACGAACTTGCCAAAGGGGCAACCGTCTACAGGGCAGATGAAATCAAGAAACTTAAGGAGAAGTTGAAAGAAGCTGAGGATATGATGTACGCACTCATGCCGAACTCATCGTCGCCAAAGGAAACGAAGTAGGGGTATTTGAACGGATCGGGTCTCATTCTGGGTTGACTCCTCATAATGGGAGTTTATCCTAAGTAAGTGAGCTGCGACGATACCTCCCGAGACATGCATCGAAAGCATGCAGGGGAAATTACACAGAAAGGGAAAGGAGACATGCACATGAAAGAGCAGATGAGAGCACTGAGTTTGATCCTGATGGTTATGGCCAGTGGCACTGCACTCGCTGTCGGGCCAGGCAAGACGCTGGAATTCAAGGGCAGCCCGATGGGAACTGTGATTTTTGACGGGACAGCGCACAAAAATGCCGGATTGACCTGCTCTGACTGTCACAATCCGGAACTATTCCCCAAGATGAAGCAGGGAACTGTCAATATTACCATGAACGACTTGTACGCCGGCAAGTATTGCGGGAGATGCCATGACGGTAAAAAAGCCTTCCTGATAAAGGACAACTGCACCCGTTGTCATCATAAACCCGGGATTAAATGAGGTTGGGCTACCTGATTCTAGCTCAGTTCATAGGTGGCAAACAGTACTCTCTCATCAGAAACGGATTGACCTGAACCAGGAGCGGCAATAAAGAGGCTTGCTTCGCCTGGCAGGGATGTGAGTGAACATGGCGTTACGAAATAGTCTGTACGCGGTTACCATATCATCGGCCTTGCTTTGTCTGCTGTTCCTTGCCGGTCCGTGCAAAGGGGAAGCCGGAAATGCGGATCCAACCAGGGAGATTGTTGCATCCATGCTCCAGGCTTATGGGGGTGATGCTTCGGTCAGGAAGGTTGTCTCGGTCACGGCCAAGGGGAGGATCATTGAATTCCTCAATGGGAAAGAGGGTAGCTATAGACGCTATTTTGAACGTCCCAGAAAGCTGCGTATTGAAGTGATGCCTGAGCAAGGGGGCGAAATCAGGGTTCTTAATGGGGATAAAGGCTGGCAGGTGAGTAGCGAGCGATTTATCCCCGTTTCCCCCCTTGAACTTCAGTCCATGATCTATCAATACAGCTATCTCGATCTACCTATGGGAATGGTGGGCGATAAATCGAGGATTACGTACGGCGGAAAACAGCACTACAAGGGACGCGAGGTTTTCTTACTGCTGATTGAGCCGAACGACGCTCCCCGGCTTAAAGTTCTCATTGACGCACGAACACGCCTTATTGTTCGAGTTTCCGCCAGTTTTTCAATGGGAATGATGGGGGCCGGTGAACTCTCGACAGAATATGGTGATTTTCGTCCGGCCGGTGGAGTCCTTTTTCCATACAAACTGGTCAATTTTGCCGGTGATATGAAGCTTTCGGAAATCACGATGGACGTCATCGAAGTGAATCGAGGAATTTCTCACGAGCTCTTTGTCCCGCACTAGAGGGAAATGAGCCACAGGAACGGCGGGAAGGTATGTCTGTTGAGTCCCAACCGTCCGGACAAATGTCAGATTCGGGGTAATTCAACGAAGCCCGGAACCGCGGGTCACCTTAACGAATGCGTCTGGCCGTATCCAGCGGAGGAACGCTTTTCTGACTTGGGCCGCGCTGGTGGTGCGGTATCTCAGTGCGGCAATATCTCCCCGTTAAAAAAAAACGGCGACGATTCGGGAGCAACAGTTCCCGGGTCGGCGCCGTTTTGCGTTTTACCCCAAAGACTCTGGTAAGTCCGTCAGCGTGAAATACAAGGCCGAAGGTGTGCCCTGATTGCTATCAACATATTATCCAGTTCATTAACCGGTGGCCGCAGTCATTCCAAACATCGACCAATATGCCGTCACCCTTTCGGAAGGAACGGTAGCCCGTTTTCTCATCGAACTTGGCCTGACGCCCCAAAAGCCAGTGCGCCGCGCCTGGCTTCGAGCCTTGCTTTCAATCCGCATCGAAAACAAGTATATTTGTGAGAGACTGAGAATTGACCATAACTGCTAGGTCTTCTACCCATTTTTGCTTCATTAAACTTCGCCTACTCGGAAAATATCCAAAGGGCAGTTAGTATCTGCTAACATACATAGGCCAATCTATCTATAGGGGCATGATATGGGAACTCTCGTAGGCGAAGCGGTGAGTAACTCGACCGTGAAGAGTATTCTAGAAGGGAAAGAACATCTCAACCAGCAAGCACTTGTTAATCTCACTCGCAAAGGTGTTCCGAGAAGTGTCGTTGACGATGTGGCCCGTGCTTTCGGTTTGTCGATGGATCAGCTATGCGCTTTATTGCCTATTTCGTGGAGGGCCTTGAGGCGCTACCAACCTGATCAGTTATTGAATTCACACGTTTCTGATCATCTGGTTTGCCTTATTGTGCTCTTTGCTCGAATCGTCAATGTGTTCGGTACCCCTGATAAAGCTACACGTTGGGTAAAAATCTCAAACCCGTACTTGGGGTATGCCCCCCCTATGGAATTATTAGATACATGCGCTGGCATGGAGTTGGTTAAGGACTGTCTTGCCAGGATTGAACACGGAGTTTATTGATTTTGTCCTGACACACTAAAACTTGAGACTTTGCTACAGGGATGCTATACCAACCCTCTGAAACCTGTATTCAGTTCTCGGGTGGTTTTTCTTTAGAGGGATCATTCGGAATCCGAAATGATATGCGAAAAAGTTTTGCTGAGTGTACCGGCTGGGGAGCCATAAAAAACAGGCACTTACAAGTCATCTTGTAGGTGCCTTTTCATTTGAGTGACCTTTTTGTCAGAAATGAAAGATTTTGTATCGCTTTTTATTGCCTAACTCCGTACGTCCCTTTTCCCAACTTGTAGCCCCCTGCTGCAATCAGCTGACTCTCCAGACTAATATGCGCTCAACTTTTTCAAGCCCCCCCCATGAACCCCAGCGGGGGTGCCGGGGTGACTTGACCTACCTGCACATGATACACGAATCAAATTACAATCCCGCCATTACTGAACGAGTCACAGTCCTTGTTATCCGGTGCACATAAATCGCCAATTAATGCGAATCTGACACAATAATTCCAGGGTGGATGCGACAGGTTGTCGCAGCCATTGTCGGTGGTATAATCCCGTATCAAGTAGCCGGATAAGAAGGCCACGACACATGTGTTCCGAAGCGGCGAAAGGTAAAGGAGAATAGGAATGGATCTCAAACTTGAAAACAAACACGCGCTCGTCTCCGGGTCCGCCAAAGGGATCGGGCGGGCTATCGCCATGATGCTAGCCGCCGAAGGCGCCAGCGTCATAATAACCGGCCGGACAGGGGAGTCGGTCGCTATGGCTCAGGCCGAAATCAGGCGGCATTTTCCCGACGCCCGCCTTGACGGATACGCGGGAGACTTGGCCGCTGCCGAAACGATCAAGGAGTTGGTTGCACGTTTTCCCGCCGTGGACATCCTAGTCAACAACCTTGGTATCTACGAGCCTAAACCGTTCGTGGAGATCTTGGACGAAGACTGGCTACGTTTTTTCGAAATCAACGTCATGAGCGGCGTGCGCCTAGCACGAGCCTACCTGCCACGGATGAAGGAATGCAACTGGGGGCGCGTCGTCTTTATCAGCAGCGAAAGCGGCATCCAGATCCCCACCGAGATGATCCATTACGGCATGACCAAGACCGCGCAACTCGCCATTTCGCGCGGACTCGCTGAAACCTGCGCCGGCACGGGGGTTACGGTGAATGCCGTCCTGCCCGGACCGACCCTTTCCGAGGGGGTGGAGACATTCATAACCACATTGAGTGCCGGCAAGCCTTTTGCGGAGTTCGAGCGGGAGTTTTTCCGGGATGTCCGTCCGACCTCGCTTTTGCAAAGATTTGCCGCCCCCGAAGAGGTGGCGAACCTGGTCGCCTACCTGTGCAGTCCGCTCTCGTCCGCGACCAACGGGGCTGCGCTGCGGGTCGATGGCGGAGTGGTCAAGTCCTGCTTTTAACAAGGACACGAAGGGAGTCTTCATGGGGGGGAATATGATGGATTGGGACGAGCGATACCGGGAACCGGGCTATGCCTACGGCACCATACCCAACGATTTTATAGTAGCCGTTTCAGAAAGGATCCCGCGCGGCAGGGTCCTTTCGCTTGCCGAGGGAGAGGGGCGGAACGCGGTATACCTGGCGACACTCGGCTGCACTGTTACGGCGGTTGACAGCTCGGCAGTCGGCCTCCGCAAGGCCGAGGCATGGGCGGCCGAACGGAATGTAGCGATTACCACGGTAGTGGCCGATCTGGCAAATTTCAAGATCGAGCCGGAAAAATGGGACGGGATCGTTTCGTGCTATTGCCATGTTCCGTCCTCCATTCGCGCACCGCTTCACCAGGCTGTGGTCAGGGGGCTGAAGCCGGGCGGCGTCTTCGTGTTGGAGGCCTTCAGCAAGGAGCAGTTGGCATACGACAGCGGCGGCCCCAAGGACATTGACATGCTGATGTCTCTGGATGATCTGAAGAATGAACTTGCCGGTCTGGAATTTATTCGCGCGGCGACGCTGGAACGGGATGTACGCGAGGGCACAAGGCACACCGGGCTGGCATCGGTGGTTCAGATTTTTGCCGTCAAGCCCGCTTGAGAACGGGTTGCAAGTTGATGCGGGCACGGCAGACCGGATCACGGGACACATGACTCCATACCGAAGGGGGGAAATCCATGTCGGGAATTGTCTATAGTTCATTGGTGCGGATCGAGCGGGTGAAGGGGCTGTTGCGCAGGGCGTGGCTCCCTGCCGAATTGGAGCCGGTTTTGTTCGGCGTTCATGGGGCGGTCGCCGCCCACTACGGGGTCGCCCCGGACATCTCGGAGCCCCACGCCACAACCCTCGACTACATCGTCGCTGCCGCCGCCGGCTGACTGACCGGAACCTTCGGCGGTGCGCTGGAGGCAAGGAAAGTAAGAATCGGCGGAGATGGACTCGTGGGCGAGGCCAGGGGCGAGATCGAACTGGAGGATAACGTCCTGGTCATAAAACGGATCCGCGTGGTCTACCATCTGGTCACGCCGGCGGCGGACAGGGACAAGGTCGAGCGCGCCTATGCGCTCCACGCGGAACACTGCCCCGTCTTCCGCTCCATCAGCACGGCCATCGCCATCACCACCGACTTGGATTGGGGCGAACAGGGATAAAAATGATTGAGATCATGAGGAGGAATCAGCATGCAAATCATGAAGGCAGTGCGCATTCACACATATGGAGGTCCCGAGGTGCTGGTCCACGAGGAGGTGCCCCTTCCCCGGCCACAAAACGACGAGGTGCTGGTCCGAGTCCGGGCTACGGCGGTCAACCCGGTGGACTGGAAGATCCGGGAGGGATACCTGCGGGAGATGCTGCCCCATTCCCTGCCGCTGATTATGGGGTGGGACGTGTCCGGCGTGGTCGAGGAGACCGGCCCCGGCGTGACCCGCTTCAACGCCGGGGACGAGGTATTCAGCCGACCGGACCTCCTGCGGGACGGGACTTATTCCGAATACGTCGTCATCAGGGAGACTGAGGTGGCGTTCAAGCCGGAATCCATCGACCATATCCATGCAGCCGCCATCCCCCTCGCCGGGATCACCGCCTGGAAGTCGCTCATCGAGGCCGCCGGACTGTCAGCTGGCCAGAGGGTCCTTATCCATGGGGCTGCAGGTGGGGTCGGCAGCTATGCGGTGCAATTGGCGAAATGGCAGGGTGCCCATGTCATTGCCACCGCCTCGGAGCACAACCACGATTACCTGCATGGGCTGGGGGCCGACGAGATGATCGATTACCGGTCAATGCCTTTCGAGGACACAATACGCGACGTTGACGCTGTATTTGACACCATCGGCGGCGACACCCAGGAGCGTTCCTGGCAGGTACTGAAAAAGGGGGGCATCCTCGTCTCCATCGTCGCCCCACCGCCGGAAGCGATGGCTGCCGCCCACGGCTGCCGCCAGGCCTTCGTCTTCATCCAGCCGGATGCGGCGGTTCTTGCGAAGCTGGCACAACTGGTGGATGGGGGGAAGCTGTAGAATCAGTGCTACCGCTTTCAGAGGCGCGACGCGCCCAGGAGTTGAGCCAGAGAGGCCATGTGCGGGGGAAGATCGTGTTGAAGGTCGTATGAACAAACAGGCGCAGTCTCCGGCACCGAGTAGTAGCCTGCCTGCGCCTGCTTTTATCGCGATACTGGCGTCTTATTATCCCTTTCGATGAGACGCTCGAAATCCTCATAGGGGGCAAACCCCACCAGCCTCTTGCCGGCGCAGAGGTGTGTGGGGACAGCGTCAACCCCTAATTCTCGAGCCCGCTGCCAGTCGGCATCGACCGCGGATGCAAAACTCCCCTCGGCAAGCGCCGCCAGTGCCTTGTCCCCTGGCAGTCCGATGGTTTCGACGATCCGCACCAGTTCGTCCACCTTGGCGATATTGCGTCCCCCGACAAAATACGCGCCGTAGACTGCTTTCCGGAAAGCATCTCCCTTTCCCATCGCTTCCGCCCACTTCCCCAGTTCCTGGGCACGTCTACTGTTGCAGGTGCGGCTCCGCTCCGCCAGCGGCACCCCCTCGATCTCGGCAAGCCGGTGCAGCCTAGCCTGCATCTCCTTGATCATTGCCTCCCGCCCGGCAAAGAGCTCGGCAAGCTCCATCTCCTCCTCCGGCGTTTCAGGGTGAAGCGGGAAAACGGTCCAGCGTAGTTCAACGCCATACTCCTGCTGTAAACGGTCGGTACGCACGGTACCGAGATAGCACCAGGGTCAGACATAGTCGAAACAAATCTCAACTACCGGCGCTTCGCTCATGATGCACCTCCTTGGTTGATATAATTGTAGTGTAGCCCGGTTTTGGGATTCGGTTCGGCGAACTGACATTTACCCCAGAGCTGCGGCAAGTCCGCTCACAGCGGTTCCTGCAAGGAGGACCGGAAGTGAACGGAGTTCCCTGGGACAGCATGAGCATGGCGAGACTCGGGACCAGGAGCGCGAGGCCGCCCAGCATGGCCGTCCTGCTCTGCAGGCGTCTCGTCAGGATGATGGCGAGCGCTGCCGCAAGAAAGAGCTCGAAGTCTACGTCCCCGCCGATTGTCAGGTTTGATATGCGCAGGTCCCGAACCAGGAGGGAGGGGAGGAGCGCCGCATAAAAGGAGGTCATGGCGAATGTGGCAAAAACGGTTGCGGCAGGAGAGAAAAACCGGCCGAGAATCCCCGGCGGGATGCCGATCCGGGGCCTGAGAGAAACCTCGCGAAGCGTTAGGCCTGGCCACTCTGACCTTTCCAGGGTCTGCCGAATGAAGAGCGCCATGACGACCTGCAATGCCAGGTAGATGCAAAAAGACAACTGAAGCGGCGCCGGGACGTATTGCGCCAGCATCCCCCCCATGAGCGGCCCGACTGCCAGCCCGAGCATGTTGGCGCATGAGGCCATGACGCTTGCGCCTGACTTGTCGCTGCCTTCCGTCAGATCTGTGATCCAGGCCGTGTTGGTATCGGAGGCGATCCCGATCGCCGCCAGGCTCACCCTGCGGCGGCCGATCTGGTCTGAAAGCCGTCCCAAGAAGAAAAGAGCTGCCAGGTTCCCGACCGCATAGACGGCATATATCAGGGTCAGCGTAAGTTAAGGGAAATCAAATTTTCTCTGGTAGAGCACGTAGAGCGGTGTGAGCAACGTGCTCCCCATGAATGTAATGACCAGATTGACGGCCACAATCAACCTTGGACTAACCCACGGAATGCCTTCAGAACGCACGGTTGTGGGGGGGGCTGGTAACTGCCCGGAACCGAGCGGAAGGCGATGCCCAGACGGTTCCAGCCATTGATAGCCACAATGGCGAGAGTGAGATTCACCAGATCGGGTGCATGGCCGCGTCACCGCTTCCGTCCAGGCCAGCGCCGCCTTTTCCCGTTCACTGTAAAAGGGAGTTTCCCGCCAGGCGTCGAGCTCATAGAGACGCTGCTCGCTTTCCCCGTGAGCCCTGGCTCCTTTGAGTGCATGTCGATGCAATAGGCACAGCCATTGATCTGCGACGCCCGCAGCTTCACCAGGTCGAGCAGGGATTCTTCCAGGCGGCTGCTCCTGATCTGATCCTCCAGGCCCATCACATAGCCTTCACCGCCTCGGGAACTACCTTGTTGTATTCGATTCGCGCCTTCATGCCGGCTCTTTTCAAAAAGTATCATGGCGTTACCATGAAGGATATCCCGTAAGAAAAAATATGACACCGAATCGGCTTTTGGCAGGGCTGTAGCATGAAAACGAGTTGAGAAAAATGGGATGGGGGGAACGTTGACACCTCCTCGAAACGACTTAAACTTTTGGAGTATGTCAGCAGTAAAAATGTGAAGGAAAACCTTGTTTCTATCCGGGAGAAAGCAAGATGAGCACTGAACAACTGAACGGCAAAATTGCCCTGGTCACCGGGGCAAGCCGTGGCATCGGCCGAGCGATCGCCTTGGCACTGGCTGAAGCGGGCGCGGATGTGGCTGCGAACTACCAGCGAAACGAGGTCGCTGCTATGGAAGTCTGCACTCGGATACAGAAGATGGGCCAGCGCACGGTACCGGCCCAGTGCGACGTTGCCCGAACACTTGACGTGGCCCGGATGGTGGAGATGGTCCGTCGTGAACTGGGCCCGATCACCATCCTGGTGAACAATGCCGGGATCGGCATGGTACGGACAATCGATGAAATTACCGAGAAGGATTGGAATGAGATGCTGGCGGTCAACCTCAAAGCCTCCTTTCTGGTCACTCAAGGCAGTGTTGCCGGACATGCGTGCTGCCGGCTGGGGGCGGATCATGGCCCTCTCCTCCGTGGCCGCCCAGACGGGAGGGGTGGTCGGCCCCCATTACGCCGCCTCCAAGGGGGGGATCGTGGGGGTGAGCGAACAGATGGCGATGAACTGGACGCGGTAACCGCGGCCCTGGTGGAACGCTGGTATCTGGACGGGAAAGGAGTTCTTCTGGGGGGAGAGGACGGTCGGTCAGTGACCGGCAAAGGAAAGCGTCCGATAAGGGAGGATAGCAATGGCACTGCCGGCAACAACTGAACGGGTCGTCCTGCACTCGGCGGAGTGGAAGACCCGCAGGATAGAAAGGGATATGGAGCAGCGTCTCTGGTATTACCTGGATCATCCCGAGGAGATTGAGAAGAGGCTGCGGGAACTGGACGAGGAGTGGGATATAGAGCGGCTCCTGGAGACCAACGCATCAACCATTGCCCTTGTCGGACTGGGCCTTGGGACCGCACTCAGCCGCAAATTTTACCTGTTGTCAGCCCTGGTTATGGGATTTCTCCTGCAGCACGCACTCCAAGGATGGTGTCCACCAGTCCCTCTCTTTCGCCGGCTCCGGATCAGGACCCAGAGCGAGATCGAGATGGAGCGTTACGCGCTGAAGGCACTGAGGGGGGACTTCGGAGTACTTGCCGCCAGCGACAGTTCTATGGAAAACAACAGATTCCCGGAAATGGTTCTTGAGGCGGTGCGGAAATAGGGGGACGGCTTTCCGGATAACGCTCGATATGATGCGGCAATATCATCCGAGGGGGTAAAGGCTAGATAAGGGAAACATTGCTCGTGTCAAGGCGCAAAGGTCGTAGAGAATGGCATAATCAAAACCGCGGCCCGCATCCGCCGGCTACTGATCAAGTACATTAAGCTCACGTGATACTGGTACATGATCCGGTTGTAAATAAATGAAAACAGGAGGTTCACATGCCCCCCATTTCCAAGAATACCGGCGCTGAGCCAGTGCAAGAGTCGCTGCAGCACCCTGCAGTGCACGACTTTCGACGGAGATCCGCCGGTAAGACCTTGAATCTGCTGCTCCTGCTCCCCTTTCTGGGGTTGCTCTGGCCTCCCCTGTACGCACGCAGCGAGCCGCAGCTTTTGGGATTCCCGTTCTTTTACTGGTACCAGTTCCTCTGGGTGATCCTGAGCGCTATCATTACCGGATTTGTCTACCTGGCAACCCACCGGAGGTGATGCCGTGATCAACCGAACAGAGCTCGGCGTATTCATCTTCTTCTTTCTGCTTGTGACCGTGGTTGGGTTCGTGGCCGCGAGATGGCGGCGCGGCGACCTGAACCGCCTGGACGAATGGGGCCTGGCCGGCCGCCGATTCGGCACTGTCGTCACCTGGTTCATCATCGGCGGTGACTTCTATACCGCCTATACGGTGATCGCCGTCCCGGCGCTGGTTTATGGGGTCGGGGCGGCCGGCTTCTTCGCCCTCCCTTACACGATCATCGTCTATCCCTTTGTATACCTCACCATGCCTCGCCTCTGGGCGGTCGCCAAGCGGCACGGCCTGGTCACCCCCGCCGATTTCGTGCAGAGTCGCTACGGTTCACGGGGGCTCTCCTTGGCAGTGGCCTTCACCGGTATACTCGCCACCATGCCCTACATTGCGCTGCAACTGGTGGGGATACAGGTGGTGATCAGAGCCATGGGAGTCACCGGGGCAGGCTGGCTGGGAGATCTTCCCTTGATCATCGCTTTCGTGATCCTGGCGCTCTACACTTACACCAGCGGTCTGCGCGCTCCGGCGCTGATCTCACTGGTCAAGGACACAATGATCTACATCGTTGTCATTGCTGCTGTGACCATCATTCCCGAAAGACTAGGCGGGTATGCGGAGATCTTCCGCCTCGCCGACCACGCCTTGGCAGCCAAGAGCCCGCCCGGCCATCTCATCCTCCCCCCGAGCGGGTTCGGGGCCTACGCCACCCTGGCCTTCGGCTCGGCCTTGGCCGCGTTCGTGTATCCCCACACCATCACCGGCATCCTCAGCTCCTCCAGCGGCCATGTCATCAAGCGCAATGCCGCTCTGCTTCCGGCCTATACCTTCCTGCTGGGGCTGATTGCATTGCTGGGACTGATGGCTCTTGCCGCCGGCGTGAATCCCGCCACACCCAACGACGCGGTTCCGGAGCTGTTCATCAGGATGTTCCCTGCCTGGTTCGTCGGCTTCTGTTTCGCGGCCATTGCCATCGGCGCACTGGTGCCGGCGGCGGTCATGTCGATTGCCGCAGCCAATCTCTTCACGCGCAACATCTACTGCGCCGCGCTCCGGCCCGGCTGTACGCCCACTAGAGAGGCGACCATGGCAAAACTGGTGTCGCTGGTAGTGAAGGTGGGGGCACTGGCTTTTGTCATCTTTCTGCCGCTCAAATACGCCATCCAGTTGCAGCTCCTGGGAGGTATCTGGATACTGGAGACCTTCCCTGCGATTATCTTCGGCCTGTTCACAAGGTGGCTTCACCATCGAGCGCTCCTGATTGGCTGGATTGTAGGCATGGCCAGCGGCACGGCCATGATGGCGTCGTCGGGCTTCAAGTCGCCTCTTTACACCGTCCACCTAGGCGAAATGTCTTTTTCCGCTTATGCCGGTGTGTTCGCCCTGGCCCTCAACCTGCTGATGGCGGTTGCGCTCACCCCTGTCTGTAAAGCTCTCGGTATCGAGCACCGGGAAGATAAGACCAAACCAGAAGACTATAACGAAGAGGCGGTGGAAGCGGAATGAACAGTACAAAAATAAGAACCACCCGGGCCGTGACGGAAAGCAGCTGGCGGAAACATCCCACAGGAGGGTGAGAACGAATAAATCTCTTTGCTTGTTCAGCGCTGTCATCTTTATGGCGGCATCCGCCTTGGCTGCGGGCCCGGAATATAACACTGACCGCCAACCATCCCCCGAGGTCGCTCCCGGCATCTATGGTAAAACGTTGAGCCAGGTAACCAGCAAATTCAACCTGTCCATAGGCGGTTACGTTAAACTCGACTATGCCTACAACTCAGTGAACCTTGGCCCCAATGGTGCCATCACCCCCTTTTCCGGGGCAATTCCCTCAAAGGCCATCACTGGCACCGGAGCAAACTCGGCACAGTTCGCCAATCAGGAGCAGTCGCTCTGCTCGACGACCCGTCTGTGGTGGCCCAAACTCAAGCGGCACAAATGGTGAGTGGCCGTGTTTTCCTATCAGCTTCTCCCTCCCCCGCCCTTCGGCATTCTCCCGACGGCAGTTCTCGGCGGCTCAATTCACGGCATCGCCAGCGGCGGCTCTTCAAGCGCCCCCAGCTGTTCGCGCAGTTGCAGGATATGTTCGCCCCAGTAGCGGACCGTATTGAACCAGGGGAAGGTGCGGGGAAAGGTTGGATCATGCCAGCGGCGGGCCAGCCAGGCACTGTAATGGAGCATCCGCAGGGTACGGAGAACTTCGACCAGCCTGAGTTCGCGGGGATCGAAGTCGCAGAACTCTCCGTACCCTTCCAGCAGCTCGGCCAACTGAGCGGTCTGACGGGGCCGGTCTCCGGAGAGCATCATCCAGAGATCCTGCACTGCCGGCGACATTCGGGCGTCGTCGAAATCGACGAAATGGGGGGCGTCGTCGCGCCAGAGGATATTGCCGCTGTGACAGTCGCCATGGGCGCGGATATAGCGGATCTGGCCGGACCCTGCCAGGATGGTATCGATCGTCTCCAGCAGTTGACCGGTTACGGCTGCGTAGCTTTCCCGGTATTCCTCCGGGATGAACTGCTCCGTTATCAGCTTCACGCTGTCATGGCCAAAGCTCTTGCTGTCCAGGATCGGCCGATGCTCGAACGGCCGCACCATGCCTATGCTGTGGATGCGGCCGAGCATCCGGCCGAGGATCAACAGGTTGTCCAGGTTGTCGAACTCCGGGGCGTGGCCGCCCTGGCGCGGATAGAGGGCAAAACGGAATCCGTCGTGGCGAAACAGGCTCTCGCCGGCAGCATTGATCCAGGGCGCCACCACCGGCAGTTCGTGTTCGGCCAGTTCCAGGCAGAACCGGTGCTCCTCGACGATCTGGGCATCACTCCAGCGTCCCGGGCGGTAAAACTTTGCGATGAGCGGCTGGCCGTCTTCGATCCCCACCTGGTAGACGCGGTTCTCGTAACTGTTCAGCGCCAGGGTGCGGCAGTCGCAGACAAAGCCCTGGCTCTCCACGGCGTCCATGACGAAGGTGGGGGTAAGGGTCTGGAAGGGGTGCTGGCTCTCGCGCATCGGTCCTGTTCTCGTGTCTGGGAATATTCGTCTTTAGCGACGCCCAACCATACCATCAATCCCGGCTGGCACCAAGGCAGATGTGCGTACCTGTGCCGGTGTACAGCGGAAGTCAGGTGCGGTCAGGGCGTTACCGTTGCGCCGCCATCCCGGCCGCGCCGGAACTCGCTCGGCGTCTGGCCCGTGAACAGGGTGAAACTCTTGGCAAAGGCACTCAGGCTGTTGAAGCCGACCGCGTATGCCACGCCGGTGATATCCGCCCGCGGCGCCACCAGGAGTTCCATAGCCCGCAGCATCCGCGCCTGGTGCAGGAACTGGCGCCAGGCAATGCCGGCCTCGGCGCCGAAGCGGCGGCGAAACTGGCGCGCCGACAGCGCGGCCGCCGCCGCGGCCCCTTCGATGGTGGCGGTTTCCAGGTTCCGCAAGGTGTACTCCATGGCCACGGCAACCTGCCCGGTCCGGGCCGCGGGGAGGCGAAACGGCATCTCCTCCTGAATCCACTCCACGCAGAGCATCCCCAGGGTCCTGAAAAAGGCGTTGGCCAGCCGGTCGGCCGGGTCGCGCGTGGGGGGCCAGCGCAGGGAGTACCTGACCATCTCCCGGACAATGGGGGCTGCCGAGATGATCCGCACCCCGGACAGCTCCGTCGGCACCAGGTCCGGCGCAAAGAAGACCGACCCGGAACGGACGTTGTGCAGCGTTGAGCGGTGCGGAACGCGTGCCGGAATCCAGGCGGCCCGCTGGGGTGGCAGCAGGTAGACACCGTTTTCCGCCTCCAGCCGCAGCGTGCCGGAGAAGGCATACATGAGCTGGTGGCGGTCATGGGCATGCCAGTCGTAGCGGATGTTCACGTCCCGGTCAAGGTAGGCGAACGACTCCAGCGACGGTGTTTCGATCCCCCGCAGATCCAGTTGTTCCAAGGTTTCAGCCTGTGTCAGCTCTTTCAGCATGATAGACAGTATACCGCACGGCATGTCCGTTTCAAGCGCATTTTTGTCCTAAAGGCGTTAGACGGCCACAGAAGGGGAGCGGTATGCTTACTAATCCGAAGAGCGAAAAAATGGTTGGTGAACAAGGAGAGTAGCAATGGAGATACGGATCGCACCGTTACCGGCAGCATGCAGAAAAGAAAAATGGACCGACCCGGCCAGGCTCGGTTTCGGCAAGATATTTACCGACCGGATGCTGGTGGCCGACTGGGACAGCATGCAGGGGTGGCACGATCCCCGCATCGAGCCGTATGTCCCGTTCAGCCTGGAGCCGGCCGCCATGGTCTTTCACTACGCCCAGGAGATCTTCGAGGGGCTCAAGGCCTACAAGTGGGGGGACGGCAGCATCTCCCTGTTTAGGCCGGACATGAACCTGGCCCGTTTCAACCGCTCTGCCGGCCGGCTCTCCCTGCCGCAGCTGCCGGATGACCTGTTCCTGGGGGGGATCGACCAACTGGTCCGGCTGGAACGGGACTGGATACCGGCCAGCGAGGGGACATCGCTCTACATCCGCCCGACACTGATTGCCACGGAACCGGTGCTGGGGGTGAAGCCGGCGGACCAGTGCCGCTTCTTCGTCATCCTCTCGCCGGTGGGGGCCTACTATGCCGCCGGCTTCCAGCCGGTCAGTATCCTGGTTGAGGACCATTTTGTCCGGGCCGTGCCCGGCGGGACCGGCGAGGCCAAGACCGGCGGCAACTACGCAGCCTCGCTGCTCGCCGGGCAGGAGGCCAAACAACGCGGCTTCGACCAGGTCCTCTGGCTCGACGGCATCGAGCGCCGTTTTGTGGAAGAGGTGGGGGCCATGAACATCTTCTTCGTCATCGACGGCCGGGTGGTGACTCCCAACCTCACCGGGTCGTTCCTTCCCGGCATCACTCGAGATTCGGTGCTGAAGCTGGCGCCGAGTCTCGGCCTGCAGGCAGAAGAGCGGCCAATCGCCATTGACGAACTCATGGCCGGCATCAAGGCCGGCCGCGTCCAGGAGGTATTCGGCACCGGCACCGCGGCCGTGGTTTCGCCGGTTTCGACCCTCTGCTACAAGGGTGAACAGGTAACGGTCGGTGACGGGTCGGTCGGCAAGGTAACGCAGCTTTTGTACGACACCCTGACCGGCATCCAGTACGGCCGGCTCCCCGACCGTTTCAACTGGTTGCACAAGCTGTAGCCGGTCACGAGGGTTGGATGGCTCTCCTCCCAGATGTGCAATCGATAGGTAAGGGCGCCCTTTGCGGCGTCCTTTTTTTGTGCTACAAAGGACAGCCTGAATATTCGTTTGAAACCGTTTGTGGGGCTCCATTCATGAAACACTTGATCCTTGGCACCGCCGGGCACATCGACCACGGCAAGACCTCCCTGGTCAAGGCCCTTACCGGCATCGATACCGACCGCCTGAAGGAGGAGAAGGCCCGGGGAATCACCATCGAGCTGGGGTTTGCGCATCTGGAGCTTGCCGACGGCACCCAGTTCGGCATCGTTGACGTGCCCGGCCACGAACGGTTTGTCCGGGCCATGGTCGCCGGCGTCGGCGGCATGGACCTGGTCATGCTGGTCATCGCCGCCGACGAGGGGGTTATGCCCCAGACCCGGGAGCACCTGGAGATCTGTCAGCTGCTGGGGGTCAAAAAGGGGCTGGTGGCCCTGACCAAGAGCGACATGGTTGATCCGGACTGGCTCGGTCTGGTGGCGGAAGAGGTGCGCGAATACCTGGCCGGCAGCTTTCTGGAGGGGGCAGCCATTGTGCCGGTTTCGTCACGGACCGGGGCCGGTCTCGACGACCTGCGCCAGGAACTGGCACGGCTGGCTGCCGGGGTTGGGCAGAAGCGGAGCGATGGCCCGTTCCGCCTCCCGGTGGACCGGGTCTTCACCGTGGCAGGTTTCGGTACGGTGGTGACCGGTACCCTCCTCTCCGGCTCGATCCGGGTCGGCGACGAGGTTGAGATCCTTCCGGGCGGGCTGACCAGCCGGGTGCGCGGGCTCCAGGCCCACGGCGCAAAGGCGGAGACCGGCGAAGCAGGCCAACGGCTGGCGGTGAATCTGCAGGGGGTGGAGCATACGGACCTGGAGCGGGGTGATGTGGTTGTGCCCCGCGAACTCTACCGGACCACCAGGGCCGTTGATGTGCGGCTCAACTACCTACCGTCCGCGCCGCGGGAACTCAGGCACCGCTCGACCCTGCGCCTTCACTCGGCCACCTACGAAGTGTCGGCCCAGGTGATCCTCTTCGACCGGGATACCCTGCAGCCGGGCGAGAGCGCCCTGGCTCAGCTGCGCCTGGCCAGGCCGGTCCTGCTCCTCCCCGGCGATCCCTTTGTCCTGCGCACCTATTCGCCATCGGCGACTCTGGGGGGAGGGACGGTGCTCGATCCCGCCCCTCCGCGCCGCCGCCGTCGTACCACCGAGGCGATGGAACTGCTCACCGCTATCGAGGAGGGGGACGAGGGGGACCGGATCGGCCGGATGGTGGCCGCTTCCCTACTTTCCGGCCTGACGGTCGGTGAACTGACCAACCGTACCGGCCTCTCTGCCAAGCGGCTGGATGCGGCCCTGACGCCACTCCTGAGCGGTGGGACCGTGATCCAGGTGGTGCGGGAGCCGCGGATGTTCCTGGGACGGGAGGCATTTGCCGCTCTAAAGGAATCGGTTCTGGCCGAACTCGACAGCTATCTGCAGGAAAATGCCCTAAAGGAGGGGATCAGCAAGGAAGAGCTGAAGACCCGCCTGCCGAAGCGGAGCGACCCGCGCTTCTTTACGCCGGTCCTGGCCTCCCTGGAAAAGGAGGGGACAGTGGTAGCTGACCGGGACCTGGTGAAGCTCCCCGGCAGGAAAGGAACCGCTACGCCAGAACAGACCGGTCTTCGCGAGAAGATCGGCTCGGCGCTCCTGAACGGCGACAGCGAACCCCCTACCGTCAAGGAGCTGTGCGACCTGGTGCAGGTACCGGAGAAGGTGCTCCTGGAGCAGTTGAACAGTCTGGTACGGGAAGGGGAGGTGATCAGGGTAAAAAGCGACCTCTATTACGCGGCAACGCCCCTGGCGGCCATCCGTGAAAAGCTCTTCGCCCGGCTCACGGAAACGGGTGAGATCACCCCGAATGAGTTCCGGGAAATCACCGGGCTGTCACGAAAGTTTATGATCCCCTTGCTGGAATACTTTGACTCAACCAAGCTGACCATTCGGGTCGGCGATAAGAGGATTTTGCGGAAATGACCAAACCGGACAAGACCAAGGAGGAGCTGGCCCTCAACATCGACGAGGCGGAGTGGCAGTGGGTCAGGCCCCACCTGGAACGGGGAACCCTGATTCTCGTCGCACCCGGCCTGGAGCTGGCCGAGGCCGGCTACCGGATCGCCGAGGACAACACGCCCATGGTGACCCAGTGGATACAGAACGGCAAGCTGGGAAAGCCGACGCCGGCGCAGGTCGAGGCATGGAACACGACGCCGTCCCGACGCTTCCAGATGCTGATCGTCTCCCCCTACATCCTGCTCAAGGAAGCGACCGGCAAACTGTATTCGGCGTAAGCGGTTGCTGAAAAACAGCCATCTCGCCGCCGTCCTCGCAAGCTACCTTGTGCGGCGTAGCTTGGCTCAAGCCTCCGCGGAGCTTGCTGCGGGTGCGACGATCTGACTATTTTGAGCAACCTGTATTTTCCCAGATTCTGTTAAACCGTTTTATGCTCTATGTCTGAGTTCTTCATTGTCTCGAACATTGTATGTATAACCGTTTCCAAAGGAGGCAACCATGGAAAGATCCGGCGAAGAGACCCCCTTATCCTGCAGCAAGTGCAGCGCGGTCTGGCAGAAGAACGGCACCACCAACTGCTGGAGCGGCGACCCGGCCACTGCCCCGCCGCGTCCCGGCTACTGTCCCGCCAACAGCGGCAGCGAGATCATCGATGCCTCCCTGGCCACTTACACCGGTGACAGCGAAGATGCCCGACTGGCCCTGATGGCGGCAAAGGTCGAGGGGCTCTGCTACCAGAAGACGCCGGGAAGCAGCACGGTAACGGCCCGCTGGACGCGGGTGGAGGATACCGTGGCCCTGGCAAAGCTAATGGGGTGGAAAAAGATCGGTATTGCCACCTGCATCGGCCTCCTGGCCGAGACCGACCAGCTTATGGCCATCCTTACCGGCCAGGGGCTGGAGCCGCTGTCGGTCTGCTGCAAGGCGGGGAGCGTCGACAAACTGCGGCTGGGGCTCTCCGAGGAGGACAAGGTCCGGCCCGGTACATTCGAGCCGGCCTGCAACCCCATCGCCCAGGCCGAGCTCTGCAACCGGGCCGGGACCGACATGAACATTATCGTCGGCCTCTGTGTCGGGCACGACATGCTATTCACCAAGCACTCGCAGGCACCGGTCACGACCCTGATCTGCAAGGACCGGGTCACCGGCCACAACCCGGTAGCTGCGCTCTACGGGCAGAATTTCTATTATAAGAGGCTACAGAAGGTGCCGTTGGAAGTAGAATAGCGGACTGAGGGGGAGGGCGCTTCCGTTCTTTCTCCATCGACGAGATAACGGAGCGGGAGTACAAACCGGACATCACCTGACTGCGGTTGATCAAGCGGGAAGATGGGGTGGGGCGTCATGGGGAACGGACGATGAGCTTGAACCTCCACTATTTTTCAGCTTGAAGATTTTGATAGCGGGTATTACTATTTAATATAAAGGTAATACCTTGGGGGCGTGCCATGGAAAAGGCATCAAAAGTAACCGTAAAGGGTCAGGTTCTCATTCCCGGCGGAATCAGGAAACGGCACCATATCGAGCCCGGCACCGAGGTGCGCTTTGTGGAATACGGCGATGTCGTATGTATTGTGCCGGTTGTGAAGGAGCCGGTCGATGACGCATACGGTTTCTTGCGTGATGGCGGACCATCAGCAGCGGAAGAACTTTTGAAGGAACGGCGCATTGATTTCCGGAATGAGTAGTCTGTTATTCGACAGCTTTGCAATGCTCCGTTTCTTTTACCAGGAGCCCGGAGCCGAAAGGGTTCGAGAACTGCTCAAAGAGGCCACGAAAGCTAATGTGCCTCGTCTGATTTCTGCTATCAATGTCGGTGAGCTCATCTACATCGTTCAGCGCAGATCTGGTGAGCAGGCCAAGCTCCAGATGATAGTAAAACTCCATAGCCTCGGTTTAACTACCCTCCCGTGCCCCAATGAGCTTATCTTTCGCGCCGCAGAACTGAAAGCACGCTTTGCCATGTCATACGCCGACACCTTTGCCGTTGTCTCGGCTATAGAACATGGGGCGTCACTTGTTACCGGAGATCCGGAGTTTCGGCAGGTGGCGCATCTGGTAAAGATTCTCTGGGTTTGATTTACAAAATCACCAGGCAGATGGTGCGCTTCATTGGCCGAATCCTCCTCGGGATGCGCATTTATCGGCCTTCCGTTGACGGCGTAGGCGCGCTCAGCGGGTAACTCCGCACCACGGTGTGGATCGCCCCCTTGCCGGTGAGGGTGCTCTCGTAGAGGTGGAAGGAGGGCACCTCGAAAGGGGCGCAGGCAAAGGCCTGGTGTCGCTTCTCTAACTCGGCGACAACATGAGGGGGAGTCTCCCGGAGGCGGGCGATGGTGATGTGGGGAGAGAACGGGCGGTGCTCGGGGGCGAGGCCGGCCGTCTGGACCGCATCTTCCACCTGACCCTGCAGGTCGGCCAGAGACTCTCCGGCATCAGCACCGACCCAGAGGACATGCGGAGACTTGCGGGGAGGGAAGTGCCCCACCAGTTGAACGGCCAGGGGGAACTGCCCCCCCCTGACGGCGCCCAGGGCCTGCCTGATGGCCTCAAAGGTCGCGTCATCCACCTCACCGATGAAGCGAAGCGTCAGGTGGAGCTGCTCAACCGGCACCCAGCGGGCACCCTGGATCTCTTCCCGCCTGAGTTTTGCCAGCTCCCGCTTCACCTCGTCCGGCAGATCGATCGCCACAAAGAGCCTGTGCATCGCCCACCACCGTTACTGTTTGGCCATCTGTTCACCGCTGCCACTAATCACGTAGCGGCCGGCAACGTTTGCGATGACAATCCCCATCCCGTCGGAAAGCCGGTTCAAGCGGGCAATCACCTCGTCCCCCCGCCTCCCGGTCAATATCCTGGGCTGATAACCGACCTCCCGGTTCAGGACATTGAGCGGGATCAGTTCCACCTCCTTGACCCCATTGTCCAGCACGATCCGGGCGATGACGCTCCGGTCCGCGCGGCTGCTCCGGCTGGCAAAGGCGAAATTGCCCAGACTATAGAAGATCACCCCGTTGCCGTAACGCTCGATCCCTTGGAGCACGTGGGGGTGGTGGCCGATGACCAGATCGGCGCCGGCATCGATTGCCCGCCTTGCGGCCGTCACCTGGTACGGTTTGGGCCTGGTCTCCAGTTCCCCGCCCCAATGAAATGATACCACCACATAGTCGGCCCGGCTCTTGGCCCGGACGATATCTTCCGCGAAAAACTGCGCCCATCCCGGCGCCGTTCCCGGCCGGTCAGAGCCGGCAAAGAACTCGGTCGGCCGGATGAGGGAGTAGGCGAGGACCGCCACCCGCCGGCCGTTTACCGTCTGTACGGCTTCTCTGCGGGCAGCTGCCAGGTTGGTCCCGGCACCGGCGTACCCTAGTCCCTGGTGTTCCAGGTGGGCAATGGTTTCAAACAGGGCCTGGTGCCCGAAGTCGAGGATATGGTTGTTGGCCAGGGTGATGGTAGTGAAGCCGGCTCGCTGCAGAGCCGGGACAACCGCCGGGTCGGACCGGAAGCGGAACCGTTTATCCCTGAACTCCGTGCCGGTGCGGGCGGCAGGCGCCTCCAGATTGCCGATGGTGATGTTTCCCCGGCGCAGGAGCGGGGCGGTGGCGGCAAAAGGGTGGTCGTAACCGGTCCGGGCAAGCGTGGCAGTAGCACGGCCGGCCAGCATGATGTCGCCCACGGCGTTGATGACGATCTCCTGCCCGGCGGCAACCGGGGCAAACGATAAGAGAAGCAGGGTGCAGGCGATGAACTGGTGCACAACCCCTCCGAAACAGGGAGCAAGTTATTGACTAACCACTGGGCAAGTGCTACAAGATAGGGCCTTATCCATCAATTTGCAAAGGGTTTTGCCATGCTCGACATACGTTACATCCGTGAGAATCTGGAAGAGGTAGAGGCGAGGCTCAAGACCCGCGGGGAAGCGATAGATCTCGGTCAGTTCCGCGACCTGGACCAGCAGCGGCGCGAACTCCTCCAGGAGAGCGAAACCCTGAAGGCGTTGCGCAACAAGGTCTCCGAGGAGATCAGCAAGGTCAGGGACAAGAGTCTGGTCCAGGACCGGATCGCCGAGATGCGGGAGGTCGGCCAAAAGATCAAGGGGCTGGACGAGGACCTCAACAAGATCGAGGAACTGCTCCAGGCGATCATCTATACGATTCCGAACCTCCCCTCCCGCCAGACGCCGGTTGGCGCCTCGGAAGAGGAAAATGTCGAGGTCAGGCGGTGGGGTACCCCGGCAGTGTTCGATTTCACCCCCAGGCCCCACTGGGAGGTCGGCGAAGCCCTGGGTATACTGGACTTCGAGCGGGGGGCCAAGCTGACCGGCGCCCGCTTCACCCTCTATAAGGGGGCAGGCGCCCGCCTGGAGCGCGCCCTGATCAACTTCATGCTCGATCTCCATACCACCCGGCACGGCTACACGGAAATGCTCCCCCCATTCATCGTCAACCGGGAGAGCATGACCGGCACCGGACAGTTGCCGAAGTTCGAAGACGACCTCTTTCATCTGGACGGGACCGATTATTTCCTGATCCCAACCGCCGAGGTGCCGGTCACCAACATCCATAGGGACGAGATCCTCAAGGGGGGGGACCTGCCGCTGTGCTATACCGCCTACACCCCCTGTTTCCGCAAGGAAGCCGGCTCGTACGGCAAGGACACCCGCGGGCTGATCCGCCAGCACCAGTTCAACAAGGTGGAACTGGTCAAGTTCGTCACACCCGAGACATCGTATCAGGAACTGGACCGACTCCTGGACAACGCCGAAGAGATCCTCCGGCAACTGGAACTCCCCTACCGGGTGGTGGAGCTCTGCACCGGCGACATCGGTTTTTCCGCGGCCCGCACCTTCGACATCGAGGTCTGGCTGCCGGGACAGAATACCTATCGGGAGATTTCCTCCTGCAGCAACTTCGAGGATTTCCAGGCCCGCCGGGCCAAGATCCGCTTCAAGCAGGACGAGAAGGCCAAGCCCGAATTCGTCCACACCCTGAACGGATCGGGGCTGGCGGTGGGACGGACCCTGGTGGCGATCCTGGAGAACTGCCAGCAGGCCGACGGCTCGGTCGTCGTCCCGAAGGCCCTGCGACCGTATCTGGGCGGCCAGGAGCGGATCGGTTAGTCCCATACGACTTAAGATTTTACATAAAGTGAGCAAGCCTGAACTGCAATTCAACGCAGAAGGACACGGATTGGATGGATTTACACGGATGTTACAAATCTATTTTTGTCATGCTTTATCCGCGTTGATCCGTGTTGAATTGCCTTTGGTTTTGGTTCCGGCTACGCCAGCTTAGGGTTCCCCGGCAGATTCATTTTTTTGGTATTGCAAATACAGGGCGGAAATGCTACACATTGCTTTCGCTTCCCCTAGATAGGGCTCTGCAAGGGTACGGAAGAGGCGGCAACACACGGAGGAGTGGCCGAGTGGTTGAAGGCGGCGGTCTTGAAAACCGTTGAACGAAAGTTCCGTGGGTTCGAATCCTACCTCCTCCGCCAATTAATATTTTAGTTCGATGTTCGAGGTTATAAGCCTGTTAACGTCGAACATCGAACAGTTTCTGAGGAGAGATGGCCGAGTAGGCCGAAGGCGCTCGCCTGCTAAGCGAGTATACTGGGAAACCGGTATCGAGGGTTCGAATCCCTCTCTCTCCGCCACCTTATCGCATAGACACCGCCCACTGGGCGGTGTCGGTCGTTTGCGGGCAGAGCTGATAGCTGGGTCCCGCGCAACGGAAGGTTATGAACCCCGTCAGGTCCGGAAGGAAGCAGCGGCAGTAATCGACTCCGTGTGCCGCGGGGGTGCCCAGCTATCAATTGTGCCCGCAAGCACGTTCCCCTGATTTCTCCCCACGGTAACCCACGGCTGATGTTGCGAGGTTGATCCCCCTTGTCCTACCTGGTTCTTGCGAGAAAATGGCGTCCCCAGACCTTTGACGACCTGGTTGGCCAGGAGCATATCACCCGTACCCTGGCCAATGCCATCGAGACCGGTCGGATCGCCCATGCCTTCCTTTTCACCGGTGCCCGGGGGGTGGGCAAGACCAGTTCGGCCCGCATCTTCGCCAAGGCGCTGAACTGCGAGATGGGGCCGACCCCGCGGCCGTGCAACGTCTGTCCCTCCTGTACCGAGATCACGGCCGGCAACTCGGTGGACGTGTTCGAGATCGACGGTGCCTCCAATACCGGCGTCGACGACATCCGGGAACTGCGCGAAAACGTCAAGTACCTCCCGTCCCGCTCCCGCTACAAGATCTTCATCATCGACGAAGTACACATGCTCTCCACCAGCGCCTTCAACGCCCTGTTGAAGACCCTGGAGGAACCGCCGGCCCATATCAAGTTCATCTTCGCCACCACCGAACCCCACAAACTGCCGATCACCATCCTTTCCCGGTGCCAGCGTTTCGACTTCAAGCGGATCCCGCTGGCCACCATCGTTGACCGCCTGCGCCACATCGTCGACCGGGAGGGGATCGCCGTCTCCGACGAGGCCCTTACCGTGGTGGCCCGCAAGGGGGATGGGAGCATGCGCGACTCCCTCTCCACGCTGGATCAGGTCCTGGCCTTCTGCGGCAGCGAGGTGAGGGACGAAGACGTGGTAACGCTCCTGGGGGTGGTGGATCAGCGCCTCCTGGCCGATCTGGCCCGCGCCGTTCTCACCGGCGACACCCGCGGGGCACTGGAGGTGGTGCGCCAGGTGGACGAGTTCGGCTACAATTTCCGCCAGTTCTGCCAGGAACTGATCGGCCTGTTCCGCTCCCTTCTCATCCTCAAGGTGGTGGAGGGGGGCATTGATCTGCTCGACCTGGCGGAAAGCGAGCTGGCAACCCAGCGGGAGATATGCGCCCTGAGCGATGCGAACCGGCTGCAGCGCTGTCTCGCCATTCTGATGAAGGCCGAGACCGAGTGTGCCCATTCCGCCATGCCGCGGCTGGTTCTGGAGATGGCCCTGGTTAAGATGGCCACCCTCGGCGCCGTGGTCCCGGCCAGGGAGATCCTGGCCCGACTGGACCGCCTGGAGGCACGCCTCGGCAGCGGCACTACCGCATCATCCCGGCCGTCCCCCCCGGCCGCGACCCCTTCGCGGCAGTCGCCACCGCCGGTGCACCAGCGGCAGCAGCCGGCTGCTCCCCAGCAGAGGCGGGAGCAGGAACCGGCCCCGCGTCCTGCGGAACCGGCAACTGTAGCTCCGCCCGAACCGGAGCGGCCGCGGGAAACTCCGGTTGGCGGAGACTGGGCCGGCTTTGTCGCCTTTGTCAAGAGGACCAGGCCGCTCCTGGCCACCAAGCTGGAAAAGGGGAGCCCGCTGCAACTGGATGAAGGGGGGCTGCAGATCGGTTTCCCACGCGGCTCGCTGGAACTCAGCATGCTCAAGGAAAAGGACTACCATACACAGCTCCAGGAGCTCGCCGTCAGCTTCTTCAAGCGGCCGACCGTTGTGAAGATCGTCCCCATCTCCACCGAAGACCGGCATCTCCCCATCTCCCTGGCTGAAAAAAAAAGCCTTGACCAGGCCGCCCGGGTGACGACCCTGAAGGAGACGGCCCTGCGCCACCCCATGGTGGCTGCGGCCCTGGAGATCTTCGGCGGCACGCTGGATGAGTGCCGGGAGCCTGAATAATTACGAAGCAGCACATAAAAGGAGGAAGTCAGTATGTCCAAAGGCTTGGCCAATATCATGAAACAGGCCCAGATGATGCAGCAGCGGATGGCAAAGATCCAGGAGGAGGCATCGCTCAAGACTGCCGAGGCCAGCGCCGGTGGCGGGGTTGTAACCGCCCTGGTCAACGGCAAGAACCAGGTGGTTTCTCTTACCATAAAGAAGGAAGCGGTGGATCCGGAGGATGTGGAGATGCTTCAGGATCTCGTCGTTGCCGCTGTCAACGAGGCCCTTACCAAGGTCCAGGCGGAGATCGGCCAGGAAATGAGCAAGGCTACCGGCGGACTCAGCATTCCGGGCCTGTTCTGAGCCGCGCAAGCACTGCCAACCGTCGTTACGAAGCACCCTTGCGGCCCCTCTTTTTACGGCCCGGGGGTGCTTTATTTTTTTAGGCAGGCTAAACATTTTTCTTGTAAACTGTCAAATAAAACATGCAACTTCCTATAAATAATGATTTTTATTGTGGTTAAATTTCAATGCCACTAATTTACTAAAAATATGTTTTATCGGTATGAAATATATGCTACAAAAAGCTTTGTCTCTGGGGAGACTGGTCGGTGAATTGAAAAAATTGCCGGGGGTCGGCGAAAAAACTGCACTGCGACTCGCCCTGCATCTCCTGAAAGCCCCCGAAAATCTTGCGGCTTTGGCAGACAGCCTGCTGGAGGTGAGCCGGAAGGTCCGGTTCTGCTCCACCTGCTTCATGATCACCGAGGATGATCCGTGCGCCGTCTGCCGCGAAGAGCGGGAAAGCGCCATTATCTGTGTGGTGGAGGAGCCGCAGGACGTCCTGGCAATCGAGCGGAGCAGTGCCTTCAAAGGCCGCTACCACGTCCTGCATGGCGCCCTCTCTCCTTTGGCAGGCATCACCCCCGGCGATCTCCGGATTGCCGAACTGATGCAGCGCCTGGAGCGTGAGGGTATCCGGGAAGTCGTCATTGCCACCAATTTTTCCGTAGAAGGGGAAGCAACCGCGCTCTACCTGACCAGGCTCATCAAGGAACGGGGGGTGCGGGTAACCAGGCTTGCCCACGGCATCCCCACCGGCGGCGACCTGGAATTCGTGGATGCCGCCACCATGTTCCACGCCCTTGAACGTCGTTCAGAGATGTAGCCACCGGCCAGTTATTCCGGTTTCGGTAACACACATAGACAGGAGGAGTTTCGTATGAGTCGTAAAATGGTCACCATCGACGGCAATACCGCCGCCGCCCATGTGGCTCACGCCACCAACGAGGTCATTGCCATCTACCCCATCACCCCGTCTTCGGTCATGGGGGAGATCTCCGACGCCAAGAGCGCAGCCGGTGAGAAGAACATCTGGAACACCATCCCGTCCGTTGCCGAGATGCAGTCCGAGGGGGGCGCCGCCGGTGCCGTTCACGGCGCCCTGCAGGCAGGCGCACTGACCACCACCTTTACCGCCAGCCAGGGGCTGCTGCTGATGATCCCCAATATGTTCAAGATCGCCGGCGAGTTGACCTCCACCGTCTTCCATGTCTCGGCCCGCGCCATCGCGGCCCAGGCCCTCTCCATCTTCGGCGACCACTCGGATGTCATGGCGTGCCGCTCCACCGGCTGGGGAATGCTCTGTTCCAACAATGTCCAGGAGGTCATGGACTTCGCCCTGATCTCCCAGGCCGTAACCCTGCGCAGCCGGGTACCGTTCATCCATTTCTTCGACGGCTTCCGCACCTCCCACGAGGTCCAGAAGGTCGAGGAGCTGACCTACGACGACATGCGCGCCATGATCGACGACGATCTGGTGACCGCCCACAAGAACCGGGCACTCAATCCGGACCGGCCGGTCATGCGCGGTACCGCCCAGAACCCGGACGTCTACTTCCAGGGTCGCGAGACGGTCAACGTCTACTATCCGCGGGCGATCACCATCGTCCAGGAGGAGATGGACAAGTTCGCCAAGATCGCCGGCCGCCAGTACAAGCTGGTCGACTACGCCGGTGCCCCTGATGCCGAGCGGGTCATCGTGGTCATGGGCTCGGCTGCCGACACGATCCAGGAGACCGTGGACAATCTGCTTGCCAAGGGTGAGAAGGTCGGCGTGGTCAAGGTCCACCTCTATCGCCCCTTCCCCATCGACGCCTTTGTGGCCGCCCTGCCGAAAACCGTGAAGAAGATCGCCGTCCTCGATCGGACCAAGGAGCCCGGCTCACTGGGCGAGCCGCTCTACCTGGACGTCCGCACAGCCATCGGCGAGGCCATGGCTGACGGCAAGACCAGCTTTGCCGGCTACCCCGCCATCGTCGGCGGCCGTTACGGCCTCGGCTCCAAGGAGTTCACCCCGAACATGGCCAAGGCAGTGTTCGACAACCTGAAGGATGACCGGCCCAAGAACCACTTCGTGGTCGGCATCGTGGAAGACGTCACCAACTGCAGCCTGCCGCTCGACCCGACCTTCCGCAACCCGGCCGAGGGGATCTACTCCGCCATGTTCTTCGGTCTCGGCTCCGATGGCACGGTCGGTGCCAACAAGAACTCCATCAAGATCATCGGCGAGCGGACCGACAACAACGCCCAGGCCTACTTCGTCTACGACTCCAAGAAGGCAGGGAGCATCACCACCTCGCACCTGCGCTTCGGCAAGAAGGCGATCAACTCCCCGTACCTGATCGACCAGGCCGACTTCATCGCCTGCCACAACTTCTCCTTCCTGGAGAAGTACGACATGCTTTCGAAGGCCAAGGAAGGGGCCACCTTCCTCCTCTGCTCCCCGTTCAGCAAGGACGAGATCTGGGACAGCATGCCGATCGAGGTGCAGCAGCAGCTCATCGCCAAGAAGCTCAAGTTCTACGTGATCAACGCCATCAAGCTGGGCGAGGAACTCGGCCTGGGCGCCCGGATCAACGTCATCATGCAGACCGCCTTCTTCAAGATCTCCAACATCATCCCGCTGGAGACAGCCCTCGACTCCATCAAGGACGCCATCAAGAAGTCCTACGGCAAGGCGGGCGAGAAGGTCGTGGAGATGAACAACAAGGCGGTGGATGCCGCCCTGGAGAACATCTTCGAGGTCAAAGTCCCGGCCACGGCCACCAGCTCCCTGAAGAAACCGCCGGTCGTCGGCGCTCATGCCCCGGCCTTCGTGCAGGATGTGACCGCAGACATCATCGCCGGCTACGGCGACGACGTGCCGGTCTCCAAGATGCCGGCCGACGGTACCTTCCCAACCGGCACCTCCCAGTACGAGAAGCGGAACATCGCCGTTGAGATCCCGGTCTGGGACGAGCAGCTCTGCATCCAGTGCGGCATCTGCTCCTTTGTCTGCCCCCACGCCACCATCCGGATGAAGGCTTACGACGGCGCTCTCCTCTCCAAGGCACCCAAGAGCTTCAAGGCTGTCGATGCCAAGGGTAACGATCTCAAGGGGCTGAAGTTCACCCTCCAGGTGGCACCGGAAGACTGCACCGGCTGCGGCGCCTGCGTTCACAACTGCCCGGCCAAGAGCAAAGAAGATCCGAACCACAAGGCGATCAATATGCAGTTCCAGCCGCCACTGCGCGAGCAGGAAGCGGCCAACTGGGACTTCTTCCTCGGCCTCCCCGAAACCGAGCTTTCCCTGCTCAAGCTGGACAGCCTCAAGGGGAGCCAACTGGTCCGTCCGTTGTTCGAGTTCTCCGGCGCCTGTGCCGGCTGCGGCGAAACCCCTTACCTGAAGCTGCTCTCCCAGCTCTTCGGCGACCGGGCACTCATCGCCAACGCCACCGGCTGCACCTCCATATACGGCGGCAACCTCCCCACCACCCCGTGGGCCCAGCGAGCTGACGGCCGCGGCCCGGCCTGGTCCAACTCCCTGTTCGAGGACAACGCCGAGTTCGGCTTCGGCATGCGCCTGACCGTGGACAAGTTCAACGAGGCAGCCCTGGAACTGCTCGACCAACTCCTCACCTGCGGCTGCAAATCCTGCGACTCCTTCCGGTCAACCATGCAGGAGATCAAGGGTGCTGATCAGTCAACCCAGGCCGGGATCGAGGCGCAGCGTGAGCGCGTCGCCGGTCTGAAGAAGGCGCTGGCCACCTGCCCCGAACCGGCTGCCAAGCGGCTCCTGACCCTGGCCGACTACCTGGTGAAAAAGTCTGTCTGGTGCATCGGCGGCGACGGCTGGGCCTACGACATCGGCTACGGCGGCCTCGACCATGTCATCGCTTCTGGCAAGAACATCAACCTGCTGGTCCTCGATACCGAGGTCTACTCCAACACCGGCGGCCAGGCCTCCAAGTCTACCCCTCTGGGCGCCGTGGCCCAGTTCGCTGCCGGCGGTAAGGCGATGCCAAAGAAAGACCTGGGGATGATCGCCATGGCGTACGGCACCGTGTATGTGGCTAAGGTCTCCCTGGCCAACCCGGCCCAGTGCATCAAGGCGTTCATGGAAGCGGAGGCCTTTGATGGCCCGTCGCTGATCATTGCCTATGCCCACTGCATCGCCCACGGCATCGACATGACCAGTGCCGTTGACGAGCAGAAAAAGGCCGTGGCCTGCGGCTACTGGCCCCTGTTCCGCTATAACCCGGATCTGGCATGCAAGGCCGAGAACCCGCTGCAGTTGGACAGCAAGACTCCCACCATGTCGTTCGAGGAGTACGCCATGGGCGAGAACCGTTACCGGGTGCTGAAGAAGGCCAACCCGAAGCACGCCACAGCCCTCATGGCGCAGGCAGCCGAATGGAATACCCGTCGTTTCGATCTCTACGAGAAAATGGCGTCCATCAGCTTCTCGGTCTGCCCGACCGAGAAGAAATAGTTTGTTTCAGTACGATTAAAGCCCCGGCAGGCAACTGCCGGGGCTTTTTTTATTGCTAAACCGGCGGGCTTGCTTGCTAGGTGCCCCCTTTTCTGTTATAAAAAACACTCTGCTGCACCAGTGCGTTACACAAGGAGCCTTCCATGTCGTATCCCCAGATGGTGATGTACGATGAGGAGTTCAAGGAGATCAATGCGGTAATTGAAAAGCTGCTGCGGGAATCCAACTCCAAGGTCATCTTCCTGGTGGACAAGAACGGACAGCTCATCTCAGGGGTCGGTGATGTGGAGCAGTTCGACACCACCTCCCTGGCCTCTCTCACCGCAGGGAACATCGCCGCCACCGGCGGTCTGGCCAAGCTGATTGGAGAAAAGGAGTTCTCCATCCTCTTCCACGAGGGAGAAAAGGACAATCTCCATATCTCCATTGTTGGCGGCCGGGTCATTCTGGTAGTCCTCTTCGACGCCCGCTCTTCGCTGGGGTTGGTCAGGCTTCGGGTCAAAAAGGCCTCGGACGAACTGACCATCATTTTTGACCGGCTCATGACCAAGGCCGAGGAAAAGGAAAAGAGCGGCACCAGCGACTTCCCCTTTGCCGAGATCACCGACGACGATATCGACAATCTGTTCAGCTAGTTCACGACGAGGAACAGGCCCCATGTCCTTCATCAACTACGCCTCCCGCGAAATAAATTGCAAGATCGTTTATTACGGACCGGGTCTGTGCGGCAAAACCACCAACCTCCAGTACGTCTACCAGAAGACCGCTCCCGAGGCCAAGGGGAAGATGATCAGCCTGGCCACCGAGACGGAGCGGACCCTGTTCTTCGATTTCCTTCCCCTGGCCCTCGGAGAAATCCGCGGGTTCAAGACCCGTTTCCATCTCTATACGGTCCCCGGCCAAGTCTTCTACGACGCCTCCCGGAAGCTTATTCTCAAAGGGGTGGACGGGGTTGTCTTCGTTGCCGACTCCCAGGAGGAGCGGATGGAGGCGAATATCGAGTCGCTGGACAACTTGGCCTTCAACCTGAAGGAACAGGGGTATGACTTGGCGAAGATCCCTTTCGTGGTGCAGTACAACAAGCGCGACCTCCCCAATGTCGTGCCGACGGATGAACTCCGCCAGGAGTTGAATCCCGGTGGCGTTCCCGACTTCGAGGCCTGTGCCGCAACCGGCGAAGGTGTATTTGAGACCCTCAAGGCAGTAGCCAAGCTGATCCTCATCGACCTGAAAAAGGGGAGATAACTCCTCACAGACAGCTGACAGGCGGCCTTGGGCCGCCTTTTTTGTATTCCCTCCTTCGCTCACCCTGCAAAATCAAATTATCGGATTATAATTACTCAAGGTAAATTCGCCCTCAGGGAGGATCAGATGCCTGCCCCTGACACTGTTCCAGTGCCGGACGATCCCCGTTGGTCCGCCGTCGATCGGGTCATGCAGCGACACCGCTATGACCGTGACACCCTGATCGAAGTGCTCCACGTTGCCCAGGAGACCTTCGGCCATCTGGACCGGCAGACCCTCGCCCATATTGCCCGGGGACTCTGCCTCCCGCCCAGCATCGTGTACGGAGTAGCCACCTTTTATCATTTTTTTACCCTGGAACCGCAGGGTGAACATGCCTGCGGCGTCTGCCGCGGAACCGCCTGCCACATCAAGGGGTCAGGAAAGATCCTCTCCGCCATCGAGGAGCGGTTCGGCATCGTTGCCGGCCAGACCTCCGGCGACGGCCGCCTGACCGTGGCGGCTCCCCGCTGCGTGGGTAACTGTGTCCTTGCCCCACTGATACTGCTTGACGGCAGGGATGTGAAGGTTGACTCTCCAGCGGCAGCCGTCGCCCTTGTCGAGGAGTTGCTGTCCAAAGGAGCGCCGAAGTGAACGCCTCAGACCTGGAAAAGCTGGCGCTTAACGAGGCGGAGCGGGAGCAGCAGTACCGCCTGCGGGTAACGGTCTGCATGGGATCACCGTGCATGGCGGCCGGCGCCGCAGCGGTCAAGACGACGGTCGATGAGCTGATCGGCCGGCACGGTGCCGCTGCCGATATCCGGGTGGTCGGAACAGGCTGCGTCGGGCCTTGCAGCCGGGGACCAATGCTGCGGGTTGTCACCAGGGACGGCACCGAATACCGATATGAACGGGTCACGCCACCAGCGGCCGCGGCACTGGTCGACAGATTCCTTAACGGTGACGTTGCCCCGACTGAGCGGTTGCTCCCTGCCGACCTCTCCTTCTTTACCGGCCAGACCCGGCTGGTCCTGGCCAACTGTGGCTACACCGACCCGGAACGGATCGAGGACTATATCGCCAGAGGCGGTTATCAGTCCCTGTCCCGGGCGATCCACCACCTGTTGCCGGAAACGGTCTGCGAAGAGGTAACCAGAAGCGGTTTGCGAGGCCGTGGCGGGGCCGGCTATCCGACCGGCGTCAAGTGGGAGCTGGTGCGAAAGGCCAGCGCTAGCAGGAAATACGTGGTGGCCAACGGCGACGAAGGAGACCCGGGCGCCTACATGGACCGCACCATCATGGAGGCCGACCCCCACCGGGTCCTGGAGGGGATGGCCCTGGCCGGATTTGCCGTGGGTGCGGAGCAGGGGTATATCTACGTCCGGGGCGAATACCCCCTGGCAGCGGCCCGGCTGCGGCAGGCGATCCGGGCCGCGGAACGGCTGCAGCTCCTGGGAGGACGGATACTGGAGAGCCGCGTCAACTTCCGGATCGACCTCCGGATGGGGGCAGGCGCCTTTGTCTGCGGAGAAGAGACCGCCCTGCTCGCTTCCGTCATGGGGCGGCGCGGCCACCCCGTTCCCCGTCCGCCCTATCCGGCCCAGCGCGGGCTGCGTGGCTGCCCGACCCTGATCAACAACGTGGAGACCTTTGCCACTATCCCCACGATTATCCGCGACGGGTGGGAAGAGTTCGCCAGCGTCGGTAGCCCAGGGAACAGCGGCACCAAGGTCTTTGCCATCTGCGGCGACCTGGTCAATGCCGGGCTGGTCGAGGTGCCGCTGGGGACGACCCTGCGGCAGATCGTCGAGGAGATCGGTGGCGGTGTCACCGGCGGTGCCTTCAAGGCGGCCCAGACCGGCGGGCCGAGCGGCGGCTGCATCCCGGCCCGCCATCTGGACACCCCGATGGACTACGAGCAGCTGAAGGCGCTTGGCTCGATCATGGGGTCAGGTGGCCTGATCGTGATGAACGACCAACGCTGCATGGTGGACGTGGCCCGTTTTTTCATCGGCTTCTGTCAGGATGAAAGCTGCGGCAAATGCGTCCCCTGTCGGGCCGGGACCGTGCAGATGGGGCTCCTGCTCGACAGGATCTGCTCCGGCCTGGCCAGTGCCTGCGACCTGGAACAGTTGGAGGAGCTCTGCCACCTCTTGCAGGAGACCAGCCTGTGCGGGCTGGGAAGCGCCGCCCCCAACCCGGTCCTGAGCACCCTGCGCCACTTCCGGGACGAATACGAGGCCCATGTTGCTGACCACTGCTGTCCGGCCGCAGTCTGTACCATGGCAACAACGGAGGCGGCATGCCAGCCCTGACCCTGACCATCGATGGCAGGCTGGCGAGCTGCCGGGCAGGGGAAACGCTCCTGCAGGTGATCCGGGGGAACGGCATTGATCTCCCCACCCTCTGCTACCTGGAAGGACTAACCGCCAGGGGAGGGTGCCGGCTCTGCATGGTGGAGGTGGCGGGGCGGGAAAAGCCCCAGGCAGCCTGCGTAACACCGGCCGAAGAAGGGATAGCGGTGACAACCGACAGCGAGCGGCTGCGGCGCTACCGGCGTCAGATCGTCGAATTGCTCCTGGCCGAGCGTAACCATATCTGCTCGGTCTGCGTGGTCAATGGCCAGTGCGAACTCCAGAGCCTGGCCGCACGGTTTGGGATCGATCACGTCCGCTATCCCTACCTCTCCCCCCGCCTCCCCCTGGATGCCAGCCACCAGCGCTTCGGCATGGACCCCGGCCGCTGCGTCCTGTGCGCCCGTTGTGTACGTGCCTGCGACGAGGTGGAGGGAGCCCACACGCTTGACCTCCAGGGGCGGGGCGTCAGGAGCCGCATCGTCATCGACCTGAACGAGCCGTGGGGCAGGAGCGACACCTGCACCAATTGCGGCAAATGCGTCCAGTCATGCCCCACCGGTGCCCTGTTCGAAAAGTGGACGGCCCGGGGCGAGAAGGAGCGGGCACCGGAACTGATCCCGCGCATCGTGGCCTGGAGGGAGACCCATGAAAGGTGAGCGGACAAATCGGCTCCGGGTGGCGACCCTCTGGCTCTCCGGCTGCTCGGGGTGCCACATGAGCCTGCTGGACACCGCCGCATTCCTGCTGGAGCTGGCCGCGGCCATCGACCTCGTCCACTCCCCCCTTGCCGATGCACCGGAGTTCCCTTCAGAGATCGATCTGGTCCTGATCGAAGGGGGGGTCGGAACGGAGCACGACCTGGAACGGGCGCTCTTGGCCCGGTCCAGGAGCAGGCAGGTGGTCAGCCTGGGGGATTGCGCCATTACCGGTAATGTGCCGGCCCTGCGCAACCCGCTCGATCGGGAGGCGATCATCCGGGAGGTCTATGGCGCTGACTGGCGGCCGGAACGGCTTCCCGCACTGCTCCCCGCTGTTTTGCCGCTCCACCGGGTCATCGCGGTCGACCTGTTCATACCCGGCTGCCCCCCCGAGCCGGAGCGGATCAGGACCGTGCTGACGGCCATCATCAGGGGCACGCACCTCCAGTTGCCGCCACAGATGCTCACCTTTGGCTGAGGCTTTACAATGGCTGAGACGATCTCCATAAACCCAGTCACCCGGATCGAGGGACACACCCGGATCGACATCTTCCTGGATGATAGCGGTGCCGTTACGGATGCCCGTTTTCTCTCCACCTCGTTCAGGGGGTTCGAGGCATTCTGCCACGGGAGGAGCTTCTGGGAGATGCCGGCGATCACCGCCCGCATCTGCGGCATCTGTCCCACCAGTCATGCGCTGGCCTCGGCCCTGGCCGGCGACCGGCTCCTGGGGCTCACCGTTCCGCCAACGGCGGTCAAGCTCCGGCGCATCCTCGCCCTGGCCCAGGTGGTGCAGAGCCATGCCCTGAGTTTCTTTTTCCTGAGCCTCCCCGATTTTATCCCCGGTCTCAGGGACGACCCTGCCAGGCGGACCCTCACCGAACTGGCCCGCAGCCACCCCGACCTCGTCACCCATGCGGTGCAGCTGCGCCGTTTCGCCCACGAGATCGCCACCCGGATCGGCGGCGGGGTGGTCCATCCCCAGTGGATCATCCCCGGCGGCATGGCGGAACCGCTCAGCGAAAAGGTGCGGCAAGAGCTCCTCAGCCGGATTCCCGGCTTGACCGCCATCGCCACTGCGACCATCGCGCGGTTCCGGCAGATAAGCGCCGGGCTGAAGCTGGCCGGCCGCCTCGGGAGCCTGCCGACCCTCTACCTCGGTCTGACGTCGTCCGAAAAAACGCTTGAATACTATGAAGGGGAACTGGCGGTGATGGACCGGAAGGGGAAGCTGCTGGTGGCAGGGGCCGTGCCGGAGCGGTTCCCGGAACTGGTGGCCGAAGAGGTGTCCAACTGGAATTACCTGAAGGGGCCGTATTACGCGCCGCTGGGTGCTGCAGACGGCAGCTACCGGGTCGGGCCACTGGCGCGTCTCAATCTGGTGGCCCGTGCCGGCACAAGGCAGGCGGATGCCGAACTGGCGACCTTCCGGGATCAGGCAGGAGCCGGCCACCCGGTCCACGACGTGTTCTTCGCCCACCACGCCCGGTTGATCGAGATCCTGGTGGCACTGGAACGGCTTCAGGAACTGCTGGACGACCCGACGATCATTGACCGCCGGGTGCGGAGCCGGGCCGAGGTGAACCAGCCGGTGGGGATAGGGGTCTGCGAGGCCCCCCGCGGCACCCTCTGCCACGAATACCATGTGGATGAATACGGCCTGCTGGAGCGGGTCAACCTGGTGATCGCCACGGTCCAGAACAGTCCGGCCATGAACCGGGCCGTGCGGGAGATCGCCGGCCAGGAGATTCGGGGCGGCAGGCTGACCGAGGCGGCAAGTCAGCTCCTGCAGATCGCCATCCGGGCTTATGACCCGTGCATCAGCTGTGCTACCCATGCAGCCGGCAGTGGGGGGCTCCGCATCCGCCTCGTCGCCCCGGACGGCTCGGTCGTTCAGCAGCTCCCGTGACCGGCCAATGAGGGTGTGGCCGAAGTTGTCGGCCGATCTCCGGACGATATGCTTAAATTTGAGAGGAAGATGGGCTTCGGAAAGAAATCGACGTTTAATTTCTTGATTTTGTCTGCGATCTTTTTTGCTCGCCAGTGTGTTGTGAAGTCAGAGTAGTCTGCGCATACAGTAACTTTCTAACCTGACTCCGTGACGGCAAATTCAGCAATTTAAATTTGCCCGCTGTAACCATTTGAAGTTCTTTGACAATTGAGCTATTTTGCTACGCAATAAAAACTCACCCGGCAGGTGAATTCATGAAGCGTTTTGTGATCGAACAGTCCGACGAAGAATTCTACACTTCCCACTCCGGCATCGCCCTTGTCGGGCTGGCCCTGAACCGTTTCACGTCCCTCTCTTCAGCCCTGGCAGTCATGGATGCCCCGGGCGATCTGATCGCCGGCATCGACATCATCAGGAGCTACTGTGCCCTTCTCGCTCAAGGGAAAAGTGATTTCGTCGCCGTTGAGCAGTGCCGAAACGATGACTTCTTCCGGGAAGCGCTCGGCAACAAGGAGATCCCCTCGGAAGGAACCATGCGGCAGCGCATGGATGAATACGCCAAGCGGATTCTGGCCGCTGTCTCCTGGGCTTCCATCGAATTCCTGCAGAGGACGAAAGTCCCCCTGACGGCCATCTCCACCGGTCACATCCCTCTTGATATCGACGGCTTCGTTCTCGACAATTCGGG
>NZ_VLLN01000027.1 GCF_007830735.1 Geobacter argillaceus
TGGTGAGTGCGCCCATGAATAATACCTCCTGTATTTAACTATAGCGTTATGGTGTTGTAACGTCAAAACGTTTGTTTTGAGGAGGGATCGGATTGCACGGGAAGAGGTAGTGGAGGTAAGACTTTCTGACTTCCTGGGACGGAGCGCAAATGGGGTCTCACCTTGAAATGGGAGCAAACATGAAAAAAGTTGTCTTCCTTTGTTTCGCAATGTTCCTGGCAGCAGGACAGCTTCATGCCGCCGACCAGAAGGTAATGGGCGAGTCGCCTTCTGCCGAGGCCCCGGTGCTGACCCTTGGTGATACCTGGACCATTGACGGCTGGCAGTTCGAATCACCCTTTACTTCAACGTTCATTGGTGAAGAGAGCGGACTGTTGGTATTCGACATCGGCAAGGGCGGAAAGCGCTACAAGTCAAAAGATCACAACTCGGTCAAGGATATCAAGAACGGAGAAGTCAAAAACACCCGGATACCCGACATGGGGTTTCTCCGCTCTCCCTTATCCATTGGTAAAAATTGGACACATCCTTATCAGAACGACGGCATCCCCAGAACTGCCAACTATCGGGTCATTGCATATGAAAAAGTCACTGTCCGGGCGGGGACCTTCGATGCCCCGTGTTGAAGGATTGGATAAGCGGGATGACAAAAACTACGGCATAGACGTGACCATCTGGTACGCCCCTTCGGTCAAAACGATTGTGAAGCTGAAGGGTGAGGATCAGTACAGCCACAATACTGTGAAGGGATGGAAATGGGAATTGGTGTCGTTTGAATTGAAGTAGACCTGAAGGCAGAAGAGTGCTGTCACTTCCCCCCTCCAGCCTCTCGACCCGTTCGAGGGGCTCCATCACCAGGGCCACGGCATCGAAGTTGAGATGCAGGTCGCGCCTGCGCCACAATGCCTGTAGAAAACCAGAAACAACAGCCGAATAAATCTTGTTTTTCACAGTGGGTTGTGCTAAAAATTCCAATTTCCACGAAGCCGCAGCGATGCGGCATCTCCTTGCTCCGGGCCGGACCCGGGGCTACAAATCCGCGAGGAGGATGTTTATGAGCAGGATGTACGAGACGATTTACATCGTCAAGCCGGAACTGGTCGATGAGGAGAGCAAGGCCCTCAGCACCAAGGTTCAGGAGATTATCACCAGCCTGAAGGGCGACATCAAGCGCCTTGAGGACTGGGGTGTGCGCAAGCTGGCCTACCCGATCCAGAAGCTTGCCCGCGGTCGCTACATGTATCTCCGCTTTGACGGCGAAGCAACCATGGTTGCCGAACTGGAGCGGCGTCTGAGGATTGACGACCGGGTCATTCGCTACCAGACCGTCAAACTGGAGAAGGATGTGACCCCGGCTGCCCCGGCAGTTCAGGCCCCTGCGCCTGCCGAGCCGGCTGCCGAAGCCGTAGCTGCCCCGGCAGAGAACGAATAAGGGAGGTGACCAGTCATGAGTGAAGAGAGAACCGAAAGACCCGAAAGACCGGAAAGACCGGCTGGCCAGCGCCCGTCGGGCCCCCGGAAGAAGAGACCGTTCCAGCGGCGGAAGGTATGCCGTTTCTGCGCCGATAAGCAGGCAACCATCGATTACAAGGATCCCCGGACCCTCCGCTATTTCATCACCGAGCGGGGCAAGATCGTGCCGCGCCGTATCTCCGGTAACTGCTCCGCCCACCAGCGGGAGATCACCGAGGCGATCAAGCGGGCTCGCAATATCGCGCTGCTGCCGATTGCCAGCGCCCACGTCATGCCCTAACCACAAATGGGTCTGATGAAGCATCCCGGTGCTGGGATATGGCTTGATCTGGGCAAGGGGAGCTGCGGCACCCTTGCCCTGTTTCTCGTCTATCTCTCGGTGCCGGTGGCCGGCTTGCTGCCCGGAATATTTGTCCCCTTACCGGCGATGTTCTATGCAGTGAAGCACGGCTCGAAGCTCGGGGCAGGCATCGTCCTTATCAGCGCGGCGGCCCTGGCCGTCGTTGTTGACCCTGGCTCCAGTCTCATCTACCTGTTCCAGGACGGTCTGCTTTCCCTGCTCCTGCCGCCATTGCTCGGGTCGGGAAAAGGGGTGAGTCGGGCACTGATGCTTGCGGTGACTGCCACTTTCGTTGCCATACTGCTGGCTGCCATCGTCTACGGCGTGACAACCGGCATCGATCTCCAGACCCAACTGGTGAAGGGGATCGAAAAGAGCGTCAGCCAGACCATCGCTCTCTATCAGCAGAGCGGGGTTACGGGAGATGACCTGGCAACGCTGCGTCAGGCGATGCAGCAGGGGGGGGCGCTGATCGCCCGGATCTTTCCTGCCATGGCCCTGGTGAGCCTGGCCGGCATCGCCGGGCTCAATGTGTTTGCTGTGAACCGGCTCCGGACGCGTCTGCCGAACCTGCCGGAGTTTGGCGACTTCCGTCAGTTCAAGAATCCGGACCTGCTGGTCTGGATACTGATTGCAGCCGGTTTTGCCCTCCTGGTACCGAGTGAGGCGGTTCACCGGGTGGCCCTCAATATCCTGGTTGTCACCCTGTTCGCCTATCTCCTCCAGGGGATGGCGATCGTGCAGTACCTGCTGGGACGCTTCGTTGTCCCGGCTGCCATGCGGTTTTTACTCTATTTTTTCCTGGTGCTGCAACCCTACCTGCTGATCGGGGTTGCCGTGCTGGGAGTATTCGACCTGTGGGGAAATTTTCGTACCCCGCGGCGTCCAGAAAACCTGTAAACAGGCTAGGAGGAATGACATGAAGGTAATTCTCAAGGAAAATCTGGAAAATCTCGGCCACATCGGCGAAGTCGTCAAGGTGGCCCCCGGTTACGCCCGCAACTTCCTGATTCCCAAGGGGCTGGCCATCGAGGCGAACGAGCGGAACACCAAGGCCATGGAACATGCCCGCCGTCACCTGGAGTACAAGCGGAGCAAGACCCTGGAACTGGCCAAGCAGCTGGCTGCCAGGATCGAGGCACTGGCCCTCAGCGTCGCCCACCAGGCCGGCGAGGAAGGGAAGCTGTTCGGCGCCGTCACCAATATGGAGCTGGCCGAACTGCTCAAGGCCAAAGGGTTCGATATCGATCGGAAGAAGATCGTGCTGGCCGAGCCGATCAAGCATGTGGGCGAGTTCACCGCCATTGTGAAGATCCAGTCCGATGTGAGCGCCACCCTGAAGGTGACGGTCACCGCCGCCTAAGCTGGACGGCACGAAGGACAAGCCGGCGTGGAGAGCATCCGCGCCGGCTTTTTTGTACGCAAATGCCTGTGGAAGCCGCTTGGATAAGCGGCGGCTCCCCTTACAGAGGACACGAACATGATCAACATAGATTTCACCAAGATGAACGGCCTGATTCCTGCCGTGATCCAGGATCACGCGACCGGCGACGTGCTGATGGTCGCATTCATGGACGAGAAGACCCTCAACCTGACCCTGGAGAGCGGCAAGACCTGGTTCTTCAGCCGGAGCCGGAACAAGTACTGGATGAAAGGTGAGGAGTCGGGCAACACCCAGGAGGTCGTGGAGGTCTACACCGACTGCGACGCCGACTCGGTGGTCATCCGGGTGAAGCAGAACGGCCCGGCTGCCTGCCATACCGGCAACCGGAGCTGCTTTTACGTCAAGTGGGAGAACGGCCAGTGGGTCGAGCATTCAAACCCATTGTTCGATCCGGACAAGGTCTACAAAAAGTCGTAAAAACCATCCCTACATGCAACGCGCAGGTTGGGAACACATTTCATTGATACGAGGTTCGCATGAGTAATCTACTCAAGTTCGGCATCCCCAAGGGGAGCCTGGAAGAGGCTACAGTAGACCTGTTCAAGCAGGCCGGCTGGCAGGTGGGGATTTCGTCCCGCAGCTACTTTCCCACCGTGGACGATGACGAGATGAACTGCAAGCTGATCCGGCCCCAGGAGATGGGCAAGTACGTTGAGCGCGGCACCATTGATGTGGGGATCGCCGGTCGTGACTGGATACGCGAGAATGACTCGGACGTGGTAGAGGTCTGCGAGATGGTCTACTCCAAGGTCTCCCGCCGCCCGGTCCGCTGGGTCCTGGTCGTGGCCCGGGATTCCAAGGTGCAGAAGCCCGAGGATCTACACGGCGCCACCATCTCCACGGAACTGGTCGGCTTCACCAAGCGTTACTTTGCCGATCGTAACATCCCGGTGACCGTGGAGTTTTCCTGGGGAGCAACCGAGGCCAAGGTGGTCGACGGGCTGTGCGACGCTATTGTCGAGGTGACCGAGACCGGCTCCACTATCCGGGCCAACAACCTGCGGATCGTCTGTGACCTGATGACTTCGGTGCCGGTGATGGTGGCCAACAAGGCTTCCTGGGAAGATCCCTGGAAGCGGGCCAAGATCCGACAGATCGCTACCCTGCTTCAGTCGGCCCTGGCGGCCGAGGGGATGGTGGGGCTCAAGATGAACGCACCCGGCGACAAGGCGGAGGCGATCACCAGGGTGCTGCCGAGTCAGAAAGCGCCTACGGTTGCCCACCTGTACAACTCCGACTGGGTCTCCATTGAGAGTATCCTGCCGGAGAAGGAAGTCCGCCGCATCGTCCCGGAACTGCTCAAGCTCGGCGCCGAGGGGATCGTGGAGTACCCGCTGAGCAAGATCATCTGAGTCAATAGTATCATGTAGCAATTAAACCAGCCGCCCGGGCAAGCATTACGCTGACCGGGCGGCTGGTTTCGTTCATGGCATTTTCGGTGTTCAGGGGTAGAATGAAGCAAGGAGGTGAGGATGATGTCACTCGTGTTGAGAATTGTTGTCTTGGTCATGCTGACCGCGCTGATGGCGGCCCCGACCGTTCATGCCGCCGATGCGGATCCGGTAGCCGCCATGCCGTACCGGTATGCCGATTTCGATTTCAAGTATGCCTGGAGGACAGTGCAGGTTGATCGTGGGCTGGCTGTTGACGGGGTGTTGAAGAACGTCCGTTATGCCAGCGTGGATGACGTGGTACTGACCGTTTCGTTGCTGAACAGGGAGGGGAAGCGGCTGGCCGATGCGACCACCTTCCCCATTCCGCAGCAGATTAAAATGGATTATTACAGTCCATTTGACCTGGTGTTGAAAAACGTTGTCCTGTCATCGGGGGATCTGCTCAGGTTTCAGATCCGCTACCGTGTTGATGAAGGGGGTAATAACAGCTTTAACTGGCTGGGCAGCTTCACGGTCGATGCTGCCACGGGGAGGTTGCTGAACGAGAAGGGCAAGATCGACAGATGGTGACAGTCTACCTCTGCCGAATGCGGTGTTGAACGAGCCGGCGCCATGTGCTACTGTCGGTGCGCTGACCAAGTGATTTTCAGGACCGGGAGGTTTTCGTGGCATTCAGCAAGACAAAGATGTTGGGTGGTGTTGTCGGCATCGTCTTGGCGGCGGTCGTTCTCTTTGCCGGCTATACTTGGTTTGCCCTTACCTGGAGCTATTCTACCGGTGATCGAGCCGGCTACGTCCAGAAATTCTCCAAGAAAGGGTGGCTGTGCAAGACCTGGGAAGGGGAGCTGCAGATGATCCCGGTTCCCGGCTCGACACCGGAAAAGTTCCTGTTCAGCGTCCGGGACGAGGCCGTTGCCCGGACGCTGAACGTTGCGGTTGGCAGAAAGGTCACCCTCCATTACGAGCAGCACAAGGGGGTGCCGACCAACTGTTTTGGCGAGACGGAGTATTTCGTTACCGGGATCAGGGGCGTCGAATAGCCTTTGAACGGGCGTCTGTTACCGGTCTATATTTAAACAACAAAACCCGCTTTAATGCGGGTTTTGTTGTTTCTGGGGCGTAGCGTCAGGATGACTTGAGGGTAATCAAGGCGGATTGCTCGATGTGACAGTGGCAGGCTCCGGCTTGCGCGTCCTGAACAGCGATGGGTGAAATTCCCTGGTCCTGGGGACGAGTTCCTTTAGCAGTTCCCTGGCCCGAAATTCAAGGTAGCAGCCCACGATAACGCCACCTACCGAAACGGTCAGAAAGACGAGCAGACCTGCCAGGTACTGGGAACGGGCAAAGAAAAATGCGCCCAGGCAGAATGCATATATCATGGCAGCTATCGGTAACATCTCGGCCCCCGGGGAGCGGTTACGGGATCGGGTTTATAATGAGCATATGACGTGCCAACGTCGTAACATTCCGTTTCGGTTGGTGATTGCCCTTTGTGATGATGTCGACGTAAGCGCTTCTGTAAAAAAACCTGACAGATCCAGTTCGCTTTGGGCATGCCGAGAGACCAGCCATGTCAAAATTCCCGACAGCCAGGGGGGGCGATCATAGCGTGAAGAAAAAGGTAGCCCCCTTGTCGACTTCTGCCTCGGCCCATATCTTTCCGCCATGGCGCTGGACGATATTCTGGGTGATTGCCAGGCCGACACCGGTACCTTCGAACTCTTTGAGGCTATGCAGCCGCTGGAAGACGCCGAAAAGTTTATCGGCATATTTCATGTCGAACCCAATGCCGTTATCCCTCACAAAGTAGACCGTCGTGCCGTCCTGGAGGCGTGAGCCCACCTCGATCCTGGGTGCCTCCTGCCTTCTGCTGTATTTGACCGCGTTGCCGATGAGGTTTGCCAGTGCCTGGCGAAGGAGAATCGGGTCGGCAAGGCAGGGCGGCATGGGGGTTGTGACAAAGTCGATGTTTTGCCCCTCCTCGGGGGGCACCACCTCGCCATAGGCTTCCCGGGCAAGCCCTTCCAGATTCACGGTTATTTTGTTGAGCGGTTGCCGGGCCGTTCGTGACAGGGACAGGATAGAATCGATCAGCTGTTCCATATGTCCGCACCCGGCAACAATCCTCTGCAGCACCTCCCGTGCTTCTTCGTCGAGTCTGTCCGCATAGTCGCTCATGAGGATCTGGCTGAATGCGTCGATATGCCGTAGCGGTGCCCGCAGGTCGTGGGAGACGGAGTAGGCAAAGCTCTCCAGTTGAAGGTTCACCTGTTGCAGTTCTACGGTCCGCTCGATGACCCTCTGTTCCAGTTCCTGCGCCGCTCGCACCAGTTGGGACGTCCTTTGATCCACAAGGGTCTGCAGGTGCTGGCGATGGGCCTCCAGCTCCCTGCGTTGCAGGTAGAGGTCCCGGAATACCGTTACCTTGCTCCGGAGGATGACCGGTTCAATCGGCTTGGTCATATAATCGACCGCGCCGGCGTCATACCCTTTGAACTGGTACTGGAGCTCCTTCATCCCTGCGGTAACGAAGATTATCGGGAGATGCCTGGTCTTCGGGTTAGAACGCATCAGCTCGGCGGTCTCGAAGCCGTCCATGCCGGGCATCTGGACATCCAACAGGACGAGTGCAAAATCGTGCTTCAGCGAAAGGCGAAGTGCCTCGTTCCCGGATAGCGCCCGGACCATCTCCAGATCGAGTTCATCAAGTATCCCTTCCAATGACGCAAGGTTTTCGGGCTTGTCATCTACCAGAAGGATCAACGGTTTTGTAGGGGAGAGCAGTTCGTCCATCTTTTCTCCTTAATCCACGTTGCACTCAACATGACACCAACGTAGGGGCAGACCCATGAAAACCAGGGCGCACACACGGGTGCGCCCCTACAAACATGCCAGCCTGACCAGTAAGGGTGCAATTTCCGCGAGTTGCACGATGTAGTCCGGAGAGACTGTTTCGATGGCACTCTTTGGCATTGGGTCGGCCTCGGCTGTTGCCGGGTCCTGCACCACCGTGACCCCTCCGGCCTCCTTTATTCGTTTCAGTCCATTGCTCCCGTCCGAGCCGGCACCTGTCATCACGACTCCGATCAGGGCCGAGCCGAAGGCGTCGGCAGCGGACTCGAACAGCACGTCCACCGACGGTCGGGCAAACCGTACCGGAGGGTCCACCGATAGTGACAGGGTTGCATCCCTCTCCACCTGAAGATGATAGTTGGGAGGGGCAAGGTAAACGGTCCCGGCTGCAGCCTCCTCCAGTTCATCCGCTTCCTTGACCCTGATCCCGCACAGGTCGTCCAGAAGCAGCGCCAGCCCGTTATCCGCCTCCTGCGAGATATGTGCTACAACCATGACCGGCAGGGGGAAATCCTTGGGGAGGCCGCCCAGCATCAGCTTCAGCGCCTCTACCCCGCCGGTCGACACGCCGGCGACGACCGCCCTGAATCTTCCCGGTCTATTCCTGGCCATAGCGTTTCCGGTAAATTCTCATCCGTTGCGCAACTTCCCCGTAGTCAGGGGCGATCCGACGCCCGTCCAGGGTCTCCTTCAGTCCGAGGCAGAGAAAGCCGCCGGGAAGCAGGCAGCTGTCGAAGAGCCGAAGCACACGCTCCTTCAGGGTTGGCTTGAAGTAGATGAGCACATTCCGGCAGAGGATCAGGTGCATCTCGCCGAAATCCGCATCCGTTGCCAGATTGTGCGAGGCAAACACAATCTGCTCCCGGAGCGATTGCATCATAATGGCGTGGTCGTAGCGCGCCGAGTAGTAGTCGGAAAACGACCCCCTGCCGCCGGCGGACTGGTAGTTTCTGGTGTAGCGCTGCATCTCCTTGAGCGGATAGATCCCCTCCCTGGCCTTCTGCAGCACCTCGTTGTTGATGTCAGTGGCATACATCCTGACGTGCCCCTTCAACCCCTCCTCCTCAAGGAGTATGGCCAGGGAATATGCCTCTTCCCCGGATGCGCAGCCGGCATGCCAGATCTTGACGAACGGGTAGGTCTTCAGGTGCGGGACCACCTGCTCGCGAATGGCCCGGAAAAATGCAGGGTCCCGGAACATATCCGAGACATTGACCGTGATCCCCCTGAGCAGGGATTCAAATGCCGCCTGGTCGCGCAGTATCACGGACTGGGCGTGGGAAAGGTTCGCGTATTCCGATGACGCGAGCCACTGGGTGATCCTCCGTTTTATCGACGCCTCGGAGTAGTCGGTAAAGTCGTAGCCGTATACCTGGCGGACTCCGTGCAGCAGCAGGCGCATCTCGATATCGAAGAGTTCTTCGTCCGGCATGGTCGCTCTATCCATTGCTGTAGAGCCATACCCTCAGCAGGGAGAACAGCTTCTCCACATCCACCGGCTTGGGAATGTAATCGCTGGCGCCGGCCTTCAGACACTCGTCCCGGTCCCCCTTCATCGCCTTGGCGGTAAGTGCGATAATCGGCAGCCGGGCGAAGCGCGGGTCCTTCCTGATGGCCCGGGTAGCGGCAAAGCCGTCCATCTCCGGCATCATCACATCCATCAGCACCATGTCGATATCCGGGTCCTCATTGAGCCGTTCCAGCGCCTCCTTGCCGTTTTCCGCCTCGATGACAACCATGTTCTTTTCCATCAGCACGCTTGAAAGAGAGAAGATGTTGCGCATGTCGTCATCCACGATCAGCACCTTCTTGCCTTCGAGCATCGCCTCGTTGTCCAGGGCGGCGCGGATCATCCGTTTCTTTTCCGGATCTATCCCGCTTTCCACCAGGTGCAGGAAGAGCGTTACCTCGTTCAGCAGCCTCTCAGGGCTCTTGGCCCCCTTGATGATGATGCTATCGGCATAGTGCCGCAGCCGCATCTCGTCATCGTGCGAAAGGTCCTGGCCGGAATGGATGATGACCGGAATCCGCCGGTTTTCGTCAAGGGACTGAATCTTCTCCAGTACCTCGAAACCGGACATGTCCGATAACCCCAGATCCAGGACGATACAGTCGAACGGTTCGCTGGTAAAGAGCCGCATTGCCTCGCTACCGGACGCGGCAACCGTGATGGCGACATCACGTTCCCCCAGCAGGGCCTCCATACTCTTGGCTTCGTCCCGGTTGTCCTCAACGATCAGGAGCTTTTTGACCCTCTTGGCGATGGCGTTTTCGATATTGCCGAAGACTTCGTCGAGCTGCGCGCTGTTCACCGGCTTGGTGACAAAGCCTATGGCCCCCATGTTCATCGCCTTCTGGCGGTCCTCCAGGCAGGTGAGGAAGTGTACCGGGATATGCCTGGTCCTGAGGCTGTCCTTGAGGCTCCTCATCACCCCCCAGCCGTCGATATGCGGCAGCATTACATCCAGGATGATGGCGCTCGGCAGGTAGTGATCGGCAAGCGTTATGCCGCTTTCTCCGTCTCCGGCCACGATTGCCGAGAACCCTCGGCTGCGTACCATCTCCATCAGTATCCCGGCAAAGGAGAGGTCGTCTTCTATTATCAGGATGCACCCGCCACCTGCCTGAAGCTGTTCACGGTCGTCCGGCAGGACCGCCGGCGGGAGCGACGCATCGGGTTCGCCCTGCTGCGGCTCCTTTCTTGCCGGCACTGCCGGGGGGACGAGTGGCGTGGCCGGCCTCTGCTCCGCTTTGTGGGCAGAGGCATCAAGCGGGAGGTACAGGGTAAAGGTACTCCCTTTGCCCTCACTGCTTGCCAGACGAATATCGCCATGAAGCCCGCGGGCCAGCTGCCGCGAGATGGAAAGCCCCAGTCCGGTCCCCCCGAACTTGCGGCTGGTGGTGCCGTCGGCCTGCTGGAACGCCTGGAAGACGAGCTCGTGCTTGTCCGCCGGGATGCCGATCCCGGTGTCGGCTACGTCAAAGGCAATGGCAGGCGTTGAGAGGGGGCTTGTTGCTCGGTCGGGGAGGTATCCCCTGACCGTCACGCTCCCCTGCTGCGTGAACTTGCAGGCGTTGGAGATGAGGTTCTTGAGTATCTGCTGTGTCCGCTGGCCGTCAGTGGTTATCTCTTCAGGCACTCCGTCCTCGACGGTGACTGCAAACGACAGCCCGCGCTGCTCGGCCATCGGCCCGAACATCGTCCGGAGCTGTTCGCAGAGATCTCGAAGCGGAAACGATTCGTAATGGAACTCCAGCCGTCCCGACTCTATCTTCGAGAGATCGAGGATGTCGTTAATCAGGGTCAGCAGGTCATTACCCGAGCTGTTTATGGTCGCCGCATACTCCACCTGCTTGTCGGTAAGATTTCCGTCCCGGTTCTCTTTCAGGAGAGACGACAGGATCATCAGGCTGTTGAGCGGGGTTCTGAGTTCATGGGACATGTTGGCCAGGAATTCGGACTTGTAGGTACTGATCCGCTCGAGTTCGTCCGCCTTCAGCTTCAGCGCTCGGCTCGCCTCTTCCACCTCCCTGTTCTTGTTGCGGATCTGCTCCCGCTGCTGCTCCAGCATCTGTGCCCGCTCCTCAAGCTCTTCGTTTGTCTGCTGCAACTGCTCCTGCTGGACCCGCAGCTCTTCGGTCTGGGCCTGGGTCTGTTCGAGAAGGTCATCCACCAGTTTGCGTGAGAGGTTGACGCTGATGCCGACGGCAAGCCCTTCCCGTGCCTGCTGCAGGAATTCGAGTTCCCTGTCCGAGAACTCCTTGAAGGAGCCTATTTCCAGCACCCCGACGAGACGGTGGTCGTGCAGCAGGGGTACAGCTGCGATGTTGAGCGGTTTTGCCTCCCCGATAGCGGAACTGATCGGCAGATAGTCGGGCGGGACATTGGTCAGGCAGATGATCTTTTGTTCCTTGGCGGCCTCGCCTGCCAGCCCTTCGCCCAGGGCAATCCGCTCGTTCAGGTTCTTGCGCCGCGTCATTGCATAGGTGGCGCTGACGGAAAGCTCGTTCGACCTGTCGTTGTAGGAATAGAAGGCCCCGACACCGGCACCGAGGTATTCGCAGAGAAAGGCGAGGCTCTTTTCGATCATCTCGTCAACCTTGCGGTCGCCCCGCAGGATGGCGTTGAGATCGTTGGTGCCGCTCTTCAGCCAGTCGCGTGCTTTCTCATCTTCCCGGTTGCGGCGCAGCGCCTCGGTCATCCCGGCAAATGCCCTGTCTACAGTTGCCTGGACTTCGCTCATGCCAACCGCGGCTTTGAGCAGCATGCCAGCCTCGTCCCGGGCAACGGCATTAACATCTATGGTCAGCCGTTCCGATATGGTTACCTCCTGGCTCAGGTCCCCGGCGGCAATCGCCCCCGCCAGGCGTGCCTTGTTCTCACTCCCTTCTGCCAGAGAACGGACGGCATCGAGGACCTGGCCAAGCGGAGAAACTACGCTCCTGGTGATGAAAAATGCCATTGCCGCGCCAACGCCGGCCGCCAGCAGAGTGAGTGCGACAAGCCAGTTCCGGAGGTTGTGAAAAAGATTGGCAGCTTCTTCGTTGAGTTGTTTCCCCTCAACCAGATTGAAACGGATCATCTCGGTCAGTGTGTCATTCAGCTTGTAAAAAAGGGACTTCATATCTCTCTCGGCAAAGTCAAATGCCTCCTTGCCCTTACCGGTATCTGACAGCATGAGGATTCGGTTGGTAGCGGCGATGTAATCCGGCCAGGTCTTTTCGAAGCGGTCGAGCAACTCAGTTTCCGTTGGCGTCAGTTTCGTCTTTCGGTATTTTCCCAAGGTATCGGTAATCACTTTTTCATTGGCATGGATCTGTGCGGATATCTCTGCTTTCAACTCCCTGTTGTCGGCCAGGACATGGCGATAGAACCTCCTGTTGTGGAGAATCAGCTGGCTGTATGCCTCGTTCACGTAGACCGAATCGACGAGGGTGGTACTGTAGATTTGTTCGAGCATGTCGTCGATCTCGCCCATCCCTTTGATGCCGGCAAGCCCGACCAGAAAGGAGATGAAAATGACCGAGGCAAAGCCGAGTATCAGTTTATTGCCAATTTTGAGGTTTGCATACGAGCCCATGGGTCTCATTCTCCGTTCTGAAGCTGTTTACGAAATCAAAATAAGTCTATCATAATGTGGGTTGATGATTATTAAATTTGTATAATTATCGGTAGGGAAAAAGTCAACCAAATGGGACAAGCGATCATGGAGGGAGCATGTGTCAGGTGCCGGTGGTGTGGTCCTGCCGTTAGGCGCAACAATAAATTAAGAGCTTGTCCGTAAATAAGCTTTGCGATCCCGCAACCCGTCTTCAGGGCATCTTTGCCCCGGCCTCAGTCACAAAATCCTCGACATGGCCCTGCTATGCCTGCGGTTTTGCTCAATCGGCCAAGTCAAATCTGCCCCAAAGCCGGGCGCGCTCTTCGCGGCAGTTATTTACGGACAAGCTCTAAAGCTGTGCTGTAAGGTGACGATAGATTAGGAAAAGTGTATATATGTGGAGTCCGGTCCGATGAAAGAACTTGGGAACGTCTTTAAAACCGGCACCAACCTTTCGGTGTCCGTCAACAGCCCCTGCGGCTATACGCTGATTGAAGGCGCCGTTGCCGCCAAGTCTGACCGGGGCGAACTGCGCCTCGTCTTTCCCGCGGCTATCAGCCCGAAGATGGACCACATCCCGGTCGGGACGCAGCTCTTCCTGTCAACGGAGATTGACGGCGAGATCTATGCCTACAACGGCATGATCGCGAGCCACAAGGACCGGCCCTTTGTGACGGTCAAGGTGTTCGAGCGTGTGCCAGCCCTTGAGAAGCGCCAACATCGGCGTGTTTCGATCAACCTGCCGATGTACTGCTCGGTTGTGGACGATACCGGCGCCTTTCGGGTCATTCATGACGGCAGGAAGGTGAACGGCAGGCATGTGAATACGGATCTGAGCCTGAGCGCCGGCGGGTTCAAGGTGAAGACACCCTTCCGGATCGAAACGGACACCATGGCGATAGCCGTGTTTTTCTACCCTGACGAGAGCGAACATGTGGTGCCGGTACTTTCTTCATCGGTCTATTCGCATCCCGCGCCGGCGGGTGGCAACTACATCACCGGTTTCCGGTTCTCACTGATCGACGAGCGGGATCGAAAGAAAATCGACCGCCTCGTGACCGACATGATCAGCGAGGGCAACCCTGCGCACCGGGCACGAAAGCTCCCCGCCTGTCTGACCCGCATGCAAAATAACTGAGCACCTCCCGCACCCATCGCAGCAATCCCCCCCCCAACCCCCTCTTATCACTAAGTGGGGGAGCCTGAACCGAATATTAGGCCGCAGTTTTTGTTTCCATCCCGCTCTATCTGTGGTAATCGGTGACCTGAGAGACAGCCGTCAGGCTGCCACTACAATAACCCTGGTGACGGATTGCCATGCCCGATTTTGCCGTGAGTGACGAGAAGAACCGCTGGCTGGCCGCCCGAATGGCCGAACTCGGGGTCAGGGAAGAGGACCTGGAGGAGCAGTTCGTCCGTTCCTCCGGCAAGGGGGGGCAGCACGTGAACAAGAGCTCCACCTGCGTGGTCCTGCGGCATCGGCCAACCGGCCTGGAAGTGAAGTGCATGCGGGAGCGGAGCCAGTCGGTGAACCGGTTCCTGGCCAGGCGGGAGCTCCTGGAAAAGATCGCCGACCAAGCCGGTCTGCCGACGGCGGCCATGGCAGAACGGGAGCGGATCAGGCGCCGGAAGGCGCGCAGGAAACGACGGACGGCCGTCAAGCAGGGCGGCAGTCCGGGGGAGAACGATGCACCATGAGTCTTGAGACATTGAGGATACTGGAGTTCGACCGTATTCTGGCCTGGCTCGCCACCTTTGCCCACTGTCCGGCGACGGTGGCGGCAATCGAGGAGATCAGGCCGTTTGCCGGGCGTTGGGAGATAGAAGAGCGGCTGGGGCTGGTGGAGGAGGTCCGGAGACTTGCCCGTTTCGACACGGGGCTGCCACTGGCCGGCTTCGAGGACGTGGAGCCGGTGCTGGACCTGGCCAGACCGGACGGGGCGGTGTTGAACCCGGTGGATCTGGCAGTGCTGCTGCCGCTCCTGCGGGTCGGCGCAGCCGTGGCGCGGCAGCTGGCCAGCCGGAACGACCTGCCGCTCCTTACTGCACTGGCCGGACAGCTTACCGGCTGTCCGGAGATCCTGGAGGCGCTGGAAAACTCCCTGGACTCGGAGGGGGGGCTGCTGGACAGCGCTTCCCGGGCACTGTTCGACCTGCGGACCCGGAAGCGGCAGCTCACCGCCCGGATACGCAAGCGGCTGGAGGAGATCGTCCGGGAGCGGCAGACCGCCATCTTTCTCCAGGACGACTTCATCACCCAACGGAACGGCCGCTGGGTGATCCCGGTCCGGATGGATTCCAAGGGGATGGTGCCGGGGGTGGTGCACGACGTTTCCAATACCGGCGAAACCGCCTTCATGGAACCGCTGGAGATCATCGGGCTGGCCAACGAGCTGGAGAACCTCGTTGCCGAGGAGAAGGGGGAGATGATCCGCATCCTGCGCCAGCTTACCGGCTGGGTTCGGGAGGAGTCGGAGCGGATCAGCGAGGAGTTCCGGGTCGTGGTCGCCCTGGACCTGCTGGCCAGTCTGGCCCGTGGGGCCGACCTGCTGGGGGCCGAGGCGCCGGAGATCACCGAAGAGCCGAGGCTTATGGTGAGGGACGGCCGCCATCCGCTCCTGGTGCTGCTACAGCGGGAGCGGGGCGGGCAGAACGTGGTCCCCCTCGATCTGACACTCGGTGGCAGCAGCGACGGCGCGCCGGACCGGGTGATGCTGATCACCGGCCCCAATACCGGCGGCAAGACCATTGCCATCAAGACGGTCGGGCTCCTGCTCCTGATGGCCCAGGCCGGCATGCCGGTACCGGCGGCCGCGACCTCGGTCTTTCCGGTGACCAGCGATCTCCTCGCCGATATCGGCGACGAGCAGTCCATCCAGGAGAGCCTTTCCACCTTTTCGGCCCACATCCGGACCATCAGCCGGATACTGGAGCGGGCCGACAACCGTACCGTGGTCCTCCTGGACGAACTGGGGACCGGCACCGATCCGAACCAGGGAGCGGCCATCGCCTGTGCGGTGCTGGAGGAGCTGCACAGGCGGGGGAGTATGGTCCTGGCCACGACCCACCTGATCGACATCGTGGCCCATGTCCAGCGGGTGCCCGGGATGGTCAACGCGGCCATGGAGTTCGATGCCCGGACCTTCACCCCCCTCTACCGCCTGAAGAGCGGGGAACCGGGCCAGTCCCATGCCCTGGCCACGGCCAGGCGCTACGGCCTCCCCGAATCGGTCATCGAGCGGGCCGAAGGGATGGTGGGGAGGCTGGAGGCCGAGTTCCACGACCTGCTGACCGACCTGAAGGGGCAGCGCCAGCGTCACGAAGCGCTCCTGGCCGATCTGGAGCGACGCGAGCGGGAGCTGGTGCAGCAGGAGACGCTCCTTGCCGAGCGCCGGACAGAGGCGGAACGGAGACTCCGGGAGAGCCGGGAAAAGGGGCTGCACGAGGCACGGGAGCTGGTTTCGGCGGCCCGGCGGGAGATCAATGCCATTCTGGAGGAGGCGAGGCGGGAGCGAAGCCGGACATCCAGGGAACGGCTGACTGCCATGGAAGAACAGCTTACCGAGCAGATGCAGGCGCTCCATCCGGAGGAGACCCTGTCCCTTGACCGGGTCAGGGAAGGGGATACGGTCTTTGTCCGGCCGCTCGGCTACGACGTGACCGTATTGAGCGTGGATCGCAAACAGAAGCGGCTGCGGGTCAGGGCCGGTCAGTTGGAGCTGGCCGTGGCTGCCGCCGATATTGCCCCCTCACAGCGGCGCGATGCACCGGCGCGGGAGCGGCGGAGGACGGCAGAGGCTCCGGCCGAACTCCCTTCGGATCTCAATATCATTGGTCAGCGGGTGGATGCTGCCTTGGCCCACGTGGAGAAGTTCCTCGATCAGGCGGCGTTGCAGGGGCGTGGAGAGGTGCGGATCATTCACGGCAAGGGGACCGGTGCCCTGATGCGGGCCGTCCGGGAGATCTTGGAGCGCCATCCTCTGGTGGAGGGAGCGCGGCCGGGGGAAGCGTTCGAGGGGGGGGATGGAGTTACGGTGGTCATCCTGCGGTAGAAAATCAGTGGGCTGCTGCTTTCCCTTTGACGGGCTTGACGGTCAGAAGCTCCTGCTGGACTTCATTTAGCTGGCTGCGATACTCGTTACCGAGCCGGCGCCGGTACCGCTCCGTGTTATGCACGATCCCCAGGTAACTGGTTACCAGGTAGCCACAGAAGAAGGTGAGCCAGAGCAGGGCGGACTCCACCACGCTGAGGTCGATGAAGGTGTTGATCATGATGGCGGTGCAAAGGAAAAGATAGAACATGGCGCGCTCTTCTGTTCTGGTGAAAAGGGTATGCATTTACTTCGGCAGATCCGGGAAAAACTGTAGAGCTTCCGGGCTGACGTGCGTTCCGGCAGATCGCCGGCCTGGCCGGGAAAACGGCTGTTTTTGACCTTGGTCATCTGTTTGTCCGTAGCAAGAGTGTAGCGTATCCCTAACAAACAACAACAGGAGAACGCACATGACCTTTCAAAACGGATTAGGGGAGATGGCCATACAGGATGTGATCGCGCAGCACCCGACGGTGGGGGAGATTCTCGGTCGTTACGACATCGGCTGTGTCACCTGCAAGGTGGGGATCTGTCTGCTCAAGGACGTGGTAAGCATCCACGGCCTCTCGCCGGAGCAGGAGGCGGCGGTCGAGGCGGAGATCAATGCCTATCTGAACGGCAGCGTCGCCTGAAAAGGCCTGTCGTCGGCTCCGATGCAATTCATAGTGTAAGGCTGCATGACCATCAAATCACAGGAGGTAGTAACAATGATTCCCGAAAAACTGCTGGAAATAATGAAACAAGATGGCGTGGTTGCCATCGCTACGTTGGGCCAGGATGGGCCGCATATGGTCAATACCTGGAATAGTTACCTGCGCATCTCCCCCGACGGCCGTTTGCTGATCCCTGCCGGATACATGCATCGTACCGAGGCGAATATTGCCTTCAACCCTGAGGTGTTGATTACCCTGGGGAGCAGCAAAGTGCAGGGCTTGCATGGAGCAGGCGCCGGTTTCCTGATCAAGGGCAAAGCAACATTTATAACCTCCGGACCGGACTTTGATCTTATGAAGTCAAAATTCGATTGGTTGCGCGCCACATTGGCTGTTTCCCTTGATTCCGTTACTCAGACCTGGTAGTGATAACGGGATAGCCATGACCCCGGGGTGCCAACAGATGTGACCCGCAGGTTTCTCCTGAAAGAAAGCCCCGGAACCCGGGGCTTTCTTCGTTCTGTGGGGCCGATGCTCGTCAGTTGAAAAAATATCGGACGCCGAACGTTACGGAGAGGCTGGAGGGGGCAAAGTTGCCGACCTTGACGCCGCGGTAATCCCTGATGTCCGCATCGGGCGCGAACACTCCCTTCAACTGGCCGGTTACGGCCAATTGCTTGAGCACGAAGTAGTCGACCCCGCCCGACAGGTGGACCCCCACGACGCTGTCCGCGCTCCCGCCGGAACCGTCAACCGGCGAGAAATCGTTGACCAGGATGTCGAGGCCGGCACCGGCATAGGGTACGAGCTTCTTCACGGGCAGGTTGATGAAGCGGTACTGGGCTCCCAGGGAGATGTCGGTGGTGGCGAAATCGCCTTCTTCGAATCCGAAACCGTCATGGGCACGGAACTCCGTGTGGGTGATATCCAGCTCCGCTGCCCAGTTCTTGTCGATACCATAGATGAAACCGCCCCCCCCGATCACGCCCGTGTCGGTATCAGACTTCCGATAATGCGGGAAGTCGTTGAATTCGCTGTCCGCGGGGACCAGGAACCCGATGCGGCCGGTGACGCCGAACCTGTTCTGGATGCTGTCTGCAAGGGCAGTGGATGCCATGGACACAATAAGGGCGAAACATGCACATACGGCTATTTTTTTCATCTCTTCCTCCGGAAATAGTATAAGGCTTTGAAATGCATGCCGCTTTACGTGGAATCACCTCCTCTCTGGCCCCAGCCAGCGGCAACAAAAAAGCCGGGGCCGAAATCTGGAGTATTTCGGCAACCCGGCTGTCTCGGTGAGACCCTGTAGGCTTTCCGCCCCATCCTCGCGGATGGTTTAGTATTATCGTATACCAATGAAACTGTTTTGGAGCGAACGCATAATAGCCCAGGGTGGAGCTGAAATCAAGTCTGTATCACTCCGCAAGTTCCCCTCCCGCGATCGGACTGATCTTGGCTCTTTCGTCTCAATTTGGTACCTGTCCTCTTATCGTTCTTTTGGAACATTTCTTTTTATGTCAAGGTTCAGGTGCTGCATTGCTGTTGGGGCGTGTGGTTCACCGGCGCCTCCTCACTTATGCTTGCGCGGAAAATGTGTATACTTGGGTAAGCCATATGAACAGCGAGAGGAGTTCTTCACTATGAACGCAGCTTCCACCCCGGCCTCCGAGCGGGCGGCAAACCGCCGCTGGCTCCGGGAACAGATGAACCCCTATTTCTTCATTGCCATGAAAGACGAGCCGGAAGCGCTCGCCATGCTGGGCCGGGAGCTGGGAAGCCTGCACAGGAACCGCCGCCTTCTCCTGGCCGACCGGGACAACTCCCTCATCATGGCCCTGGTCAATCAGCCCGGGACCCTGTACGACACCCTGCGCCGGGTGCAGGAGCGGGAGATCTCCTACGCCATGATCGCCCATTCGGACGATCAGATCCCGGGGCTCGACCAGGTGCTGGAGATCCAGCGTTTCGAGTTCGACCGCAAGTGCAACGAAGATATCCTCGCCGGCAAAGAGGTGGTCGTCCCTTCCCGGATCAGGCGGCAGGTGGCAACGGCGCTGCGGAAATATTATCCCGAATTCGACCTGAAGAACCTGGACCGACTCCTCAGGATCATCTGGCTGAACAACGAGAACTACGTCCGGATCTCACCCCCCCGCCGGGTGGCACAACTGCTCCGCCTCTACCAGGAGGCGAACCGGCGGGGCGGGCTCTACCTGGATGTGGAGGAGATGGAAAACAGCGGTGCGGTCAGGGAGTCGCGGGTCTTTTTCGCGGTCGGCAACCCACCCCAGTATGATTTCCTCCTCCAGGTGATGGAGGTGTTCAACCGGCTCGATCTGGCGGTGAACCGGGCCTACTGTCTCACCATCTCCAACGGCATCCACCCGTACTTCCTGGGAACGTTCTACGTGCGCTGCCGGGATGGCGGGGTGCTGGGGAAGTGCGACCGGTCGTTCACCGCGCTCCAGCAGGAGCTGTCCAACACCCAGATCCTGGCCACCCGTTCCCAGGCCTACCGGGAACTGGTGACCACCGGCCTCATGGCCGGCGAGGACGCCTCGCTGGTCAACGCCTTCATCGCCTTCTGCCACACCAACCTGGCCCACAACCAGCCGGACCGCTTCGGCCTGGACGATGTGCGGGGGGCGTTCCTTTCCCATCCCGAGATCTCTCTGCAGCTGGCGCAGCTCTTCCGGGCCCGTTTCGACCCGGCCATTGCCGACCGGACCGCGCTCTATGAGCGGCTGCTGGACGAAACGGTGCGGGCCGTCGTTGAGTACAACACCGGGCACCGCTACCTGGACGAGGTGCGGCGCTCCATCTTCCGCTGTTGCCTGGCCTTCATTACCCACACCCTGAAGACCAATTTCTTCGTCGTCGAGAAGCAGGCCCTGGCCTTCCGTCTCGACCCGGCCTACCTGGCCGGACTTGGCCACGAATTCATTGCCGACCTCCCCCAGGTCGTGCCTTTTCGGATCACCTTCTTCTTCAGCCGGTACGGTTTCGGCTATCACATCGGCTTCTCGGACATCGCCCGGGGGGGGTGGCGGACGGTCATCGCCCGCAACGCCGATGACTTCATCACCAATGCCAATACCCTGTTCCGGGAGAACTTCGTCCTGGCCCACACCCAGCACCTGAAGAACAAGGATATCTATGAAGGGGGCTCCAAGCTGGTGATGATCCTGGACGCCTCGGACATGATGCGGGAACGGGAGCGGGAGATGGAAAACTGGCGCCTCTTCAAGCTCCAGTACGGCGTCACCAGCGCCTTTCTGGATATCTTCACCACTTCAGACGGTGTGGCCAGTCATCCGGCGGTGGTGGACTACTTCCGGGAGGAGGAGCCGATCGAGCTCGGGCCGGACGAGAACATGCACGACAGCATGATCGAGGCGATTGCCAAGCTTTCCAGCCAGCGGGGCTACCTGCTGGGAATCGGCATCATCTCCAGCAAAAAGGTGGGGATCAACCACAAGGAGTACGGGGTCACCTCCACCGGGGTGGTGAAGTTCGCCGAGATCACCATGAAGGAGCTGGGGATCGATATCCGGACCGAGCCGTTCTCGATGAAGTTCACCGGCGGGCCCAACGGCGACGTGGCCGGGAACGCCATGCGGCTGATCCTGGAGCGCTGTCCCCAGGTGCGGATCCGGCTGATCCTGGACGGTACCGCTGCCGTGTGCGACCTGGAGGGGGCCGATCATGGCGCGCTCAAGCGGATTCTGCTCAAGCAGGATCTGGACGCCTTTGATCCTGAGGCACTCCACCCGGGCGGCTTCATGCTCTTTCGCACCGGCAGCCGCCGGGAAGGGCTCCGGGAGCTCTACCGGAAGGTGACGAAGCGAGGGTCGGTCCTGCAGGAGGAATGGATCTCCATTGACGAGTTCTCCCGGGAATACGGCGACCTGGTCTTCAGTGTACCGGCAGACCTGTTCATCCCGGGTGGCGGCCGTCCCGAGACCATCGACAGCGACAACTGGGAGCGGTTCTTTCAGCCGGACGGCACACCGTCGGCCAAGGCGATCGTGGAGGGGGCCAACTCCTTCATCACCCCCGAGGCCCGCGTCCAGCTGCAGAAGAAGGGTATCCTGATCATGCGCGACGCCTCGGCCAACAAGTGCGGCGTCATCTCCTCCTCCTACGAGATCATCGCCAACCTGCTCCTGAGCGAACAGGAGTTCCTGGCCGACAAGGAGCACTACGTGGGGGATGTGCTGACGATCCTGGAGAAGCGGGCCGAGGACGAGGCCAGGCTGATCCTGAAGCGCCGCCGCGAGCACCCCACACTTCTCTGTACCGAGATATCCGATAGCCTGAGCAGTGAAATAAACGGCCATTACGCCCGGCTGTTCCGCTTCTTCCAGGGGCAGCCCGACCTCTGTGACCAGCCGCTGTTCAGGCGGGCGATTCTCTCCCACCTGCCGCGGATCATCCGCGAGGAGCCCCGGTACCGCAAGCGGATCGGCCGGATGCCCAGGAAATACCTCTTTGCCATCCTGGCCGCGGAAATCGCCTCGTCCATGGTCTACCGCGGCGACCAGGAGACCGATTTCGCGGACACGCTCCGGCTGTACCTGGCAAGGAACTTTCCCGCCAGGGGATGATCCTTTATTGAAGATCGCGCTTTGATTTATGAATGTTTCGTGGGTTGTTTCGTTATGATATGGCTTGTTTATGAGCATGCGGCTCTGCTCACGGAGAAATGGGATGAAATCCACGGCACGAAAAAATGAACTGACCGAACCGGCAGCAATAAGAGCCTGGACGGAACAACGGACCGTCTTTGTCGAGCTTACCGACGGCAGGATAATCGGTTTTCCTGCGGCACGTTTCAAACTGCTGGCCGTTGCCACCGATGAGCAACTGGCTGAAGTCACGCTGCGGCTCAATGGCTATGCCCTGCGCTGGGAATCGCTTGATGAAGATATTACGGTGCCCGGCATTGTCGCCGGAAATTTCCAACTCCCCTATCTGGTGGCAGAGTAGGCTCCCTCTCTGTTGAGCGGGCCCTTATTCCCGGGCTGTCCGGGCGACAACAAGCCCCTGCTGCGGTCGGTTCGCAACAGGGGCCTTTTTGCATCAAGGGTACCGTGTGTTACCCCTTCTTCACCTTGGGAATGAAGATCTGCTCCGGGTCCAGCACCTCATGGATCAGGCGGAGCTCCTCCCGGGTCGGGGGGAGGGTTTCGCCGCTGACGCGGGAGATGTCCAGATCGAAGTGGCACATCTCCCGGATCTCTGCCGGGCTCTTGCCGGGGTGGCAGCTGTCCAGGTAGATCCGGCCGGTCTCGTCGTCGAACCGGAAGACCCCGGCCGTGCTGATCACCGCCGACGGTCCCCCCCGGAAGGCGGCGCCGTACAGCTCCCGACGATGGACGAACTCGCCGCCCGGCCATTTCTTCACCCGCCACCCCGGGCTGGTGATGTAGCTGACGTGGGGGGTGAACCGCCTTTTTTCGTGGACCATGATGAAGACGGTCCGCTTGGCAAAGGAGTTGATGTCCGGGTTGCCGCCGCTGCCGGTGAGGCGGAGCTCCGGATTCAGGTAGTCGCCGATGACCGTAGTGTTCACGTTGCCGTACTCGTCCACTTCCGCGCCGCCGAGGAAGCCGAGGTCCACGTACCCCCGCTGGGCGATGCTGAAGGCGTCATAGAGCCCCGAGGCGCGGGATGCCCCCATCTCGCAGCGGGCATCCCCCACGGAGGTGGGAATCTCCGGCGGCCGCCCGTCCAGGGTGCCGGCCTCGAAGATCAGCTTCAGATTCGGGGCATGGGTCTTCTGGGCCAGCATGATCGCCACCATGGGGAGGCCGGTGCCGGCAAAGACGATCTCGTTGTCCTGCACCTCGCGGGAGGCGGCACAGCAGAGCAGATCGGCCAGCCCGTACTCTTCCGGGTTCGCATAGTTCGTGGTCATTTCATTGCCCCCTTTTCACCGATGTGGAGTAGTTGAGCGCGGTATTGGCCTTGAGATTCAGCATTCGCGGCCACCCGAGCTTGTCCAGGTAGCTCATCTGGTCCAGGCCGAAGATCCACTCCTTCGCGAACTCGTCAAACCCTTCCTGGGTGCGGGTCTTGCCGTAAAAATCCTTGAGGAAGGCGCCGTCCACGTCGTAGCGGCCGAACATGCCGGTGGGGTGGGCGCCGAAGGGACACTCAAGGATGTGGTCCACCTCGAAGCTGACGATGGTGTTCTGGTCGGCATTGCGCCGCAGGTACTCCTCGGGCACGATCTCCTCGGCCATGACGATGGTGATGTCCGCGGCCCGGGCCGCTTCCGGGTCGGAATAGTACTGGCCACTCACCCGCACCGTCCCCTCTTCCCCCACCTGCTGCACGCACATGATCGCGATGTCCACCTTGGCTGCCGGCACCAGCACCTGGGAGCCGGCGCCGAAGAACGGGTCCTCGGTGAAGACGTACTTTTGGCTGGCGATCCGTTTGCCGTCGCGCCTGCCGGCGTTGCCCAGGGTGTCGTACGCCGGGTTGTGGATGTCGGTTCCCAGCGAGGTCTGGGTGACGGCATAGGGGGCGCCGCTGGCCGCGGCGGCGAACCGGAACATCATCTCCGCGTGGCTGTAGTCCTCGACGAGGATCTCCTTGTTCCCCACCCGGCGGGAGAGGTTGGCGCCATACTTGCCGTACAGTTCGTGGCCGACCCAGCACGATTCCCAGATATCGACGCAGCCGGCGCCGACCAGGAATTCGGTATGGGGGCCGCCGTTCACCTCGATCAGGTGGAGCCCCTTTCGTCCCTGGCGGATCAGTTCATAGACCAGGGCCATGGGGCGTCGCCAGATGGTGAAGCCGGAAAAGGTGAGACTGGAGCCGTCCTTGACGATCTCGGCGGCCTGCTGCAGGGTGATGCGCTTGCTGTTGCCCATGTATTCCTCCTTTTAGGCGCTTACGACGTAAGACTTCACAAGAAGTGAGCAAACCTGAACTGCAATTGAACGCGGATGGACGCGGATTGACTGGATTTACGCGGACTTGAAAAATCTATTTCTGTTTCGCTTTTATCCGCGTTGATCCGCTGTTATCAGCGTTGATCCGTGTTGAATAGCCTTTGGTTTTTTCTGTTTGGTTCCGGCTTGGGGTAAACTCTTTTCTGATATTCGTTCAATTGAAGTTCCGCAGTATCTCCCGGGAGATGATCACCCGCTGGATCTCGTTGGTCCCCTCGTAGATGGCGGTGATGCGGGCGTCGCGGGCATACCGTTCCACCGGGAAGTCCTGGGTGTAGCCGTAACCGCCGAGCATCTGTACGGCGGCGAAGCAGGCACGGTTGGCCGCTTCGGTGGCATACATCTTGGCCATGGAGGCTTCCTTGGCGAACGTCTTGCCGCTGTCCTTGCGGAAGGCCGCATTCATCAGCAGCAGACGGGCCGCTTCAAGTTCCGTGTAGTGGTCGGCAACCATCCACTGGATCGCCTGGAAGTTGCTGATCTTCTGGCCGAACTGTGACCGCTCCGTGGTGTAGCGGGTGGCATGGTCCATGGCTGCCAGACCCACACCCAGTCCCAGCGACCCGATGCCGATCCGGCCGCCGGCCAGTTCCGCCACGGCGGTGCGGAAGCCGTCGTTCAGTTTCCCCATGAGTGCCGATTTCGGGATGCGGCAGTCGTCGAAGATGACCTCGTTGGTGGCCGAGGCGTGCTGCCCCATCTTCTTTTCTTCCTTGCCGATGACCAGCCCCTTGGTGCCCGCCTCCACCAGGAAGCAGCTGATCCCCTTTCCCTTGGGGGCCTCCTTGTCGGTTACCGCCCAGACCACGAAGACCCCGGCGTAGGGGGCGCTGGTGATAAAAATTTTGGTGCCGTTCAGCACATAGCTATCCCCGTCGTCAACCGCCCGGGTGACCATGCCGGACGGGTCGGAGCCGGCGCCGGTCTCGGTCAGGGCAAAGCCGCCGGCGGCATACTCGCCGGAGCAGATCTTCGGGATGTACGCCTTTTTCTGCGCTTCGTTGCCGATGGCCTGGATCACCTCGCAGACCATGTTGCTGACCGACACGGTCACGGCCGTGGAGGCGCAGGCCCGGGCAATCTCGGTCATGACCAGGCTGAAGCCGATGGTGCCGGCTTCGGTGCCGCCGAACTCCTCGCGGACGTTCAGCCCCATGAAGCCGAGCTCGGCCAGCTTTTTCAGGTTGGCGAGCATCGGTGCCCGGTCGTGCCCCTGGTCAAGCTGGGCCGCCACCGGCTCCAGCTCGGCCTTGGCGAACTCCCGGGCGGTGTCCTGAATCAGTTTCTGCTCTTCCGTCAGATCGAGAAACATTGCTCTCCTCCAGTCTGGTGGTTGGTTACATCCGGGCGGCAACGATCGGCACATCCCGCTCCTGTCCCCACTGCTGCCAGTCCGCGGAACTTTTCGTCAGGAACGCGGCCTGGTACTCGTCTCTGGTTCGCACAGCCAGTGCCTCCTCCAGCCGTGTCTTGAAATGGGGTTCCAGGGCTGCCACGGCAACCCAGCCGTCCATGGTCCGGTACACGTTGTATTCGGGAATGCCGCCGCCGAAGATGGCTCCCGGCGCTGTGGTGCCGAAGCGGAGCGGTTCGGCCATGGCTGCGGCCGCATCGGACAGGGCCACTTCGGCATAGCCGCCGCCATGGCCCCGTTCACGGGCCAAAAGCAGCGCCAGGGCGGCACTGACCGTCTTTTCGGCGCCGGCCATGTCGGCCAGCAGGGAGCGTGGCATATGGGGCGGGTTCAGGAGCCCCAGCGTGGCCTGGTAGGTGAGGTCGTGGCCGGCCTCGTTCTCGCGGGGGGAGGGATAACCGACAACGGCCACCTGGCAGAGCCGCGGGAGCTTTTCGTGCAGTGTTGTCCAGTCCAGCCCCAGCCTCTCCATGGCCGCCGGTCGGCTGGAGGTGATGAGGAGGTCCGCATCGGCCAGGAGCGCCATCATCTGGGCACGCCCTTCGGCCGCCTTCAGGTCGAGGGTGACGATCGTCGAGCCCGTGCCCAGGTTCCGATGCCAGTCGGCGTGGTACAGAACCATCGGGTCGCCCGTGGGCGGCTCCACTTTGATCACGGCCGCTCCCAGCTCCGCCAGCCGCCGCGCCGCTGCCGGGCCCGGCAGGTTGACCGAGAGGTTGACAATCGTTATGCCGTCAAGAAGGTTCATGGACTCTCCTGTTAATTCTGATGGGTAGGGGCGATCCTTGTGATCGCCCTTTCAATGGGCGAATACAAGATTCGCCCCTACGAAAACGCGATTCTTTCCGCCACGATCTCCGCCAGGTCCCTGACGACGATCGCCCCTTCGGCGCCGCCGGTCTTGATGCCGTCCTCGAACATGGTGAGGCAGAAGGGGCAGTTGGAGACCAGGAGCGGTGCTCCGGTGTCGGTGGCCATCCTGACCCTGGTTTCGCTGATCTTGGTGCCGATCTTCTCCTCGGCCAGAATCCGGCCGCCGCCGGCGCCGCAGCAGAAGCTGTCGTACCCGGATTGGGCCATTTCGGTGAGCCTGCCGCCGGCCCGGGCGAGGATCTCCCGCGGCTGGTCGAGGATGTCCATGTAGCGGCCGATGTAGCAGGAGTCGTGGTAGGTGTAGCTGAACGGTTCTTCGGCCGCCTTGAGGTTGATCTCTCCCTTTTTCAGCAGTGCGTGGATAAAAGTGGTGTAGTGCTCCACCGGCAGATCCATCCCCAGGTCCCTGTAGTCGCGGGCCAGGGTGTTGAAGCAGTGGGGGCAGGTGGTGACGATCCGCTTCACGCCATATCCCTTGATCAGCTCGATGTTCTCAGCCGCCACCATCTGGTACAGGTACTCGTTCCCCAGCTTTCTGACCGGCTCGCCGCAGCACTTCTCCTCCTTGCCGAGGATGCCGACCCGTATCCCGGCGCTGGCGCAGATTCTGACGAAGTTCCTGGCCACCTCCCGGTTTCGCTTGTCAAAGGAGGCGTAGCAGCCGACAAAGTAGAGGATATCTACCTCGGCGCCGCTCTCCATGAGGGTGACGTCGAGCCCCTCGGCCCACTCGCCCCGGCTCGCATAGGCAAGGCCGAACGGGTTGCCGTTCACCTCGGTGTTGCCGGTGGCGGTCCTTACCTCGTCGCCGGGGAAGGCGCCTTCCATGAGGGTAAGGTTGCGGCGCATCTCCAGGATCTTGTTGACGTGCTCGATGTTGGCCGGGCAGATGTCCTGGCAGGCCCGGCAGGTGGTGCAGGCCCAGAGGACGTCCTGGCTCACCACCTGACAGAGGTCGCTTGCGGGGTTGCCGAGGGCTGCCTCGCCGATCTGTTTGACCACCTTCATGGGGGAGAGGGGCTTGTCGGTGGCCCAGGCCGGGCAGCGGTCCTGGCACCGCTTGCAGGTGGTGCAGGCATCGGCGTCGAAGATGTCCTTCCAGGTGAGGTCGGTGACCCTGGCCGCGCCGAACTGTTCGACCCCTTCTTCCTCCATGTTGATGGTGGGGATGAATCCCTTGTCCTCGAACGGGGCAAAGAAGGAGTTGATGCTGGTGGTGAAGATGTGGCGCAGCTTGGTATACGGGATGGCGTAGAAGAAGCCGAGCACCAGGGCGAAGTGGAGCCACCAGAGGATTTTGTGGGTGGTTCTGATCGATTCCGGGGTGAAACTCGTGAAGAGCTGGGCCACGAGTAAGCCGCCGGGAGAGAAGTGAGCCAGGCGGGGGTTCTGCTGCAGTTCGGTCACGGCCATCCGCGCCCCTTCGATCAGGAAGCCGGTGATCAGGATGGCGAACAGGAGCAGGTGGATGATGTAGTCCTGGTCGATGGTCTCAAGTCCCGGCGGCTTGATGATGAAGCGGCGGATGAAGAGGCCGGCCAGCATCAGGATGGCCACGATGCCGGCGATGTCCAGCACCAGGGAGAACGCCTCGTAGAAAGGGCCGGACAGGATGTTTACCTGCATCAGCGGCGTGAAGAAATCGGCCTGGAACATCACCAGTGTGGTGCCGGCAAACAGGGTGAGAAACCCCCAGAAGAAGAGAGCATGGGGGATGCCGCCGTCCTTGACCCGCTGGATCTTCTCCTGGCTGAAGACGTCGGCAATGAGCAACTTCACCCGCTCCTCGTACCGGTCGAAGCGATTCAATGGCTTTCCCAGGCGGTACATGGGGAGGCGCTTCCAGAAGCCCCATGCCAGCAGTGCCACGGCGGCAAAGCTCAGGATGTACATGGGGATGACCACGCCGTGGCCGACGTTCCAGTAGATCTCGCGGGTTGATTCCATAGATTGATTCCTTGTAGGGGCGATCCTTGTGATCGCCCACGCAGCGGGCGAATACAAGATTCGCCCCTACAAAAACCATCAGACCTTACGACAACAGCAGCTTGGAAATGACCACCCTCTGCACCTCATTGGTCCCCTCGTAGATCTCGGTGATCTTGGCATCGCGGTACATCCGCTCCACCTCGTAGTCGCAGATGAAACCGTAGCCGCCGTGGATCTGGATCGCCTCCTTGGTGACGTAGGTGGCAGCTTCCGAGGCGAGCATCTTGCACATGGCCGATTCCATGGTGTAGTTCTTCTTGCTGTCCTTCAGGCAGGCGGCCTTGTAGGTCATCAGCTTGCTGGTCTCGATCCGGGCATACATGTCGGCCAGCTTGAACTGAATCGCCTGCAGGTCGCAGATCGGGGCGCCGAACTGCTTGCGCTCCTTGGAGTAGGCCAGTGCCCGCTCAAAGGCCCCCTCGGCGATCCCGAGCGCCTGGGAGGCGATGCCGATCCGGCCGCCGTTCAGGGTGTCCATGGCGATCTTGAACCCCTGTCCCTCCTGGCCGAGGAGGTTTTCCGCGGGGATACGGACACTGTCCAGGGCAAAAGCGGTGGTGTAGCTCCCCCGGATGCCGAGCTTCTTCTCGTTCTTCAGGATCTCCACGCCCGGACTGTTCAGGTCGATGATGAAGGCGGAAACCCCCTTGTGCTTGAGGCTCTTGTCATGGGTGGCGAACAGCACGCCGGTTCCCTTGTAGCCGCCGTTGGTAATGAAGATCTTGGAGCCGTTGACCACGAAGTGGTCTCCGTCCCGCTTGTAGGTAGTGGCAATGGCGCCGGCGTCGCTTCCGGCGTCCGGCTCGGTCAGGAGGAAACAGCCAATGATCTCGCCCCGGTTCAGGGGAGGAAGCCACTGCTTTTTCTGCTCCTCACTGCCGAAGGTGTAGATCGGGCCGCAGGCAAGGGAGGTGTGGGCCGAGATCAGGACGCCGCTGGAGCCGCACGCCTTGGAGACCTCTTCCACAACAATGGAGTATGAAAGCATGTCCAGGCCGGCTCCACCATACTCCTCGGGGAAGTAGCTGCCGAGAAATCCCATCTCCCCCATCTTTCTCACCAAGGCGTCGGGGATCATATGCTCCTCGTCGATCTGCATGGCGAGCGGCTTGATCTCCTTGTTGACGAAGTCGCGTACGCTGTCCTGCAATACCCTGTGGTCCTGGCTCAGTTCGAAATTCATCGGTCTCTCCTCCGTATGTGCGTAGGGGCGGGGTTTCCCCGCCCGGTTTCCCCGCCTAGGGCGCGGCGACCGCGCCCCTACATTATTTTCCTTTGAATGCTGCCTTCCGCTTCTCCACGAACGCCCCCATCCCTTCCTTCTGGTCCTCGGTGGAGAACAGGACCCCGAACAGGGAAGCCTCGTAGCGGAAGCCGTCCTCCTTGGTCATGTTCAGCCCGTTGGCAATGGCGTCCTTGGCGTAGGAAACGCCGAGCGCCCCTGCGCCGGCAATGGCGGCGGCCGTCTCCTGTGTCTTGGCCAGCAGCTCCTCCGGGGGGAACAGCTCGTTGACGATCCCCCAGGCCAGGGCCTTGTCGGCCGTGATCATCCTGCCGGTGAAGATCAGCTCGTTGGCCCTGCTCTTGCCGATCAGCCGCGCCAGGTTCTGGGTGCCGCCAAAGCCGGGCGTGATCCCCAGCGTCACTTCCGGGAAGCCGAGCTTGGCCCTGGTGGAGGCATAGATGAAGTCGCACCCCAGCGCCAGTTCCAGGCCGCCCCCCAGGGCAAAGCCGTTGACTGCGCCAATGACCGGCTTCTTCATCTTCTCCATGGCCATCATGACATGCTGTCCCTTGAGTGCGAACCGGTGTCCCTCGTAGGAGGTCATGGGAGCCATCTCCTTGATGTCGGCCCCGGCCACGAACGCCTTTTCGCCGGCCCCGGTCAGCACCACCACCTTGACGGCCGGGTCGTATTCGAGCTCGTACAGGGCGCAGGCCAGCTCTCCCAGGAGTTCGCTGTTGAGGGCGTTCAGACTCTCCGGCCGGTTGACCGTGAGGGTGGCAACACCGGCATTGTTTTCGATCAACAGGGTTTTGTATTCCATATGATCCTCCCGTAGGGGCGATCCTTGTGATCGCCCATGCAGCGGGCGAATACAAGATTCGCCCCTACAGTGTCCGACGTTAATAGGTGTAAAAACCCCGTCCCGACTTCCTCCCCAGGTCCCCCGCATTGACCATCTTCACCAGCAGCGGGCAGGGGCGGTACTTCGGGTCCTTGAAGCCGTCGTACAGGACGCCCGCTATGGCCAGCACCGTGTCCAAGCCGATGAAGTCGGCAAGCACGAGCGGTCCCATCGGCTGGTTGGTGCCGAGCTTCATCCCCTTGTCGATGTCCTCGGCCGTGGCGATCCCCTCGTAAAGGGCAAAGATCGCCTCGTTGATCATCGGGATCAGCACCCGGTTGACGATGAAGCCGGGATAGTCCTGGGAAACCGCCATCTCCTTCTCCAGCCCGGCCACCAGCGCTGCGGTAAGGGAAAAGGTCTCGTCGCTGGTGGCGTGGCCGCGGATCACCTCCACCAGTTTCATGACCGGCACCGGGTTCATGAAGTGCATGCCGATCACCTTGGTGGGCCGCTTGGTGACCGAGGCGATCTTGGTGATCGGGATGGAGGAGGTGTTGGAGGCGAGAATGGCACCCGGCTGGACGATCTCGTCCAGCTTGCGAAAGATATCCAGCTTCAGCGGTTCGTGCTCGGTGACCGCCTCGACGCAGAAGTCGCAGCCGGCCAGGTCGGCCATATTCTTCGTGGCCGTGATCCGGCCGACCGTCTCACCCACCAGAGACTCGGCAATGGCACCCTTCCTGGCCTGGCGCTCCAGGTTCTGGCGGATGGTATTGACCGCCTTTTCAAGCTGTGCCTCGGAGATGTCGTAGAGAAAAACCCGGTACCCATACTGGGCGAAGACGTGGGCAATGCCGTTTCCCATCTGTCCCGCGCCGAGCACCCCGACTGTCGTGATCATGAATTACCTCCCGAATAACGTTTAAAAGAGGGAATAACACGGAGCAACAGAGAAATCGCGATTCAAGATTCGGGGGCAGAGTCTTGCTCCGTTGCTCAGTTGCTCTGTGTTTAAAATGGTTCTTAAGTCCGTTCGAAAATGACCGCCACCGCCTCGCCGCCGCCGATGCAGAGCGTGGCCAGACCGTAGCGCTGTTTCCTCTGGTGCAGTTCGCGGATGACCGTTGCCGCCAGCCGGCCGCCGCTGGCGCCGATGGGGTGGCCGATGGCGCAGGCGCCGCCGTTGACGTTGACCTTGTCCAGCGGCAGGCCGAGCCCCTTGATCGCCAGCAGTGCCACCGAGGCGAACGCCTCGTTGATCTCGAACAGGTCGATGTCGGCCGGCTTCAGACCGGCCCTGGCACAGACCTTTTCGATGGCGCCGATGGGGGCCTCGGGGAAGTTGTCGGGATGGCGGCTTTCCGTGGCCGTGGCCACGATGCGTGCCTTGGGGGTGAGGTTATGTTTTTTTAGTCCGCTGCTGTCGGTCAACAGTGCCAGGGCGGCACCGTCGTTGATGCTGGAGGCGTTGCCGGCGGTGATGGTGCCGTCCTTCTTGAAGACCGCCTTCAACTGCGGCAGCTTGGCCGGGTCCCCCTTGAGCGGCTCCTCGTCCAGGGCCAGGGTTTCCTCCCCCTTTTTCCCCTTCTTCACCACCGGTACGATCTCATCGGCAAAGGTGCCGTTCTGCACCGCTGCCCGCGCCAGTTCGTAGGAACGGACGGCAAAGGCGTCCTGCTGCTCCCGGGTAAGACCGCCCCGCTCCGCGCTCGCCTCGCCGATATCGCCCATGTGACGGCCGGTGTAGGGGTCCTGCAGCCCATCGTAGATCATCAGGTCCAGCAGCTGGCCGTGTCCCATCCGGTAGCCGGTCCGGGCCTTGGGCAGGATGTAGGGGGCAAGGGACATGTTCTCCATGCCGCCGGCGATGACCACGCTGGATTCGCCGAGCCGGATGCTGTCGGCACCGAGCATGATTGCCTTGAGGCCGCTGCCGCAGACCTTGTTGATGGTCAGGGCGTGGGCCGAGTCGGGAATGCCGGCAGCCCGCATCGCCTGTCGGGCAGGGGCCTGGCCGCAGCCGCCGGAGAGGACCTGGCCGACGATGACCTCGTCCACCTGGTCGGCCGCCAGTCCGGTCTTCTGCAGAAGGCCGCGGATTACGGTCGCACCGAGTTGCGGAGCCTCGACGTCGGCAAACATGCCGCCAAACGAGCCAAACGGGGTTCGTAACGCTTCCACCACAAAGAGTTCGTTCATCCTGCTCCTCCGGGTTGATTTTGGGGTTGAATATACGCGTCGTTTACGTACAAGTCAAGCAATTTTAAAACGCAATTATTGTGATGCGAAAATGTTTCGTGCATGCACTGTCGCGAAGAAGTGGCAGTGAAGAGCATAAAATGACTAGCTAAAGACATTGGCTCGCGCGAAGGCGCAACGGCCGCGGAATAATAGAAGGGGTTGGAACTACTGACATGTCACGTTTCAGAGATGACATGTTTTTTTAAAGCTGTTTGATTGCTTCGTATTCTTTGTGACATCCGCGAGAGGATGCCTGGTATGTCTGATGCCGTTGCGGCGTTGCTACAGGAGGTGCCTGCAGGCGGAATAGGACGTTGGGGAAAGAGGGGCGGCCCGTCGACCGCCCCGTGTTGCAAGGGCTGCTGGCGGAGAAGCCCCGTTACAGGCTGACGATGTCGTCCGGCAGGTCGGTAAGTTTTTCACCGCCATGGGGGGTGACGGCAAAGGTGTTCTCGATGCCGATCACGCCGAAACCGGGGAGGACGAACTTCGGCTCAACGGCGATGGTCTGGCCTTCCTTAAGCGGTACCTTGAACCCTTGGGCCAGGACCGGGAATTCGTCCAGTTCCAGCCCGACGCCGTGACCGACGAACCTGGCGTTTTCACCCGGCACTCCCATGTAGTTCTTGCCCAGTCCGGCCTGTTCGGCCAGTTCCAGCGACTTCAGGAACAGCTCTTCGCAGATGACGCCCGGCTTCAGGTTCTCCACGATCTGTTGCTGGATGGCCAGGGCGGTGTCGAAGGCGTGCCGCAGCTCCGGGGCCAGGGTGCCGATCACGAAGAAGCGGGACATGTCGACGATGTAGCCGTTGAAGGTGCCGGTGTAGTCGAGCATTACCGGCGTGTCCCGCCGGATCTCAGCCGTGGAGGCGCCGTGGGGGAAGGCGCTGGAGAGCCCCTGTCCGGTGACGGCACCATCGAAGAACCCGGGCTCGGCGGCGCTGGTTGCCGAGACCGTCAACCCGTGGAACAGCTCCTGGTTGTAGGCCCGCATCCTGACATTCCCCTCGCTGCCGATCCTGCGCAGCCGAGCCTCGAACTCGGCTGCCACGTCGATCTCCCGCAGGCCGGTACGGAGGAATTCCGGCACCTGCCGGAAGATAGCGGCGAGCTTTGTCCCGCAGCGGCGCATCTGCTCCAGTTCCCAGGCCGTCTTGACCGAGCGGAGCTCCCGGTTGATGCCGGAAATGTCGACGAATTCCCGGCCTGGAAGGAGCTTGGCGAAGTAGTTGTACTGCTGCACCGGCACCACATCGAAGGTGATGCCGACCTTCTTCACCGTGTCGCTGAACAGGGCCGGGAACTCCTTGCTGGAAGGGAAGGGCACGGTCTTTTCGATCATGCTCTCCTTTACGGCGCGGGTAAGGCTCTTGCGCACCATGAGCAGCGGGTTGCCGTCGGCCGGAACCCAGAGGGTGGCGGTCTGGCGGGTACCGCTGAAGTAGTAGACATCGATGGCATGGATGATGAGCGCGCCGTCGATCCCCTTGGCGCGCAGTTCCTGTTGCAGGCGGATGATCCGCTGTTCCGATTCCATTTTGGTAAGCATTGTTCTCCCTCCCTGAGTAGTGAATCTGAAAAACGGCAGTCAGAATAACACGGAGCAACGAAGCAACGGAGAAATCAGGAAGTTGAATAAAAAAGTACTGCTCCTCTCCAGGTGTGTGCCAAAATCGTCTTGAGTTAACCTTCTACAAGATCCAACTCCGTTGCTCCGTGTTTCAAAAGCTTTTTCAGCTCAGATGATCTCGTGGTGCGCCACGATCGCCTGGTAGCTGCGGTGTGCTGCCAGATAGCGGGCGTCCTCGGCATAGGTGGTTGGGTAGACCGGCGGCACCGGCCGGTGGACCAGGTTCCGGTCCACGTTCACAAAGGTGAACAGGCAGGAGTTGGAGAGGGCCTTGGCGGTCCGTTCGCGGCTGATTCGCTCGATGCTCGCCTCCACGCAGACGAAACTGCCGTTGGTGTAGACCACCCGGCTGGTGTGGTGGAGCTTGTCCCCCATCCTGACCGGGTGGAAGAAGTTTATCCGGTTCACGGCGGCGATAATGGAGCGGTCCGGCGCCACCAGCTCTGAGCAGATGGAGGCGACCTCGTAGGCCCGGCGGATCAGGTAGCCGCCGAAGATCTTTTTCGGCACGTTCTCCTGTTCCGGATACATCCGCTCCCAGGCATCGGCCCCCAGCCGCCCGGTCAGGAGCCCCCGAAAGTCGTAATCCTCCTGGGCGGCATGGAGCGAGGCGAGCAGCTCGAACTCCTCGCGGGTCGGCGGTTCGTGGAGGGCCACCTGCTGCTGCTTGTACTCTTCCCTGCGCTCCAGGGCCTTGCGAGCTCGCGCCTGTTCGGTCATTTCATGGTACTCCAGTGGCGGGAGCGCCACGCTGACCGCATTGTCCCCCATGCCGGAGCGGGCGACCATGGTGAAGTAGCAGGAGGCGATATGGTTGGCCGGCTCGCCCGGCTGTTCCACCCGGATGCCGATCTCCAGGGACGAACGGCCCACATGGTTGATCCTTGCCTCGAACACCAGGTCTTTGGTGACATCGGCGGCATGGCGCACCAGGATGTTGTCGATGGCAGCGGTCACCACCCTCGCCTCGGGGTAGAAGCGGTTGACGTAGTTGAGGGCGGTCTCCTCGGCTACCTTGTCCAGGATCTCCAGCAGCAGGCCGAAGCGGAGATTCCCCTGGAGCGGCTCGTCGATGACCATGAAGCGCCGGCGGAGCGCCGGGTCGGACAGCGACAGGGTCTGATAGAAAGAGGTCTCGTGCGGGGTTGTCATGATATGACTCCTGAGCTTAATGAAATACGGTCCGGGTAATTTTACACCGAACAGCTCATTCGTAAAGAGCCGAATCCTTGAGGCCTCAAGGATTCAGGGAAAGTAGGGCAGATGGGTTGTACTTGCGGCAGCGAGGTTTCGGCCAGATTGTCGTCACCCGCAGGAGTTCCGCGGAGGCGTAGCAGCGCTACGCCGCACAAGGAAACTCTGAGGACGGACGGCAAGGTGGCCGAAACCTCGCTGCCGCTCCTACATGTTCCGGCGGTACTGCCCCCCGACCTCGTAAAGCGCATGGGTGATCTGCCCCAGCGAGGCATGCTTTACCGCCTCCATCAGCTCCCCGAAGATGTTGCCGCCGCTCGTGGCGGTCTGCTGGAGCTTGGCCAGTGCTGGCGCCGCCTTGTCCCGGTTTAGTTCCTGGAAGGCGCGGAGGTTTCTGATCTGCTGTTCCTTCTCCTCCTTGGTGGCCCGGGCCAGTTCGCCCGGCACCTGGTACCCCTCCTCGTCGGCCCGCGGGTTCAGGAAGGTGTTGACGCCGATGATCGGGAGTTCGCCGGAGTGCTTCTTGTGCTCGTAGAGGAGCGATTCGTCCTGGATCTTCGAGCGCTGGTACTGGGTCTCCATTGCCCCCAGCACGCCGCCCCGCTGGTCGATCCGCTCGAATTCGGCAAGCACCGCCTCCTCCACCAGGTCGGTGAGCTCGTCGATAATGAACGCTCCCTGATACGGGTTCTCGTTCCTGGCCAACCCCAGCTCCTTGGTGATGATCATCTGGATCGCCATGGCCCGCCGTACCGAGCCCTCGGTGGGGGTGGTGACCGCCTCGTCAAAGGCGTTGGTGTGCAGGGAGTTGCAGTTGTCGTAGATGGCCATGAGGGCCTGCAGGGTGGTCCGGATGTCGTTGAAGTCCATCTCCTGGGCATGGAGCGACCGGCCGGAGGTCTGGATGTGGTACTTGAGCTTCTGGCTCCGCTCGCCGGCACCGTACTTCTCCCGCATGGTCACTGCCCAGATCCGGCGCGCCACCCGGCCGATGACCGTGTATTCCGGGTCCAGGCCGTTCGAGAAGAAGTAGGAGAGGTTGGGGGCAAAGTCGTCGATCTGCATCCCCCGGGAGAGGTAGTACTCCACGTAGGTGAAGCCGTTGGCCAGGGTGAAGGCGAGCTGGGAGATCGGGTTGGCACCGGCCTCGGCGATGTGGTAGCCGCTGATGGAGACCGAGTAGTAGTTGCGCACCTTGTGGTCGATGAAATAGGCCTGGATATCCCCCATCATCCGGAGCGCGAATTCGGTGGAGAAGATGCAGGTGTTCTGCCCCTGGTCCTCCTTGAGGATGTCGGCCTGCACCGTTCCCCGCACGGTCTGCAGGGTACACTCCCGGATCTCTCCGTACTCTTCTGCAGACGGCTCACGCCCCTGTTCCTGGCGGAATTTATCCACCTGCTGGTCGGTGGCTGCGTTGAAGAACATGGCCAGGATCATGGGGGCCGGGCCGTTGATGGTGATGGAGACGCTGGTGTTGGGGGCGCAGAGGTCGAAGCCGGCAAAGAGCTTCTTCATATCCTCCAGGGTGCAGATGGAGACCCCGCTCTCCCCCACCTTGCCGTAGACGTCGGGCGGGTAGTCCGGGTCCTCGCCGTAGAGGGTGACGCTGTCAAAGGCGGTGGAGAGACGCTTGGCGTCGTCGTCCTTGCACAGGTAGTGGAAGCGGCGGTTGGTCCGCTCCGGGGTCCCTTCGCCGGCGAACTGGCGCTTCGGGTCCTCTTCGACCCGCTTGAAGGGGAAGACCCCGGCGGTGTAGGGGAAGAGGCCGGGCAGGTTCTCCCGGTAGCTCCATTTCACGATCTCGCCGAAATCCTCGAAGTCGGGGAGGGCGACCCTGGGGATGCGGGTGCCGGACAGGGTGGTGGTGTAGAGGTCGGTCCGGATCTCCTTGTCCCTGACCTTGGTGACCAGCTGGTCCTGACGGTAGCTTTCCTTGAGGCGTGGCCAGCCTGTGAGTATCCCGCGGGTCTCCTCCGAGAGCCGGGCATCGTGCTGCCTGATGCTGTCGTCCAGTTCGGCCACCGTTCCTGCCCCGGCAACGAGCTCCCGCGCCCCTTTCAGCTGGAACAGTGAGCGGGCAGCCCGCGCCTGATCGGCCGCATGTTTCTTATAGTTCCTGACCGCATGGACGATTTCCCCCAGGTAGTGGATACGGTCAGGCTGGATGACGTTATTCTGCCGGCTTCCACTGCCGGTGGACAGCAGAGTTGACTGCCAGCCCAGTCCCTTCTTCCCGTTCAGGATCTCGATCAGCCTGCCATAGAGGACGTTGGTGCCGGGATCGTTGAACTGGCTGGCAATGGTGCCGAAGATGGGGAGCGCCTCGTCCGGTTGCTCGAACAGCTGCCGGTTGCGGCGGTACTGCTTGCGGATGTTACGCAGGGCATCCTCGGCCCCCTTGCGTTCGAACTTGTTGAGGGCCACCAGGTCGGCGAAGTCGAGCATGTCGATCTTCTCCAGCTGGGTCGGGGCGCCGAACTCGCAGGTCATGACGTACAGGGAGAGGTCGCAGATCTCCACAATGGCGGCGTCCCCCTGGCCGATGCCAGAGGTCTCCACCACGATCAGGTCGAAACCGGCGGCCCGGACCGTGTCGATGGCGTCCTTGATGGCGGCGGAGAGCTCGGAGCGGGAATCCCGCGTCGCCAGGGAGCGCATGTAGACCCGGCTGGTGTTGATGGCGTTCATCCTGATCCGGTCTCCCAGGAGCGCCCCGCCGGTGCGCTGGCGGGAAGGGTCGACCGCGAGGATCGCCACCCTCTTGTCCGGGAAATCCTTGAGGAAGCGGCGGACCAGTTCGTCGTTCAGCGAGCTCTTGCCGGCGCCGCCGGTGCCGGTGACCCCCACGACCGGGACCTCCCGCGCCATTCTCCGGATCTCATGCCGCAGCTCCCTGACCTCGGCGGTGGCCTCGTGGACAGCCTCCTCAAAGGCGGTGATCAGGGTGTTAACCGACCGCAGGTCGCCTTCGGGGAGCTTCTGTAGCTCGGCCCGGATATCGCGCTTGGGGGCGAAGTCGCACTGCTCCAGCATGAGGTTGATCATCCCCTGAAGCCCCATACGGCGGCCGTCCTCGGGAGAGAATATCTTGGCGATGCCGTACTCCTCCAGTTCACGGATCTCGTCGGGGATGATCACCCCGCCGCCGCCGCCGAAGATCCTGATGTGGCCGGCATTCTGCTCCCGGAGCTGGTCGTGGATATACTTGAAGAACTCGATATGGCCGCCCTGGTAGCAGCTGACGGCGATCCCCTGGGCGTCCTCCTGGACGGCGGCGGTGACGATTTCGCTCACGGAGCGGTTGTGCCCCAGGTGGATCACCTCGGCACCGGAGGACTGGAGGATGCGGCGGATGATGTTGGTGGAGGCGTCGTGTCCGTCAAAGAGGCTTGTTGCCGTCACAAAGCGGACCTTGTGGGTGGTCTTGTAAGGTTGAGGATTCGTCTGATGCATTAAAAATCCCTCCTGTTTACATGGTTTTGTTGTGTGTGAATTAATAAACCCTTGTTTTGTATTTTATATTAAACGGTGCCAATTAATTCGGTAAGCGGTGTGCGAAGCGCTCTTATCTGCTATTCAGAAGATTTATATGGTTGCTAGACTATACTTCGTTTACGTACATGTCAAGCATTTGTAGAACATTTTTTTATCTATATCGAAAATTGGTTGTAACTTCTATTATATCTGATATATACTCGTCGCAACTGGACCGGATGGCATGTCCATGTATGCTGATGGTAGCTCGCATTTGACCAATTGTCTGCGGTTTACGTTAGCTTTATGGGGCACGCTGGGCGGCGGATGCCGGGGTAGTCGTAACTGTAGAAATAGGTTTAACGGCGTTTTAATACGTTCTATTTCGATCGGAGGAGACTGCAACGATGGCCCAGCTTTCCTGCACCGATATCCAGTTGAATTTTGGCGGCGTGCGCGCCTTGTCCGGGGTTTCGTTCGAAGTCACCAAGGGCGAGATATTTGCCATTATCGGACCGAACGGCGCGGGCAAATCCTCCATGCTGAACTGCATCAGCGGCGTTTACCAGCCACAAAAAGGGAAGATCGTTTTCGAAGACACCGATATCTCCGGTCATCCCCCCTACCAGCGGTCCCAAATGGGCATTGCCCGCTCATTCCAGAACATAGCCCTCTTCAAGGGGATGACCGTTATCGACAACCTGATGATCGGTCGCCATCTGCATCAGCATGCCGGCCTTGTCAAGGGGGGCATCTTCCTGGGTCCGGCCCGCAGGGAAGAGATCGTCAACCGGGAGTTCGTCGAAGAGATCATCGAGTTCCTTTCCCTCCAGAGCATCCGCAAAAAGGTGGTCGGCACACTCCCGTACGGTTTCCAGAAGAGGGTCGAACTGGCCCGGGCACTGGCCCTCGAACCGAAGATCCTGCTTCTCGACGAGCCGATGGCCGGCATGAATCTGGGCGAGAAAGAGGACATGTCCCGCTTCATCCTCGACACCAACGAAGAGCGGGGCGTTACCGTGATCATGATCGAGCACGATATGGGTGTCGTGATGGACATCTCCAATGCCGTCTGCGTGCTCGACTTCGGCAGGAAAATCGCCGGCGGCACACCGGAAGAGGTGCAGCAGGATCCGCAGGTCATCAAGGCCTATCTGGGTGACGAGGGGTGAGTGCGGTCGGGAAGGGGGGTGCCGTTGACTATCAATCTGGATGAGGCCACATTCGTCAAACTGCTCAAGGCCAACGCCGAACGATTCGGCGACACAAAGGCCGCCGTGCGGACAAAGAGTCGCGGGATCTGGCAGACGACCTCGTGGCAACAGTATTACGAACAGGTGAAGCACTTTTCCCTGGGTGTCGCCGGGCTCGGGCTCGGGAAGGGAGATGTGGCCGCCATCATCGGAAACAACCGGGCCACCTCCCTGTATGCGGTCATCGGCACCCAGGCGGCCGGAGGCGCAGCCATCTGCCTGCACCATGACGCCACCTCGGCGGAAGTGGCGGCGCTCCTGAAACGCTTCAGTGTGAAGTATGTCATTGCCGAAGACCAGGAGCAGGTAGACAAGATCCTGGACGTCAGAAGCGAGCTGCCGGCGCTGGCCAAGATCATCTACTGCGATCCGCGCGGGATGCGCCGCTACCGGGAGGAGATCCTGCACCCCTTCGCCGAGCTGCTGGAAATCGGCAGCGTAGCGGTCAAGGAGCATCCCGGGGCCTTCGAGCAGAGGATTGCCACGGGGTCCGGCGACGACCCCGCCATGATCTGCACCACCTCGGGCACCACCGGCCCCCCCCGCGGTGCGATGCTCACCTACCGGAACATGCTCAGCATGGCCCAAAGCCTGAATCAGGTGGATGCCAGGCGGCCCACCGATGAATTCGTCTCCTTTCTGCCCCTGGCCTGGTTCGGCGAGCAGTTGACCGCACTGGCCAGTGCCCTGATTGTCGGCTTTACCGTGAATTTCCCCGAAAAGCCGGAAACCGCCCTGGCCGACCTGCGGGAGATCGGTCCGCAGGTCATCTTTTTCCCGCCCCGTGTCTGGGCCGAGCTCGCCTCGTCGGTCCAGGTCAGGATCATGGAGACGACCCCTTTCAAACGGTTCATGTATCGGACCTTCATGCCCATGGGGGAAAAGGTCGCCGAGCTGCGGCTCGCCGGCAAACCGGTCCCCCTGGCCGCGCGCATCCTGCGCGGGTTTGCCCACGTCTGCCTCTTCCGGGCACTGCGGGACCGTCTCGGCCTCTCCCGCGTCCGATCGGCCATGACCGGCGGGTCAGCCCTGGGGGAGGATATCTTCACCTTCTTTCATGCCATTGGCGTCAACCTCAAGCAGGTCTACGGCCTGACCGAAGTTGCCGGGATTGTTTCCATCCACCGGGATGGCGACATCCAGGGGGCAACCGTCGGCCTTCCGCTGCAGGGCACCGAAGTCGCCATAGCCCCTGACGGGGAGATCCTGCTGAAGGGGAGCGGCATCTGCAGCGGGTATTACAACGACAGCAAAGCGACCTCGGCAGCGCTGAAGGATGGCTGGCTCCACACCGGGGATGCGGGCTACCTGGACAAGCGCGGCCACCTGGTCGTCATCGACCGGCTCCGGGACGTGCTCACGCTTGCCGACGGCTCAGTGCTGGCGCCGCAAAGCGTGGAAGGGAAGCTGAAGTTCTCCCCCTACATCAAGGAGGCCGTAGTCATCGGCTCGGGGAATCCGTTCCTGACGGCACTCGTCTGCATGGATGGGCGCATCGTCGGCAAATGGGCCGGCGACAACAAGATAGCCTTCACCACTTACAGCGATCTCGTCGCCAAGCCGGAAGTGGCGGACTTCATCGCCGGCGAGCTGGCCAAGGCGAACCGGGAGCTGCCCGAAGCCTCCCGCATCAAGCGTTTCGCCCTGCTCTACAAGGACCTCGATGCCGACGAGGATGAGCTCACCCGGACCGGCAAGGTGCGCCGGGCAGTGGTGGCGGAGCGGTACCGGGAGATTATCGAGGCCCTCAATACGGACGTGGAACAGCTCCCCATCGATGTCACCATCGACCTGCAGGACGGCAAGAGCGCCAGGATCGTCTCCACGGTCCATTTCAGGAATTTGAGTTAAGGAGCGAAACCGATTCATTTACAACGTGGTCCGGCTGCACAGCTTTGAAGCCCCGTTAGGGGCGCTCGCATGTAGCCGGGGGATTCATCCCCCGGATGCGTTGCCGATATATCCCTGCGTCACGTATGTGACGGGAGTGGCATTTTGCCAAGATGACCGGGGAATAAATTCCCCGGCTACAGGCACTCTGTCCCTACGGGACGTAGGCAAGAACCTAACTTGACAACTGCTGATTCATTTACGACTCCCAAGGGGAAAACCAGATGGACATGACCTTCCTGCTGCAGCTGCTGATCAACGGCCTGGTGGTGGGCAGCATCTATTCGCTGGTCGCAACCGGTTTTGTCATCATCTACAAGGCAACCAGCGCGCTCAACCTGGCCCAGGGCGAGTTCCTGATGGTCGGCGCCTACATCTGCCTTGATATGCTGACCAGGCACAACGTTCCCTTCTTTCAGTCCTTCCTGATCACCCTGGCATTTTCCGCTCTGCTCGGGCTCCTGATCGAGCGGACCATCCTTCGGCCGCTGATCGGATCACACCTGATCTCGGTGATCATGGTCACCCTCGGTCTGGGCAGCATCCTGAAAGCGCTCCTGCAGATGGCCTACGGCACGAGCACGATCCCCTTCCCGGAGGTATTCCCCACCACGCCGGTCCAGATCGGCCCGATTCCCGTTTCCCAGGGTTATCTCTACGCACTGGTCTGCGTCTCGATCCTGGTGGCGCTCTTGACGCTCTTCTTCAAGTACGCCAAGGCCGGCGTGGCCATGCGGGCGACCGCGTCGAACCAGCAGGTGGCGCTCTCCATGGGGATCAGCGTCAAGAAGATGTTTGCCCTTGCCTGGAGCATCTCGGCCGTCGTGTCCGCCGTCGGCGGCATCCTGCTGGGGACGATCCGTGGCGGGGTCGACATGTCGTTGGCGTTCATGGGGCTCAAGGTCCTGCCGGTTGTGATCCTGGGCGGGCTCGACAGCATCCTCGGCGCCATCGTGGGGGGGGTCATCATCGGCGTCCTGGAGAACCTCTCCGGCGGCTATCTCGACCCGCTCGTCGGTGGCGGCATCAAGGAGGTCGCCCCGTACATCGCCCTGATCCTGATCCTGATGTTCAAACCGTACGGCCTGTTCGGCAAACGCAAAATAGAAAGGGTCTGATATGCAATGCGGTGATTTCAACACGAGTTATGCAGCGGACATGACCATCTTCGAGACCCGCTCGACCCGGATCATGGTCTTCCTGTTCGTCTGCCTGGTATTTTCGGTGCCGTTCTACTCGACGAGCTATCTCCTCGATGTCGGCAACCGGATCGGTATCGCCATCATCGCTGCCATTGGCCTCAATATCCTGACCGGCTTCACCGGCCTGATCTCCCTCGGCAATGCGGCATTCATGGCCATCGGCGCATTTTCGGCCGGCTACCTGGGGATCCGGTTCGGGCTGCCGTTCTATCTCTGCATCCCGCTGGCCGGCATGGTGACCGCCATCCTGGGGATGGTCGTCGGCATCCCGTCCCTCAGGATCAAGGGGCTGTATCTGGCAATGGCCACCCTTGCCGCCCACTTCATCGTCGAATTCCTCATCATAAAATGGGAATCGGTCACCGGCGGGGTCGCCGGTCTCACCATGCCGACCCCGAAACTGGGGAGCCTTGCCCTCGACAACGACCGGAAGATCTTCTACCTGATCTACATTGTCGTTGTTGCCGCCGTGCTGTTCGGTCGCAACCTGTTCCGGACCAAGCCGGGCAAGGCGTTTATCGCCATCCGCGACCAGGCCATCTCCGCCGAGGTCATGGGGGTCAACCTCCTCAAGTACAAGCTGATGTCGTTTGGCATCAGCTCCTATTTCGTGGGCACCGCAGGCGCCCTGATGGCCTACCAGGCAAAGATCATCTCCCCGGAAACCTTCCCGATCACCGTGGCCATCGACCAGTTGGGGATGATCATCATCGGCGGCATGGGGAGCATCCTCGGCTCCATTTTCGGCGCCGTCTTCATCACCCTGCTGCCGGAACTCCTGCGGCTGGTGACGACCTCCATGTCGGCCAGTTATCCGCAACTGGTCACGGTGTTTTCCTCCCTGAAGGAGCTGGTGTTCGGGGTCCTGGTCATCGTCTTTCTCATCTTCGAGCCAGCCGGCATGGCTGCACGGTGGCACAGCATTAAGAACTATTGGAAGCTGTACCCGTTTTCCCATTAGTAGATTCCGTCCCGTAGGGACAGAATGCCTGTGGCCCGGCGATTTATCGCCGGGGCCCGTGGATTGTCATATGGTTTTCGTCACGTACGTGACTGAAGGGGAAGTCTGATCCATTACCGGGGGATGAATCCCCCGGCTACAGGCATTCTGTCCCGATGGGACGGAACCGAATGTGACAAAGACAGTATTAGGCATGGACACGGAGCAGTGATTGGCGATGCAGTAGCGTGGGCAGTATCAACCAGAAAAGGAGGAGCAGATGAAAAAGTACACCGGCATGTTGGCAATGGCGGCAGCACTGCTGCTGGCTCTCCCGGCGTGGGGAGCGGAGTCGATCAAGGTTGGCGGGCTGTGGGATCTGACCGGTGTCACCGCCGATGTGGGGAAGCCGTTCGCCGAAGGGGTCCAGGATGCCATCGCCCACGTCAACAGCAAAGGGGGGGTGAACGGCAAGAAGATCGAGCTGATCAACGTTGACTACGCCTACAAGATTCCCCAGGCCAATGCCACCTACAAGAAGTTCGTGGAGCAGGACAAGGTCGTCATGATCAACGGCTGGGGAACCGGCGACACCGAGGCGCTGAAAGACACCATCTCCAAGGACAAGATTCCGTACTTTTCCGCCTCGTTCTCCGGCCATCTGACCAATCCGGCCAAGACCCCGTACAATTTCTTCGTCGGCGCCAGCTACTCGGACCAGATCCGCGGCTTTCTCCAGCATGTCAAGAAGAACTGGAAGGACAAGTCCCGTGCCCCCAAGGTCGCCTTCATCTATCCGAATCACGGCTTTGGCAAGGCCCCTATCGAGGCAGGCAGGCAGTATGCCAAGGAGCTGGGGATCGACCTGGTGCATGAGGAGATCATCCCTGCCAGCTTCCAGGATGTCACCTCCAACCTGCTGAACATGCAGAAGAAAGCACCCGACTATGCCTATGTGCAGACCACGGTTTCCTGGTGTGCGGTGCTGCTCAAGGATGCCAAGAAACTGGGGATCAAGACCGTGTTCTTCCTCGGCAACTACGGCATGACCGAGGCGTTGCCCGCTCTGGCGAAAGATGCTGCTGAAGGGGTGTACGGCATGGCAACCCATGTCCCCTACGGCGCCAATGTTCCCGGCATGAAACAGATTCTGGAGTTCAACAAGAAAAACCCGGCCAACAGCGCCGACACCGTGTATATCCGTGGCTGGGCCTATGGCCTCACCTGGGCCGAAGGGCTGAGGATCGCCGACAAGAACAAGCAGCTGACCGGCGAAGGGGTGAAGAAGGCGCTGGAAACCCTGAAGAACTTCGACACCGGCGGTCTGACCCCGCCCGTGACCTATACCGCCGCCGACCACCGGCCGACCACCAAGACCACGATCTACGTGATCAAGGGGGGCAAGATGGCCAAGGTCGAAGACCAGGAGACCCCGCGCAGGAAAGAGTGGCTGGGGCTGTAACCAGGACCATCACGGCGCTGCAGGTGGCGACTCCCTGCAGCGCTCTTCGCCGGCCGCGAGGGGATCGACATGCTGCGTATCAACAATGCCGAAGTGATCTACAATCGCGTCATCCTCGTCCTCAAAGGGCTGACCATGGAGGTGCCCGAAGGACGGATCGTTGCCCTGCTCGGGGCGAACGGTGCCGGCAAGAGCACGACGCTGAAGGCCATCTCCGGTCTGCTCCGGTCGGAAGAGGGGGAGGTGTCCGACGGGACCATCGAGTTCATGGGGGAGTCGATCAACAACCTGCACCCCGAGGAGATCGTCCGCAAGGGTATCTTTCAGGTCATGGAGGGGCGGCGGGTATTCGAGGACATGACGGTCGAGGAGAACATCACCGTCGGCGGCCACACCCGCACGGACGCGGCCGGTTTCAAGCGCGACCGGGAGCTGGTGTACGACTACTTTCCCCGGCTGCGTGAGCGGAGGAACCAGCTTTCCGGTTACCTGAGCGGCGGCGAGCAGCAGATGCTCGCCATCGGCCGGGCGCTCATGGCGCGGCCGAAGCTGATGCTCCTGGATGAACCGTCCCTGGGGATCGCTCCGCTTCTGGTGCAGGAGATATTCCAGCTCATCAAGAAGATCAATACCGAGGAGAAGACCACCATTCTCCTGGTGGAGCAGAATGCCAACGTGGCGCTTGGCATCTGCGATTATGCCTATATCATGGAAGGGGGCAGGGTCGTCCTCAATGGCACTACGGAACAGATGAAGGCCAACGAGGACGTGAAGGAGTTCTATCTGGGGATGGCAGAAGGGGCAGGGAAAAAGAGCTATCGGGATCTCAAGCAGTATCGCCGCCGGAAAAGATGGCTGTAACGGGAAGCCGGCACTACGGCCGAACATGACCTAAGGAGCAGTTCACGCAGCTCTGCTCATTGCGACGGATGCGTCGGGAGAAACAGGACGCGACGGGTGAGGCCCATGATGCATGACAACAACGAAGGATACATTTCGATCGGCAACCTGGCCAAGGATATCGGTCTGACGACCAGGACCCTTCGCTATTATGAAGAGATGGGGATCATGACGCCACCACAGCGTCTTGAGGGAGCCATCCGGGTATATGCCCCGAGTGACGTACGCAAGCTCAAGTTCATCCTCAGGTTGAAGGAGCTGGGTCTGACCATCAAGGAGATGCAGGAGCTTGACGCCGTGTACGCCGAGGCAAAGGAAACCGACCGGATCATTCCCCGCCTGATCGAAATGCTCGACCATCATATCAACAACCTGGATGAAAAGATGGCCAAGCTGGCCTCGTTGCGGCAGGAGATCGTCGAATACCGGCACCGGATGATCAAACGGTTCCAGCTTGAACCTGACAAGCCGGTACCGGGCACGTGATGCGATAAGGAGTATCAGCCATGGCAATCAAGGACATCCTGCTCCATCTGGACAATTCGCCGAGTTGCCCGTCACGGATCGAGTTTGCCGTCAACCTGGCGCTCAGCCATGGAGCCCATCTGAAAGGGCTCTACGTATTGACGCACCCCTATTACGCGTCGCGCCACGACAAGGGCGAATCGGATCAGATCGAAGCGGTCAAGGCACAGTTTCTCGACAAGACGGGTCAGGCAGGCATTTCCGCCGAATGGCTCTACGTGGACTGGTCCGTTGTCGGCGTCGGCGTTTCCGAGGTGGTTGATCTCTACGCCTACTACTCCGACCTGTTGATCGTCGGCCAACCGGATCTCGCCTCCCGGAACGCCGGAACCCCCGACGACCTTCCCGAGCGGCTGGGGCTGGGAATCGGCCGGCCGCTCCTGGTGGTCCCCTATGCCGGCACCTTCTCCCCCGAAGTCAACCGGGTCATGGTTGCCTGGAAAACCGGCCGGGAGTCGTCCCGCGTGATCCACGATTCGCTCCCGATCCTGCGGAAGGCGGCTCATGTCAGCATCGTGACCGTCGGGGCACAGGGTAAGCAGGATGACTCCGTTGAGCGCGATGCCCGGTCCGTCTGTACCTATCTGGCCAGGCACGGCATAACGGCCACGCACGACTGGATTCTGACTACCTCGAATTTCCCGATCGGGGACGTGCTCCTCAATCACGCCTGTGAGCAGACGATGGACCTGCTCGCCATGGGGGCGTTCGCCCCGACCCGACGCGGTGCCTTCGTGCTGGGACCGATCGCCCGGCACCTGATGGCCCACATGACGGTCCCGGTCCTGATCTCCCACTAGCGCCCCGTGGGCAGATGAGAGCCCGGGCGTCGGGCCTGGCTGGTGACCATGTCGGCTCTGCCGCGGCCGCAGAGCACAAAAAATCTCGAATCACGCTCGTGTGACCGAAAACGAGACGGAGCCCCCGACCATGCCTTCCTATAACCGTAACCGTTTCCTTCTTGCCCGCTGGTCGATCTATACCATCCTTGTCATTACCTACATGCTGGTCTTCTTTCACCGGATGGCCCCGGCGGTGATCTCGGCCGACCTGATGAAAGCGTTCAACACCTCGGGCGCCGCACTTGGGTCGCTGGCTGCCATGTATTTCTACATCTACACGGCCATGCAGATTCCGGCCGGCGTGCTGGCGGACACCCTGGGTGCGCGGGTCACGGTGACCGGCGGCAGCCTGATCGCCGGGGCCGGTTCCCTGCTGTTCGGCCTGGCCGGCACCTTCGCCGGGGTCTCCACCGGCCGTGCCCTGGTGGGACTGGGTGTTTCGGTGGTCTTCGTCGGGCTCTTCAAGAGCAACAGCGTCTGGTTTCGCGAGCGCAATTTCGGCCTGATCAGCGGCCTGACCCTCCTGCTCGGCAACATCGGCGCCATCGCCTCGGCCGGCCCCCTGGCCGGGCTGCTCCGGACCTACTCCTGGCGTTCCGTCTTCCTGGTGCTGGGGATCGTCACCATCGTCCTGGCCCTGCTGACGGCGCTGTTCGTGCGCAACCAACCGGAAGACCTCGGTTTCCCGTCAATGAGGGAGATGGAGGGGAAAGCCAGCCATGCGGCGCGTCACCAGCACTGGTGGCAGGCGTTGAAGAGCGTTGTCAGGACCGGGGCGGCCTGGCCGGTGTTGTGGGTCGATCTGGGGATGGTGGGGGGGATGCTTGGCTTCGTGGGGTTGTGGGCGATTCCGTACCTGCGCGATGTGCACGGCCTCGGGCGCTCGTCAGCGGCCGTGTACACCACCATTTCGCTGGCGGGCTTTGCCGTCGGTTCGATGCTGTTCGGCTGGTTTTCCGACCGGATGGGGCGGCGCAAGCCGGTCATCATCGCCGGCACGCTGATCTACACCCTGGCCTGTCTCGGCCTGGCGTACGCGCCCTGGAGTCCCGGGCCGGCGGGGCTGGTCCTGTTCGCCCTGCTCGGGTTCGGCACCGGCGGCTTCATCGTCACCTTTGCCGCTGCCAAGGAGGTGGTGGCGCCGGCCCTGTCCGGGATGGCGGTCGGCATGGTCAATACCGGCCTGTTCTTCGGAGCGGCCGTGATGCAGCCGCTGTTCGGCTGGGCAATGGATCTGGCCTGGGATGGCAGGACAATGAACGGCCTGCGCGTGTACGCGGCCGGTGACTATCACTCCGGATTTCTGTTCATGCTCGGGTTTGCGGTAATCGCAATTGTCGGAGCCAGCAGGATCAGGGAAACCCATTGCCGCAATCTGACCATTGACGGCTGAAGCGCCGGATGTCTGCTCAGTGGGCGATGGACTGCCGGTACTTGTTGATCTCCCGGATCAGTTCGGTCCGGTCGAAGTAGATCTCGTTGCGGCGAATCTTGCCTTCTTCGTTGAACTGCATGAAGCAAAGCGCCGAACACTCGACGATCTTCTCTCCCACCGGAATCCGTGCCTGCAGCCGGTTCATGAACCCGCCTTCGATCGGGATCGGTTCCACCTGTGTCCAGACCCAGGTGGGGTTATTCCCCAGCACCTTCACGAAATACGCGGTTAGTTCCTCGATTCCCCTGATGCCCGCCGGACGGCCGGGGTCGAGAAAGAACGCGTCGTTGGCATAAAATGCCAGCAGTTTTTCGGGATTGTTTCCTGTCCAGCAGGGCAGCCAGCGGTCAGTGAATGCTCGCGCTTCTTCGACGGTCATCATGGATAAGGTTCCTCGTTGAAGGGGAGTGTACAGAATTTTGGAGAGATTATCCTTATCCGGTGGAAAAAACAACCTACATTCTGCGTAGTAACGTCACTGCGGCAATCTTAGCCCGGACGAATTTTCGCTGCGCCTGTCCACGTCCTACAGGTGCCCGGACCTAAACCGTCATCGTCTTCAGATCAACTGACAGTGTGAGATGCGCCCCTGCCGTCTTCAGCGGTCACCCATTAAAAGGCGGCTGTCAGCGGCAAAAACGTTCCCTAGGTATTCGTCATGGGGTCAGGTTCAACATGTAAATATTGTCCAGCCGTTTCCTGACCCCGCCAGGGTACCCCCCTCCCGTAGCATCTTTCCGCCTTTCATTAATTGCTAAAGATTTCAACGTTGCCGTCGAAAATAAAATATGAGTTTGATTTGTTAATACGCTGTTTTTACTGGTGAAAGAGAGGTGATGCCTATGGTTGTGGTCTTGGCAAATTTTCTTGTTTTTGCTTTGTGGCATGCAACATAGAACATCCTATGGCGGAACCAATTCCGTGGTAACAAGGGTAAGAGAGGCAGGCGCTGTTGGAGTTTGGATAACCATTTACTAATGAGGAGTGTAAATATGAAAAATTTGAAAATTGGTGGCAAGCTGTTCATGGGATTTGGGATCGTATTATTGATACTCATCCTCTCTACCGCCGTGGGACTGCGATCGCTGGCAGGTAACGACAAGCACCTTGTGGAAATCGGAAACGCTCAGAAGGCGGCCGAGAATGCATCAAGCATTAGAAACAACATCACCCGAATCGTTGACGCGACAAAGAGCCTGATTCTTCTCGATAATGTGGATCAAAAGAAGCAAGTCCTGGCTGATATTGATGGGTTCAGAAAAGCCTATAAGGAGGACATGGCTGCCCTCCTCAAAAATTTGGAAACCGCCGAAGGCAAGCAGTTGGCTGAAAAACTCCAGGAAGGGATTGCGACGGGGAAAGAGACCAGTATCAAGCTGATAGACATGGCAATGCATAACGACAGGCAGGGTTTCATAACGCTGTGGCAACAAGAGGCAAACCCGAAAAACGAACACATCTTCGCCCTCTGCAAGGAGCTATATGAGCACTTCAACAAGTTGTCGGTGGCGAGCAATGCGGACGCAGTGAACAGTAACCGGCAAGCGAAAATGGTGTCGATTGTCTTCAGTGTTCTGGCAATTATTTTCAGCATTATCGTCGCAGGGTACTCAACCCGGGTAATCACCGTCCCGATCCGCCGATGCGTAAATGTGGCGGAACGGATCGCCTCAGGAGATCTGACGGTTGAGATAAATGCTGATGGCAATGACGAGACGGCGTACCTGATGATGGCGATGCAGCACATGACCGATAGCCTGAGGGGAACCATTACGACGCTGAGTAAGGCCTCCATGGATATCTCTTCAGCAGCGACGCAGCTTCATGCGACTTCGGGCCAGATGGTGGAGGGGGCCGAAGAGGTGGTGGCCCAAGCAAGTTCCGTAGCCACCGCGGGAGAGGAGATGGCCGCCACAGCGGGGGAAATCGCGCAGAACTGCCATATGACAGCGACGAGCGCCAATCAGGCGAACACGGTTGCTGTGGAAGGCGTCAAGGTGGTGGAGAACACAGTTGTGGTGATGGGAACAATTGCGGAACGGGTAAAATCGGTCGCGAAATCGGTCGACGGACTCGGGATTCGGTCCGAGCAGATCGGTGAGATCATCGGCACCATCGAGGACATCGCCGACCAGACTAATCTTCTCGCCCTCAACGCGGCAATCGAGGCCGCCCGGGCCGGCGAGCAGGGGCGCGGGTTCGCTGTCGTAGCCGACGAAGTCCGGGCTCTGGCGGAGAGGACCGCAAAAGCCACGCGAGAAATCAGCGTGATGATCAAATCGATCCAGGAGGAAACAAAAGTAGCCGTCACCGACATGGAGGAGGGTGTCCAGGAGGTGGAAAATGGAACAACGGAGGCGGCGAAATCGGGACAGGCTCTCCAGGCGATCCTCGAGCAGATTAATGCGGTGACCCAACAGGCAAATCAGATTGCCACCGCAGCCGAAGAACAGACCGCCACTACCAGCGAAATCAGTAGTAATATGCAAGGGATAACCAACATCGTTCAGCGCTCTGCCACCGGCGCAACCGAAACGGCTAGCTCTGCATCACAGCTTTCACATCTCGCTCTAGAGTTGCAGCATATAGTGGGGCAGTTCAAGATCGCTGCATGACCTTCGGTAGCCATAGGTATCAGACCTACACACGTGACATGAAAAGGCTTTGTTGAAAGTGTAGGTCTGATCCCAGGCATTCCCTGACACCCAGGCATTCCCTGTTTAAGATCTTCTTTATATCAGTAATCACGATGGAGGGTATGAAATGAAAGCCAGGGAACTCAACAAGGCGATAGCTGCTCATGGTGTATGGAAAGTGCGTCTGCATGAGGCAATAACGAGCGGGACGAGCGAATACCGGCCGGAATCGGTAGCGCTTGACACAGCATGCGAGTTCGGCAAGTGGTTTTATGCCATTCCTGTTGCGGAACGGCCGGCAGAGCTCTGGGGGAAGGTGCAAAGACTTCATGCACTGTTTCACAAAGAGGCAGGCAGGATACTGGAGTTCGCGCTGGAGGGGAATCCGGAAGAGGCGCTTGCCCTGATGACCGATCTGGGGGGCGTATTCGTCTCCACATCGATCGAGCTGAGCAACACTCTCTACGCATGGAAGCAGCAGGTGCTGGAGGAAACGGACCGGGTTGCGCTGGTTCCGGCCTGTGAGACCGCCTGAAAGGGGGGGGAGGGCTCCCGGCCTCAGAGCCGGCCGGAATTCGCGGCGGCGTCTAACTGTCTGGTTGGGTCATCTCGGCATTTCTCTCTCATAAAATGGAAAATGGAGAGTTGACCCCTTTACTCGCTTTACTTCTCTGGAGAGTTGACCCCTTTACTTCTCTGATTTTTCCAACGCCATAAAGCTGACCAGCCCGCCCAGCTTTTCCGGGCGGTCTGGTCGAGCCGCAAGTTGGACATTCGGTGTTCTCGCCGTTTCATCCTTTTGTTCGTATAGAGTTAAACGTGCCCTGTATGTTACTTTCCGAAACCGATTTCACTTGATTCAACGGCTAATTCATGGCGTTCCCAATCTTCTCCCTTGAACTTTGTACGGACTGATATATTGATCTTTTGGGGTGCGTAAACCGCCGCATCTTTGAAATAGATTTCCTGCTCGGCCATAAGATCTGTAGCCTTCGCCATACCTCTCTTGATACCCCTGATATACCATTCGATTGCCTTCTGTTTCATGGCTTCAGGAATTGACTCAAGTGCCTCTTCTAAATCCAAACTTGGATACCGCGAATGATTAGGTTTTTGTTTAGTTGCCTTGGCTATTCCGTTTACCGCCTTACGATAAGTGGCAGAAGCAGCAGAACCTGGTGAGTTACTCATATATGTGTCCTCCGAGCTTTAAATGAATATGCATAAAATAAATGCCACAATCCATACGATGAAATAGGCCAAATTTTGTTTTAATGCTTTAGAACGTTTGTAAAGATAAACTGGAACGAGCCACGCTGATCCGAGCTTCAAGGCCCTTGTATTGTGCCCTGCTGCATTTAATTTCCTTTCATCAAGAAGTGCAAGCACGATATTAAGTCCCACATTAACCATCCAGAACATATGGGATTGAAACAGTTCGGTTAAAATCGATACAATGATTGCTCCAATAATTGGAGCAAAAGCGAGAATCCAGACGAATGTGTTGTTTACACCGTCTCCAATGAGAGGCGGCGGTCCTTCAAAATATTGGCTAAGTTCTGTCTCTTCTGCTTTCTTCCACTCGGGCATACCGTCTTGCCAGACTTTTGTAAATCGATAGATGGTGTGGTTGTTCTTTGCTAACATCTTGATTTTTGAAGAAGGTATTGGCCCAACTTTTTTGCCATCTTCTTCGTAATACCAACTCTTGCCATCATTTTCTTCTATGGCTGATGCTGGTGTATTCTGCAACAACGCGGCGGGGTTCTTTAAGGTCCCTGACTCCGTGACGGCAAATTCAGCAATTTGAAATTTGCCAGCTGTAACCATTTGAAGTTCTTTGATAATTAAGCTATTTTGCTATGCAA
>NZ_VLLN01000028.1 GCF_007830735.1 Geobacter argillaceus
GGGCCGATGGTACTGCACGGGTAGCTGTGTGGGAGAGTAGGTCGCCGCCGGGAATTTTTCACAAAGCCGCCAGTCCGAAAGGTCTGGTGGCTTTTTTTTTGCCAAACAAGCTGGCACGTATGGCGGGGAGCTGCGCTCAGTTATCGGTATATGGGGGACAGAGGAAATATGCGAATGTGGCTTGCTGCATGGCCGCTGATTGGATATAAGTAAGGAACGTGAATTATGGGGGCACAGCATGCCTGGCAGTATCCCGGCTGATTCCCACCCCCCTTACGTGGCCAGACGAGAAGAAATAATGAGTGTTCAAACGAATCAACCTATAGTCATGGTTATGGATGATGACGAAGATGTACGGTTCATTGCGGGAATACTTCTCAATAAACTGGGTTTTGCCATAGAGTTTGCCTCTTCGGGGGAAGAGGCCATTGAAAAATGTCAAAAGTCCTTCTCTGCAGGGGTTCGTTACAAAGCAGCAATCCTCGATCTTAATGTTCCCGGCGGAATGGGTGGCAGGGAGGCACTGCCCAGGCTCATTCAAATAGATCCGGATATTGTGGCCTATGTCTCGTGTGGTAACCCGTACGACGCTGTTGTTGAAAACCCTGAAGCGTTCGGATTCAAGGGCGCCATTAACAAACCGTTCCTGCCTGAACAGTTGAAGGTGCTGCTGGGAAAGTAGGTTTCACTTCTTCCCGCCTGTCTAACTCTCTCCTGACGATAACTGGCATCTCTCCATGGTGCCCGTGACCTTTCTCGTCACCAGGCTCCCTTTTTCGTGCCCTTTTTTGCTTCCCCCTTGCATTGCAGACATTTCTCTGGCACAAATGATGAAAATTAATGCTAATGCAGGGTGGGTTATGCCAAAGAAGAAACATGAGACGTCGCGAATTCCACGGATTGGGGATCTCTTTCTGGAATACGAATATATTACCAAGGATCAACTTGGTATTGCGTTGAAGCATTTGGATCAGACAGGCGGAAGACTAGGCTCAATTCTCCTGGAATTGGGGTATGTGAGCACAGAAGAACTGCTTGCCATCCTTGAGAAGAAGTTCGGGTTGCCCACGGCCAATCTGGAAAAATTGACCATACAACCCCATGTGTTGAAGATGATTCCCTATGAGCAGGTCATTAAACACAAGGTAATTCCAATCGCTATCGGCACGAAGAATATTTTCATGGCCATGGTCGAGCCGAATGATCCTGCCGCACTGGAAGACCTCGAATTCGCTCTCGGCAAGACCATCCAGCCCATTGTCGTTCCGTATGCACAGATGGAAAAGCTTCTGCAATATATCGAAGGGAAAGGCGGCGTGCTCGATCATCCGGTATCCGGGATGGAGATACTTGGGCGGGGAACACCAGCGGAGACGGATGAGGGACGGTCAAGCCTGATGAGATATCTGGAGATGCTGGTTCAGGAGCATGCTTCGGATTTGCTTCTTATCGCAGGCGTCCCCCCATGCTTTAAGAAAAATAATGAAATTTGCCGCCTTGCCTATCAACGTCTTACGCCGCACGACACGGCCGTTTTTGTTGATGAACTCCTGACCGCACCGCTCAAAGAACTGTTGGCGGCAGATGGCGATATCGATCTGGGAAAGACAATCCCCGGGCTCGGCCGTTTCAGGATCAATATTTTCAAGCAACGGGATTCTTACTCAATTGTCGTGCGCGGTATGCTTGAGGAGATACCGACACTGGAGCGCCTGGGGCTTGCCGATGGGCTTGCCGACTATGCCCTCAGGAATCAGGGGCTGATCCTGATCACGGGACCTGCCGGCCACGGGAAGAGTACAACGCTTGCAGCCCTGATCGATGCAATCAATGCGCACAGAAAATGTAATATCATCACCGTTGAGGACCCGATCGAGTTTCACCACACACATAAATTGAGCAACGTGAATCAACGGGAGGTCGGCAGGGATACCCCATCATTTCATCAAGGGCTCCATAGTATTTTCCGGCAGGCACCGGACGTCATTGTGATCGGGGAGTTGCGGGACCCCGAGACCATTGCCAGAGCACTTCATGCCGCAGAAACCGGACACCTGGTAATATCCACTCTGAACGCCAACTTTGCAACCACAGCTCTTGAGCGCATTGTTGATATATTTCCTGTCGAGCAGCAACAGCAGATCAGGGTTCAGTTGGCTGAGAATTTCCTGCTGATACTCAATCAACGCCTGATTCAGAAAAAAGATGGAACAGGCCGGACGCTTGCATATGAAAAACTTGTCAATTCTCCCCGGATAAAAGATATGATTCGTGAAGGAAAGGTCCATCAGTTCCGCTCTCTATTCAAAGAGTCGTCGGAAGAGTTTCAGTCGATTGATTCCAGCTTGGCGAAGCTTGTTGCTGAACAGGTCATTTCCTTTGAAGCAGGCAGTATGTTTTGTGAAAACGTACAGTATTTTAACGAATTGGTTTCCGCAGGCAGAGGGGAGATGTGATTGCTGCTGCAGGACCATCTGTAAGGTCAGTCAATATTAATCCCATCTGTCTGCCCGTAGTTATCAGAGAAGGATAGTGGATACTATATTTCTGCAAATTTTAGTCATTGTCTTTCTGATTATCCTTAACGGATTCTTCGCCTGTTCCGAATTTGCGATTATCTCCATCCGTAAGAGCAGAATAGCTCAACTTGTTTCCGTGGGTAATGAACGAGCCAAACTGGTTGAAGAACTTCAAAGCGATCCCCATCGCCTTCTCGCTGTAGTTCAGGTCGGCGTGACACTGGTGGGCTCCCTCGCATCAGCCATGGGGGGAATTATCGCCATTGAGCATATAAAACCATTTCTGCAACGTTCGCCTGTTGAGTTCCTGCATAACGGAGCGCAAGCGATCTCCATCGGGATCATGGTTACGATCATATCGTACGTCTCGTTGGTGCTTGGCGAGCTCGTACCGAAAAGCATCGGCCTTATGTACGCCGACACCCTGGCTCTGCAGATAATCAGGCCGCTGGTGTTTTTGGGCCGGATTGCGTCACTGTTCGTTTCGTTCCTATCGATTTCCAGCAAGGGTATTTTGTGGATTATGGGGATACGGGGAGACAACCGTCCTTTCATTACCCGCGAGGAAGTCCAGCTCATGGTCTCTGAGGGGCATGAGTCGGGCATCTTTACCGCAGCTGAAAACGAGTTTATCCAGAACATTTTTGATTTTACCCACACCAGTGTCCGCGAGGTGATGGTCCCCAGGACCCGCATGGCTGCCCTTGATCTCGATTTCGGTCGCGACGAGATGCTGCGCTTCATAGTGGAAAACCAGTATTCCCGTTATCCGGTTTACAGGGAGAGCATCGAGAGTGTGGAAGGCTTCATCCATGGCAAGGATTTTCTCGGTAAGATGGTGACTGACCCCGCGTTCCCGTTGGAAAGCATCATTCGTCCCCCGTTTTATGTGCCAGAAGGGAAAAAGGTCAATGACCTGCTCAAGGAAATGCAGCGCCAAAGGATTCATATGGCACTGGTGGTGGACGAGTATGGTGGCATAAGCGGCCTGGTGACCACCGAGGATCTGCTGGAAGAACTGGTTGGAGAAATTGAGGACGAGCATGATATCGGGGAGCCGCGCCGCGTGGAAACCCTGTCCGATGGCAGTCTCCGGGTGGATGCCCTGATCTCGGTAAACGATCTGAAGGACCTGCTGCACGTGACACTCCCGGACTCCGTCCCGTATGATACCGTTGCCGGACTCATTCTTGACGAGTTGGGGCGCTTTCCCGAGCGGGGGGAGCAGGTGCTCTGGAACGGGTATTTGCTGACCTGCGAAGAGGTGAAGAAAAATGCCATTGTAACGGTACGAATCGAAAAGAAAGGAGATGTGCCTCACTGAATATCCGGGCAGAAGACCGGACATGAGCCGCGCCCGCCATGAACGAACGGTATATCGAAAAATCCTTTCTGGTTCTCCTCGCCTGTTCCCTCCTGCTCCATCTGGGCGTTTTTTTACTGCTTCTTTCTTTGCCCGTTGAAAAAAAGAGTGAGCTGTCGGAACCGTTGATGGTGGATCTCCAGGATCTTCCCGAGCTCAAGGCGAAAAAGCCCGCACCGGGACCTCCCGTCCGCCACCAGGCCGAAGAACGACGCCGGGTGCCACGGGAGACCGCTCCACGTGGTATGGCCGAGCGAGACCGTGTGATCGCCCCTGCACAACCGACCGTGCCGGCCTATCGGCCACCAACGCGGGAGCAGCTCATGCCGCAGCGGCCGACGGAACGGGGCGAGGCACCAGCAGAACCGTCGCCAAAGGAAGAACTGTTCAGGCCCAAAGCGAGACGCGGCGGGGAACAACAGCCGAAACTCGTGCCGAGTGCCACTGCCATGGCCAGGCTGGAGGAGGAATACCGGCGCCAATATGCGCCCGACGTGGCGGAAGGCGCCACCCGCTTTCTCAATACCGACGACATCCTGTTCGGATCGTTTCTGCGGCGATTCGAAACAGCGGTCTATGGGGTGTGGCGCTATCCTTCAGAGGCTGCTAAGTTGGGTATCGAGGGGGTGACGCCGGTGCGGATTACCTTCAATCGCAATGGCGAGATTATCCAGAAGGAAATTCTCCAGAGCTCGGGCAGCAGGATACTGGACGAAGAGGTGCTGCGGACCCTCGGCCAGATCGGGCCGGTTGGCCGTTTCCCACGGGGATACGACAAGGACAGCTTCAATCTGATCGCCTTTTTCCGTTACGGCATCGTCAGGGGGGGGACCCGCTCCCTGCATTGATCAACAGCAGCCGAGCCTCTCCCGCAGATATTTTTCGAACTCTCCATGGAACTCCTCCCGTTTGAGCGCCAGGTCCACCGTCGCCTTCAGGAAACCGAGCTTGTCCCCGCAATCATGGCGGGTCCCTTCGAAACGGCAGCCATAGATCGCTTCGTCGCGGGACAGGGTGCGGATGGCGTCGGTCAGCTGAATCTCCCCTCCTTTGCCGGGTGTCTGTTTTTGCAGAATTGGAAAGATCTCCGGGGTGAGGATGTAGCGGCCGATGATGGCCAGGTCGGATGGGGCGTCTTCAGGCAGCGGTTTTTCCACCAGGTCGGTGACCTCGAAGATGCGATCGGAGATGGGAGTGGCCTGTACGCAACCGTAAGAGGAGATGTTCTCCATCGGCACCTGTTCCAGGGCCAGGACGGTGCCGCGGTATTTCCGGTAGACATCGAGGAGCTGGCCCAGGCAGGGCCGGCCGCCGTCGATGATATCGTCTCCCAGGAGAACGGCAAAAGGCTCGTTGCCAATGAAGTCCCGGGCGCAGAGGATGGCGTGACCGAGTCCGAGTGCCTGTTTCTGGCGGACGTAGAAGATGTCCACCATTTCGGCGATCTCTCGTATCTGTGACAGTTCGGCGTCTTTCCCCTTGTCGTAGAGGAGCGCCTCAAGTTCGAAGGCGATGTCGAAATGGTCTTCCAGGGCACGCTTGCCCCGGCCGGTGACGAAGAGAATCTGCTCGATGCCGGCAGCAACGGCCTCTTCCACGACATACTGCACCAGCGGCTTGTCGATGAGGGGGAGCATCTCTTTTGGTGATGCCTTGGTTGCCGGGAGGAACCTGGTGCCAAGGCCCGCAACCGGGAATACGGCTTTTTTAACTTGCATGGGGTGTTCCTCCAGCTGAATCAGTTGATTTCGAGATCATTCACAATCTGCGGGATGACATCTTCCCGGCCCATTGCCATGAGATGAATGCCGTCGCAGAGCGGGGTCAGTCCCCGGGCCAGGCGTGTGGCGATGGCCACGCCAGTGCCAAGCTGGTCAGCCGACCCTTCCAGCTCGGCAACCAGTTCATCGGGAACGGTGAGCCCGGGGATGTTCCGGTTGATGTATCTGGCCATGCCTGCGGATTTGAGAACAATGATGCCGGCAATGACCTTGACCCCCAAAGGTTGGACCAGTTCGCGGAACCGCGCGAATTTTGACAGATCAAAGATTGCCTGTGTCTGCAAGAAGGCAGCGCCGCTGGCGACCTTCTTGGCAAGTTTGTAGCGGGTCGGCTCGAACGGTTCCGCCTCCGGGGCTGCGGCGGCTCCGGGGAAAAATGCCGGGGTGCTGTCAAGCGCCCTGCCCGAGAGGTCCTGGCCGTTGTTGAGCCTTGCAATGGTGTCCAGGAGTTGGACCGAATCGAGGTCAAAGACCGGCTTCCCTTCCGGGTGGTCACCGAATGAGATGTGATCGCCGGTCAGTGCCAGGATGTTGGTGATCCCCAGGGCTGCCGCGCCGAGCAGGTCGCTCTGCAGCGCCAGACGGTTCCTGTCCCGGCAGGTGATCTGGTAGATGGGCTCGATCCCTTCCCTGACAAGTAGTGCGGCCGCTGCCAGGGGGGAGATGCGCATGTTCGCCCCCTGGTTGTCGGTAACGTTGATGGCGTCAACCAGGGGTGCCAGCGTGCGCGCCGTTGCCAGGAACTGGCCGCAGTCACACCCCTTGGGAGGGCAGACTTCGGTGGTTACGACGAGTTGTCCGGTAGTGAGTTTTTCCCGAAAGCGGTTTCCCATGGGTCAGCGGTCCAGTTTCAATGAGCGGGGTGAGCGGCAGGAGGAGTAATCTTTGGGGGCGACGCTGTTCTGCAGGGCCGCTTCAGCCCCTTGCCGCTGCAGGCGCTGGAAGATCTGCACCCAGGCGCATTCCTTTTCCGGAGAGGTTTCGCAATGCCCCTGGTCCATTCCTCCGCACGGGCCATTGAGGAGCCCTTTGGGGCAGGCGGTGACCGGGCAGATGCCGCCCGTCCGGGTCAGGAGACAGGTCCCGCAGAGGGAGCAGCGCTGCTCGAACTGCCCGAAACGCAGGATGTTGCCGAGAAAAAGGGTGTCCAGGCCGGCAACGGTTTTTTTGTCCAAACTGGACGATACGGACTGGACGCCGGCGCCACAGGCTAGGACGAGAAACGCATCGGCATCTTCCACCATATCCTTCTTGCCCCGCAGGTCGCGCTGGGCCCGGAGCATGTGGCACGCCTCGTCAATGATCAGTGAGCCGGTCACCTCCTTGCCAACAGCGGCAAGCGACTCCTGCATCTTCCAGATTTCTTCCTCGCCGCCGGACTTGCAGACCGTGGCACACTTGGCACAGCCAACCAGAAATATCCTCTGGCTCCCGTCCAGTTGTGCAAGGAGTTCATCGAAAGGCTTTTGCCTGCTGACGATCATGTTGAATCCGTGACTGGTGACTCGTAACTGGCGACTGGTGACTGGTCAATCCGAAAGGGCTTTCCAGTCACGAGTTACGAGTCACCGTTTTTTCGCCGATTCGACGGTGTTGTAGAGGAGCATGGTAATGGTCATGGGGCCGACCCCGCCCGGGACCGGCGTGATGGCGCTGGCACGTTCGGCTGCAGCGCCATATTCCACGTCGCCTACCAGCTTTTTTTCACCGACCCGGTTTACCCCCACGTCGATAACCACGGCCCCTTCCTTTATCCAGCTCCCCTTGATCATCTCCGGCTGACCAACGGCCGCAATTACCACATCGGCCTGGCCGACCTTGGCAGCGAGATCCTTGGTCCTTGAGTGGCAGATGGTGACGGTGGCATTTTGTTGCAGACACATGAGGGCAACCGGCTTGCCGACGATGTTGGAGCGGCCGACCACGACCACTTCCTTGCCGGCGAGGTCGATGCCCGTTTCCTTCAGCATGACCATTACGCCGTAAGGGGTACAGGGTTGGAACGTCGGCTTGCCGATCATCAACCGCCCGACGTTATAGGGGTGAAATCCGTCGGCATCCTTGTTCGGGGAAATGGCTTCCAGCACCTTTTCCGCGTTGATCTGTTTGGGAAGGGGGAGCTGGACCAGAATGCCATGAATGCGGGGATCGTTATTCAGTCGGTCGATGAGGGCAAGGAGGTCTGCCTCGGTCGTGTTCGCGGGGAGTTTATGTTCGTCCGAGAATATCCCCACGTCGGCGCAGGCCTTTTCCTTCATGCTGACGTAGACCTTGCTGGCAGGGTCTTCTCCAACGAGCACTACCGCCAGTCCGGGAGTGATCCCATTCGCCTTCAAGGTGGTAACATCCCGGGAAATTTCCTGTCTGATCCTGGCAGCGATGGCCTTGCCGTCTATTATGGTCGCCATGCGTCTCTCCTTGCCTTTTGAATAAGGGTGCATAATAGGAAACGCCCCATGGTTTGTAAAGGGCTTTCCCCGTGGCTGCAGACAAAAAAATCCCCCTTGCGGGGGATTGGGAGCGCTATTGGCAGGTATGTCAGGCTGCGGATGGACAACCGGCGCAGCTGCCGCCGGACGGGCAGGTCGGGGCTTCGCTTTTCTTGTTCCCGTTGCCGTATCCTTCGGCATACCAGCCGCCACCCTTCAGGCTGAAGGCCGTTGATGAGATCAGTTTCTGGACTTCCCCGCCGCATTCGGGACACCGGTTTGCGGGCGGATCTGAAAATTTCTGGCGAAGCTCAAAGTGGTGTTCGCATGATTGACACTGGTATTCATAGATGGGCATGGTTAACCAACCTCCTCAACAACGTTTTTCTATTCATTAATATAGTGACGGAGGCATTCATTTGTCAAGAGTGGTAACAAGTTTCGGTAGAGAAACTCATCGGTTGGCCATGGGGGCGAGTTTTCAGCTGTCGAGGCAGGTTGCCAGGGCAAACAGCACCCGTGATCGGTAGATGACGCCAACGACCCCATTGTTCTTGACGACCGGAATCCGCTGAAAGCGGTGCTTGACGAACAGTTCGGCGACGTCCAGCAGATCGGCATCTTCGGTCACGGAAATTGCCTGCCAGTCCATGATCTCTTCCACCAGCTTTTCACGAACCTGTTTGCAGAGCTCCGTGTCGACGGTTGAGGGAGCCTCTGCCTCTATGCACCTGGTTGTGCGGGCGCAAGCCAGCAGGACCTTGATGATGGTGAGAGGGGAAAGAATGCCTGCCAGGTTGCCCTTTTCATCCACCACAATCAGTCCTGGTGCCGTGTTCAGGTTTTCTTCCTTGGCCAGATTCTTCCTGAGAATCAGGTATGCTTCTCTGACGGTGGCTTTCCGGGAGATGACCGGCACCGTGGTGACCATGATGTCTTTAGCCTTCATCGGTATGCTGCTCCTTGACAGGGATTCGGGTAGCCGTGAATGGACGAATATCACGCACTGCGTTCCAAAAGTTCCAGGAGTTCCCGGGTTGTGACGCCGCGGGCACGAACGGTCTTGTGGCGTGAATGGGCGCCGGCAACGATGCTGATACTGGATTTCGCCACCCCCAGCAGCCCGGCGAGAAAGGTTATACAGAGTTTGTTGGCGGCATCCTCTACCGGGGGGGAGGTGAGGCGAAGCCGGATGGCGTCATTGACCACCCCGCACAATTCGTTCTTGCTGGCCCTGGGCTGGACATGGACCGGAAAGGTGATGCCATTCCCGTCTTCCCGGATGGGAATGGTGCTGCCGTCGCTCCTATTCATCATTGAACGAAAGCATTTTGCCGTGATTGTCCAGCAGCGATCTCAGCGACGTCTCGAACTGGAATTTCTGACGTTTGAGTTCCTGGATCTGGCCGTTCAACTGGGAGAGGTTTTTCTCGGCGTCGGCAACTATCCGTTCAGCCTTAAGCTCCGCCTCAGAGATGATAAGTGTGGCTTCTTTCTGGGCATTGTTCTTCATCTCCTCAGTAATCTTCTGGGCGGCCAGCATCGTTTCCCGCAGTTGCCCCTCTTGCCGGGCCATTTCCTCCAGCTCTTGCGTGGCCCGCCGTTGTTGCTCCTTGAGTTCGCTGTTTTCCCTGATGAGATTTTCCATCTGCTGGGCAATCGTCTGGAGAAAGGCGTCAACGTCTTCCGGGTCGAGACCTCCGAGCATCTTTCCTTTGAACTGTTGCTGCTGAATGTCGAGCGGGGTGATTTTCAATGGAATCCTCCGCCCATCTTCATCCGGTAGCCAACATCATAGAGCGAGTCGACGGCAAACTTCTGCAGGAAGATGATGATCAGGATCACCACCATCGGGGACAGGTCCAGGCCGCCCAGATTCGGGAGTTTGCTGCGAACCCGGTCGAGAACCGGTTCCGTTACCCTGGTGAGGAAGCTGACGATGGGGTTGTAGGGATCGGGATTCACCCAGGAGATAATGGCCCTGCCGATGATCAGATACATGTAAATAGTGAGGAGGATGTCGGCGAGTCTGGCAACAGCGACGAGAAAATTGGCAAATATGAACATTAAGGGCTCCCGGATGCTAACACACCGAAAACTTATACAGAGTCATGCCCTTTCTGTCAAGGCGTACCCCTCTGCCATCGAGACGCAGGCAGGGGGAACCTGTGATTCCCCCTGCCTGCCACCTTGAACCCACTGTTGCGATCAATTCATTCGATGTCAATATGCCGTACTTGGGATTTGTTTTCTTCTCGCGGGATCCTGACTTCCAGTACTCCGTCCACGAAATGGGCCTTGACACCCTCTGCCTTGACCCCTTCGGGAAGTCGTACGGTGCGGCTGAAAGAACCGTAGGCACGCTCCAGTCTGATAAAGTCCTTGCGCTCCACGGACCCTTCGGATCTCTTTTCCCCGGAAATGGTGAGCATGTTGTTGCTGAGTCGGACATCCACCTCGTCACGCTTCATTCCGGGAAGTTCAGCCTTTACCACTACCTCGTTGCCTTCTTCAAAGACATCGACCGATGGGGAAATATCACCCTTCATCCCCAGGTCCTGGAACATGTGCCGGAACGGCATCAGTCGAAAGCCGGAGAATGGCCTTGCAAAAGACTCTTCCATCCACCGTTCCATTTCAGTCAGCGTCGACAGGATGTTCCGTTCGATGGCCGGCAGATTTCCCCCTTCTACAATGGTCGGTGCACTGGTGGACGGCTTGCCGGTATGGCGGACCGGCACCTCGGTTCTGGCCGACTTCAGAGCCGTCAGTTTCTTCATATACCGACACCTCCTTTCAACCCGTATCTAACCTCTGAAAAAATTATATAGATAATTGAAGATGGATGTCAATAGCTGCCGTGGAGTTCCGATCATCTTGAATGATCAGTGGTATTTGTTCCTTGACTTTAACCTGATCGTGATTACATTATTGCGACTATTGTCACGCAGGTCATCCATGGTTGCCGGACTGGGCAAAAACTGCTCCTGTACCGGCAGAAACGAGGAAGATATATGAAACGAATCATGATCCGATTGTTGTCAATAGCGGCACTGACTCTGCTGGTGGGAGTGAGTGTGGGGCAAGGGTATGCAGAGGCCCGTTTCGGCGGCGGCCGATCGATGGGGAGCCGTGGATCGAGAAGCTATTCGCGCCCGTCGAGTCCCTATTCTCAGCCAGCTCCTTCCGCGCAGCCGACACCCCAGAGACCTGCCACGCCCTACCAGCAGCCCCAACCGGCCAGCGGCGGTTTCTTCCGTAACATGGCCGGCGGCGTCATGGGCGGGATGTTGGGTGGTATGTTAGGGGGGATGCTGTTCCGCGGCATGGGTTTCGGCGGCGGATGGGGCGGCGGTGTCGGTGGCAGCGGCATTGGCCTGTTCGAAATCGTCCTTCTGGCAGGGATCGGCTATCTCATCTACCGCTTCGTCAAGGCCCGCCGCCAGGAGGCAACAATCTACCGGGGAGACTTCCAGCAAAGCAGTTATGAACAGCCGACTCTGCACCAGTACCAGGAACCGCCCCAACTGCAGGCAACGGCCGGTGACGACCTGGCCCGGGGGATTTCCCATATCCGGCAGATGGATGCCTCGTTTGACGAGGCCCGGTTCAATGATCAGGTGATGGATAGTTTCTTCCGGATCCAGGGGGCCTGGATGCATCGGGACCTGACCCCGGTTGCCACCCTCCTCACTCCGGAGATGCGACGCATCATGCAGGACGATGTGGATCGGCTCCTGCGGGAAAAGCGGATCAACCGGCTGGAGAACATCGCGGTCAGAAACGTGGAGATCACCGAGGCGTGGCAGGAGCAGGGGTGGGACTTCGTTACCGCGCTCATTTATGCCAACCTGCTCGATTACACCACCGATGAGACGGGTACGGTCGTCGGCGGGAGCAACGTAGAGCCGGTGAAGTTCGAGGAATATTGGACCTTTGCCCGGGTAATCGGGGCAAGCGAGTGGCAGTTGACCGCCATTGACCAGAAGTAGCTGAGGCAGAGCGGTGGGTGTCCCGCAATCACCTTTCCCTGAAGGAGCACTCTATGGCACAACAGCTTGAATTTACCGTTGGCGGGCTGCTGGATCACATTGCGGCCGCGTATCCCGGTCATGATGCCCTCGTGTATCCCGAACGGGATATTCGCTATTCCTATGCCGAGTTCAATCAGCGTTGTCGTCAGGTTGCCAAGGGTCTGCTGCGTCTGGGGGTAAAGAAGGGGGACAACGTATCCATCTGGGCCTACAATGTTCCGGAATGGGCCATGCTCCAGTTTGCCACGGCCAAGATCGGCGCGATTCTTGTCACCGTGAATACGAGCTACAAGTCGGCAGAGCTGGAATATATCCTCAACCAGTCGGATACGTCGACCCTCTTTCTGGTCAAGACGTTCAAGGATACCGATTATGTCGAGACGCTCTACGAGGTGGTGCCGGAGCTTCGGCAGAGCGAGCCGGGCAAGGTGGCGAGCGCAACATTGCCGTTTTTGAAGAATGTCGTGTTTATCGGCGAGCAGACGCCCTCCGGGATGGTCAACTTCGACCTACTCCTCGAACTGGGCAAAGACGTCCCCGATGCCGAACTGGCAGCGGTCGAGGCCACGCTGGATCGGCACGACGTGATCAACATGCAGTATACCTCCGGCACCACCGGGTTCCCCAAGGGGGTGATGCTGACCCACTATAACCTCGTCAACAACGGCTTCCACATCGGTGAGTGCATGAAGTTCACCGAGAACGACCGCCTCTGCATCCCGGTGCCGTTCTTCCACTGCTTCGGCTGTGTGCTCGGCGTCATGGCCTGCGTGACCCACGGCTCCGCCATGGTGCCGGTGGAGATCTTCGATCCGCTGAAGGTGCTCCGGACCGTCGAGAAGGAGCGCTGCACCGCGGTCCACGGGGTTCCGACCATGTTCATTGCCGAGTTGGAACACCCGGAGTTCGGCAGGTTCGACCTTACCTCCTTACGGACCGGCATCATGGCAGGTTCCGTCTGTCCGATCGAGGTGATGAAGCGCGTCGTGAAAGATATGCACGTCACCGAGATTACCAGCGTTTATGGCCAGACAGAGTCCTCACCCGGCATCACCCAGACCCGGACCGCGGACTCCATCGAGCTGCGGGTGGCGACCGTGGGCCGGGCGCTTCCCGGCGCCGAGGTGAAGATCATCGATATCGAGACCGGCGCCGCCCTGCCGCCAGGCAAGCAGGGAGAGCTCTGTGCCCGCGGCTACATGGTGATGAAGGGGTACTACAAGATGCCGGAGGAGACCGCCAAGGTGATCGACAGCGACGGCTGGCTCCACACCGGGGACCTGGCGATCATGGACGAGAACGGTTACTGCAAGATCACCGGCCGGATCAAGCAGATGATCATCCGCGGCGGCGAGAATATCTACCCCAAGGAGATCGAGGAATTTCTGTACACCCACCCGAAGGTCTCCGACATCCAGGTCTACGGGGTCCCGGACCGGAAGTACGGGGAGCAGGTCATGGCAGCCATCATCCTCAAGAAGGGGGTGGAGATGACCGAGGATGAGGTCACGGAGTTCTGCCGGGGAAAGATTGCCAACTACAAGATCCCCAAGTACGTGAAGTTTGTCGACGGCTACCCGATGACCGCCAGCGGCAAGATCCAGAAATTCAAGTTACGGGAGATGGCGATCAAGGAGTTGCATCTGGAGGATGAGGCGTCTGCTTCCGTCTGACCCGGAAACGTCGCGAGAAAGTCTCAAAACGCCCGTCAGCAACTAATGACGGGCGTTTTACGTGTCATCTCTTCCGCCAGAGATAGGTGACGTACTCTTCCATGATCCTGCTGTTCACCAGTTCACACCCCTGGTTGTCATAGCGGCGCCAGATGTCGTACTTGTCCTGGAGGGGGATGCCGGAGAGAAGAATGCTCCCTCCTGGGCGGGTGAGGCTGACCAACTGGTCGGCAACCGCCAGGAGGATGTCGGCATAGATGTTGGCCAGGATCAGATCGAACTGGTGATTGGCCAGGCAGGCAAGCTCGCCGCAGACGGTGAGCACCCTGCGTTCTTCCCGGTTGATCCGGACGTTGTCGTGACAGGACGTTGCTGCCCGCCAGTCAAGGTCGATCGCGACAACCGAAGCGGCCTGCAGCTTGGCTGAGGCAATGGCCAGGATGCCGGTGCCGCTTCCCAGATCGAGGACCCGGGCGCCGGCAACTCCGGGAAGGCTTCTCATTACCTCCAGGCAGGAGGCGGTCGTCTCGTGCTCGCCCGAGCCGAAGGCCCCCCTTTTCCCCAAAAAAAGCGGGATACCATTGTCCGGCGCCGGTGCCCCTTCGGGAACAATGGTGAAACCGCCGATGGTCGACGGCTCAAAAATACGACCACTCATGTCGAGTCCTCCGAGGGCAACCCTACCCGTTTTTCCGGTCAAAAAAAAGCTAAAATCACGACTGTCAGCAGAGTGGTTTTGTTGAAATACCGTTGAATGCAGGTTTGCTCTGGACAGGGGGCAAAGAGTTGTGTATACAGTTCGCGTGCCGGCTCATGCCGCGCAGGTAACCGAACCGGAGATGCAGGCATGGTAAAGGCTATAGCGATTATTTGGGCACTGTTTCTCGTCCTGTTCGTAGCCATCGTCATTGAAGAGTCGTTTCTCGGTGGTCGTAGGCGCAGGCATTTGGAAAAAGTCGCGAAGGAGCAAAGAGATGCGGGTAACGCCGGTCACTGAACTGGAATTCCGATGCCAGCGGTTGCAGGAACGGATGGCCGGTGTCGGGCTCGATGCGGTCATTATCGTTCAGAATGCCGATCTTTTTTATTTCACCGGTACCACCCAGACCGGGAACCTGTATGTGCCGGCCCATGGCCAGCCACTCTATATGGTGCGTCGCGATGCCTTGCGGGCACGGATGGAGTCGGGACTCCGGGAGGTGCTCCCGTTTGGTTCCATGAAGGACATCCCCCGCATTCTGACCGAGTATGGCTATCCGGTGCCGAAGCGGATCGGCCTGGAGATGGATGTGTTGCCGGTTACCTTTTATGATCGGTATCGCACTGTGTTTCCCGAGGCCGCGTTCAGCGATGCGACCCCGCTGATCCGCCTGGTGCGGATGATCAAGAGCGCCTATGAGATCCATCTCCTCAAGGATGCCGCCGATCAGGTGCACAAGGTCTATCAGCGGGTCTCCGAAGTTGCCCGTGAGGGGATGACCGATCTTGAGCTGACGGCCGAGCTGGAATACGTATCCCGACGGGAAGGGCATCAGGGACTGGTGCGGATGCGAGCCTTCAATGGCGGGCTGGTCTTCGGCCTCACCTGTTCCGGCGCGGACAGTGCCGTTCCAGCCTACACCGACACTCCACTGGGGGGGCTTGGTGTGGGACCATCCTTTGGCCTGGGGGCGAGTTTCAAGCCAATAGAACGGCACGAACCGATTGTCGTGGATATCTCCGGGTGCTGCGATGGGTATTTTGTCGACCAGACCCGCATTTTCTCCATCGGGGGGCTGTCCGCGAAGCTGCGGAAGGCCTACGACGATATGGTGAAGATCCAGGAGCGGATGAAGGAACTGGTGCCGGCCCGGCCATCCTGGGGAGAGGTGTATGACGAATGTCGTGCCATGGCCGTCAGTATGGGGCATGGTGAGTCCTTCATGGGGTTGATGGGGAGTCAGGTTTCCTTTATCGGGCACGGCGTTGGCATTGAAATCGACGAATACCCGTTCATCGCCCGGGGGATCGGCGACCAGTTCTTTGAACCGGGGATGGTCTTTGCCTTTGAGCCGAAGGTGGTCTTCCCCGGCGAAGGGGCGGTGGGGATCGAAGACACCTTTTATCTGGCCGACGACGGCCTGCTCAGGCAGCTCACCCACTCGCCCGCCGAGTTGGTGGTGCTCTGAATTGCTGAATAATAAATTTTTGTTGATCTTAATTTGGTACGATGCTATATGTGAGCAAAATTTTGTATACAGTATCCGTAAGAGATAACGCACCTCCCCCTAAGAGCGTCCTGCTCGTCCTTAATGACCGTTTTATCTGGTCGCAGTGCATACAGCTTTACGGTAGCATTCATGAAAACAGAAAGGAGGGAGTTCACTCGTTTCGGTTAGTCTGGAGAAGTCTCAGCACGGCACCCACCATCATCCATGAAAGGAGAGCACGCACCATGGCACTTAAGGAAACGCTTAAGCAGAAGATTGAGGAGTTCCGCCCCCGTACCACCCGGCTCACCAAGGAATTCGGCAAGGTCATCATCGACCAGGTCACCATCGACCAGTGCATCGGTGGCGCCCGTGACATCCGCAGCCTCGTAACCGACATCTCCTACCTCGATCCTCAGGAAGGAATCCGCTTCCGTGGCAAGACAATTCCCGAGACCTTTGCGGCGCTCCCCAAGGCAGCTGGCTCCAACTACCCGACAGTCGAGTCTTTCTGGTACATGCTCCTTACCGGTGACGTGCCGACACAGGCTCAGGTTGACGAAGTAGTTGCCGAGTGGAAGACCCGCCAGAACGTTCCTCAGTACGTGTTTGATGTAATCCGCGCCCTGCCGCGTGACAGCCATCCGATGGTAATGCTCTCCGTCGGCATCCTGACAATGCAGAAAGACTCCAAGTTTGCCGGTTTCTACAATTCAGGCAAATTCAACAAGAACATTGCCTGGGAATATGTTTATGAAGATGCGTGCGATGTCGTTGCCCGTATCCCCATCATTGCCGCATTTATTTACAACCTCAAGTATCGTGGCGACAAGCAGATTGCCATCGATCCGACGCTTGATATGGGTGCAAACTTTGCCCATATGATAGGTCAGAAAGAGGAGTACAAGGATGTTGCCCGTATGTACTTCATCCTCCACTCCGACCATGAGTCGGGTAACGTTTCCGCTCATACGACTCACCTGGTTCACTCTGCCCTTTCCGATCCTTACTATGCATACTCTGCCGGCCTCAACGGTCTTGCCGGCCCTCTGCACGGTCTTGCCAATCAGGAAGTTCTCGACTGGACCCTTAAGTTCCAGGAGAAGTACTGCAAGGATAAAGAGCCTACCGCAGAGCTGATCAAAGCTGCACTCTGGGATACTCTCAATGCCGGTCAGGTCATCCCGGGTTACGGTCACGCCGTTCTACGCAAGACCGATCCGCGCTACACCTCACAGCGCGAGTTCTGCCTGAACACTCCGGGACTCAAAGACTATCCACTCTTCAAGGTTATCTCTATGATCTTTGAAGTCGCCCCTGGCGTATTGACTGAGCACGGCAAGACCAAGAACCCCTGGCCGAACGTTGATGCACAGTCCGGCGTCATCCAGATGTACTATGGCCTGACCGAGTTCGAATTTTACACCGTCCTCTTCGGTGTGGGCCGCGCCCTGGGCTGCATGGCTAACATTACCTGGGACCGTGGTCTCGGCTACGCTCTTGAGCGTCCGAAGTCGGTCACCACGGCAATGCTTGAGAAGTGGGCTGCCGAAGGCGGCCGCCAGCTTTCCTAGTCAGTGGCCTGTTGTTGGAAAAAGGGGAGATGCCTCGGCGTCTCCCCTTTTTCCTTTTTCTGCATGGTAACGGCGAGCCAGCCGTTGATTGTCAGTTGTCGCTGCAAATGTCTGCGCTGAAGATGTAGATCGTGACGCCGTCTTGCCATTCGTCAGGTCTGAGTCCGGCCTTGAGGCAGGTTTGCCGGAGAAACGTCTCCCGGTCCCAGCCGAATTCGGTTGCCACCTGGGGAAGAAGCACCCCCCTGGCGATATTTTTCTCCATGTACAGCCCGTGGGTTCCGACAATGATTTCATCAATGGAATCGATCTTTTTGAGAGGTGAGAGGACCGAAATCTCCAGATGGTAGTCCGCCAGGTCGGCCTGTTTCATCGGATAAAACCGCGGGTCCCGGGTTGCGGCGGAGACGGCCATTTCCTGAACCGTCCGGTTGAGAGGTTTGTCGGAGGTAAAGGTTCCTATGCAGCCGCGCAGGGCGCCGTCCTTCTTGATGGTAACAAAACAGCCCCGTTGCTCATCAAGGGCTGGATACGCTTCCGGAAGTGCAGAAACCGTCTTGTTGGTGACGTAGGAATCGATTGTCGTGCGGGCGATGGCGAGGAGGAGTTGCTGGTCCTTGCGAGAAAGTTTGTCGGACATTTACTGCTCCTTTGATGAAGGGTTGCCAATGGATTGGCACTCTAATACATTCTGCCGGAGTTTGGCAAGTGGAGAGAGTGAGGCACCTATTCTGACTGTGCTGGCTGCAGATGATTGGTGAAGGGTGGTTAAGCGGCTTGTTGAAAATCGTCTCGATTTTCCATGGAACGCCTACTGCATTAATGATAATTATTTACGTATACAGTATGCGTGGTTTGTTTAACTTCTCGAAATAATTGTGGATATTTTTTTTAAAAAAATATTGACATTTCCGGGGAAGCTAGTATATTTCCTCTTCGTTGTGTGAGCTACCATACGCGATGCGTACTTTTGGTAACCAAAAAAAAGAGGAGAATGTAACGATGAAAAAGATGATCTCTCTGGCACTGTGTCTGACCCTGGCCCTTTCTTTTGCTGCCGGTTGCAAGAAGAAAGAAGAAGCTCCGGCTCCGGCTCCGGCTGCTGAAGCTCCCAAGGCTCCTGAAGCTCAGAAGCCGATGTCTTCTGCCAAGGCTCCGGAAGCTGCTCCGGCTGCCCCTGCTGAGAAGAAGTAAGGACTTTCCCCTCACGGGGAGCAAAATAGCCCACGGCAATCCGTGGGCTATTTTTTTGTTCGCGCATATTTGAAGCCACTTGACAGAAACGAATGCCACATGGTAAACGGCAATATTCGGTTAAATTACCTTTAGTAACTGCGTGGAGGAATAAATGGAAAGAACATTTGCCATAATCAAGCCCGATGCGGTGGAACGCAACCTCAGCGGCAAGATTCTCACCAAGATCGAGGATGCCGGATTTCGCATCGTCGGGATGAAAAAGATCCACCTGACCAAGGCCCAGGCCGAAGGCTTTTATTACGTTCACAAAGAGCGTCCGTTCTTTAACGATCTGTGTGCCTTCATGTCCAGAAGCCCGGTGATCGTCATGGCCCTGGAGAAAGAGAACGCCATTGCCGACTGGCGGACCCTGATGGGAGCCACCAACCCGGCCAATGCCGAGCCCGGCACCATTCGCAAGGAGTTTGCCAAGAACATCGAGGAGAACTCGGCCCACGGGTCCGATGCCCCGGAGACGGCCGCTTTTGAAATCCCTTACTTCTTCAGTGCCTTGGAGCTGGTATAGTTGGCACCAGCAGCGCCGTATCCATTGAGCCCTTCTCCGGAAGGGCTTTTTTCGTAGGAGACCATGTCGAATCTCGCTGATCTTAAGAATTTTACCCTTCCCGAGCTGGAACGGTTTCTTGCCGGCAAAGGGAAGGAGCGCTTCCGTGCCACCCAGATCTTCAAGTGGCTCTACCAGAGGGATACCTGTTCTTTTGCCGAAATGACCAACCTCTCCAAGGATCTGCGCCTGGAACTGGAAGAGACCGCCTTTGTCAGCAGCCTGACACCGGAGACGGTGGAGGTGGGGGACGACGGCACCCGCAAATACCTCTTCATCCTGGCTGACGGAGAAGCGGTCGAGTCGGTCCTGATCCCGGACGAAGGGCGCAATACCCTGTGCATCTCCTCCCAGGTCGGGTGCGCCATGGCGTGCGAGTTCTGCCTCACCGGCACCTTTCATCTTACCCGCAACCTGACGACAGCGGAAATCGTCAACCAGGTCTGTGCGGTGCGCCGTGATGCCGATATCCGCAATATCGTGTTCATGGGGATGGGGGAACCGCTCCATAACCTGGACAACGTGGTCCGGGCGATCCAGATCCTGATGGATGGCAACGGTCTGCAGTTCTCCAACCGACGGGTGACGGTTTCCACCAGCGGCTTGGTACCCGAGATGATTGAGCTGGGTCGGCGGGTCACGGTCAATCTGGCAGTCTCCCTCAATGCCACCACCGACGAACTGCGCAACCGGATCATGCCGGTGAACCGCAGGTATCCCCTGGCCGAGCTGCTCAAGGCGTGCCGGGCATTTCCGCTGCCGTCGCGGCGCAAGATCACCATTGAGTACGTCATGCTCGGCGGGGTCAACGACACGCTGGACGACGCCAGGCGGCTTCTGCGGCTCATCAGCGATATCCCCAACAAGGTGAACCTGATCCCGTTCAACGAGCACGAAGGGTGCGATTTCAAGTCCCCGACTCGCGCGGCCATCGACGCGTTCCACAAGTATCTGATCGACAGGCATGTAACCGTCATCACCCGGGACAGCCGGGGAGGGGATATCTCGGCGGCGTGCGGACAGTTGAAAGGGAAGCTGGAGAAGCGAAGAAGTGTGAAAAGTGAAAACGGAAAGGAGGCACCATGACTGAACAGGCAATAGGGGTAATCGGCGGGAGCGGACTGTATGAGATGGAGGGATTGGCCGAGGTTACGACGGTGCGGGTGGAGACACCCTTTGGCGAGCCGTCGGACGAGTTCGTTACCGGCATTCTCAACGGGGTGCGGATGGTCTTCCTGCCGCGGCATGGCCGTGGGCATCGCCTGCTGCCTTCGGAGGTGAACTACCGGGCCAACATCTACGGCATGAAGAAGCTGGGGGTTGAGCGGATCATTTCAGTGTCCGCGGTGGGGAGCCTTAAAGAGGCCATCGTGCCGGGTCATATCGTAATTCCCGACCAGTTCATCGACCGGACCAAGGGGGTCCGCGCCGATACTTTTTTCGGGAACGGGGTCGTGGCCCACGTGGCTTTAGCGGATCCGGTCTGCGCCCAGCTTTCCAATGTCCTGTTCGACGCAGCCCAGCGGGCCGGAGCAACGGTTCACAAAGGCGGTACCTATGTCTGCATGGAGGGACCGGCCTTTTCCACCCGGGCCGAGTCGTTCATGTACATCGGCCTCGGGGCCTCCGTCATCGGCATGACCAACCTGACCGAGGCCAAGCTGGCCCGGGAAGCGGAGATCTGCTACGGCATCATCGCCCTCTCCACCGATTACGACTGCTGGCATGACGCCCATGAGGACGTGTCTGTCGAGGCGGTGATCCAGATCATCAAACAAAACGTTGCCACGGCCAAGAACATCATCCGCCATGCCGTGGCCGATATCGCGGCCGAGCGGAGCTGTCCCTGTGCCTCGGCCCTGCGGTACGCGGTTATCAGCGACCCGAAGGTGATTCCTGCCGAGACGCGGCAGAACCTGGACCTGCTTATCGGGAAATATCTGCCAGGCTGAGGTGCGGCAGCGCTGCGAGGAGTTCGCCGCTGGAGGGACCGGCGAGCGTTTTCAGGGTCGAAAGGAAGCCAGGGGGGAGCGGGGCAGTAATGCCCAGCTCCCTTTCGTTTTCCGGATGCCGGAGCGTGAGGAGAAAGGCATGGAGGAGGTGTCCCTGATTATCTGGGAGCGTCGGTCCACCGTAGCGGCGGTCACCGATGATCGGGTGCCCCAACTGCTGGAGATGGCGGCGGAGCTGATGTGTCCTGCCGGTCAGGGGGACCAGTGCCAGGAACGCTTCGGTTGCACCCTGGAACAGACAACGGAAATGGGTCACCGCTTCCTTGCCGGCCAGCGGGGAAGTGATAATTCCCGCGTCCGGCAGCTGGCCCGGGACGATGGCCAGGTACAGTTTGCCCAGCCCCACCTCTTTTACGAGTCGGCCGAACATGCCGGCAGCAAGGGAGCTTTTGGCCAGGATGATGGCACCGGACGTTCCCCGGTCCAGGCGGTTCACCGGCCGGAGTCGGCAGGGGGTACCCCGTAGTTCCAGAAACCGTTCGGCAACGGCCAGGAGGGTCGGTTCGTCTTCGCCGGTCCGGTGAACCGGCAATTCCGGCGGTTTGTTGGCGACAATGACCCGTTCGTCCTCGTAGAGAATATCGAGAAGCGGTCGTGTCGATGCCAGCAGTTCCCTGGTCCGGGCACTTTCCTTCATCGCGATATGGTCGCCGCTTACCAGCAGGGTTGTTGCCGTGGCTGGCTGGTCGTTTACCAGCAGGTGGCCGCGGGTCTGAAGTTTGCGGAGATAGGCGGCGGGAGCCGTAGGGAGCACGGTGTGCAGCCAGCTTTCAAGCTGGCGGCAGTGATCGGATTCGGTAATGGAAAAGCTCAGCATGGAAGGACTATACCCGTTCCGGGCTGTCAGGGCAAGCATGGGTATGCCCAGTTCACGAACCAGTAGTTAGCACTTGACCTGATCTGGAAGGCACAGTATACCATGTGTCGGGGCTGAAACCTTTCCCAGTAAAGGCCAGTGCCGATTCTGCACGATCAAGGAGATTGGAATGGGAGTACTGGTTGTCGGTTCCGTGGCTATCGATTCGGTTGAGACCCCGTTTGGCAAAGGGGAGAGTGTTCTGGGCGGGTCAGCGACCTATTTCGCCACTTCGGCCAGTTTTTTCACCGACGTGAATCTGGTGGGGGTGGTCGGCGAGGATTTCCCCGAGGAACATGTGGCGTTTCTCCGTTCCCGGAACATCGACCTGCAGGGGCTGGTCCGTGACCAGGGGAAGACCTTCCACTGGAAGGGGCGCTACGGCTTCGACCTGAACGAGGCCCAGACACTCGAAACCCATCTGAACGTCTTTGCCTCGTTTCGTCCCCGGGTGCCGGAGGCGTATCGGGATGCCGAGTACCTGATCCTGGCCAACATCGATCCGGAACTCCAACTGGAGGTGCTGCGTCAGGTCCGGCAGCCGAAGGTGGTCGCCTGCGACACCATGAATTTCTGGATATCGTCCAAGCCGGAGGCGCTCAAAGAGGTGGTGGCCAAGGTCGACTTTCTGATCATCAACGAGGGAGAGGCGCGGCAGCTTTCGGGCGAGGTCAACCTGGTGAAGGCGGCCCGCTCGATCCTCGCCCTCGGGTGCAAGAACCTGATCATCAAACGGGGGGAGTACGGGGTGCTGATGTTTGCCGGTTCTTCGGTGTTTGCCGCGCCGGCCTACCCACTGGAAGAGGTCTTTGATCCGACCGGAGCAGGAGATACGTTTGCCGGCGGCTTCATGGGGTATCTGGCCAATACCGGCAACCTTTCCGAGGAGGGCATCCGCCAGGCCATTGTCTGCGGCAGTGTCATGGCCTCCTTTACGGTGGAGGACTTCAGCCTGAATCGTTTGAAGCGGCTGGCATACCCGGAAATCGAGGCCCGTTATCGGAGCTTCAAGGGGATGACCCATTTCGAGGGGCTTGCCGCCGGCTAACGTGCCGGAAGTCCCACCGGATTGACACTGTCGGGCGAATCTGCTAGGGTGCCGCACGCATGCTGTGAATTTGCTCATAGGGAGGCTCGCGGCCGGCGCGTTCAGTGGCCTGCGCACCGGGGAAACCAATGGATATGTGCCGTTTTCTGTTTCCAAGCATAGCGCTTGCCCTGATGCTCACCGCCTGCAGTATGACCGCGACTGCCAGGAATCAGGCATCCTACCATTTTCAGATGGGGCAGTCCCATCTGGCCGAAAACAATATCACCGGGGCACTCGTCGAGTTCACCCAGGCCGAGTCGCTTTCTCCGGATGACCCGGAGCTCCTCAATTACCTGGGGCTGACCTATCTGCGCAAGGGTAAGTTCGAGATTGCCGAGCAGAAATTCCGCCGGGCCCTGGCGCTGAAGCCGACGTATACCGACGCCAGGAATAATCTGGGGCTCGTATTCCTGGAGACGAAGCGCTGGGACGAGGCGATCTACCAGTTCAAGCTGGTGACCGAGGATATTTTCTATCTCGACCAGGCCGCTGCGGCCATCAATCTGGCCATTAGCTATTCGGGCAAGGGAGAGTTCCAGCAGGCGCTGGCCATTCTCCGGCCGCTCGTCGCTACCTATCCCCGTGATCCCCGGGCCCGCCTGAACCTCGGCAAGGTCTACTCTTCGCTCGACAAGCTCGACCTGGCCGTTACCGAATACCGGAAGGCGATCGAACTTTACCCCGATTATGCCGCAGCCCACTACAACCTTGCCCTGGTCTACCTGAAACAAAAAGATAACAGCGCCGCCCGCGCCTCCTTCCGGGAGGTGGTGCGGATTTCTCCCGATGCCGAGATCGGGCAGTTGTCCCGTGAGTATCTGGACCTCACGAAGTGAGATGACGGTGTCTGAGTCGCCGGATCTATACCATGCCAATGGCCGGGTCGGAGCCACGCTGCGGGAGCTCAGGACTTCCCGCGGGATAGCCCTGGAAGAGGTTGCCCGGGTAACCAGGATCGGCAAGGGCTATCTCCTGGCCATTGAGGAAGACCGCCTGGACAAGCTCCCGAGCGGTGCCTACAGCCGTGGCTTCATTCGTCAGTACGCCCAGTTTCTCGGGTTGGGAGAGGCCGAGATCGCCGCTCTCCTGGACCCGCCTCTGCCGGAATCGGGAGACAACGACCGTAGCGATCAGGGGAAACGTCCTCCCCGCCGGCAGCCGGGAGGGGCGAACACGGCACGGAACTGGCTTCTTCCCGCCCTGCTGTTGGTCCTTATCGTGTTGATAGCCCTGGTGACCGGCGACCGGCGGCCAGGACCGGTGGTACAACCGACTGCCACGGTTGATCACCCCATCCCGGCAGTGGTGGCGCCCTCAGCGACGCAGCCGCGACAGCTTGCCGTCACCAGTGCCCGCCGGCACCAGGAGCAACCGGTTGCGCCGGCCGCCGGTTCGCAACCGGTGGCAGGGCAGCAACCCCGGGGGGAGTCCCCAAGCGAAGGAGTTGTGCTCCGGCTCAAGGTGGTTCAGGACAGCTGGCTCACCATTACCATCGATGACGCCATGTCCCAGCAGTACGAACTCAAGAGCGGGGATGTCATAGAGTGGAAGGGCGAGCGCAGTTTCATACTGGACGTGGGTAACGGCGCCGCTTTTGAAGGAGATTTCAACGGCAAGCCGATCCAGTCGCTGGGTGAGGCGGGAAAGCCCGCCCATCTGGTGCTCAGGGCCAAGGCTCAAAACGCCCCATAAGAGGAGTTTCGCTATGCAAGTGGTTGCACGGTGTCGTAAATGCGGCAAGGTAATGAAGAGTGTGCGGATCGATAACTACCGGGTGAAGATGACGTGCAGTTGCGGCTTTTCCGACTTCAGGACGATGACGGAACGGGTCAAGACGGTCAATCCCTTTTTCCAGAAGGCAAGCTTCACTCCGTTCCTCGAGGACGAAAAAGGTAAAATGGTCCTGACCATGCAGCGGGCCAACCGCGAACACCTGGAAATCATCTCCCTGGAAGAGATCAGCATGCTCGTTTCCTCTGATTTCGAACTTCCGCAGGTCTTGCAGCAGATGGCCAGCAAAATGGCCGCCCAATTGAAAGTCAGTGTCTGCAATCTGTACCTCATGGAGGGGGACGAATTGGTGCTGGCCGCCACGCACGGCTTCGATCCATCCTTTGTGGGTAAAATAAAGATTCGGCTCGGTGAGGGAATCACCGGCAGCGTGGCGCGGGACAGGCAGTACATCTCGCTGGACAGGGCATCCAAGGATCCGCGGTACGTAAACTTCGAAGAGCTGCAGGAAGAGAAGTACAATGCCATGCTTTCTTTTCCCATTGCCGACAAAAGCGATATCTACGGGGTCATCAACCTCAATAGCACGTCCATAAAGACCTTTTCCGAGGACGAGATCTATTTTGTCTCCATCATCTCCAACCTGATTCTGACCGCGATAAAGCTGCGCCGCACCGTTGCCCTCGGGAAGGCGACTGCCGCCGCATTGGCCACTTGACACCGGCAGATGCCATGCTACACTCCATGCGTTATGCGCTATTCATTGAAGAGTTGTGTGGCAAAACAGGCAAAGAGAATTCTCGTGGTGGACGATGAAGAGAACGCCCGCATAGGGCTTTCACGGCTGCTGGCCCAGGAAGGATTTCTGGTCGAAAGCGTTGCCAACGGCTACGAGGCGCTGGACTATCTCCGGCAGCAGGATGTGAACCTGATCGTTACCGACATAAACATGCCGGAAATGAACGGCATCGCCTTTCTCCGGGAACTGAACAAGCATTTTCCCAAGAGCAACGTCATCATGATCACCGCCTACGGCGGGGTGGAATCGTACATAGAGGCGATGAATCTGGGGGCATTCGAGTATATCAACAAGCCGGTGAAGATTGACGAGCTCAAATCGATATTGAAAAAGATCTTCAAGGAGACGACCCATTAAGGGCCAAAGGGGGCTGTTATGAAGGAGTTCAAAACCATCCTTTTTGCCAATGACTTTGCCGAGACCTCGGAAGAGGTGTTCGACTATGCCCTCAGTCTGGCACGGAAATATGGCGCCAAGCTGCTCATCGTCCATGTCATCAACGAGCCGGTGGACCTGCGCGGCTTCTATGTCCCGCATATCTCTTTCGAGAACCTGGAAAAGGAGATCGTCGAAGGGGCGGAAAAGATGATGGAAAAGTTCTGCCGCACCAAGGTAAAGGATTTTGCCGACCACGAGACCATGATCCTCTCCGGTATTCCCTATGAAGAGATCATCAAGAAAGCCGAAGAGGCCCGGGCTTCTCTCATCGTTATGGGGACCCATGGCCGTCGCGGGTTGGATCATATGCTGTTCGGCAGCACCGCCGAGCGGGTCGTGCGCGGCGCCGGCTGCCCGGTCCTGACCGTCCGTCTCCCCTAAGGATTCCACATGCTTGAAGTTTCGATCCGGAATGGGCAGCCTTTGCTGCCCTTTTCTATGCCCGCGACAACCGCTGCTGACAGGACCTGATAGCAATGCCCAGGGATGGAAAAAAGAAAAAGTCGACACTGCTCGTCATCGACGATGAGCGGGTTATCCTCGATCTCACCTCGATAATTCTCCGCAACCGCGGGTATCAGGTACTGACCGCCAGCGATGCCACAACCGGCCTGGCGCTGGTGGAGGAGTCCCGACCCCAGCTGGTCCTCCTGGATTACATGATGCCGGGGACGGACGGCCTCACGCTGCTGCGCCAGATCCGGTCGACCTATCCCGACACCTATGTCATCATGTTCACCGGCAAGGGGAGCGAGGAGATTGCGGTCGAGTTGATGAAGGCGGGGGCTTCGGATTACATCCTCAAGCCGTTCAACAACCAGAACCTTGCCGACCGTATCGACGGGGTGCTCAGGGTCAGGGAAGTGGAACTGCATAACCGGGAACTTCTGGCCGAACGGGAGCGGTTAATAGCGGAGATCGAGCACTGGAACCGCGATTTGGAAGCGCGCGTACAGGAAAAGAGCGAGGCGCTTCAGCGTGCCCAGGTGGAGATCGTCCAGTCGGAAAAGCTGGCGACCCTCGGCTACCTGGCGGCCGGCATGGCCCACGAAATCAGGAATCCGCTCAACTCCATCAGTCTCTTCGTCCAACTGATCCGGAGCGGTCTGGAAGAGCACGAGCAGCAGGAATACATCGAAAAGATCCTCAACGAGGTGGACCGGATCGACGGCATACTCCGCAAACTACTGGATGCGGCCCGCCGGCCCAAGTACGAGATCAGCGATGTGCAAATCGACCGGTTGGTCGATCAGGTGCTGGAGATGTTCCGCCCCCAGATTGATCTTCAGGGTATCCGGGTTGTCCGGGAGTTCCGGACGATTCCCGACGCACTCAAGGCCGATCCGTCGGAAATCGAGCAGATCTTTACCAACCTTTTTCTCAACTCGATCCATGAAATGCCAGCCAACGGGACACTGACGGTGCAGCTCGACTGCGACGACCAGGATGTTATCATCCGGGTGCGGGACACGGGAAAGGGGATTCCGAAAAAACACCTGCCCAACATCTTCGATCCGTTTTTCACCACCAAGAGCAAGGGGACCGGCATGGGGCTTTCGGTGGTCTTAAGGATCGTGAAGAACTACAAGGGGAAAATAGAAGTGGAACAGTCCGGTAGCCATGGCACCACCTTCTGCATCAGGCTCCCGCGAGTTGGCGTGGCCAGTTAATCGACGAACACCCAATCCTGATTTTCATGCCTTTTATCCTGCGCAATCTCAACCTTCCTTTTGACCATCCTGCCGAGGCCCTGGCCGTAGCCGTCTGCGCCCGCTTCTGCCTGCCTGCCGACGCACTCCTGGCGCTGAAGGTGCTCAAGCAGGGGCTCGATGCCCGGAAAAAGCCGCGTATCAAGGCGGTGTATACGGTGCAGTTCAGCGTTGCCGACGAACCTGATTTTTGGCGGTCACACGGAGATGATCCGGACCTGGATGTGGCACCCGAACCGGTCCGGAACGTGTTCCCAACGGTGCAGCAAGAGGGGCGGATTGTGATCGTCGGCATGGGGCCTGCCGGCCTTTTCGCCGCCCTGCGCCTGACCGAATACGGTCTCAGCCCCATCGTTGTCGAGCGGGGTCGGCCGGTTAGCGAGCGGCTGCGGGATGTGCAGACCTTCTGGGGCCGGGGAGTCCTGGACCCGGAGAGCAATGTCCAGTTCGGCGAAGGGGGGGCCGGCACCTTTTCCGACGGCAAGCTGACCACCAGGGTGCGCGACCCGAATCTGGGATATGTGCTGGAACAGCTGGTCAGGTTCGGCGCGCCGCCGGAAATCATGATCCAGGCAAAGCCCCATATCGGCACCGACCGCCTCCGGGAGGTGGTGAGCGGCATCCGTACCCACCTCCTGGCCTGCGGGGCTGACATCCGTTTCCGGTGGCGGTTGACCGGCCTGCTGACCGATGCCGGCCGGGTGCGGGGAGTCGCCGGCAGCGACGGCAGCGAGGAGTCGTGCGACTTTCTGGTGCTGGCTCCGGGACACAGTGCCCGGGACACCTACCGGCTGCTTGCGGAGAGCGGGGTCGCCCTGGAACGAAAGCCGTTTGCCGTCGGGGTGAGGGTGGAGCACCCCCAGGAGCTGATCAACCGGATACAGTACGCCATTGCCGGCCATCCGCGGCTGCCGTCGGCCGACTACCGGCTGGCATACAACAACGCGAACGGCCGTTCCGCCTACTCGTTCTGCATGTGCCCCGGCGGGGTCGTGGTTGCCGGTGCGTCAGGCCCGGGCCAGGTGGTGACCAACGGGATGAGCAACCTGAGCCGCAATGCCCCGTATGCCAACAGCGCCCTGGTGGTGAACGTCCGGGAGGAGGATTTCCCCGACAGTTCGCCCCTGGCCGGAATCGCTTTCCAGGAGGCACTGGAGAGCCGTGCATTCCTGGCCGGCGGGGCCGGGTATCACGCCCCGGCCCAGAATCTCCTGGCGTTCCTGGGGCGGAAGGGGGCGACAGCCTGCCGCTCTACCTACCGGCCGGGGGTGGTGGAGGCGGAGCTTGCCGCCGTGCTTCCCGGTTTTGTCACCGACACCCTGCGGGAAGGGCTGATTGCCTTTGAGCGGCAGATGCGCGGGTTTGTCACTGCCGAGGCGACCCTGGTGGGGGTGGAGAGCCGGACCTCCGCTCCGGTCAGGATACTGCGGGGCGGCGACCTCCAGTCGGTGAGCCTTCGGCGGCTCTACCCGGCCGGCGAGGGGGCGGGCTATGCCGGCGGTATCATGAGCGCCGCCCTGGACGGTATCCGGGTGGCGGACGCCATAGCCCGGGAAATAGCCGAACAGTCATGATCAGCGATCAATCCTTGCCACGGACCCTGTCGATCAGTATTATGCGATGAGAACGCCAAAGAATGAGCACTCCGTCGATGCCCATGGGTGTATGACGGTAGCAAAGGACAGTCAATGCGCAAGATTTTCGTGAGCAGCATCAAGGACCGTGACCAGGTGGACGAACTGTTCCTCGTCAAAGAAAAGATCACGGCCATGGCCAAGAACGGCAAGCCGTACCTGACCCTGCGGCTCATGGACAAGACCGGAGAGGTCGACGCCAAGGTCTGGGACAACGTGGATCAGATCGGATCGCTCTTCGAGAAGAACGATTTCCTGGCAGTGCGGGCCAAGGCATCCGTCTACCTGGGGAAGCTGCAGCTGGTCATCTCGGAACTGAGGCGCGTGCCCGACGAGCAGGTGGCCCTGGCTGACTTCCTCCCCGAGACGCCGCGGGACATCGAGGAGATGGCAGCAGAGCTGCTGGCGCTCCTGGAGACCCTGACCAACCCCCATCTCAAGGGGTTGCTCAACGCCTTCTTTGCCGATCCTGAATTCATGGCCCTGTACAAGATGGCACCGGCAGCCAAAGGGATGCACCATGTCTATCTTGGGGGGCTCATGGAGCACTCCCTGGCGGTGGCCAAGCTGGTGGACGCCATTGCTCCCCTGTATGCCGGCCTCAATCGGGACCTCCTGGTTGCCGGCGCCCTGCTGCACGACGTGGGCAAGGTCCGGGAGATGAGCTATGTCCGGGCCTTTGACTACACGGACGAGGGGAAGCTGATCGGCCATATCACCATCGGCGTGGAAATGGTTCACGAACGGATTGCCGGCCTTGCGGACTTCCCCCGCGACCTGGCCATGCTCGTCAAGCACCTGCTTCTCTCGCACCACGGTCAGTACGAGTACGGTTCTCCCAAGCGGCCCAAGACCCTGGAGGCGACGGTTCTCAACTATCTGGACGACCTTGATTCCAAGATCAACGGCATCAGGACCCATATCCAGAAAGAGATCGACCCGCAGGCCCGCTGGACTGCCTATCACCGGCTGTACGACCGGTATTTCTACATGGAGAACTGCATGGAGGACGAGGAGTATCTCCCGCCGGTTGTCGAGCCTGTGCCGCCAGCCGCGCCGGCCGAGCCCAGTCCGCCCCGGACCGAACGGCCGCGACCGGACGGGTTCAAGAACTCCCCCTTTGCGGCGTTGCAGGGGGAAAACCTCGACCTGTTTTCCCGGTAGATGGTTTCGGCACGCCACCGCCTGCTACTGCTCTTTTTCCCCCTCCTGCTGCTCGGCAGCGGCGGAGGGTGTCACTTCAACAACGCGAGGAGTCCCATGATATTCGAGACCATTGTTGTCGGCCAGTTGGGGGTCAACTGTTTCATCCTGGCCGATCAGGAGACCAAAGAGGGGGTCGTCGTCGATCCCGGCGCCGATACTGAGCGGATACTGGCCGTTATCAGGGCCAAGGGGCTGACGATCCGTTACGTCATCAATACCCATGGTCACTTCGACCATATGGGGGGGAACCGCCGGCTGCTGGCCGAGACCGGAGCCACCCTGATGATCCACGCCTCCGATGAACCGTATCTGTCCAAAGCCGCCAGTTCGGCTTCCGCCTACGGCCTTGCCACAGAGAACTCGCCATCTCCCGGCACTCACCTGACAGAGGGACAGAACATCCGTTTCGGTAGTCACGAGATCCGGGTGATCCACACCCCGGGTCATACGCCGGGCGGCTGCTGCCTCTATCTGGCGGCAGAGGGTATCCTTCTCTCTGGCGACACCCTTTTTGCCGACTCCATCGGCAGGACCGATTTCCCGGGAGGCTCGTATGACGATCTGGCCGCGTCGGTCAAGGGAAAACTCTTCACTCTGCCCGATGCCACCAAGGTCTATCCGGGGCACGGCCCCATGACCACCATCGCCCACGAAAAGGCCCACAATCCGTATCTGGGGAGTAAGTGAGACGTTCCAAGCAGTTCTCAACACAACTACCTAGCCAGGAACGAAAACCATGCTCAAAGACAAAGAGATCGTCCTCGGGGTGACCGGCGGGATCGCCGCCTACAAGGCAGCCGAACTGGTCCGCCTCCTGAAGAAGGCCGGTGCCGTGGTGCATGTGATCATGACCCGCTCTGCCCAGGAGTTCGTGACCCCGCTCACCTTCCAGACCCTTTCCGGCAATCCGGTGCACACGGAGCTCTTCAACCTGATTGCCGAACAGGAGATCGGGCATATCTCCTTGGCTGACCGGGCCGATCTGTTCATCATCGCCCCCTGCACGGCCAATGTCATCGCTAAGATCGCGAACGGGATCGCCGACGACATGCTCACCACCACGGTCATGGCCACCAAGGCGCCGGTCCTGATCGTGCCGGCCATGAATGTCAACATGTACCAGAACCCCCTCTACCGCGCCAACGAGGAGCGCTTGCGGCAGCACGGCTACCGGTTCGTCGCCCCGGTCCGGGGGGAACTGGCCTGCGGCTGGGAGGGCGAGGGGAAGATGCAGGAGCCGCGGATCATCGTGGAGGAGGCCGTGGCGGCAACCACTCGTCGCGATCTGGCCGGACTTAAGGTTCTGGTGACGGCTGGTCCGACCATGGAAGAGATCGACCCGGTCCGCTATGTCAGCAACCACTCGTCAGGGAAAATGGGCTTTGCCATCGCCCGTGCCGCCCGGCTACGCGGCGCCGAGGTCACCCTGGTGGCCGGCCCCACCTGTCTGGAGGCGCCGTGGGGGGTGGCAACCGTCAGCGTGACCAGTGCCCTGGAGATGCGGGAAGAAGTCCTGAAACTGGCAGCCAATGCCGATGTCATCATCAAGGCCGCGGCCGTGGCCGATTACCGGCCGGCGACGCGGGCCAGCAACAAGGTGAAGAAAAAGAGCGACCAGCTGACCATCGATCTGGTGAAGAATCCCGACATTCTGGCCGAACTGGGGGCGCGGAAGGCGCCGGGGCAGTGTCTGGTCGGTTTCGCCGCCGAGACCGCCGACCTGGTGGCTCATGCCCGGCTGAAGCTGGAGGGAAAGAATCTGGACCTGATCGTGGCCAACGATGTCTGTGCGCCGGGAGCCGGCTTCTCGGTGGACACCAACATCGTGCGCCTGCTCTACCGGGACGGCAGGGATGAGGAGTATCCCTGCCTGCCGAAGGACGAGGTGGCGGGAATCATTCTGGATCGGGTGAAGAGAATCAGGAGCGAGGAACGAGGATGAAGGTTGCGAAATTTGGAGTAAGTGGCTAGGGTTTCCTCGAACCTCTTTACCCCGACAGCACCTGCAGGAGCAGCTTCGGTTCGCAGATTGCCGACCGCATCTTGCCCTGCATCTCGCCCAACTGCTCAAGGGCCTGCTCCTTGGTGATCTTGCCGCTCCGGTACAGGAGCCGCAGGTTTTTCCGCACTGCTTCGGCTGTTGCCAGTGCCCGTTCGCCGGTTGGGTCGGCGCGGAAGAAGCGGGCATCCTCGCCGTGTGCCAGGATGTCGAATACCGCTTCCCGGGCCAGGGTCAGAAATTCGTCCTTCTCCGCATCCTCCAGGGGGAAACGGGAGGTGTCGTTGATGGTCTGGAGCACCTGCTGCCACTTCTCCAGGCGGCTCACCAGCAGGATGGAGTTGAAGATCCGCTTGTTGGTCCCGAAGGAGAAGAGGGTGTCCGAGAGGACCCGCCGCAGCATCCTGTCGTTGGCCTCGAAATGCTCCCTGGCCACCATTTTCCCCGTCTCCCAGATCTCCCGGTCCACCATCCCTTCGAAGCGCATCTCCCAGTAGGCGTGCTTGAGGGTCAGGGAGGAGAAGCTCTCCATGGTTTTCATCGGCACATAATAGTTGTGGGCCACCGTGTCGGCCGCCAGATGGGAGAGGTACCCGTAGGCACAGGCCTTCTGTGGGTCCGGTCCGGCCTCTTCCAGGATCTTCAGTCCCATGTTCCAACGGTGACAGTGGAGCAGATAGTGGGTGAATTTCTTCCCGATCGTGATGTCGGCGGCGATGCAGCCGTAGAGGAAGTCGTTGGGGTAGGCGCTGATGATGGCGGCAACGGCCGGTCGAAGCAGGTCGAGGTTGGCGAGGGCAACCGTCCCCAGGTGAAGATGGATGCCGGCTCCCCAGGCGAAGGCGTCTTGGGGCAGGGCGATGAGTACGAACAGGACAGCCAGAGACATCATGATTGAGCATCATAGGGAAAAGTTGCAGTAATGTAAAGGAGTTTGCCGTGTCGGATCATGAGGAACTGCTGGCGGAGTTGCGGGCACTGCGGGGGTATGTTACGGAGCTTGAGGAGAGCGGGATGGAGCTGATCCCCCTGGATCAGGCCGAACCTCCTCCCGAGATGGTTGAATCCGTCGTTGTCCCGATTGCGGCCGAGTCGGAACCGGTCTACGCACCGGCGCCAGTGACGGAGCCGGAGGGATTGGACAGCATCCGGCGCGAGTTGGGGGAGTGCCACCGCTGCCAGCTGGGGGATGGGCGGACCAACCTGGTCTTCGGGGTGGGTAACCCACGGGCGCGGCTCGTCTTTGTCGGCGAGGCCCCGGGTCATGACGAGGATCTGCAGGGGGAGCCGTTTGTCGGCGAGGCCGGGCAGCTCCTGACCAAGATCATTCAGGCCATGGGGTTCCAACGGGAGGAGGTCTACATCTGCAATGTCCTCAAGTGCCGGCCGCCGGGAAACCGCAACCCCCAGCCGGCCGAGATCGAACAGTGCCAGCCGTTTCTGCTCCGTCAGGTGCAGGCCATTGCCCCGGCAGTGATCGTGGCGCTCGGCACCTTCGCGGCCCAGACGCTCCTCGCCACCAAGGAGCCGATCTCCAAACTCAGGGGACGTTTCCACGATTACCACGGCATTCCGCTCATGCCGACCTTCCACCCGTCGTTTCTCCTGCGCAACCCGGCCATGAAGCGGGAGGTGTGGGACGATATGAAGCAGGTGATGCTGCGGCTGGGGCAGGAACTGCCGACGAAGCCGGGCTCCGGCGGCGGGGAACGGTAGCCCATGGACTACATCGCCGACCTCCATATCCACTCCCCCTTTTCCCGGGCCACCAGCCGGGAGAGTACCCTGGCCGGACTGGCCGCCTGGGCGCGGATCAAGGGGATTCAGGTCGTCGGCACCGGCGACTTCACCCATCCGGGCTGGCTGGGGATACTCAAGGAAGAGCTGATACCGGCCGAGCCGGGCCTTTTCCGCCTCAGGGACGAGACGCGGCTCGTGTCCCCCCTGCCGGGAGTGGCGCTGCCGGTCGCCCCGGTCCGCTTCCTCCTCACCGCCGAGGTGAGCAGTATCTACAAGCGGTCTGGCCAGGTAAGAAAGGTCCACAACCTTCTCTACGTCCCGGACTTTGCCTCGGCCGAGCGGATCAACGTAAAACTCGCCGCCATCGGCAACATCGAGTCGGACGGCCGGCCGATCCTCGGGCTCGACAGCCGCGACCTGCTGGAGATCCTCTTGGAACAGGCGCCGGATGGGTTCCTGGTGCCGGCCCACATCTGGACCCCCTGGTTCTCCCTCTTCGGCTCCAAGTCGGGTTTCGACGCCATCGAGGAGTGCTACGGCGACCTGACCCCTCATGTCTTTGCCCTGGAAACCGGGCTCTCCTCGGACCCGGAAATGAACCGGCTGATCTCGGCCCTGGACCGCTTCAGCCTCATCTCCAACTCCGACTGCCACTCCCCCCAGAAGCTCGGCCGCGAGGCGAACCTTTTCGATACCGGTCTCGACTTCTATTCCATGCGCGACGCCATCAGGGGGAACCGGCGCGAGACCTTCTTAGGCACCGTCGAGTTTTTCCCGGAAGAAGGAAAGTATCACTTCGACGGCCACCGGGACTGCAAGGTCTGCCTCGACCCGCATGAAACCCGGAGACTGGGGCTGCGCTGCCCGGTCTGTGGCCGGCCGGTCACGGTCGGAGTGCATCACCGGGTCATGGAACTTGCCGACCGGGAAGAGCCGCTCTATGGGCCGGACGCGCCGGGCTTCAATAGCCTGATTCCGCTCCCGGAAATGCTCGGCGAGCTGCTCGGCGTCGGTCCGGCCGCCAAGGAGGTGATGCGCCAGTACGCCCGGATCATCGAGCGTTTTGGCTCCGAGTTCGGCCTCCTCCTGCGGGCGCCGCTCGACGAGATCGCCCTCCATGCGCCGCTCCTGGGGGAGGCGGTAAGGCGGGTCCGGGACGTAAAGGTGATCCGTCAGCCCGGGTACGACGGTGAGTTCGGCGTGATACGGGTTTTCGAAGAGGGGGAACTTGAACGGCTGGCCGGCCAGGGAAACCTGTTCGGTGACAACGCGCCCCGCCGGGGACGGAAGAAGAAGGTCGATACCGGTCCGCTGCCGCCGGTGGCAACCCGCGGGGGAGATGTCGGCCTGGCCGAGCCTACAGCCAGCGGGCCCAACCCTGAACAGGAGGAGGCGATCAAGAGCGCTGGGGAAAAGATCCTCGTCGCCGCCGGACCCGGCACCGGCAAGACCTACACCCTGGTGGCCCGCCTGACATCCCTTCTGGAGCAGGGTGCCGACCCTGCCCGGATCTCTGCCATCACCTTCACCACCAGGGCGGCCGATGAACTGCGCGCCAGGCTGGTGGCTGCGGTTGGACCGGCCGGCGAGGGACTCTTCGTCGGTACCTTCCACCGCTTCTGCCTCGACTGGCTGAAGAAGGGGGTCCCGGAGTTGACCGTGGTCGGGCCGGAGAGCCGCGAGCGGCTCCTGAAGCGGCTCTTTCCCGAGCTCAGCGCCACCCGGCGGGAGGAGATCATCGGGGAGATCGCGGAGTTCGTGGAGCGTTACGGCATTGATGGGACACTGCCGGGAACGCCGGAGCCGATCCGACGTTACTTCGGCGAACTGGCCCGGCTGAAGGCGATCGACCTGGACGGGATCATCCCCACCTTTGTCAGGCGTCTCACCGCGGATGCCGACTTGCAGGGGCGGGTGGCCTCACGGGTTGGTCATCTCTTTGTGGATGAGTTCCAGGACCTGAACGCCAGTCAGTACGCGCTGGTAGAGCTTTTGGCCGGGCCTGCCCGCCTCTTCGCCATCGGCGACCCCGACCAGGCGATCTACGGTTTCCGCGGCAGCGACTTGAATTTCTTCTTCCGCCTCGCCTCCCTCCCCGGGACCAGGGAGCTCTCCCTGGTCCGCAACTACCGCTCTGCGCCGGTCATCATCGAGGCCGCCACTGGCGTCATCAGCCACAACCGGCAGCGCAGCAACCTGCCGCTCACGGCTGCCGTGACAGGGGACGGGGCCATCGAGCTCCATACTGCGCCGACCCCGGCGGCAGAGGCCGAGTTCATGGTCCGTCGGATCGAGGAGCTGATGGGCGGGGTGGAGAGCTTCTCCCTCAACTCAGGCCGCGGCGGCGACCAGGAGGGGCGGGGGCGGAGCTTCGGCGACTTCGCCATCCTCTGCCGGCTCGGCAAGCAGACGGAGGAGATCGGCCTGGCCCTGGAGCGGCGCGGAATCCCGTTCCAGCAGGTTGGGGCCGTCCCGTTCTTCATGGGGAAGGACCTCAGGCCGGCCTACCGGTTCATCCAGGCAGCAGCAGGTTCGGAGGATATTGCCGACTGGCTGCTCCTTGCCTCTGCGCTCCCCGGCATCGGTCCAGCCACCGTGGATCATCTGGAGGCGTCGCTCCCCCTGAGCGGCGACTTCTTCGCCCTGCTGACCGGGGTGGAGATCCCGCCGGCGGCCCTGACCGCACTGGGCGGGCTTCGCCATGCGCTTCAGCGTTTCCGCGAGGAACTGCCTGCGACCGGAATTGCCTCTGCCCTGGCCGGTGTGCTGGAGTTTCTCGGCATCGACGGGACCGAAGGTGCTGCGAAGCGGCTGGTTACGCTCGCCGCCAGCTTCGGCAGCGACCTTTCCTCCTTCGGCAACCACCTGCGCCAGCTCTCCCTGGCCACACTCTATGACGAGCGTGCCGAGGCGGTGGCCCTCATGACCATCCATGCCGCCAAGGGGCTGGAGTTTCCGGTGGTCTTCCTGGCCGGGGCTGAGGAGGGGCTCCTCCCCTGTACCCTCATGGGAAGGGCGGACATCGAGGAGGAGCGGCGACTGTTCTATGTCGGCCTCACCCGCGCCAGGGAGCGGCTGGTAGTGACAAGCTCGGCCATCCGGCCGTGGGCGGGGACCGGGCCGCGCCAGCTCTCCCGTTTCGTCGGTGAGATTCCGGGACGGCTCGTTACCAAGGCCGGGGGGCGGAGCGGAAAGGGGCCGGAGAAGGCCGGGAAGGATGCGGGGCAACTGGAGCTGTTCTGACGCCAGAGGGCAAACCTTGACTGCAATGGAACGCGGATGGACACGGATCGGAACGGATTCACGCGGATTTGAAAAATTTATCTCTTTATCCGTGTTGATCCGTTTAAATCTGCGTTGCTCCGTGTTTAATTGTCTTTGATTTGCTTCCGGCTCTGCCTGCTTGCCACTACGGAGGATATTGAAGATGCCCGAGGTAATATTCCTGTCGCCGTATGCGAAGATGACGCAGATCGCCCACAAGATCCTCAAGGAGAGGGAGGTGGGGTTCGAGGTCATCGAAGTGCCGCCCCTGCAGTCCGAGGAAGTCGTCAAAGGAATCGACAGGAAGGCGCAGGTCATTATTTCGCGGGGCGGCATGGCAATGCTGGCAAAGCATTACACAAACGTGCCCGTGATAGAAATACCGGTGACGTTGTCGGATATCCTCGATGCCGTTGGCAGGATAGAGGGGGGCAAAGGCAGGAAGAAGGTGATCATCAGTACTGCCAATATCATCTGCGACCCCAAATACATCAGCGAGATCCAGGGCTTGAGCATCGATTTCATCACCAGCGACGACTCTTTTGTCTCCTGCCAGAACTGGATCGACGAGAGTATCCGGTCCGAGGAGCTGGCGCAGGGTGGCGGTTATGATCTGATCATCGGCGACGCCCTGGTCTGTGCCATTGCGACCAAGCACGGGATTGACAGCGTATTGCTGGAATCGAATGAGGAGTCGGTGGCCTTCGCCGTCGACGAGGCGATGCGGATCGTCGAAACTAACAGGCTCGGCAGCCAGCAGCTGATTAAACGCCGCAAGGAGATACTGGAGAATGGCTGGGTGGCCAATTACAGCTTTCGCGACATCCTGGGCCAGGGGAGCGATCTCGAGCGGGCGGTTAAGATGGCCAGGCTTTTTGCCAAGTCGGACGGCAATGTCCTTATCGAAGGTGAAACCGGTACCGGCAAGGAGATGTTCGCCCAGAGCATCCACAACGAGAGCGAGCGGGTGTACGGACCGTTCGTTTCGGTAAACTGCGGCGCCATAAGCGACAGCCTGTTCGAGAGCGAACTGTTCGGTTACGACAGCGGGGCCTTCACCGGCGCCAGCAAGGGGGGGAAGAAAGGGCTTTTCGAATGCGCCCAGAACGGCACCATCTTTCTGGACGAGATCAGCGAGACCCCGATCAACATGCAGGCGAAGCTCTTGAGGGTCCTGCAGGAGCGGAAGGTGAGGAGGGTCGGCAGCGAGAAGATCATCGATCTCAATGCCAGGATCATCTGCGCGACCAACAAGAATCTCATGGAGCTGGCTGATTGCGGCCAGTTCCGCAGGGACCTGTATTACCGGCTGAGCGAACTGGAGCTGTATCTGCCGCCGCTGCGCGAGAGACGGGACGACGTGCTGTCCATTGCGGAAAATTTTCTCCACCGGGAGGCGGGAAAAATCAACCGGAAGCTGTACTGGAAAGACAGGACAGCCTTTGCGCCACTTCTGGATTATGACTGGCCCGGCAATATACGGGAATTGAGGAATTTCATCGTCAAGCTCGCCACCTACTCCGGGGATGGCGAGATTACCAGCGCTGCCGTAAGCGACCTGTTCCGGTCCAGTTACCGGGAGGTGGCGCGCAAGAAAGAAAGCGAGCTGACCATCGGCATATCCAGGGATCTGAAGATGATGGAAAAGGAGATATTCACCAAGCTGCTTCAACTCTATGGCGGCGACAAGGAGCGGTTGTGCCGGGAGTACGGCATCAGCAAACCTACCTTGTGGCGCAAGCTGAGCTACAGAAAGGCACCTTGATCATAGATAAAAAGCGGGCATTTCAAAATTGAAATGCCCGTCATGCTCCCCTCGACCGCCCTCAAACCCTGTTCCAGTAAGACGGCAGCAAATTTCCTCGACCGGACCCTCCTGAAAGTCGCCCCCGTTCATATTGTGTAACATGGCTGCCAGCGCGCAATGACGCCGTTTTTACCGGTAATATTTCAAATTTGAAGCGCATATTTCAAAATTGAAATATATGCGTGCCCGGTACGGCCGGTTCTTGGCCTGATTGACTCAAGATTCCCTCCAATTTATTTTCTGCAAAAAATTAATCCTGAAAAATATTTCTACTTTGTCACATTTAAGCTTTCGTCCCATCGGGACAGAATGCATGTAGCCGGGGGATTCATCCCCCGGTATCAGGATCGGATTTTACCTTCAGTCACGTACGTGACGTATGAATACATCCCTTAAAACCCCGGCGATAAATCGCCGGGCTACAGGCATTCTGTCCTTTAGGCCCTTTTGGGTCCTACGGGACGTAATCTGACAAAGTAGAACTATTTGTCCCAGATAAATGGTCCAATATGATGTAACGATGTTATTTTGCTGCCAAATGGATGGCGATAGTCGCGCTTAGCTTACTTCCATGGCGTTGTTCTGGTTTAATTCTGTCGTTCGGTTTAACATGCTCGGCACGGTAGCTGCTTAATGAAGTGAAAAGCAAACCAATGTTTGGTAAAATATGGACGCTCTTGTGGGCACTGCTTTATTGCCGAGGCGGCCAGCATACGGTCAACGTCAAGCTGTCCCGGCATCTCCATCATGAAAGGGGAAAGAGATCATGAAAATCTGCATCTACGGAGTCGGCTCGGTCGGCGGATTCATCGGGGCGCGACTCGCGCATGCCGGGTTCGAGCTGAACGCCGTGGCCCAGGGGGCCACGCTGAAGGCGCTTCGCGAGCACGGGCTGAGGCTGCAAAGTGACGGCGTCTTTCTCACGGAAAAGGTGCATGCCACCGACGACCCTGCGGAACTCGGCGTGCAGGATATCGTCATCATCGCGGTGAAGGCACCCGCCTTGAGGTATGTGGCACAGAAGATCGCCCCGCTGATCGGACCGGACACCGTAGTCATGACGGCCATGAACGGCATCTCCTGGTGGTTCTTCGAAGGGTTCGGCGGCGAGCATGCGGGGACGCGCCTCGCCTCGGTCGATCCTGACGGCTCGATTGGAGCGGCGATTCCGGCCAAAAATGTGGTCGGGTGCGTAGTCCACGGCAGCTTTTCCCTGAACGAGCCCGGCTTCGTGCGCCACGGTTTCGGCAAGCGGCTGATCATCGGGGAGCCCGACGGCAGCGATTCCCCGCGCCTGCGCAAGCTGGCGGAGATTCTCGGCGCCGCGGAAATGGTTGTCGAGGTTTCCAAGAGCATCCAGGCCGATATCTGGTTCAAGCTCTGGGGGAACATGACCATGAATCCTGTTTCCGCGATCACCGGCGCCACCTGCGACCGGATACTGGACGATCCGCTGGTAAACCGGTTCTGCCTGAATGTCATGGCCGAGGCGGCGCGGATCGGCGCGAAGATCGGCTGCCCCATCACCCAGAGCGGCGAGTCGAGAAACGCGGTAACGCGCGAATTGGGCGCGTTCAAGACCTCGATGCTGCAGGACGTGGAGGCCGGTCGGGCCGTGGAGCTCGACGCCCTGGTCAGCGTCGTGCGCGAGATCGGCCAGAAGGTCGGCGAAACCACCCCGAACATCGATGCCCTGCTCGGCCTCAGCCGCCTCCATGCGCGGGTGCATGGGCTGTACCCCTGGGAGCCGGCCGGCTCCTGACTCACCCGGTTGCCAGAACCGTCTAACCTCCCCTTACCCTCGGAATAGAAGTTATCCCCCTCTTGCGTTAAGAGGGGGCAGGGGGAGCTGTGTGCCAACCAAGAGGAAATTGGGCGTAGTGATCAGCGGAACGAAGGGATACGGAACAATGTCCAAGAAGCTGTTTGTCGGCCTCGACATGGGGGCATCAAGAACCAAGGTTGCCGTCCTGGACGGGGACGGAAGAGTTGTTGGTCATGCGGTCAGGAAGTCGGGGATCGACTTTTCCTCGACCGCTGCTGCCTGTCTGGACGATTCCCTGGCGATGGCCGGCGCAACCCGCGACGACATCGTCCGGGCCGTGGCCACCGGCTATGGCCGGGCGAATGTGGCCTTTGTCACCGAAGAGAGCAGGACCGAAATCGGCTGCATTGCCAAGGGGTGCCACCACTACTTTCCCGAGGCGATCACCATCATCGACATCGGCGGCCAGGACAACAAGATTGTCAAGCTCGATGCTCCCGGACGCCGCACCGGCTTCAAGATGAACCGCAAGTGTGCGGCCGGCACCGGTGCCTTTCTGGAGGAGATGGCCAGCCGTCTCGACATTTCCCTGGAGGAAATGAACGCGCTGGCCCGGCAATCGACGGAGATGATCAAGCTCGGCAGCTACTGCACGGTGTTCTCCGCAACGGAAGTCCTGGAAAACATCCGCAACGGCAAAAAGGTGAGCGATATCGTCAAGGGGCTCTTCTATTCGGTCATCAAGAGAGTGCTGGAGATGGACTCCCTTACCGAGCGGGTCATCATGACCGGCGGGGTGGTGGCGCACAATCCCCATATCGTCGAGATGGTGGGGGAGATGATCGGCCGGCAGGTGGCGGTCCCCGAATATCCCCAGCTGGCAGGCGCCATCGGTGCGGCGCTCTATGCCCTGGAAGGAAAAGGGTAGTGCCAAAAGTAGGTTGGGTTAGCGATAGCGTAACCCAACGAGCAACGCTGCGATGTTGGGTTACGGCGATACAACCGCCTAACCCAACCTACTGAGACTCCACGCCTCACGGATTCGGGAAGGAGACAATAATGGCTGAAGAGGGCACGATAGTGAGAAAGAAGATCCAGGCCACTGACCTGATGAACAAGATCATGGCCGACTATTTCTACGGCCTGAACGAGGCGGCAACCAGCGGCACAAAGAAGATTGCCTGGTGCACCAGCGTCGGCCCGGCCGAACTGCTCCGGGCCATGGGGTTCGACGTGTACTTTCCGGAAAACCATGCGGCCTTGCTGGGCGCAACACGTCTCTCCACCGACATGATACCGGAGGCGAACGCCATCGGCTATTCGCCGGACATCTGTTCCTACCTGACATCCGACATCGGCGCCTACCTGAAAGGGGTCACCCCACTGGCCAAGGCGTATCCGGGGATCGATGCCATCCCCAGGCCCGATCTGCTGGTTTTCAACACCAACCAGTGCCGCGACGTGCAGGACTGGCTCGCCTGGTATGCCAGGGAACTGAGCGTCCCCTGCATCGGCATCACCTCACCCAAGAGCATCAACGACGTCACCAACCCACTCATCGACGATGTGGCGCGGCAGATGGAGGCGCTGATCCCGACACTGGCGGCGATCTCCGGAGCCAGGTTCGACATGGACCGGCTCCGGGAAACCGTTGCCCTCTCCCGGGAGTGCACCGAGCTCTGGAGGCAGGTCCTGGAAACGGCCACCGCGTCCCCTGCACCGCTCACCTTTTTCGACGGCACCATTCACATGGGGCCGGCCGTTGTGCTGCGGGGGACCCGGGAGGCGATCGACTACTACAAGGTGCTCCTGGCCGAACTGGAGCAGCGGGTCACGGAGGGGGTCGCCGCCGTCGAGGGAGAGTCCTTGCGTATCTACTGGGAAGGGATGCCGGTCTGGGGGCGGCTACGGCAGCATTCCGAGCTGTTTGCCGGCCTCAAGACCAATGTGCTGGCCTCCACCTACTGCAGCAGCTGGATCTTCCCCTCCTTCGACGCGAAGGATCCGATCCGCAGCATGGCCAAGGCCTACCTGGAGCTCTTCATCGTCCGCTCCGACGCGTACAAGGAGACGTATCTCCGGGAGATGCTGCAGAAGTTCCGCATCGACGGGATCATCTACCACGACGCCAAGACCTGCCCCTGCAACTCCAACAGCCGCTACGGCCTGCCCCAGCGGTTGGAGGCGGCAACCGGCATCCCCAGCCTGGTCATCTCCGGCGACCTGAACGACCTGCGCTGCGTATCCGACGAGCAGACCAGGACCAATGTGGAAGCATTCATCGAACAGCTTGAGGAGGGGAAATAAGATGTTGGATGCACTGTTCAGACCCAGATCGGTTGCCATTGTCGGGGCCTCCACCAAGGAGCTCTCCATCGGCAACGTCATTACCAAAAACCTGCAGACCTACGGCTACAAAGGGGCCATCTACCCGATCAACCCGAATGCTCCCGACATCCGCGGCATCAAGGCATACAGGACCCTGGCGGAGGTGCCCGGCGAGATCGACCTGGCCCACATCATCCTCCCCAGCAGCCAGGTACCCCAGAGCATGGAGGAGTGCGGCCGGAAGGGGGTCAAGGCGGTGATCATCAACTCCGCCGGTTTCAGCGAAATGGGGGAGGAGGGGGCAACGCTCCAGGAGGAGTTCCTCTCGACGGCCAAGAAGTACGGCATCCGGGTCTTCGGTCCCAACTGCCAGGGGATCATCAACTCCGATCCGGAGTTGAAGGCCTACTGCAACTTCACCTTCACCTACCCCGAACCCGGCTACATCTCGGTGGTGGCGCTCTCCGGCGGGGTCGGCGGGCTGATCATGCAGGCCCTTGACGACCTGGGGATCGGCCAGCGGCTCTATGCCTCCAACGGCAACGCCTGCGACGTCTCCATCTCCGAGGTCGTCCGTTACTACGGAGACGATCCGGGGACCAGGGCCATTATCCTCTACACCGAAGGGTTCGCCAACCCGAGGGAATTCCTGGAGGTGGCCCGGGAGGTGGCGGCGAAGAAGCCGATCCTTGCCATGAAGGCCGGCCGGACCGAAGAGGGGGCCAAGGCGGCCTCCTCCCACACCGGGTCGCTCGCCGGGGTGGATATCGCCACCGAGCTGATCTTCGAGAAGACCGGCATCCTCTCCTTCAGCGACGAGGGGGAGATGGCGCAGGCTGCCATGGCCTTCGCCACCCAGCCGATCCCCAAGGGTAACCGGGTGGGGATCATCACCAATACCGGCGGTCCGGCCGTCATCGCCACCGATGTGCTGGTTGCGTGCGGCCTGAACGTGCCCAGGCTTTCGGACGCCTCCATCGCCAGGCTGGCCGAGACCCAGCTGCCGGAAGCGGCCGTCGAGAATCCCGTCGACGTGATCGCCACCGCCGGCGGCCCCCATTTCCGTTCCGCCCTCGAGGTGCTGCTGGAGGATGATCAGATCGACTGCATCTATATCACCTTCGTCACCGCCCCGTTCACCGACACCGATGCCATTGCCCGTGAAATCGTAGCGGCAAATCGGCAGGGGAAGAAGCCGCTCGTCTGCAACTTCATCACCAGCGTCAGGATGGAGCGGTTCCAGAAGACCATGGGGATACTGAAAGAAGGAGGTGTCCCGTTCTACGCCAACCCGAGCGATGCTGCCAAGGCGCTGGGCGCTCTCACCAAGTACGGCCGGATCAGGCAGCGGGACATCGGCCGGGCCGAGACCTTCAGCAATGTGGACAGTGCCCGGGCCAGATTGATCGTCGACCAGGCAAAGCAGGCCGGCCGCAGCGTCCTTTCCGCCAGCGACGTCTACTCGATCTTCGAGGCGTACGGTATCCCGGTTGCCTCCTGGCGGGTGGTCGATACCGCTGCCGACGCGGTCGCTGCCGCCGAGACCATCGGCTTTCCGGTGGTGGTCAAGGTGGACTGCGAGGAGATCGACCACAAGAGCGACATGGGCGGGGTGACGATCAACCTGAAGGATGCTGCCGCGGTCCGGGCGGCACTGGAGGATATGCAGAGCCGCCTCGGGCAGTTCGGGAAGCTTCGCTTCTTTGTCCAGCAGTTCCTCCCCGGCGGGCGCGAGCTGATCGTCGGCGCCACTGCCGAGCGTGAACTGGGACACCTGGTGATGTTCGGCCTGGGCGGCATCTACGTCGAACTGCTCAAGGACGTGGCGTTCAAGATCGCGCCGGTGACAAAGGTGGAGGCCGGGGAGATGCTGGCGAGCCTGAAGACCGCGGCGCTCTTGGACGGTGTCAGGGGCGAGAAGGGGGTCAACAAGGCGGCGATCATCAATCTGATCCAGCGGGTCTCCCGGCTTCTCATTGACCTGCCGATGATCCAGGAGATGGACATGAACCCGGTCATGGCATTTAGCGACAGCGTCTACGCCGTGGACGGCAGGATCAGAATCTAACCAAAGGAGAACCGAGTCATGGCTGCTCTGAACGCGCAGGATGTTTCAAGCTGGCGGGAGATCTACGCATCACGACTCACAACCTCTGATGAGGCGCTCAAGGCGGTCGAATCGGGAAACCGCATCTATCTGACCGGAAACGCCTCGGCACCCCTGGAGCTGTTGGCCGCACTGGTCAGGCGCGCTCCGCAGCTGAAGGACGTGGAGATCTTCCAGCCGCTGACCATCTGCCCGGGCGACTACGTCATCCCCGGGATGGATAAGCACCTCCGGCCCAATGCCTTCTTCATCAGCCACACTATACGCGGGGCCGTGAACGAGGGGCGCGCCGATTTCACCCCGGTGTTTCTTTCCGAACAGCCGCTCCTGTTCAGAGACGGCCATCTGTCGCTGGATGTGGCGCTTACCCACGTCTCCCCGCCGGATGAGCAGGGATACTGCTCGCTGGGTGCGGAGGCCGGGCTTGCCATAACATCCGTGGAATCCGCCAGGACGATCATCGCCCAGGTAAACCGGCAGATGCCCCGGACCATGGGGGATACCTTCATGCACGTTTCGCGCATGCAATACATCGTGGAGGCCGACCACCAGCTTGCGCAAAGGGCGATGGGGGATGAGGCCGACGAGGTGACAACGGAACGGATCGCGGCCCATATTGCCGAACTGATTCCCGATGGCGCCACCATGCAGCTCGGGATCGGCTCTATTCCGGATGCCGTGCTCAAGCATCTCCATGCCAAGAAAGACCTGGGTATCCACTCGGAGCTGATCTCCGACGGCGTGATCGAACTGGTGGAAAAAGGGGTGATCAACAACAGCCGCAAGACCCTGCACCCCGGAAAGATCGTCTGCGGCTTTCTCCTCGGTACCGATCGCCTGTACCAATGGACAAGCAACAATCCGCTCCTTGAAATGCACCGTTCCGAATACGTGAACGACCCGTTCATCGTCGCGCAGAACGACCGGATGGTGGCGGTGAACTCGGCCATTGAGGTGGACCTCACCGGCCAGGTCTGCGCCGACAGCATCGGTCCCAGGCTCTATTCGGCCGTCGGGGGGCAACTGGACTTCATCTACGGCGCATCCCGCTCCAAAGGGGGGGTACCGATCATCACCATGCCGAGTACCTCTACCCTCAGGAACGGCACCAAGGTGAGCAAGATCGTCCCGATGCTCAAACAGGGGGCCGGAGTGGTCACGAGCCGTAACCATGTCCGCTACGTGGTGACCGAGTACGGCGTGGCGTCACTGTACGGCAAGAGCATCCGGCAGCGTACCCAGGCGCTCATCAATATCGCCCATCCCGAGTTTCGCGAGCAGATCACCAGGCAGGCGAGGGAGCTGCATTACCTGTAACCATAACGAGAAGGGATATTATTCATGAAGAAGATAATTTCCGGTAACGAAGCCATTGCCCTGAGTTTCGGGGATGCCGGCGGCGTCTTTGCCTCCGGCTACCCCGGCACCCCCAGCACCGAAACCCTGGAAGAGGTGGCCCGCCTGGGCGCGGTCTACTGCGAATGGGCACCCAACGAGAAGGTGGCCCTGGAGTCGGTTATCGGCGCCTCCATTGCCGGCGGCAGGTCCCTGTCCACCATGAAGCATGTCGGGGTAAACGTGGCAGCCGACGCGCTCATGACCCTTACCTACACCGGCGTCAATGGCGGCCTGATCCTGATGGTGGCCGACGATCCCGGTCAGCACTCCTCCCAGAACGAGCAGGACAGCCGCAACTATGCAAAGTTTGCCAAGGTGCCGATGCTGGACCCGGCCGACTCCCAGGAGGCCTATGACTTTGTCCGGGCCGGGTTCGAGATCTCCGAGCAGTTCGATACCCCGCTCATGCTCCGCACTACCACCCGGATCTCCCACGCCAAGGGGGTTGTGGAGCAGGGGGAGAAGCGCGCGCCAAAGGTCGGCGAGTGGGTGAAAGACGTCCCCAAATACGTGATGCTCCCCAATTACGGCCGGATCAAGCACCAACTGGTCGAAGAGCGCCTCCTGAAGCTGAAGGCGTTTGCCGAGACGACCCCCCTCAACCGGGTGGAGATGGGGGATACCGACCTGGGGATTCTTACCTCCGGCGTCTCCTACCAGCACGTGAAGGAGGCCTATCCCAATGCATCGATACTGAAACTCGGCCTGGTTCATCCGCTTCCCGAAAGAAAGATCCGGGAGTTCAGCGCCAAGGTCAAGCGGTTCATGATTGTCGAGGAAATGGACGGCATATTCGAAGAGCAGGTCCGGGCCATGGGGATTCGAGTCGATATCGGCAAGGACCGGATTTCCTACTGCGGCGAGGTGAGCGAGGATATCGTCCGGACAGCGGCCGGTGATGCCGTGACTGCGTGCGGCGCCCCTGTCGAGGGGCTTCCCCAGCGTCCTCCCACCTTCTGTCCCGGCTGTGCCCACCGCGGGCTCTTTACGATCCTCTCCAAGCTCAAGGTCTTCGTTTCCGGCGATATCGGCTGCTATACCCTGGGGGGGCTCCCTCCCATCAGCGCCATGCACAGCAGCATCTGCATGGGGGCGAGCATCAGCGCGGCCCACGGCATGGCCAAGGTCAACCGGATCGCGGGAAGGACGGAGAAGCCGGTCGCGGTCATCGGCGATTCCACCTTCTTCCATTCGGGGATGACCGGGCTCCTGAGCCTGGCCTACAACGGCGGCAACGCGCTGGTGGTCATCATGGACAACCGCGCCACTGCCATGACCGGCGGCCAGGAAAATCCGGGCTCCGGTCGGGTGCTGGAAGGGGAGCCAGCAAAACAGGTCGACATAACGGCGATCGTGAAGGCGCTGGGGATCGATCATGTTGCAGCGATCAACTCCTACAACCTGGAGGAGACCGAGGCCGCCATCCGAAAGGGGCTGGAGACCCCCGGTCCGTATGTCCTCATCGACAGCAACCCCTGCATACTCCGGTACCGGCTGAAGAAGCCGTTGCTGAGCGTGAATGCGGAGAAATGCACCGGGTGCCGTGCCTGTCTCAAGGTCACCTGCGTGGCGCTGGGGCTGGTGCCGGCCGGTGACAAGATGAAGGTGCAGATCGATCCCAACATCTGCAACGGGTGCGGTGTCTGTAGCCAGGTCTGTAAATTCGACGCCATGTCCGTGGCGTGAGGACAGGAGATAACCATGAATGTATTCAATATCGTTATTGCCGGCGTAGGCGGGCAGGGGGTCCTGATGGCCTCCAGGGTGCTGGCCGAAAGCGCCCTTGCCTCCGGCATGGATGTCAAGCAGAACGAGGTCCATGGGATGGCCCAGCGAGGCGGGAGTGTCATCTCCTTCGTCCGGATCGGGGAGCGGGTCTACTCTCCGGTGGTCATGCCCGGTTCCGCAGATATCCTGCTCTCCTTCGAGCCGTTGGAGGCCCTCAGGTACAGTCACTATCTGAAACCGGGCGGCAGGCTCGTGTACAACAGGGTCACCATCAATCCCAGTACGGTTGCCTCCGGCATGGCTACCTACCCGGCGGATGTGGAGGAGCAGATCGCCCGGGCCTGTTCGGATGCCCATGGTATCGATGCGCTGGCAATCGCCAGGGAGGCGGGTAACGCCAAGGCCGTGAACATGGTCATGGTTGGATCGGTCATGAAGCATCTCCCCATCGATGCGCAGGTTGTGGAGGGGGTCGTCAGGGAGGTTTCCAGGGATAAAGGGGCCGACGTAAATTTGAAAGCCCTCAAGGGTGGCGCCGCAGCCTGATAGTGGGGCGCTGCAAACGTTCACGCAAGCTTGTCCGCAGGTAAACCAAAAGGAGGAGCTCTATGACAGCGAACATCACGGCACCACGGATAGCAGTCAAGGGGATAGGCAGGATTGGGAAAGAAAAAAATCCAGTGGAGGGTTACATGAAAAAAATCCAGGTAGTCTGCTGCTTCATCTTTTTGTGTCTTGTCTGTTCGACCGTATCGTTTGCCGCAGATACGATCAAGATCGGCGCACTGTTCTCGGTGACCGGTCCCGCCTCCTTCCTGGGCGCACCGATGCGCAATACCGCTCAAATGGTCGTGGATGAGGTCAACAAGGCAGGCGGGGTCAAAGGGCGCAAACTGGAACTGATTGTGTATGACACTGCCGGAGATGCCACCAAGGCGGTGCAACTGGTGTCCAAACTGATCAAGAGCGATCATGTTGTCGCAATTATTGGGCCCAACACGTCCGGCGAGGCCATGGCTGTGATTCCGATCGTCGAGAAAGAGCATATTCCGCTGGTTACCTGCGCCGCCAGCATCAAGATTACCGAGCCGGTAAAGAAGTGGGTTTTCAAGACTACCAATAACGACACGTTGGCTGTAATGAGAATTTATGAGTACCTGCAAAAGGTCAAGCAGACCAATGTGGCACTTCTGACCGTTTCGGACGGCTTCGGGGCGTCCGGCCGCGAACAGCTCAAGGCCCAGGCGCAAAAACACGGTATCAAGATCGTATCCGACGACACCTATGGCCCCAAGGATACGGATATGACGGCCCAGTTGACCAAGATCCGCGGTTCCCAGGCCCAGGCCGTGATCTGCTGGGGTACCAATCCCGGTCCGGCCATCGTTGCCAGAAATGCCCACCAGCTCGGTATCAAGATGCCACTCTTCATGAGTCACGGTGTCTCCTCGAAAAAATTCATCGAGTTGGCCGGTGACGCCGCCGAGGGGCTCAGGCTCCCTGCCAGCAAGGTACTGGTGGCAGACGCGCTCCCTAACTCCGACTTGCAGAAAAAAACTTTGCTGGGCTTTATCAAAGACTATCAGAAACATTTCAAGGTTGATGCCGACACGTTTAGCGGGCATGCCTGGGATGCGATCATGGTGGTTACAAATGCCATCGAGAAGGGTGGAGACAGCCCTGCGGCCATTCGTGACCAGATAGAAAAGAGCAGGAACTTTGCCGGCATCAGCGGGGTGTTCAATTTCTCGGGAAACGACCATGCCGGTCTGACCAAGGATTCTTTTGTAATGGTAGAGATCAAGAACAAAGACTGGGTGCTCTTGAAATAACGTTTTCCGCCCATAACCGACTGTCGCTACGGAGCACACCATGCAGTTTGACCAGGTACTGCAATACGCACTTTCCGGCGTGTCGACCGGGGCGATCTACGCCCTGATCGGCATCGGGTTTTCGATCATCTACAACGCCACCGGCATCATCAACTTCGCCCAGGGTGAATTCGTCATGCTGGGCGGCATGCTGACGCTCTTTTTTCTGGAGGTTCTCAAACTGCCGATCTGGGCAGCCATCCCCTGTGCCATAGCGGCAGCCACCGTAGGCGGGATTTTGTTCGAACGGCTCGCCATCAGACCGCTGCGGCAGGCAACCCCGATCAACCTGGTCATCATCACCATTGGCGGCAGTATCCTGATCCGCGGTCTGGCCATGCTGCTCTGG
>NZ_VLLN01000029.1 GCF_007830735.1 Geobacter argillaceus
CTGCTCAACGGCGACGAAATCACTTTTCCCTTGAGCGAGAAGGGCACAGTAGCTCCTGATGATGTCGATGCCGGCGATCAGATCGCCTGGGGCATCCATGACTGCCAGGGCTGAAGAGAGGGACGTGAAACGGTTCAGGGCCAGCCCGACAAGGGCGATGCCGGAGTGGGAAGTGTAGAATTCTTCGTCGGACTGTTCGATCACAAAACGCTTCATGAATTCACCTGCCGGGTGAGTTTTTGTTGCATAGCAAAATAGCTTAATTATCAAAAAACTTCAAATGGTTACAGCTGGCAAATTTCAAATTGCTGAATTTGCCGTCACGGAGTCAGGAAGAAGACCGCTGATTCCCTGCATTTGAGTGTCCATACGGTCCATACCCACATGACCCACATCTATGAAAAACTTCAGGCAAAGGGCAGGAACGATGCCATCATGAAGGCTCGCAAGAAAGGGATTCTTTAACTAAATGGTCCTTGTATACTCCAAAAATACTCATTCCGGCTGATGTGTTTTCCTCGATATCCTCTGTATAACACCTTGAGCAGAAATCTACATGGGTCACTTGTATTCAATGGCGGTACCAGGTTGCCGATCGACGTGCAACCCAGGAAAATACTTGAACGTGGGAGGGGTAAATGAAGGGACGGATGCGAGTTTTAGGCGGTGTGGCAGTGACGTGTCTCCTTCTCGTGCTGCTGGCAGCATGCGGCGGGGGCGGAGCCGGCGGGGGCGGAGACAAGACCACCTTGAAGGGGATGGTCGAGTTTCCTGCTGCGACAGTTGCCAAGAGTGTGGACAAGATGGTAGAGGCAACGGATGTTACCGTAGAAGCGTACGACCTGAATGGGAACAAGCTGACATCGGTTAAGCCCCAGTATGATGACACGCTTAGTGTGAAAAAATACCAGTTCGAGATCAAAGACCTGCCCACTGGCGTTGATTATATCCTCAAGGCCAAGAAGGGCAGCCAGGTGGTCAAGAAGATCGTGGCCAAGGATGACGTGAAGCCCGGCGTGGTGGAAGCACAGAACGTCAATACAGTCTCCACCGCTGCCGTTGTCGTGGCTGAGCAGAAGTTGAAGGCGGTGGCCGGTCCTGGCTTTAAGCTTGGCGAGACTGCACTGCCGGCGAAGGTTTCAGTGGACACCATCTCCAGCAGATTGAGCACGGATGTCAAGCCGGCAGCACTTGAGTACAAGATCCAAACCCTGACCCTGGGCAACCTCTCAGCCATTGACTCTGCCGATAAAGCTGATCTGGTCAACCTGTTCAACATGGTTGACGCAGCAGTAAAGCGGAATGTTGATGCCAGCTCTTTTGTAAATGGAGAATTGACGAGTGTCACCATCAATATAGTGGTCGTGGTGGTAACCGATCGTGTTGCTGCTCAAGGAACAAGAACCATAGATTCCACTGCCGCCGCAACAACGGCTACCACAGCTGCAACCAGCTACACGCCGCCTGCCATCAGCGGTGGTACTTCTGCAGCGGTCGACTTCGTCGGCCTTGCCAAATTGTATATGGAAAAGCAGGATGTGGCCAATGCCAGTATAAACTACGAAAAAGCCCTTCTTGTCGACCCGAACAATAAGGATGCCATCTTTGGTGCGGGCATCACCCGTGTCATCATGCTGACCGAAAAGCCGGAAGTCCGCGACGTGATCACCAAGTGGGGCGGCGTGGCGCCAACGGCCAATGGTCTGATTTCCCGGACAAGCCCGGTCGGCAATCCTTTCAAAAACTACACCGGGCTGTTGCGTAAAACGTCCGGCAGCACAACGCTCAAGAGTGCCGCCATGACTTCGGAAGATGCCTCCCGTACGACGGCCGTAGAAGTTGTCTCCGCATTCACGGAGCTGATGGACAGGCTTCCCAAGCAGAAGGCTCCGACCAAGGCCAATCCCAAGGTCGTTACCAGCGTGCCGGCAACGGCTACGTCCATCAGCGACCTGCAGACCGTTATCGACAACGTGATCATTCCGGAACTGAAAGGCTCTCTGGCCCTCCTTGCCAAGTTGGAAGGGCAGAGCTACACCTTCACGGTGACCAAGGCGATGCAGGGGAACCCGACCTACGGCAAGGATGTAATCATCACTGACGGCGAGATCTACGCTATCGAAGCCCTTACCAATGGTGCTCTGGCACTGCTGAAGATTTCCACCGCCTACAACCTTGATGTGTTTGACTACGACGGGAACGGGGTAAGAAACGACTACGACAAGCTCAAGCAGGATCCGCTGAAGACGATCAATCAATCAACCTTCTTCACTCTGAAGTCCGACGGCAACGCCAAGATGACCGCGGCTCTGGACTATGTAAAAGCTGCTCGCGACAAGGCCGAAGCGGCGTACGCTGCCGTGAAGACCAGGTCTGCCGGTCAGGGGGCCATTGACTTGAGCCACTGGTCGACGACTGATCATACCAACGCCACCGATGTGCTTGCCAAGATCAAGTCCGCCCTTACCGGTCCACCGCTTACCATCACCATAGGGAATGGCAAGCAGTTGACCTTCGACGCCACCAAATTCTTCACCAATCCGCTGGATCGCTCCGATTTCCCGGCGCTTGGTTACGATGTGGCGCCGGATGCGACGCTTTCCGCAACTTATGGTAAAGCCGTTGCCGCAGTTAGGGATTCAACGCGGTACGTGTGGAATGGTACGACTTCGGTGTCAACTCAAATTAAGGTTCCTGTTGACAGTAACATCCAGCCCACGAGTGACCTGCCGGACTACACCCTGAATGGCATCTTGCCGAATAATACCGCGGCCAATAATGTGGCCGGCTTCAATGGGATTCTGCCGATGCTCGGTGGGGCGGTACTTACCGGGAAGACGGGAGATTACTATTGGAACGTTGTAACCGATGGGACCAGTATCTACGCCACTGCCTATCAGGGTGGCGGCGGCTATGACATAATGAAAATCGATCCTGCCACGGGGGTGGTGACAACATTCGCGACTGGCGGCACTAACAGCTATATTTATGGGCTGATCAGGTACAATAACGGCTTTTACGTCTTGAGACCCGAGTCGCAGAGTACGACAACGGCGCCTAATACTTATACCACTTATCTGAAGCTCTACCCGGTCACTATAAGTAACAGCACGTACAGCGTAAGCTCCACCCCCGCCGGTTCATTGGCCTTGCCGGCCAATAGCTGGGTTAACAGCGCGGTAGGTGATGGCACCGATATTTACTACTTATCCGGGACTTGGAGCAATGGAGCGTATCAGTCTGAGGTGCACAAGTGGAGTAATCTCACGACAGACACCAAACTCTTCTCCACCACGGAAAGGAGCCACTTCCTCGGATTCTGGAATAACTACCTCTACTTGAACAAGAGCAAGTACGACATGCAGGGGAAAATTACGTTTACTGCTGGCAACGTAAACCCCGGAGTCATCGTCAATGGTTACTTCTATGAAATTTCAGACGGTAAGTTGCTCAAGTACGCCGGCAAACCGGACGGCACCGCAGCCAAACTGCTGAGCAATTTCTTTTAACCTATGAGAATCTTATGTTCTTGGGGCGGCCGCAACGGTCGCCCTTTTTTTGATGCCTCCATTGGTGCACTGTTCTGTCTGCTGCTTTTCGTAGCATCCCCTGCCGGAGCCTATACGGAAGTAATCGATCTTTTCCTCGACAAGGGGGTCGACTCCCTTGCCAGGGGTGGGCTCAGGCAGGTGCTGCAACGTCCGGAGGCGGCCGACTTCCAGAAACCCTTCACCCTCGACACCGACGGGCATTACCGGCTGGAAAGCGGCTACGAGTACCAGCGGACGGTAAGGGTCTTCGACGGACGCTGGAAGGGGTCCCACGTCTACTCAGAGAAGCTGGGAGTCACCGGTGCGGCACCATTCAGTCTCATGAACGAGAAGATCAGGGGGAGCGTGGCTGCCGGCTACGATTACCACTGGTTCGAGGTGGCTGCCAACAACTCCCAGGAAAGGATTGGTCTGCGCAGTGCGGAAAACTTCGAAGCCACCAAGGCCGGAATTCACGTCAACACCGCCGATCTCCTCCGTATCGGCATGTCGGTTGTCAATACCGACTATCGCAGTGCCCCGGAGATACCCATCAGTGCGGAACTGTCAGTCGCGAAGGAACTGGCGGTGGGGTATCGCCGCTCCTTTCTGGACTCAGCCGCCAACTTTGGCGTGACTCTCTCCGGGCACAGTGGCATTGTGCCATTCCGCTATCGTGAGGAAATCAACGAGTTGTACCTCACCGGAACTTTTCGCGATATAGCAACGATTTCGTACAGTAACGAGTTGCAGAAGCCCGACAATCGAGAAATTTTGTGGCGGGTCGATCTGCCGGGGAATCTGTACGGTGCGGGCAGTTACGCAACCCGCACCCTTCGGTTTGCACAGGATTTTTTCGTGGAAAACAAGAACGGCGGCTATCTGGCCGGAACCATCGACTGGCGCAAGTATCGTTTCGGGATGGGTGCGAAGCTGGGCACACGCTGGAATCTTGAAGCGAATTACCAGCGGCTGGAACTGGATTCAAACGGTGGCGGGATTGCGACCTCCTCGGCAGTTCTCGACTTCTGGCCGGCCCTGTTGGTTGGCAACTACAACCACACCTACCTGGCCTCGCTGGTCACGGATCAGTACCACCTGACAACCGGCTACACAGGAGAACAGTTCTCCTTCAATCTGGGGTTTCAGTATCTCCATATGAAGACGGCTGCCAACCTGGACTACTGGCGAAGCGTCCTTTTCGGTCTGGGCAATACCGGAGCGGGAAGGTTGACCCTTGATACCGACCGGATCGATATGCTGTTCCTTTCGCTTGGCCTCGGCTACCAATGGAGCAAGGTGAAGCTGACCTATGCCATTGGCCAGTTCATCCCCTTGGGGACAAGGAATCGGACTGCTGCCACCGAAACTGGCGGCGGTAATGGTGGTGGAGGCGGGGGAGGCGGGGCTGATATCTGGCAGGGGATCACCGACAAGATCAACCACAACCCCGGCGGCAATCTGCAGCGGATACTTCTGACAGTTACGTTCTGAGTGGCAAAAAAAAACTTAATGGTACACATGCATCACCCAGAGTACACCTCCGGCGTGGTCACCCACGACAGTATGCGCCGGAGAAGTGGACATGGGTTCAGCCATGTGTGGTAGGTACAGGCAAAGGCATCGTCACTAAAGACTATGCCGCAAAGTTCGATGGCTCAGAGAAGCCCGTCTAGCGGAGATAAGCAGCGCCAATTACGAGTTGAACGAGAGGAAAAATGGCAAAAAAATTTCTGGCAGGCCGTTGTGTACATTGCCTTGAGGAATTTGATTCCCTGACATCCGATCACGTCTTCCCTGACTCATGGTATCCGGAGACAACACCCGAAAATCTGGAAAAATGGCAGATGCCTGCCTGTACTGAGTGCAATAGAATTCATGGTCGCATGGAAAATAATCTTCTTCTCAGATTTGGGCTGTGCATCGACCCCGCAGAAAATAAATCACTTGGCATTGCGCAGAAAGCACTACTATCTGTTGATCCCACACACGCGAAAAAACCGAAAGACCAAGAGCACCGACTGAAACGTCGGCACAAAGTTATGCGAAGTCTCATTCCTCATCACTCCATTCCGGAGGAGTCGATTTTTCCGAATTTCGGCAAGTACAAAGACTTTCCACCAGAAGATCAACCGGGTGTGCCTATTGCACATTCCGACCTAGTCATGCTGGGGGAGAAGCTTGTGAGAGGCATTACTTACGTTGTAGACGGACGTTTTATTGAAAAAGACCACACAGTTGAAGTTTTCTTCTTAAGAGATGACGCGGCAGCACCTATTGTCGCCCAGTTGCAACAACATGGGGCAGTATATGAGCGTGAGCCAGGAATAAAGATAACCAGAGTTGTTGCCCATGACATGCCAACGTCGGCACTCTTCTGTATCGAAATTTGGGGAAGGCTCCGAATGTATGCCGCAGTCCAGCCTTTATCTGAGGAGACTGAGCCATAGGAACGTTCAACCAGCGGCGCCACTCGGTCTTCGCTACGCTTCGCCGGTGCGCCTTGAGACGTTATCGCCAAAGAATGGGTATTCAAATGAAGAACGAGAAATAGGGGTCGCGTCTACAGATTCCAGAACATGAAATCTGTAGACGCGACCCCCAAAGTTTAGACGACGGTGACGGTCGGTCTGGGAAAGGTGTGGGGGGGGTAAGGCTTGGATTAGTATCCCATCTCCTGAAGAATGGCTTGCAATCGTACCGTGCTGACGTCTGACTGCTCGGATTTGGAATAGACGGTGACCAGAATGATGTCGTGATGGGTCTTGAGGTAGTAGATACAACGATAGCCGGAACGCTTCCCTTTCTGAATGTTGCTGTTTTTCAGGCGCACCTTGAAAATGGTCAGGCTGACTCCCGGTACCTGGTCCCCGGGAAAGTCGCCGGCCAGCAATTGATCGACGAGTGGCTGGATGTCGGAACGGATGGAGCGGTATTTCTTGGCAAGGGCGCGCAGGTTGCGCTTGAATTCGAGGGTAAAGGATATGTTGACGTGATCAGCGGGCATCAATCCCTGCCCACAATTCCGAAACAGGGAGCGTTTCTCCAGCCAGCGCCTCTTTTATTCCTTGCCGGACGCTCTCTTCGGCGGGCTTTAGGAGAATACCGTGACGAAAGCCGCGTACGATTTCGAGCAGGGCCGGGAGATATTCCTCCGGTGTGGCCTTGATTTCATGTAACAGCTCTTTTGCGCAGGCAGATGGTGCGGTTCGCATGGTTCACCTCATGGCAATAGTGCTCTAACTATCCATGAAGTAACAATTGATGTCAAGCCGTCACCGGTTTCAATAGTCAAGAAGGCTCAAGAAGTAGAGGACGGGAATATGATTCACCGAGAAACGATAAAGGGAGAACATCTGGCGTCAGTTGCTGTGCTGGGAGGAACCTCTGGCGTCAAGCTACACATTCGGACATTTGCTGATGACGCCATAACACGGCAGTACGAAGTATCCCCTTTAGGGACGCGTCTCCACCACAATCAAACATTATGATGGAGCAGGCTGAGACATGACCGACCGCTACACCACATCTCACCTGATCGAAGACCAGTATGAGTCCGGCTCTGACGGCAAGAGAGAGCGATGGGGTCGGGATTGTAAAGTTGCAAACTTGGCAACTTTGCAAGTATGCAATCCTGCCCCGGCATCTGCCCCTTAGGCGGTAAGGGAGATGCCGTGGAGGGGGATTTAATGAATGTCCCCGTAATCCGGGGGCATCTGTTGAATATCGTGACCCTCAAGGTCGCCCAGATTTTTGTTGAGCTGCAATTATTTCTATGATCGGGTTGAGGGGGGGGGGGGGCTATTAATGAAAGGTTCAAAAGCGTTGTTTACGCTTTTTTTGCTGCTGCTTGCCATGACAGTTGCCGGCTGCCAGGGAGGGGGCCAGTCATCTGCCGAGCCGCCACTTCCGATGCCGTCGGTGGCAAAGGGGAAGAAGTTTTATGTCGTGAAAAACGGCTCCGAAAAGGAATTTTTCCTGAAAGGGGTGAACATCGGCGCTACTAAGCCGGGATACTTCCCCGGCGAACTCGCCATTACCAAGGCCGACTATCTGAGATGGTTTCAGCAGATTTACGATATGGGTGCCAACACCGTCAGGGTCTATACGACGATGAAACCGGAATTTTACGATGCACTCTATGAATTCAATCTCGGGAAGAACGAGCCGCTCTATTTCATGCAGGGCGTCTGGGTAAACGAAGACGACATCGCGGCATTTAAGGACCCATACGCTTCCGGAAATAAAATCCTGAACGATTTTGCTGATGAGTCTAAAAAACTGGCGGATGTCATTCACGGCAGGATAACGCTGCCGCCACGGGCGGGACATGCGTCCGGCAGTTACACCAGGGACGTCTCCAACTACATGATCGGATGGATACTCGGCATAGAGTGGGACCCCGTATTCGTTGATACCACCAACACCAACCATGCCGGAATGGCTGACTACAACGGAACCAGCATTGCCACGCAAGGGGCCAGGCCGTTTGAAATATTCCTGGCCACGGTCGGGGATCGGCTCGTTTCCTACGAACTGCAGACATATGGCGTCCAACGTCCACTGTCATTCACCAACTGGGTCACTACCGACCCACTGACCCATGACAACGAACCGCTGTACTACGAAGATCATGTCTCGGTAGATGCCGAGAAAATAAAGGCAAAGCCTGTTTTCGCGGCGGGGCTCTTCGCCTCGTACCACGTCTATCCGTATTATCCCGACATGTTCAGTTATCAGGCGGAGTACGTCAACTATGTTGACGAAACGGGAAAGAAAAACCCCTACCGGGCCTATCTGAAGGCCTTAATCTCACATCATACCGTGCCGGTGCTGGTTGCGGAATTCGGCATACCTTCCTCACGCGGGAAAGCCCATGAAAACCTTGTGACAGGATTCAATCAGGGATTTGCCGATGAAGCAACCCAGGGGAAGCAATTGGTCTCCATGCTGGACGACATTCATCGGGAAGGATACGTGGGGGGACTGATCTATTCGTGGCAGGACGAGTGGTTCAAGAGGACATGGAACACCATGGACTTTGACGATCCCGGCCTGCGGCCATATTGGGCAAATGCCCAGACAAACGAGCAGCAGTTCGGCCTGCTCGCCTTTGATGCCGGCACAGAGGCGATTGTCACCCTGGACGGGAACGGAGCCGAATGGCCCGCAAACTCCCTGGTCGGCATCCAGGGGAATCGCGAACTTCATATGCTGTCGGATGAGAAATATGTCTATTTCATGGTGCGGGATACAAAGCAGGCACTGGAGGGGGCACGGATCATCATCCCGGTGGATGTTACCGCGAACAGCGGAGGCACCGTTTTTGAGTCATACGGGTTCGAAACGCCTGCCGACTTTGTAATCGTGATTGACGGGAGCAATTCCAGGATACTGGTGCATTCGTACTACGACAGCTACTATTACCACTATGGCGAAAAGCTGGGGCTTATAGAAAAGCATCCGGAATACGCCAGCAAGAGCAATCCTTACTTCAACAAGATGATGCTGATGCTGTCGAAACAGCTCTATCTCCCCAAGGACCGGAGGACTGTGCCGCTCACCGTCTATGAAACCGGCATCCTGACCAACGGCATAGGCGACCCGAACAGTCCGTTTTACAATTCCCTGTCTGATTGGTATGCCAAGGGGGATACCCTGGAAATCAGGATACCGTGGCAGCTGCTGAACTTCATGGCCCCATCCAAAGGCCGGATTATGGATGATTTCTATGCGAAAAAGGGGTTTTCGCCGATCGGGATTCAATCCGTAAAGGCCGGTGTGAACTCCGGTTCAGCGGCCGAGACGATCGGCATGGGGAATTTCAACCTGAAAACGTGGGATATGCCCGCTTATCGCGAACGATTGAAGCAATCCTATTATATCGTCAGGGATAAATTCGCCAGTATTAATTAGTTTTCGGACGGAAACTCGTTAAGGAAGAGGCACGGGGTCAGGTGGTGGGCGACGCCCCTGAAATTTTGTCTTCGACACCTTGACACTGTGCAACCATCTCTTAATATTAAGCAAAACCAACATGTAGCCAAACCCCGGGTGACCGGGGGACGGAAAACCACGGGACTAACCTATTTTCACCCTAGAGTCGGCCGGGTTGCCGGATGCCTTCTCCGCATGGAGGTCACCGAGCAATCCGGCCTTTTTTGTGGTCCGGAGGAGAACAACGACAAGAAGCTTATATATGGGAACCGGTACCTTGACCGATATCCGGATCGCGGATCAGAGCTGCTCGACACCCTGCCGCTGTTTGACGCGCTGCTGATCAATAGGAGGGATGACCATGCAGGACAAACGATTACCGGTTGTCGTAATCCATGGTATCGGCTATGGCACCAACCAGGACCGGGCCGGTTTTTCAAAGGAGCTTTCCATCGATGTGTACGAGGCCGCCCGTCCGGTAACAAGGGTCGGCGCATTCGAAGCGGTGAAGACCCCTGCCGGGGAGGCTCCGGGTAATGGCATCTGGTGGGGGGAAGCCCTCTGGGAGACGGTTAACGACCATGTCGACCAGGTTACCGAGGAGGTGCTCAAGGCCGTAATCCCCGGGCCGCCGGCCGACTGGTTTGCCAAAGTTCTGGACCTTCTCGGAGACGTCCCGCTCTACCTCGGCCCCCACGGCAACGCCATCAGGAGCCTGGTGAAAGGGGTTATCGGGCAGTTCCCCGGCTGCATCGTGGTAGGTCACAGCCTCGGCTCGGTCATCGCCGCCGACATCCTGCGCGAAGCACAGACCGCTGATAACTTTTCTTCTCTCCCGGTTTCGGGCCTGATCACCCTTGGCAGCCCCCTGAACCTCCTCGGCCTGCGCAGCCCCATGGCACCTGCCCAGCCGTTTCCGTTCCGCTGGTACAACCTCTGGTATCCCACCGACCCGGTCACCCTGGGCAAGGCACTCTCCCCTGCGATGTTCCCCGGGGTTACCAACCGCAAACTGAGTGCCGGCGAGTCGTTCGTCGTAGCCCACACCTCCTACTGGTCGTCGGTCGTGGTGGCCAATGTCGTCTATCAACTCTCCGTCAAAGGGGGAACGCCATGAACAAGATCGCTCAGCTTGCCGCCGTCCGCTTCGTCGTCACCCCGGCCCTCCTGATGGCCCTGGTAGGCTGCGCCTTTTTCAGCGACGGCGTAGTGACCGCCGTGGAAAGCCATTACATCACCAGCAAGCAGGCGGTACTTTCGATCTCCGGCGAAACTGCCAGCCATCCGCTCTACGGCGTCTTCCAGGTGGACAACCCGCCCAGGGTGGGCAAGCCATACCGGAACGACGGCCAGGACGCCACCCTCACCTTCCTGGAGAACGGGCCACGCCAGCAGGCGGTTATCGAGCCGGACGACAGGAGTTCTCGGGCACAATTCGACATGCACCTGTTCGGCGGCCCGAAGAAGGCCACCGTGCTGGGGATCTTCTGGTAGGGGGCGGCCATGGGCGAGGAACAGCGAAAAAGGAAGATCATCGTCGGCGTGCACGGGATCGGTGATCAGGTCCGCAATGAAACTATCCAGATGATCGCCCGCCAGTTCTGCAAGTACTACCAGGCGCCCGGAGCAGTGCCTCTGGGCAGATACCATTCTGCCTTCAGCAGGCATGCCGCATCGGGAGCTCCCCCCATCTTCTTCACGGCTCACCCCCCTGATCCGCAACTCCCGGCTGATCTCGGTTTCCGCGAGGTCTACTGGGCCGATATTCCGCGCGGCGTGGTGAAGGATGGGTACACGCTGGAAGAGACCGTATCCTGGGCAAAGACCATTGTGGAGCGGCTGCAGACCAACTACCCCCACGACGCTGCAAGCAATCCGGTTGGCATCAAGGTTGAGGATGCCCGACAGATCAAGCGGGTCCTCGAGGAAATCATCGAAACGGTCACCGTGCTGGAGCGCCTCTTGTTCATCGCGGAAAAGGCCGGCCTGTTCAGTTTTGATCTGTCCAAGGTGCTGACCGACTTTGTCGGCGACGTGCAGCTCTTCACCGAGTTTGAGACATACCGGGAGCAGATTCTCGGCCGGTTTTTCGATGCCGTACGGGACATCCACGCCTTTGATGAGGATACCGAGATACATGTCATCGCCCACAGCGAGGGGACGGTTGTCTCATTTCTGGCGCTCCTCGAAGGGCTGGGGCACAAGAATGCACAGAACAACAATCCTGACTGGGACCGGGATTGGGGGTGGATCGACCGGGTACGAAGCTTCATCACCATCGGTTCGCCAATCGACAAGCACCTGATACTCTGGCCGGAGCTATGGGAGCGCTTCACGCCGCAACAGTTTGCACCGCTCCGGGCCGGTCGTGTAACCTGGCTCAATTACTACGATTTCGGCGATCCGGTCGGTTTTGAACTGAACAGCGCCCGCAGTTGGCTTGATGAACGGCAGTGCCGGGTGTTCGCGTTCGACGAGAAGAATGATATCGGCTTCAGCCGCTACCTGTTCCCCGGCAAGGCCCATGTGGACTACTGGGATGACGACGGCCTATTCCGCCACTGCATCAGCACGGCCATTACGCCGCCACCGTCGATCAACGGTAAGCCGCTCCCGGCAAAAGCGTCGAAGCCGACCAGTAGTCCATGGGCACGATTTGTCCAGTACACGGTTTCCACGATATGCGTGATCGCGCTGTTTCTGGCAGCGGCCTTCCTTCTCGGCAGGATCGTCAACGGTCTCCTCGGATGCACTGACAGCGCGTTGTCATTGGGCAGAGCCTCTCAGACGGTCGGGTATTTTTCCCTGCTTGCCGGCGTATCCATGGCGGTACGAATCCAGCGTCTCACACGCATTGCTGCCTGGCAGGCTGCCGGCATCGCCGTAGGCATACTTGGCATCTTCTCCTATCTGGCGTTGAAAGACCTGCTGCCTGCTGCCCATCAGGCTACCGCTTTCATCTCGGCGCCTGTCTGGTGGGGAGCGGGGACTCTGCTCCTCTCCACAGTTGCCGGCAGGATCTGGCCGGACACGAAACTCCTGCCGCTTCTCCTGACCGGTGGTGGCGGCATTGCCATCCTCCTGGGCGTGGCTCTGCTGGCGGGAACAAGCCACGGTTCACTCTGGATGTTCCTGGTCAATGGCGCCGCATTCCTCTACCTTTGGTGGCTTGCCATACTTGTCTTCGATTTGGTGTTCATCTGGCACCGCTATATCCGCCTCTCCATGGCCGGAAAGCGCCTACATCAGGCCTATATCGCCCAGGGATGCCTGCCTCGGTCGTCAACGGTCCGAGCATGATCTTTCATCGGAGGTAACCATGAACCGACGTCTTATCCCCTTTGTCCTCTCGGTCGCGCTACTGTCCGGCTGCGCCACGATGCAGCGGGCAACTCCATCTGCCGGGCCGCTTGCGGCGACAGCCAGGGTCATCACCGATAACGACGCGGCCTTTCTCAACAAGCTGAAGCTGGTTGAGGGAGCCACATCCTCCATAGACCTGATGTACTACATCTTTGCCGACGACTACAGCTCCTCGACCCTCTCCAAGGCCCTCATCGATGCTGCCAAGAGAGGGGTAACGGTGCGGCTCCTGGTGGACTACCATACCAACTACGGGCGCCTCGACCTCTTCTCCCTGCTGGAAAGGGAAGGTGGCGGCAACCTGCAAGTCCGCCTCTATAACCGACCGACAAAGAACATCGTGCAGGACGCGGTCTACATGACCATGGGGTGCAGCCCGGCCGCCTTCGCTCCCGGCACCGAAACCTGCTCGGCCGGGAAATTCGCCGCCATCGACCGGCTCTTTGCCGACGAGACCATCGACGGCCAGCCCGTCGGTAGCCGCAACATCTCCAACCTGAATATCGGCAATTCCGGCCTGTTCCTCTCCGGGCTCTACGCCAAGCGGCCCGACCTGATGGCGCAGGCTGTGCAGCAAGGGCAGAACCTGGACCTGGCCAAAATGAAAGGAGGGGCGCCGTCAGCTACTCCCCAGGACAAGGAGAACCTGAAGAAGGTCGCCCAAAGCTACTGGGATTCCCGCACTGCGCCCCTCTTCGAGCGCCTGGAGGCGAAGGCGTTCCTCTTCTTCGCCTTTGCCCTGTACGGCGAGCAGCTCAACCCCATAGACGACCTGGTCACCGGGATTCTGCCGGTGGGCAAGGAGTTCTCGAAGGACGAGACCAGAGACTGGAACCACCTGACTGATTTTCTCCACCACAAGCTGCTGCTGGTGGATGGCCACCACGTGCAGATGGGAGGGCGGAATATCGAAGACTCCTACCATATGCACCCAAATCCCCTGGTCAAAAAGTACCTGTTCATGGATACCGACCTCTATGCCGAACTCCGGCAAGGGGGCGATGAGATGGTCAGATCCTTCGATGACTTGTGGAACTTCTCGGCCATGGTTGCCACCCTGGCGGAAGTGCGTCAGCACGCCCCAAACGACTTCGCTGCCAATGGAGCTGCCTTCAGAGAGGCGGAAAAAAACTGCAAAGCGCTGACTGAAGCGGTAGCCAGGGAAGCCTGCATCGACAATGAGTTCCAGGCCCGCTTCCTCTCCCTGGACCAGCGTCTGGCAAGACTGCAGCAGGAGATGACCGGGAATGAAGGCCACTACAGAGAGCATTACCTGCCGACAGTCGCTGCCGAAGAGGGGGGATTCCCGGTCGATGCCGCCACGGTGCTGACCTACTTCGAAAACATTCCCTTCAACAGATCCGTGCCCCCGGCCGAGCGGGCCAGGAGCTACGGAGCCATTGCCGGCAAAGAGGGGGCCAGCGAAAAAAACATCACCGCCCTGTGGCTCCAGTCGCTCCCGGAGGTATGCGTCCGGGCGACGCCGGCAAACCCGGCGCGGATCATCCTGCACAACGCCTATTTCTTCCCGGCAGCCAACCTGACCTTTGGCTTGAGTCAATTGGCGGGCGGTGCACTGGACTGCAGCAACGTCACGGTTACGGTGCTCACCAACTCCATCGAGACCACCGACCTGAACGTGGTCAACCTGGCGGCCCGGCACTCCCTTAAGGCATTTACCGAATTCTACCAGCAGCAGAAGGACCAGCCGGGCCGGGCCCGCTTCGAGTATTTCGAGTACCAGCCGCAACCGGGCAAGGACAAGCTCTCGCTGCACAGCAAGGTGACCGTGCTGGGAGACGACATAGTCATCGGCTCGGCCAATGCGGATGTGCGCAGTTTCATGATGGACAGCAACAACGTCATGCTTGTCCGGAATGCACCTGCGTTCGCGGCAGAGTACCGGGCATTTGTCCAGCATATCCTGGATGAACCGGGCCGGGTAACGCAGCTGAACGACTACTTTGCGAACACTCCGCGCGAAACCATGCTTGAGGAGGATCTGGCGGTGTTCCGGCAGATCCTGGCAAAGTACGGGGTGGACAAGAAGCTCGACGAGGCGCAGCTGAAGCAGGTCGAGGGACGGTTCGTGGAGATGCTGAACGCGGCGTACGAACTGACAAAGGGCTCCTTAGACCCTGCAGCATCATTGAATGAAAAGAGAAAACAGCAGGATACCTTTAACGAAAAATTCAAGCCTATTTGATCCCGTGGTCCCAGGCAGCCGGCAGAGCGATGTGGGGGTAAATGGAGGGGCTGATGGCAACCCTTACCCCAGAGCAACTCAAGCAGATCATGCCCGGCTGCGCCGACCCGACGGGGTGGGCACCGGCCCTGAACGAGGCGATGGCCCGGTTCGACATTGTCGCTGCCGAGCATCCGGATCGAAACCAAGATAACGGATGTCGGAGCTGAACTCCTCGACGAAGGGGGCTGGAGATACGATCCCGTCATATCTCCAGCCCCCATGCACTTGTCGACTAACCGGGTTCCCCCCGTCAGGGCTTGAACACCCCGGTCTCCACCCATTCCCCTTTGAGCATCGACCACCAGTCGGTTGCCAGCCCCTGCAGGACGTACTCGTACGGGAGCCAGCCGTAGCCGGCGGCCCCCCAGCCGGTGCTCCACGAGTTGCGGATCAGGAGGGCGCCTTTGGTCTCTACCGCGCCGGCATTGGTGTTTTTGATCTTCATTGCGTCGTCATAGCCGACGGCGACGATGGCGTGGCCGCCCGCAATCTTTTCTCCGGGGGTCGGGTACGGGATCTTGCCGCTTGCCGCAGCCTGGGTAATGGAGTTGTAGACCGTGAAGCCGAACATGGACGGAAGTCCTGCCGCCAGGTTGGTCTTGATCCGGATCAGGAGGTCGGCCTTTGTCGTCCCGGGCGGATCGAGGCGGTAGTAGCTGAGCGCCTGGAAGCTCTGGGCAAAGGCGTAGCAGAAGGCCGGCGGCTCCTTGTCGAAGTCGGCGGTGACGTAGGGCCAGTACTCTTCCGGCGGTGTGCCGAAGAGGGCCAGCGCCCCCATGGTGGTACGGAGGAAGGCGCCGGTGTCCCCGGTCCAGTGGGACATGTTGCGGGTCACCTTGTAGAGGAAGAGCCGGGATGCGTCGAGATGCTTGCCAAAGGCCCGCCGCTCGAAATACTCGTAGATCCCGACCCCCGCATGGGCAGTGCATGAGCCGATGTTTTTCTGGTCCTCGATGGGGGAACACCAGGGGCGCAGGTCCGCCGTTAAAGGAATCGCCTTGGGCGGTGTCGCCGCCTTGGCTCTCGTCAGCATCGGCTTGATCATTCCGTGTTCAGGGGTGTAGTCCCTGAAGTCCGGGTAGTCCGGTAACCAACCCATGCTCAATCTTTCGCCTGTCTCACTCATGACATCCTCCTGTGGTGAATGTACGCCGGGGATTTAGATGTTCCCCTCCACCGGTCTGCCGGCGTCTGATATTGATTGGCGAAGGGATATGCCTTAATAGTCCGGTAAGGCGCTGAAAATACAATGCTACGTACGGCTATTTATTTGCCGTCCGAAAGGGGGACAACGGATGGGGCAATACTATCGTGCTATTGAGGTCCAACGATGGAAGGGCACAATATCTTTTCTGGCGCGGCAAATGAGCGGTAGCTGGTGCTGAAGGGGACGCGTGAAATGGTTAGGCCCGATGAACCTGGTCGATCAGAGGGTCGACCGACGGTGCCGGTCCACCCATTTCGTAATAATATTAATGTTTTCATGATGTTGACATAATCGCTGAAATCGTGTAAGAAAGATGCCATTATTCCGATTGCTATAATTTCATTAAGGTGAGGTCACCATGAGAACAATACCGATTAGGCAGGGCAAACTCCGCACCGTACGTCGGATCGACCTGGTGCTTGCCTGCGTGGCAGCGGTTATGATCCTGGCACTCGGTCGGCAGTCGGACGCAGCGACCAATTCCATTATGCACAACAGTTCAACGGCCAACACCAAGGGGTACTGGTCGGGCAAATGGGGGGTCGCGGGGGGGCAGTACGGACCGTTCACCTGCTCCACCTGCCATTCTACGAACACTACCAACATCAAGCGGATCGTCACCTCCATTCCTGCAACCATCGGAGTTGCCGTAAACAAGTCGGTGGTCTTCACCAACGTGACCGGCCTGAACAGCTTCGGCGATGATTCAACAACCCCAAACTACACCTCGTCGACCAGGGTCTGCGAGGTCTGCCATACGCAAACTATCGCCCATCGGTATGACAACAGCGCGGCCGGAGTTACCCAGAAGCCCAATCACATGGGCGGCAGCCGGCAAGACTGCATCTCCTGCCATAAGCACAACAAGGGGTTTTCCGCTTCCTGCTCAAGCTGCCACGGCTATCCTCCGGTCACCACTGGCCAACTGGCGACCGTACCGGCGCCGACCTATGCCCTGGGTAACCCGGCAGTCAACGAAGGCGCCCACGCCAGGCATGCCCAGACCGAGAACATGGCCTGCGCCACCTGCCATGTGAGCAATACCACCGGTGGCCATCCCGGCGCCACCGTCAGGATCGGCTTCCAGTACAACAATACCAACTGGGCGAAACTCTCCGGCCCGCTCAGCGTTTTCAGCAGCTACACCGGCAACAACGCGGCCGGCGCCAAGCCCGCAGGGTCCAGCGACGCGAACACCGTTGTGGGCAATAAGGCGGCCATCGACAACAGCTGCGGGGTTTACTGCCATGGCAACTGGCCAGGAAGCGGTGCGGTACGGCCTGCGTGGACCGATATCGGTGCCGGCGGCGCCGGCGCCTGCGGCAAGTGCCACGGCGCTTCCGCCTCTGCTCCGCCTACCCGCGCCAGCCACCCGACCCATGCGGGGAACGGCAGCGGCCAATACCGTTTCGCCTGCACCACGTGCCATCCGGGCGTAACCAACAGCAGCCATATCCAGGGGAACGTCCAGTGGCGTCTCAGCTCTGCCACCGGTTCGGTCGTAACCCCGGGGGCCACCTATCGAGGCTCTGCCAACGGCTCCACCGGCGCCATCGCGCCAAGCGCCAGCTATGGCACGTGCAGCGGGCTTTACTGCCACAGCTCCGGCGCGACCATCGCCACCGTCACGGCACCGCGCACCGTGCCCACGTGGGGTACTGCGCTCGGTTGCAACGACTGCCACGGCAACAGTACTGCGACCCTGACGACCGGTTCCCATCCCAAGCACGTGGCGAGCGCCGGCTGCGACAAGTGCCATGCGCTGACCGCTGCCAATGCCAACGCCTTGAAGAACGTGGCAAGCACCGGTTACCATGTGAACGGTCAGATCAATATCGCCTTCGAGATGAACAGTTCGGCGACCAGCGGCGCCCAGTACGGCGGTGTGGCGACTCCGCGAGCCAAGACCCCGGACAACGGTGCATCCTACGGCAGCTGTACCAACATTACCTGCCATAACAACGGCCAGTCGGTCTGGTTGGGTACGACCGGTGCCGGCACCACCCCGCAGTGGGGAAATGCCGCTGCCGGCGGCTGCGGGGCATGCCACGGCAATACCGGAGGATACACCGATTACCGGAAGGCTGCGCCGCTCTATGCCGACGGCTCGCCGAAGCCGAACTCCCACCAGTTCCACGTGGACACCCGCACAACTCCGGTCGGCGAGACCCAGTGCAAACACTGCCATGCCTCCGTCACCGCCTCCAATACGGCCATCGACGGCACCACCCCGGCCAACCACGCAAACAACACATACAACGTTGTTGCCGGCTCTACCTATACGGACGGAGACAATGCCGGCGGCGCCGCGGTTGCCGTGACGGTGAACTATGCCTACAGCGGCACCCCCAACAGCAGTAGTTGCTCCAACGTCTCATGCCACCCGACAGGCCTGGCAGGGACCAAGGCTGCCGGTTCGGTGAGGTGGAATGACAACTATGCCTGCATCGATTGCCATAACGTCAACCTGACCGCAACCACCAGTTATCACCATGCCATGCGGAACTACTCCTCCACCTATCAGAACGGCGTCCCTTCCGGCTCTGCCGACAACGGCACCAACGCCGTCAACCGGCGCTGCACCATGTGCCACGTGGACCACAATGTCTTCAGCCCGGCCCTCAGCAACGGCGCCGGCACCCGGGCCGGTAACCTCAGAACAAACATTGCCTCCACCACTGGCGCCGGCTCCGATTTCATCAAGTCCGCCAGCGAGGGTATCTGCATCAGTTGCCACAAGAACACCCTCACCAAGGATACGACAAAGATCATGACCGACGGCAACTCGACGACCGTCGTTGTCACCCTGGCCAACTATTCGTCGTCAGCCCATCAGTACAACGTCACCTCTACCATGTCGAACGGAGGGGCGGTATTCAACGCCAACTGCTCAAAGTGCCACAACGGCAGGACTGGTGAGGTGGCACTCTTCCAGAGCCGTTCCACGGCCGTCCACGACAGCGGGTCCCGGCATGTCCTGGGTGCTCTCGGTGCTGCAACGCCCGGCCAGTTCCCGGAGGAGAACTTCTGCTACCGCTGCCACAGCAAGGCCGCCGACGCCATCGGCGGGGTGAAGAAGAGCGCCGACGCCAACGACTGGTACGGGGCCAGGACCAACATGTCCGCAACATCCACGGCCATCTACCAGCTGTTCCAGAAGACAAGCAAACACCCGGTCGCTAGCTACAGCAACAAGCACGATGCCGTGGAAACCGCTGCCGCCAGTTTCAGCGGTACCCAGCGCCATGTGGAGTGCGAGGACTGTCATAACCCTCACCAGGCTACGATGGCAGCCCCTCTGCGCGGCGCCACCGGACTTGATCCCACGTCTCCGGCGGCCGGTTCCACGCCGACCTATACGATGGTTACGGTGACCGCCCCCGACCAGCAGTACAAGGTCTGTTTCAAGTGCCATACCGACTGGGCCGGCTATGGAACCGGCACAACCAACCTGGCCGTCGATTTCAATACCAGTAACGACAGCTTCCACTGGGTGGAGAAAGACAAATATACCTACACCGTAAACAGTGGTACCGGCAAAGGCATCTGGAAGAACGCCCAGTTCAACCTGAACGCGGTTCCCACCCAGGGAACGAAGAAATATGTCGAAGTGATGATGCCACGGACCGGCATAACCTATGACAATGCCACCCTCAGGACCCTTCCCCTGCGCTGCTCCGACTGCCATGGTTCCGACGGCGCCGATGGCGGGGTGAACATCCCCGAAGGCCCCCATGGCTCCACCATTGCCAACATCCTCAAGGTTCCGGCCGGCAGCCCCTACACCACCTGGAACGCAACCACCAGCTCCCTGACCGGCGATACCTGGTGCCTGAACTGCCATGACCCGACTTTTGCCAACTCCGGTTTCATACCGTCAAACGGCCATCTCTACGGCGGGTCGGACAAGCACCAGCGGGCGTGCCAATTCTGCCACCTGGCAATCCCGCACGGGTCCGGCTCTGAAGGGGCTGGAGCGGCCAATCAGCGGAAGCATCTCCTGAAGCCGACGACGTTTACGGAAGGAATAGATTCCGAGACATCGGGAAATCAGAACCAGCACGGAACCTGGGTAATTCCGGGCTGCACATAGCACAATCATAGCAATAATTGATTCGTCAAGGGCTGGGGAGACCAGCCCTTTTTTCTGATTTTTTGATGCCATAACGATGAGTATGAACGTTTCCAATAAAATTTTTTTTGACGCTCTGGTCAGGTTCCTCGGTAGCCTTAAGCTCTCCTTTGTCCTTTTGTTATTACTGGGCGCTCTTGCCGCGCAGAAGGCGATCATGGCCCAGAAGGCCATCGATATGGAGGATGAGCCGTGGTTTCTGACGGCGCTTAATACTCTGGGGGGCATCTCGCCTGAAGCTGTCAGCACCCTCTTAATGGTGGTGCTGGGACTGTTTGTGATCAACTTGCTGCTTTCGAGTGTCAAGATGGTCAAAAAGGTGCGGGGCAGGCAGGAAGCCTTCAAGCGGCTCAAGACTGCCCGGGAGATCTCGCGCCTGGCAGACCATGCGGTCATTACCGTCACGGGAGACCCGTCCGATAGGCTTATCGCCTTTTTCGCGGGGCGCGGCTTAAAGGTTACCGGAGAACAGGGTCCCGAAGGAATCCGACTGCACGCCGGTAAGCGGCAGGCAGGGCTCTGGGGGGGTTTCTTCTTTCACCTGACATTCATGATTGTCCTTGTTGGAGCTCTTCTCAGCACACTTACCAGATATGCCGGCTATATTGCCCTTTCTCCGGGTGACATCTTCGTTGAAAAACGAAGTGGTTATATGCGCGTAACGGACCGCCCCCTGCTCTTTGGCAGGGATCGTCTGTTCAGGCTCCGTCTCGACAACATTGATGTCTCCTACTGGAAGCCGGGGTTGGCGAAGCAGCGGGCAAATATCGTCACGCTCTTTGCCGCTGACGGGACAGACCTCGGCCGGCAGAGGATGGAGATAAATCACCCTCTCCATGTTGACGGCGTAACAGTGTATCAGGGAACGCGGCAAGGGTTCGTGGCCGACCTGCATGTTACGGACCGGGCAGGAACAACAGTCAAGGCCCGGGCGCGGTTCCGTTTTCCGGAACAGCCCGGTGAGAGGATGACGAGCAGCATAACCCTGCCCGGAACCGAAGTTACCCTGCTGATGGAGTTGTTTACTGAAAAGATTCGAGAGATACAGGGGTTGGAGAGATTCTTTCCGAACCATATCGCAACACTCATCAAGGTATCGTCTGTGGAGCGGGGGGCACCGGTGTTCCGGGGGGTCGTTTTCAGGGGGACTGCACTCTCCTTTGAAGGGCTGACCGTGGGGTTTGACGATCTCAAGCCGTATTCATCGTTTGTGGTAAAAAGGGATTACGGGGTCCCTGTCATCTTTGCCAGCTTCATTTCGCTGCTGCTCGGTCTTATCGTTGCGTACTACTGGGTACCGGAGAACTGGTGGGCAGCCTGTGAGCGGAACGAAGAGGAGGGGTATCGCATCACGATTGGTGCGGTAACAGAGCGTTACAGCGAAACCTTTGCCGAACGTTTTGCCGAGCAGGTAGAGGCCCTGCAGTCGGAGGTACGGAAAACGTGATTGAAGTGGTTTTTTTCTGGCTTGCCGTGGCAGGTTATGTTGCCAGTTCCATTGGTTACATGATTTCACAACTGTTCGGCATGGATCGTTTTCGTCGCGGGGCCATCTTTGCAGCCGTCACCGGGCTGGTGTTCCACTCGGTTTCCCTTGGTGTGCGCTGGAACGAGACCGGACATGGCCCCTATATCAGCACCTATGAAATATTGTCGTCGGATGTCTGGATTGCAGTGCTCTTTTTCCTTCTCTTGCAGTGGCGCAGCAGGAAACTGGCGGGTCTCGGCATCCTGGTAATGCCGTTATCTTTTCTGATGATGGGTTTTGCCCTTACCGGTTCGCGGGATGTGCGCCTGCTGCCCCCGACCCTGCGGAGTGCCTGGCTCGTCGTCCATGTCGTCTTTGCCAAGCTCACCGTTGCCGCCATGTTGATGGCTGTTGCACTTTCCATAGGTTATCTGCTTAAACGGAAACGCGATGGAGCCGGAAGCGTGCTGCTCGCCAGACTGCCCGATGGGCGTGTGCTGAATGACTTCATCTACCGGATGGTGGTGTTCGGTTTCATTGCCCTGACCATTATGATCATTACCGGTGTGATCTGGGGCAACTATTCCTGGGGGAGTTACTGGTCCTGGGACCCGGCCCAGACCTGGTCGCTCGTTGTCTGGTTCGTGTACGGCAGTTACCTCCATGGACGGATGACATTTCGCTGGAGTGGCACCTTGTCGGCCTGGTTCGTCATCTTCGCCTTTGTTTTCAGTGTATTTGCTTTTTTTGTCATGCCGTACTTCGTGAAGGATCTCCATTCCCAATATATGGCAAGGTAGTTTCATGTGCAGAAAATGGTTTCGCATTGTTAATTTGTTGTTGTCATGCGTGCTTCTGGTGTCTGCCGTCGGTTGTGACAGGAAGCCGGTGGTTGGTGATGATTTCAGGTCTCGCATACGCCGGTATGACCAGTACATTGGCGAACTGTTTTCGACCTATGACCTGAAACCCTTAAGGGACAGTCTTACGGAGAGTCATTTCAACAGGCTCGACCACCGGCTTACAGGGTTTAAAAATGCCAACAGGCGTATGAAATCGACTGTACAACAGATTGAGTTTCTGGAATTCAAGGATGACGGCACCGGGAAAACCGGATTCCCGCGGGCACTGGTCAAGACGAGGGAGACCTGGGACGTCCGTCATATTGATGGTCGAACCGGTCAGGTTGTGAAAGAAGTCAAAGGGCTGGTATATGATCTTTTATATGAATTCGAGCTGCACGATGGTATGTGGCAGATCGATGCGGTTAATGTGCTGAAAGAAATCCCTCCGAAGTAAAAGCTGTTGCAAACAGTCGCACTGCTCCCCTGCCGCTTTCGTGAACGCCTGCACCCGGAAGATGGACAATCCTGCATTCTCCCGACCAAAGTTATTTCCGGCCAAATTTTTGGCTGATGCTATGGTATCATTACTCGAATAAGTTGGGCACACAAAGCCGCAGCAGATCTGGCTGAGCCGCGCCTGACTTCGCGGGGGGGTAATCTCGTGATGCTCGTTCTCAACGGACTGATGCCATGTGCGTGCTCTGTCCTTCTGGCAGCGTTTTTTCTCCTGTCGCCTCTGGGCACAGAGACCTCGCTGGCCGGAGATGGCGCCGCCACCGCTCCGCCTACGGCGGCAGCACCGGTCCCGGAGGATCGTCCGGCGCCGGTGGACCGGACGTTCACGGAACAAATGGTCGGTATCGGCAAGGAGATGGAGGAAACCCACGACCGGATCGAGCAAGACATTCTGGAGCGGGTGATCCGTCTCGACGATTTTTTCGGCAACGTCAAGACCGAGGCGCAGCGCAAAACAAGGTACCAGCTCCGCTGGCGAAATTCCTTCCGGGTGGATGAGGAGGGAAACATCCAGCCGGGGATGACGCTCCGGGCCAATGTGGTGCTCTCCGGGATCAGCGACCGTCTGCGTCTGGCCATCACCGGTGAGGACGAGCCGGATCGGACCTCGCCGGGACTTCCGGAAGACCCCGGCAACCCCGGTTTTGACCGGACGTCCCGGAATACCCGTCTCGTCAATACGGAACTCCGTTACGGACTGGTCAAAACCACAGACCTGGATCTGTTCCTCGGCGCCGGCTTCCGGGTGAAGATTCCTCCGGAAGGGTTCGTGCGGAGCCGTTTTCAGTATATCCGCAATCTGGACGAGGTTTCCCTCGTGCGGTTCGGGGAGACGCTTTTCATCAAGAATACCAGTGGTCTCGGCGAGACCACCGAAATAGACCTGGAAAGGCTCCTGGGTCGTTACAAGATAGTACGCTGGGCCAATTCCGGCACCGTTTCCGAGGAGTTCCGCGGCATGGAGTGGGGGACGGAACTCTCCCTGGCCAAAGAGCTCTCTCCCCGAAGTGCCGTAACCGTCGGGGCCGGCGTCTACGGCAACACCCGCGATGCGGCAATGGTGGGGAGCTACAAGATATTCACCCGCTACCGGCGAAACTTCCTGCGGGACTGGCTGTTCTACGAATTGGAGCCGGAAGTCTCCTGGCCGAGGAATGAAGCCGGGCAATACCTTGCCAAATTTGCCATTACCGCGCGGATTGAGGTGGTGTTCCAGGGGAATGCCGCTAAAGAAAGAACCGTTGGCGGATTGCCTTGAGGAGCCGATGGACCGCAGAATGCTCGTAATCGCCCACCGGGGAGCCTCGCACGATGCCCCGGAAAATACCCTCGCTGCCTTCCGGCTGGCTTGGGAGCAGGGAGCGGATGGTATCGAGGCGGACTTTCGCCTGACCAGGGACGGGAAGATCGTCTGCATCCACGACGATACAACCGCCCGCACTGCCGGCAAGGTCGTTGCGGTGGCCGATGCTTCGCTGGCTGAGCTCCGCCGGCTCGATGTCGGCGCTGGCAAGGGTGAACGCTGGCGCGGCGAGCTGATCCCGACCCTGGAGGAGATCCTTGCCGAACTCCCGACCGGGAAGCGGATCTTTATCGAACTGAAGGGGGGGCCGGAGATGGTGGCGCCGCTGCGGCAGATCCTCACCGGTTCGGGGATCGCTCCGGAGCGGGTTAGGCTGCTCGCCTTCAGTCCGCTGCTGGTTGGGCTGCTCAAGGAGCAGTTGCCGGAGTTCAGGAGCTGTCTGAACCTGTCGTACCGCAGGGTCGGAGGGGTTCGGACGCCGCGCCCGGACCAGGTGGCCGCACTGCTGGCCGGCTGCCGGGCCGACGGGCTCTCTTCGGCATCCAGTCCGCTGCTCGATGCCGGTTTCGTTGCGGAGCTGCGCCGGACCGGCCTGGAACTCCATGTCTGGACTGTCGATGCTGTGCGCACTGCCCGCCATTACCGGGCACTGGGGGTCGATTCGATCATGACCAACCGGCCCGGGCTGGTGCTGCCGGTCATTCTGTCGGACAGGAGCTGCCGGTGAACCGCTACGCCTACCTGACTTCCGGCCGGGCCATCGCGCTGATGGAGGCCGTCTCCCGGGTGCGGGTGAACATCCATGGCCGGGAGCAGATCCCGGACGGTTCCCTCATCTTCGTCATCAACCACTTCACCCGGATCGAGACCCTGCTCCTCCCGTACCATATCTACTCCCTGACCGGCCGGCCGGTATGGTCGCTGGCCGATGCGGCCATGTTCGGCGGTACCCTCGGCAAGGTGCTGGACGCGGTCGGCGCCGTTTCGACCAGTGCGCCGGACCGGGACCGGCTGATCGTGAAAAACCTCCTGAGCGGTGAGGCCAACTGGATCATCTTTCCCGAAGGGTACATGGTCAAGGACAAGGCAATTGTCGAAAAGGCCCGTTACGCCATCTTCCGGGCCGGCGGCCGGCTTCCCCCCCATACCGGGGCTGCATCACTGGCGCTCAGGACCGAGTTTTACCGGCAGCGTCTGCGCCTGCTGGTTCGGGAGCTGCCCGACGAGGCGGAGCGTCTGCGGCAACTGTTCGGCATCGATGACCTTGCGCCGGTGCTTGCCGGCCGGACCCTGATTGTGCCGGTCAATATCACCTATTACCCGCTCCGCGCCCGGGAAAATGCCTTGAGCCGCCTCGCCGACCGGTTTTTCGGTCAGGTGCCGGCGCGCTTCCACGAGGAACTCCTCACCGAGGGGGCGATGCTTCTCGAAGGTGTGGACATCGACATCCGTTTCGGCCGCTTCATAGAGGTGGGCGAGCGTCTGGAGAGCGTCCCGATCAGGCGGGACGTCTCCTCGCTCAAGCGGATCGATTTCAACGACCGCCTTCCGTCCCATCTGGAGATACGGCGGGAGGCCAACCTGCTCACTAAGCGTTACATGGGGGCGATCTACGGGCTTACCACGGTAAACCACGACCACCTCTTCGCGTCGCTGCTCCGCGCTCTCCCGTTCAGGGAGTTTGCAGCGGACGATTTCCGGCGCCGGGCATTCCTGCTCATCCAGAAAATGGGGGAGAGCGGCCTGTGCCGGCACCAGAGCCTGGAAAACAGCCAGATCGCCCTGCTCACTGACGACCGTTACCACAAATACCGGGAATTTCTCGCCCTCGCCCTCGAAACCGGTGTGCTGCGCCAGAAGGGGCCGCTGCTCGTCAAAGACCCGGCAAAATTCTCGTCTTCCTTTGATTTGCATCGAGCCCGGATCGACAACCCGATCGGCGTGGTGGCCAATGAGGTGCTGCCACTGGTCAGGCTGCAGCGGCTGGTGCGGATCATGGCCTGGCTGCCACCTCAGATGACGCGGTACCTGGCCGGTCGCCAGCTCCTGCGCCAGGCGGAGCGGGATTTTGCTGCGGATTACCACGCCTTCTTCCACACCGGCGAGTCAAAGGGACGGGACGTCGGCCGGCCGATACTGATCCGCGGCTCAAGCAGGGAACTTGGTGTCGTCCTGGTTCACGGGTTTCTGGCCGCGCCGGGGGAACTCAGGGGGCTGGCCGAGTACCTCGGCCGGCAGGGTCTGTGGGTCTACGTGACGCGCCTCAAGGGGCATGGTACCTCGCCGGAAGACCTTGCCCGGCAGAGTGGCAGCGACTGGCGCGAGTCGGTCGACGTCGGGTTCGCTGCCATGGAGCTGATCTGCAAACGGGTGGTCGTCGGCGGGTTTTCGTTCGGCGGAGGTCTGGCACTGGAGTGCGCGGCCCGGCTCGGCAGTGTGGCCGGGGTCTTTGCGGTCTGTCCACCCATGCGGCTGCAGGATATCTCGTCGCGGTTCGCCCCGACCGTTGTGGTCTGGAACCGGCTCATGGATTTCCTCAAATATCACGAACGGAAAAAGGAGTACGTGGAGATCGTTCCCGAGCATCCGGAGATAAATTACCACCGGCTTCCCGTTGCGGCGCTGGCGGAGATGGGAGCGTTCATGAAAGAGCTGGAGCCGAAGCTGCCGTCCGTTTCCGCGCCGGCCCTGGTTATCCAGGCGAAAGGGGACCCGGTGGTCGATCCCGCCGGATCAAAGCTGCTCTATGACCGGCTCGGTTCCGGGCAGAAGGGCTACCGGTTGTTGAATCTCCACAACCACGGCATCCTCCAGGGGGAGGGGGCCGACAGGGTCTACGCGGTCATCGGGGAGTTCATCGAAAAGCTACGGGGATTGAGGTGATTCTGCCGGGCAGAAACCGGCTGACCTTGTTTAGCGGGGCGCTGCCTTCCAATTCAGACTGCGGAAAACAGTGCCGATTCATGGTCATCCGGCAAGGGTGAAATAAAAGACCGCTCCTTTGCCTTCCTCGCCTTCCGCCCAGATCTTCCCACCGTGCCGCTCGATGATTCGTTGCACCGTGGCCAGCCCGATGCCTGTCCCCTCGAACTCTTCCCCGTGCAAACGTTCAAACACCCGGAACAGTTTATCCTTGTAGGCCATGTCGAACCCCACGCCGTTATCCTTCACAAAAAACAGCTCTGCACCGCGTTCCCGTATGCTGCCGACAGATATGGCCGCCCGGGGGGTTCTCGACGTGTATTTCCAGGCATTGCCGATCAGGTTCTGGAGAACCATGTCCACCAATAGTGCATCACCCCGGGCGGTAAGCCCTTCTGCAATTTCGATCCGCACGGCTCGCCCCGGTTCCGATTCACGGAACATGGCGGCTGTCTTCTTGGCACGCTCGCTGAGGTTCAAATCGACAATTTTAATATCTGCCCGGGATATTCGGGAAAAAAGGAGCAGGTCATCGATCAGCGCCCCCATGCGGCTGCTGGCAGCACAGATTCGATCAAGATAGCCGCACCCCTGAGCGTCAAGCTTCTCACGGTACTCCTCTTTGATTATGGCGGTAAAGCCATTGATATGCCTGAGCGGTGCCCGCAAATCATGGGAAACCGAGTAGCAAAACGATTCAAGTCCCCTATTTGCCGTTGCCAGTTCACTGGTACGTTCAACCACTCGTTGTTCCAGTTCATTGTTCAAGCAGAGGAGTTCTTCCTCCGCTCTTTTCTGGGCCGTGATGTCGACAAAACTCTCGATAAAATGGGGGATACCGTTCAGGGTTACGCGCCCGACCGTTTTCAGCACCGGCACTTCGCTGCCGTCAGCAGCCAGAATTATTCGTTCGGTATTGTCGATCGAAAGGTTCAGGTCTTTCATGGGGCACGTACCGTTGCAGGCCGGACAGATGAATTTGAAGCAGACCTGTCCGATGATGTCGGCGCGCTGACGGCCGATGATGCGCATGGCGGTGTCATTTGCATCCGTTATCACATTATCTTCTTCCCGTACCAGGATGATCCCGGACTCGAGGGAGGAGAAAATGGTCTGCAGGAACTCTCGGTTCTCGTTGAGTGCGCTGTTTGTGTCATGCAGATGCATGAGGATGTGCGAGAACGATTCGGTGAGGATGCCGATCGGGTCAAGTTCCAGCAAGGTATCGTCATCAAGTTCTTCCGGGCGGAGTGGCAGAGTACCCATGACCTCGAGCATCTGGTCGATTTTCCGACGGATATAGCTGGCCTTGTCTGCAAGCCGCTCGCGCAGCCGGGCATTTTCCGCCCGCAGTTGTTCGAGTTCCGGTACGGGTGCGGCGCCTGCGAGAGGGGGGGGAGTTGTGTCGTCGTGAGCGGGCCAGTACTGATCACTCATGAGCGGTAACCTTGATGGCGTAATATCCATTCTCAGCAGTTACGTCGACGCAGAACCCCATATTTTCCATCGCCTCCGGGATCGTTTGGGTCGAGTCGCGGTTGGCGGTCAGAAAGAGGAGTTCTACGTCGCCATTTTTCAGGGCAGTAGCATGACGGTTTACTTCCCGGAGCGCTATAAGCAGCGTGGCCGGACAGATCTGTCCCCGGATGTCGAATTCGATGACGGCATGTTCAACTGATGTCATGTGGGACCTCATTGTTTCGGTACAACAGGAAGAACAGGGGAGCAGCCGGGCCGCTCCTCATTGAGTATCCATTTTACCAGGATACGACCTCCAAGCCACGCCCCGGGAAGCATCCCCGCCAGAAAGACGATACTCGTAAGAGCGAATATCGGCAGCCCGCCCAGTAAATGCCAGACATTGCATGACGGAGCCATGCGCGCTGCCAGACCCATGAGCATTCCCCCCACCATCGCCGATACGTACTGCCGCCGAGGAGCAACGCTGCTGGTGGCAAACTCGCCGAGCCGCAGGGCGGATAGCGTTCCGCCCAGCACTATGCCGGCAATCAGCGGGAACTGGATAATGGCGATTCCGTCCCAAGCGGGTCCCGGCCCGCCGCTCAGGACATTCCCTGTCAGCGGGTTCCGGTAGGAGAGCGGCTGAGACGAGAAAAATTCCAGCGACGCCACATGCTCCGGGAACAGGGTCTTTTCGACCAGCGCCCCCAATTTTGCGTAGGCGTTGGTGACTCCCAACGGCATCCCGATCAACACATATGAGGAGAGGCTGACGAAAGCCAGCACCAGAGCTGCCTGCCACAGTTGCAATGCCCCTCTGGTGTGCAGTTTGCGGGTCATCAGTCCTCTTTGTGCCCAATATGCCACCAGTGCGCCAAGGATTGCAACAGTGACGACAACCAGTGGCGCCGGCGACCAGTGGAGATAGTGCGGAAGGGTGCTCGTGCCGGAGAACATGGTGGTTGCTGCCAGTAACTGTTTCCAGGCGGGGTGGAATTCGGCGTACAGGGTGCTGCCGATGATCAGGCCGATGAATACCACGAAGCTCAGGAGGTTGCCCGCCCCCATGCGGTAGAGGGTTCCAACCACACACCCCCCGGCCAGAACCATGCCGACGCCGAAGAGCATTCCCCCCAGAAAGCCGGCACCCGTAGCCGGCCCGAGTAACGGGAACGGGTAGAGTGGCAGCAGGCCGCAGAGACGGGCCGCTTCAAACAAGGTCATGGTCACTGCCAGGTAGAGGACAAGCGCACGCAGCTTGGCAGCCGTGTTGAAAAGGAAGAGATCCCTGAACATGCCGGCAATGCAGAAGTCTGCTCGATGCATGGCAAATCCGGCGATGCCGCCAAGGAGAAAACCGATGGTGAGTAGCAGTATGCTGTGTGAATCGATCATGCACCCACTTTCCCGGGGAGAGAAATGACCTCGTGGGCATATTATCTATATTTCATTAGTTTTGTCGAGGGATAAAACCTGATCATCGTCCGATCGGGCAGACTGAGTAACATTTGAAGCAATGATACTGGTAGCCGATGAACGAGGCCTGGTACAGGCGCATATATTCAGGGGTCGCCAGCATTTTTTTCTGATCTTCGGGCGGGGTGTCGACAAACCTTTTCCAGAAGCGGATATTGGCCCCTATGCCGTACGGTTGGGAATGTACCAGGCATTTCATCTGCTCGGTTTTCCCCTCGCTGGCAAGGGCGTTTCCCGGGCAGCTTTCGACGCAGAGATTGCAGCCGGTGCACAGCTCCTGCGTGACCGGCGGGTCGGCCGCTAGCTCGATATCGGTCAGAATCGTGCTGAACAGCACCCTGGCACCGAGGGTCGGGTGGATGACGAGATTGTGGCGGCCCCAGCTGCCCAGACCGGCGGCGATGGCGGCATGGCGATGGGAAAAGTCGCCGATCAGGCCGAACTTGGCTTCCGGGGAGATGTCCGACGGGTATGACATCGGAATCATCATCGCCTTGGCACCGTATTCCCGCTCCAGCAGGTGCGACAGTTTGTAACTGCTGGATTTCATGAAGTCCATGATGGCAAGTCTGCCACCCATGGCAATCCTCATGTTCTCGCTCTCGCAGTGGGAGGCTTCCCGAAAGGCCATGACGATCAACGTTCGTGCCCCGGGGAAGATGGTATCCAGAGCCGGCGTCAGAGGGCTGTCATAGCCGGCTGCGGCAGCAAACCCCACATCATCCACACCCAGTTCCAACGCATACGCCTTGATGTTCTGTTTCATGACCGTATCCCTGTGCCTTTCTTTCCTACGTTGTCGACATACCCGGTTTGTCAGCCATACCTTCCAGAGCCGTAACCAGATGACCGAGCATCTGTAACCGTTCCGTACCGATCTGCTGCTTCATCTGCCGTTGCACTGCCCGCCATTGGGGCTGGGCCTGCCCGATGGCGTGCCGGCCATGTTCGGTGATGCTGATCTGCCGCTCCCGCGGGTCCGGTGAGGGGCAGTTTTCGATGAAACCGGCGCTCTCCAGGAGCTTAAGGTTTCTCACCAGAGTGGTTCTCTCCAGCATCAGGATTTTCGCTAACGAACTGGTGGTGAGAGGGCCATGGGCATCGATATTCATCAGGGCGGAAAACTGGGTCACCTTCAGGCCGCTTGGTTTCAATGCCTGATCATATATCTTCGTGATGGCACGTGATGCCCGGCGTACGTTCAGACAGACGCATATGCTGGGCTTAGGGATGGGTTTTCCTGCTGGCATGGTTTCTCCGATTTTTGCGTGCATATGCACGTATCATGCGGTTGGTTATTTTGCAATGGGAATTAGGATCTCTCCTCGGGGCGTTGCGACTGTCGAGAGTTGTTCTGCTCCTCTTTCCGGTAACATACCTGCCATTGTAATATGCTAATTAAATGACTTGGTTGTGAGATGAATTGATATAAATTAGCTGTGACTTATTTGCTTCTGTATGTCATTTGATCGATAGGAATACATATGATAATTTGGTAATGGTTTGAAAAAACGATATCATTATGCTGCTTCATGTTTTGCAAGTTATTCTTGAAGGTTATATGCTCGTATTCAAAAAAATGTTGACAACGTTACTATCACAAGGTAGTTTCAGACAAAATATTGCAGAAAAGATAGACGAGAATACTAAACCATCCGTAAGGATGGGGCGGAAAGCCTATAGGGTCTTACAGAGACAGCCGGGTTGCCGAAATATCACTTGATATTAGGCCCCCGGCTTTTCTGTGTTCTCATAGTTTATTTTTTGGCGATAGCCGATAATACTAAACCATTCGCGAGAATGGGGCGGAAAGCCTATAGGGTCTCACAGAGACAGCCGGGTTGCCGAAATATCACCTATATTCGGCCCCGGCTTTTTTGTGTCCGGACATAAATAAGCCGGGGCTAACATAGGGAGGTGTGTCTGAACTGAAAGCGTAGATTGTATGAACAACTGTTTATCTGTTGGAGAGCAACAATCAACTACTGACAAGAACAATCAACAATCACAATCAATCGGAGGATACACATGTTTAGCAAGTCAAAGAGATTCTTTTCCGTAGGTACCATTTCCACCCTTCTCGTTGCAGGTCTTGTTTCTGCCGGCTATGCCGATTCTGACCGGGAAAGGGAAAGGGAAAAAAATGACGATGCCGTGAGAAAGACCTATAACCACCGGAAACCGGCTCCAACTCCGGCACCGGCTCCAACTCCGGCACCGGCTCCGAAGCCGACTCCTGCTCCGGTACCGGTGCCGCCGGCGCCCGCACCGAAGCCGACCCCGGTTCCTGCCCCTGCCCCGGCGCCCGCACCGAAGCCGACCCCGGTTCCTGCCCCTGCCCCGGCGCCCGCACCGAAGCCGACCCCGGTCCCTGCTCCTGCTCCTGCTCCTGCTCCTGCTCCTGCTCCTGCTCCTGCTCCGGCCCCTGCCCCGGCTCCGGCTCCGACGCCGACCAAGACCTGGTCCCTGTACAACCAGTACTGTTCCGGGTGTCACGGCACGGCGAAGCAGGGCAGAACAGCCACTGCCATTCAGGGTGCCATCAGCGCCAACACCGGCGGCATGGGCTCGCTCAGCTTTCTCTCTGCCGCCCAGATCTCTGCCCTTGCGGCCGGGCAGTAACTATACGGCAGGTTGGGCGCCATCTAGTTTTTGTCCCCAGCCCGGATCACTGCCTGCCCCAACGTTTGACCACAGGTGCCCTTCCTTCGGGGAGGGCACCCCTTATTCCTTCTGATGCCGAAGATATTTCCAATCTCTCACATTCCACGTGAAATTTACCAAACAGCCGCCATCAGTGGCCGATATGCACGTAAACAGGCTGAGTCATGAATACTCATTCGCTAGCCAGGTTCGCCGTACGGTGCGGCGTTTTGCTCTATGCATCTTTTGGATACGCAATCCCCATGGTTCCCCTTTTTGCCACCGGCAACGGCCAGTGCGCAACTATCCCGAACGGGATGAACCTTTCGCGGCTGGCCGCAGTAGAAATGGCAATCCGCAGGAACATCGACGTCCGGAACGAGGCGCTCAACGCCGTCATGGCCGACACCGATGCGGTGAGAAGCCGGGCGCTGTATGATCCCCTTCTGAGTACGTCGGCCAGTCGCGCGGTGTCGTCCTTCCCCGGAGAGACCTTCGGGGTTACCAGTACCAACGCGTCTGTTGGTCTGACCCAGTATCTCCCGACCGGCGGAAGCATCGCCGTTGCCACCCAGACCGGCTACACGAACGCCGACTCCCAATTGACCGGCGTGCCCTCGAAAAACTGGCAGTCATCGGCCGGGATCAGCATTTCGCAGCCGCTCCTGAAGAATGCCGGCAAGGAAACGACGGAGTTGAGCATCACCCTGGCCGCCAATACCCGGAAAGATTCCATCGAGCGGTTCCGTTTGTACGTCACCGACACGGTTGTCGCCGTCATTACCTCGTACAACCGTCTCTATTCTCTGCGCCAGACACTGGAGTCGCGGGTAGCGGCGCTGGGCACGGTGCAGAATCTTCTGGAAGAGATAAAGAAGACGAAGCCTGGTCCCAAGCAGCGGCTGGACATCGCCAACGTGGAGTACGCCCTGTCCCAGCGGCGCAAGGAACTCGTCGATGCCGAGCGAAACGTCAGGGACCAGGAGGCGAGCCTGCAGTACCTGATCGGCATGGAGACAAAGACCCAGCTCATCCCCACCGACCCTCCGGCCAGGGACGAACCACCGGAAACGGAGGAGCAGGCGGTGAAGATGGCGCTGGAGCTTAGGCCGGACCTGAAACAGCTTCGTTTGGCCCTCAAGGCCAGCGAGTTGCAGGAGCGGGTCGCCCGGCACCAATCGCTCCCCGACCTCTCGGTTACGGCCAGTGGCGGATTCAGCGGGATCGCCGGCGCAGTCGGCAGTACGTATCAACAGATCGGAGACGGCAAAGGAAGGTATTGGTCGGCAGGTCTGCAGTTCAGTGTCCCGCTCGGGAATACCGCCGCCGTGAACGATTACCGCAAGAGCAAGATCAGGACAGAACAGGCGCAAAACCAGATCAGGGCTCTGGAGTGGAAGATACGGAATGATGTTGAAGCGGATATGAGGGCGCTGATTTCGGCCCGACTGCAGCTGCAGACGACGGAACGATCACGCCTGTACGCCGAGCAGCGCCGAGAAGAGTACCAAAAGCATACCCGTGCCGGCACGACCTCGGTGCAGGACGTCATCAACGCGGAGAACGACCTGACTTCGGCCCGCAACGCGCATCAGGACGCGACAGAAGCGTTTGCCTATGCCGTGGCGAAACTTTGGCGCGATATGGGAAGTCTCCTCGACCACCAGGGGGTTCGTGTCGATACCGCGCACCCGGAAAAGATGACTGAGGGAACGGGAATGGCAGCTTCCTTCGATGCCGTACCACCTGCGAACCAGACTGTTGTAGCGGAGCCTGATCCGCTCCGGACAACGGTGAACGGTCTGATGGGGAATCCGGTCGGCAGTGGCGTGAAACCTGCCGTACTCGATGCCCCCCGGGCGCAAGGCGCTGTCCCATCCGTCGACGACGGCAGGAGGAATCCCTCTCCACCTGCCACAATGGACAAGTCGATGGTCCGGAACGGAGATAAGGCGGGGAAGACCGGGAGTGCTGTCAAGGCTGCCTCGTACACGCTCATGATCGGCGAATATGCGGGAAAACCGGCCATGGCCGACGCCAAGAACAAGATCAAAAGCGCCGGCCTGTCACCGCTGGTGAAGCCGGGGCCGAAGAAAAAGGTATCGATGATCCGCCTGCTTATCGGCGGGTTCCCGGATCAGAAGTCGGCCCGCAAAGAGCTCAGCAGGCTGCGCAACATTACTGCGGACTGCTTCATCCTTATGGATGAAAACCGGCAATACCGTCTCTATGCCGGGACATATCGTGACGAGAAGGGGGCTGCACAGGAGCAGGCGCGGCTTGCTGCCCATGGTATTCGGTCTAGCCGGGAAACGGCCATCATCTCCGTGTCGACGCTACTGCTTACCGCCGGAAGCTACCCGACACGCGAGGCCGCACTGAAAGGCGCAGCGCGGTTGGAAGGACAGGGTGTGCCATCGGTTGTCACAGAAAATCTTTAAGGGGCTTTGTTGCCAGGTTAGCTTTCATAAGCGCAAACTTCCTGTGCCCCCATTTCCATGATAAGGTATAACTCTTCGCACCTGGCGTTCAAACATCAACTGCTGAACGGCCACCAGCAACGGGAGGTAGAGATATGCCCTGGGACCCGGAGCTATATCACAAATTCAAGGAGGCGCGGTTTGCCCCGTTCGAAGACCTGTTCGCCCTCATCAAGGTTCGCGAGGGGCTGACCGTTGTCGATCTGGGGTGCGGCACCGGCGAACTGAGCCGGCGCCTGGCAGACCGTTTGCCGGAAAGCACGGTCCTCGGTCTCGACAGTTCGGCCACCATGCTGGAGAAGGCCGGTCAGCAACGTTCTCTAAACCTCGATTTTGCCCTTGGCTCCATAGAGAGCGCTACCGGCCAGTGGGATCTGGTGTTTTCCCATGCCGCCATCCATTGGGTAGAGGATCACCACGCCCTTGTCCCGCGCCTTTTTTCGCTGGTCCGGCCCGGCGGCCAGCTGGCGGTACAACTCCCCTCAAACCACAACCATCCCGCCCATCTGGCCATTATCGAGACCGCCCGGGAAGAGCCGTTCCGGACGGCTCTCCAAGGCTGGTACCGTCCCTCGCCGGTACTGGAGGTAGACACCTATGCCGAGCTCCTTTACCGCTCCGGCGGCCAGGAGATTACGGTGCTCGAAAAGGTCTACCCGGCCCTGATGCCCGATGCCGCTGCCGTGGCCGAATGGACATCGGGCACCACCCTGGTGCCGTACTTCGAACGGTTGCCCACCGAGCTGCACGAGCCGTTTCTGGACCGCTACAAGGAGAAGCTCCGTCGTCTCTGGCCGACCGAGCCGGTCTACTATACGTTTCGCCGCATCCTTTTCACCGCCTGCAAGAGCGCCTGAATTTTTGCCCGCCGCCATTGACCTGGAATGGGAACGGGCCGGCTATCTCTGCTGATAGCCGGCCCGTTCCTCCCTTATCTGCCGAACCGGGTTCATCCCCGCTTATTCCAGGCACTCGTCTCTTTCTAGCATCGCACCCCCGGTGATCGTTTCCGCGACCTTTCGGAAGTGGAACCCGTAGACGGCATAGGTTATGGCCAGCGGGAAGAGTCGTGGCCGCCTGACCAGCGACCAGAAGAAGAGTTTCCAGAACTGGAACCGTTCCCTGCCAATGACCCCCAGGAACAGGATCGATTTGAAGAGCGCCCCGACATACCCCGGCTGGAGGTGGAATTTCCCCAGATGCGCCGGACGGTACTCCCTGAGGAGCCTGATCACCCGCTGATAGTAGTTTTTGGGTGAGTAGATGGTGTCGAGGATGGTCCGGTAGCCGCCGATGAGCAGCTTGAGCTCCATCCGGGGGGTGAAGTTGATGGCGATGGCGGTATTGTTGCCCGAGGCCTTCCCCAGAAGCCTCCCCTCCCGTGACATGCGCTGATAGAGCCTGGTGCCGCGCAGGGCGATCAGCACCCCTACCATGGCGGTGACAATGCCGCTCTCCTGGATAAAACGGATCTGCCGGTCGAAGGTCTCCGGCGAATCACTGTCAAAGCCGACGATGAACCCCCCGTGCACCTGCAGGCCGGCCCGCTGGATGCACTTGACCGAGGCCAGCAGGTCGCGGTTCCTGTTCTGCACCTTGCCGCTCTCAACGAGACCGTCCTCGTGGGGGGTCTCGATGCCGATAAAGACCTCCTCGAACCCGGCCCTGACCATCAGCTCCATGAGTTGGGGATCGTCGGCCAGGTCGATGGACGCCTCGGTATAGAAGTAGAACGGCCGCCCCCGTTCCTCCATCCAGTCGATTATGGCGGGCAGGAGTTCCCGTTTCAGCTTCGCCCGGTCGCCGATGAAGTTGTCGTCGACAAAGAAAATCGCCCCGCGCCACCCCCGGACATAGAGGCTCTCCAGTTCGGCGATCAGCTGTGCTTGCGCCTTGCTCCGCGGTTTTCTGCCGAACAGCGTCGTGATGTCGCAGAACTCGCAGTCAAAGGGGCAACCCCGGCAATACTGGATATTCATGGCGGCATAGTTCCTGACATCTATCAGGTTCCAGAGCGGGATCGGGGTGCTCGCCAGGTCCGCCCGCCGCTCGTCGGCGTAGATACGCCTCGGCTCCCCGTTCAGCAGGTCCGTCAGGAACGGGGCAAGGGTGAGTTCCGCCTCGTTCAGCACCAGGTGGTCCACGTCGGGGAAATCCTCGTGGCAGGCGGTAAAGAGGGGGCCACCGGCGACGGTCTTCACTCCCAGCTGTCGACAGCGGGCGATTACCTCCTGCGCCGATTCCCGCTGGATGGTCATGGCGCTGATGAAGACGTAGTCCGCCCATGTCAGTTCCTCGTCGGCGAGCGGACACACGTTCATGTCGACGAGCCGCTTGTGCCATTCAGCGGGGAGCATGGCAGCCACCGTCAAGAGCCCCAGCGGGGGGAAACTCGCTTTCCTGTCGATGAATTTCAGGGCGTGCCGGAAGCTCCAGAAGGTGTCCGGGTAGTGGGGATACACAAGGAGAATCTTCATGTGACTGCTCCTGTCGTCTGTATGTCTGCGGGAAGGGTTTCCCAAAGTATAGGGCTATTTCTGCGGCTGTCATTGCTGGCAATGTAAAGCCTTTGTAAAAGGTGGGCGACTGCGGGCTAGACTTGACTTCAGCGGAGTGCCACGGCCAACATGTGGCCCTTGTGCTTTGCCAGGGGAGCGGTGGAAATCTCCGGGATACCGCTCGATCAGGTTTTGGGACGAATTTGTGGGCGCACGCGTAACCAGCATAACCAGCATTGACTGATTGACAGGTTAGTAGCGCAAGTTATTCTAACTTGGCGATGTTCAATGCGATGTGCTCCGGGAGACGCAGGCTATGGCTGGGTGGAAATCGGGCAGACGGGAAACTGGCATCGTATCCCTGATTTTTACGGGCACTCTCCTGTGTTCCGGCTTGACGATGCACGGCATTGCCATTGCCGACCAGAAGGCTGAGGCGTCTGCTTCCCGGATAGGAGGGGGGGGAACAACCTCTGGGGAAACCGTGGAATATCACACGCCGCTGGCCGGAGAGCCATTACACTCTTACTTCATGGGCAAATCGGTAGACATCCCTGCCCAGGACCGTGGTCGTGTGACTGCCCTGACGCTGGGGGGCGTATTCTACACTCCCAGACAGGGAAGTACCGCCGCTACGCCGATTGGCGCCCTCTTTTTGAAGCGGGTGTGGGACGAGTCCAGGACACGCAACTTGATAAGTATCTTCGTCAACGACCTGGAGTATGACAGAAGCTTCGGGAATCTTGAACTCGTCACGCGTTTTGAAAACAACACTATTCCAGGTGGCCAGAGGGAGGTGGTCAACAACCGGGAGATCAGGTCGTCAGACGCGATATGGGGGACGGTGATCGCCTCGTTGGGTCCCGGACTTCGCTACAGGGTGGCCCCCTTCCAGGTCGACAACGACCTGAGGCTTCAACTGCTCGGCAAGATCGGGTACTTTTATGCCGAGCGGACAAGCGACACCGGACCAGACCTGGTACTGCCGCCGGACACCATGCTGTACGGCGTGAAACTGCGGGGCCGTTATGACGGGATGCGCCGGAATCTGCTGGAACTCCCCCATACGGGGATGGCAGCCGGATTCGACCTTGATTACCTGTTCCGGGACAAATGGGCGGATTTCGGCACCATTCCCGATGCGCTCTTCACCAGCGCGCATACCCGGGACTTCCTCCAGTTTAACGGCTATTTCATGGGTGCCGGCGCGATTCCGGGGCTGTCGGAGAAGAACCGGATGCTCTTCAGCTTCCACGGTGGCATCACTCCCAAGGAGAGCGCCGACCGCTACAATGCCATCACGATCGGCGGCGGACCTCTTCCCGGCGAATCGGATGACCTCTGTCGCCCCGATTATCCCGGCACCATGTTCAACCAGGTTCTCGTAGCCAATTATGCCCTGGCAGCCCTGCAATACCGGCGCGAACTGGCGCCATTCCTCTATCTCCACCTGCGGGAGACGTTCATCTGGGCGGACCGGGCAGCGGTTACCGATAGCAACCGGTTTCTGTTCAAAAGCACAACCGGGGCAGCAACGACCATCGGCCTGGATACCGGTTTTTTCTGGGATTCCGAGCTGTATATCGGGTATGCATGGGATTCCGGTTTCGTTCGTAATGGCAAGTCGGGAAGCGGCCTGATCCTTACCTGGAACAAATCATTCTGACGCCACAGGGCGTTTTCTTTCATATCCTTTTACCTCCTTAGGTCAATTACCTTTATCAAGAAGAAAATGCCTGCAAAAAGACATGTTACAATTGTAAATAATAATATTGACACCCGCGCCAGGCCAATATCACAGATCATCAGGTCCTGCCAACAACAGCAGCGAAAGGAGAATGACCATGGCTAAAGAATACTCCATTACGTTGCACGAACCTCCTACCACCCAACTCATCCGAGAAGGAATGGAGCAGCATCTGAACCAGGTGGCGCAGGAAGGGTGGAGGATGGTTACTGTCGTCAAGGAGAGCGGTTATTACTATTTTTTCTGGGAAAGAGATTGATGGGGAGTCGGTCATGGCGAAAGCATACACCTTCACGACCAGGCATTATCCGGTAAACGATCTCCTGGCACTTGATCTACAGGATCACCTGGATCAAATGGCCAAGGCAGGATGGGAACTGGTAAGCACCCAGCAGCTCATTAATGAGCATAGCGCCACTACCCCGCAGATGATATTCTTCTGGGGCAGAAATAGCAGCGACATTCCTGTCAAGGACTAATCCATGAACCAGTCAACCTGGCGCACGATTCTTCTCATGATGGTAGTAACGATACTATTTAATTTCGGCTACAACTATCTTCGACGCGATGCGGGGCAGAGTGCCGAGATAAGCTACAGCCGCTTTCGCAGCGAACTTGCCGGCAACAACCTGAAAAAGGTCAGGTTCAAGGGGGCGGCCGTAAGCGGTGAATTCCTGAAGAAGGTTCAGGTGGCCGAAACGGTGCAGGGCAAAGAGGTCACACGGGACGTGGGGGCCTTTTCCACGACCATGCCGGCTACGGCCGATCCGGCGCTGATTGCCGAACTGAGCGGCCACAAGGTGGAGATCGTTGCAGTTTCTACCGAAGCATCGCCTCTTGTTTCTTTTCTCATCACACTACTCCCCTGGATTCTGATTATCGGTGTCTGGTGGTATATCTCCCGCACTGCCCGTAACCAGGGGCCGATGGGTAGTATGTTCGGCAGCTTTGCCAAATCCGGAGCCAGGATGTACGGCACCGGGGAGAAGGTCAATGTCACCTTCGAAGATGTGGCCGGCATGGAGAACAGCAAGCAGGAGCTAAAGGAGATTGTCGAGTACCTGAAGGAGCCGGGACAGTTTCGTCGCATCGGCGGCAAGGTGCCGAAGGGGATCCTGCTGGTCGGGCCTCCCGGTACCGGAAAGACCCTGCTGGCGCGGGCGGTAGCAGGAGAGGCGGGGGTCAACTTCTTCACCATCTCTGCATCCCAGTTTATCGAGATGTATGTCGGGGTTGGCGCCAGCCGGGTCAGGGACCTTTTCAACAACGCCAAGAAGAGTGCGCCGAGCATTATCTTTATCGACGAGATCGATGCCGTAGGGAGAAGCCGAGGCACAGGCCTGGGCGGCGGCAATGACGAGCGGGAGCAGACACTGAATCAGCTTCTCTCCGAGATGGACGGTTTCGACCAGCACGAGGAGGTGATCGTGCTGGCAGCTACCAACCGTCCCGACGTGCTGGATCCGGCGCTGCTCCGCCCCGGCCGTTTCGACCGGCATGTGGTGATCGAACGGCCGGACTGGCGGGACCGGGAAAAAATCCTTAAGGTACATACGCGTAAGATCGCGCTGGCCGAAGGGGTCGATTTCATCACCATCGCCAAGGGGACTCCCGGAATGACCGGCGCCGATCTGGAAAATCTGGTGAACGAAGCGGCCATTCTGGCTTCGCGGGAGAGCGCCTCAGCCGTTACCATGGCGCACCTGGAGCAGGCCAAGGACAAGCTCCTGATGGGCGGCGAGCGGAAAATGGTCATATCCGACAACGAGAAGAGGATCACCGCCTACCATGAGGCAGGACACACCCTGATTGCCAAGCTGCTTCCGGGCACCGATCCGATCCACAAGGTAACGATCATACCTCACGGCATGGCGCTGGGAATCACCCAGCAACTCCCGGAGGATGATCGCTATTATTACCCCCGGAGTTATCTGGAAAACCGCATCAGTGTTACCCTGGGCGGTCGGGCTGCCGAGCGGCTGATCTTTGGTGAAGTCTCCACCGGCGCCCAGAACGATCTGAAGATGGTTACCGATCTGGCCGAGAAGATGGTCTGCCAGTGGGGGATGAGCGAAAAGGTCGGGCCGGTCGCCTTTACCCGCGGCGAAGAGCATCCGTTTCTCGGACGCAAGCTGGCACAAGAAAAGGGGTTTTCCGAAGAGATGGCCTGGGTGATCGACCAGGAGATCACCGCCATCATCCGCCATGGGGAAGAGGTTGCCGACGGGCTGCTGAGTGCACACAGACTCCGTCTGGATGCCCTGGCGACGGCCCTGCAGGAAGAGGAGACCCTGGATGGTGCACGGGTGGAGGAGATTCTTCGGCTTACCCCAGCCCCCTCTTAAGTCTCAGCCTCTCCCCTGTTCCTGGCGCGCATCTCCTCGATCAACTTGTGGATGCATCGTCATGGGATTTACTCCATGGTGAAAAAGAAGGTCGCTCCCTTGCCCGGTTCACTTTCGGCCCAGATCCGTCCACCATGGCGCCTGACGATCCGCTCCACCGTGGCCAGACCGATGCCGTGCCCCTCGACATCTATTCCGGGGATTCGCTGGAACGGAATGTACAGTTTGTCCGCATGCGCCATGTCGAACCCCGGTCCGTTGTCCCGGACGAAACAGGCCGGTTTCCCGTCAACCTCCTTCATGTCGAATTCGATGACCGCCTCCTCCCGATTGGCGCTATACTTCCAGGCGTTGCCGATGAGGTTGTCCAGGACGATGCGCCACAATCCTTCATCACCGTTGCCCGTTATCCCTTCGGCGATGCGGAACGAAACCCGGCGCTCCGGCTCCGCCAGTTGCAGTTCCGAAGCTACCGCCTTTGCCATGGCGCTCATGTCAACCGTTTCCCGGCGCATTTCGGTGCGGGTGGCGCGCGAAAATCTGAGCAGGGAAGTAATGAGCCGGTTCATGCTCTTGGTGCCTTCATATATTTCCTGGATGAATTCCTTGGACTGCTCATCGAGTTGTTCTCTGCACAGTTCTTGGACCAGTTGACAATAGCCGTGGATGATCGACAACGGTTTGCGCAGGTCGTGGGAAACGGTGAAGTTGAATGCCTCCAGCTCGATGTTGGCAGCCGCCAGTTCGGCGGCGCGTGCGGCAAGGTCGTCGTGCAGAATTTCAAGTTGCTCTTCCAGCTGCCTGCGCTTTGAGATATCGATGATCGCAATACGGCACTCCTGACCGGAAGCGGAGACCATGGCATCGATCTGTACGATAAGCGGAAGACTCCCCTTTGTCGAGAGCGTTACTTCACATGACTCCTTGCCCGGGCGCGCAAACACCTTCCCGAGAAATTCAGAGAATAACGAGTGGGCTTCAGCGGCAACGAACTGACTGAAGTGCCGGCCGGTCAGCCGGGAGCGTTCAATCCCCAGAAGCCCGGCGCCGGTGAGGTTCGCAGCCCGGACGATCCCGTCGCGGTCGATGGTAGCGTAGCCGACCGGGGCGAAATCGTAGAGGTCGGTGAACTTCTCCAGAGTCTCTTCCATATCGTCCCTGGACTGGCGGAGTTGCTCATTCTGCATTTCAAGCTCGATCTGGTGGACCTCAAGTTCATGAACAAGCCGCTGTCGGTCATTCTCTTCCCAGGATGATCGCTCTTTCGGTGCCCGAACCCGCAGTCGATCCGTAGCACGGCGCCGCAGCTCGTCCGTCTCCGATCTGCTCTTGTCGTTGTTGCTACCCATTACTACCCCCTGTCTCAAGCAGCCCCTTGAGCCGCGCACATTAACCTCGCGCAGTTATGGCCCAGTTCGGCGGCTTCAGTAGCCTCACTCTGGTCATCATGCATGATCTGCCCTTGTTGCCATCAGGTCTCCGGATTACCGCTATCGACCTTATTTGTTGAGAAGCTCCCGGATTACCTCAACACAGTTCTTGAAGTCGACCGGTTTTGAGACATAGGCATCCATGCCGGCGGCAAGACACTTTTACTCGTCCTCTTTGAAGGCGTGGGCCGTCAGGGCAATGATCGGGGTATGGCCGCCGCGCTCCCGCTCCTTCTCCCTGATGGCGCTGGTCGCCTCGAAGCCATTGAGCCGCGGCATCTGGACATCCATCAGCACGAGATCATATGCCCCCTTTTCCCACAGTTCGACCGCCTTCAGTCCGTCCTCGGCAAAATCGAGATCAAAGTTTGACCGATTGAGCATCAGTCCCAAAACCTTCCGGGTGGCCGGATCGTCTTCGGCAAGGAGGAGACGCGGAATCCTTTCTCCCTGCAAGGCAGGAGTTGTCGTTTCATTTGGTTGGGGCTCGGTTGAGGGCAGGACGTGCCTGTCCAGTCCGGTTTCTCCCAGGGGGATGGTGAATGAGAAGGTGCTTCCCACCCCTTCTTCACTCACGAAGCCGATCGTTCCCCCCATCAGTTCCACAATTTCCTTGCTTATGGCAAGCCCAAGGCCTGTGCCGCCGAAACTCCTGCTGTGAGAGCCGTCAACCTGGTTGAAAGCCCGGAAGAGAAGTTCCTTCTTGTCATCAGGGATGCCGATGCCGGTGTCCGTGACGGCGAACGTAACCTCGCGTTTTCCCTCGGAGGTCGTCCCGCCGGCGGTGACGTGCACCACCACCTTGCCAGCTTCGGTGAACTTGACGGCGTTGCCGATGAGGTTGGTGAGGACCTGCCGCAGCCGCACCTGGTCACCGGCAATCGTATCCGGCAGTTCCTCCGCCACCGAGACGGAGAAGTCGAGTCCCTTGAGTTGCACCTCGGGAGTAAAGATGTCGACCGCCTCTGCGATACACCTCCGTGGAGAAAACACTGTCTCTTCGATGACCAGTCTTCCCGCCTCGATCTTGGCCATATCGAGGATATCGTTAATAATCAGGAGGAGAGAGCGGGCCGAACTCAGCACCATTTCCATATCGTCCCGCAGCGTCGGGGCAAGTTCTTTTTCGAGGACTAGTTGGAGCATGCCGAGGATGCCGGTCATGGGAGTGCGCAGTTCGTGGCTCATGTTGGCCAGGAACTGGCTCTTGGCCCTGTTGGCCGCCTCGGCGGTCTTCTTCGCCCGGCGCAGCTCCTCCTCAGCCAGCTCCCGCTCGGTGATGTCGGTGTTTGTGCCAAACCAGCGGACAACCTTGCCATCCTGGGCGCATTGCGGCATCACCCGCGTCAGAAAGGGCCGAAACAGGCCGTCACTGCCACGTAGCGGGAACACCATATCGAATGGCTTGCCGGTTGCGATCGAAGTCTTCCACCGTTCAAGGACTTGAGGCAGCACCTCGGGATCATGGACCGACTGCCACCCCCACCCCTCCATCTGTTGAGGAGTAGTGCCGGTGTACTCGTACCAGCGCTGGTTGTACCAGAATATCCAGCCGTCGGCATTCGCGATCCAGCACAGTTGGGGGATGGCGTCGGCGAGAGTCCGGAAGCGCTCCTCGCTCTCATGTAGCTCCTCCTCCGCCTGCTTGCGTTCGGTGATGTCAATCAATGCAGCGCGGCACTCCTGTCCCGATGCGGCGGCCACGGCCTCGATCCGCACGAAGAGCGGGGGGGCCTCCTCTTTCAGGATTTTCACCTCATACGCCTCTTTGGTCGGGCTCGTGAAGACCTTATCGAGGAAGTCGGTGAAGGCTGGACGATATTCTTCCGTTACAAACAACCCGAAACGCCGGCCGATCAGCCGGGAGCGCTCAATCCCGAGGAGGCTGGCGCCGCTTAAGTTCGCGGCACCGATGGTCCCGTCGCGGTCGAGGGCGAAGTAGCCGACCGGGGCGAAATCGTAGAGGTCGGTGTACTTTTCCCGTACCGTCTCCACCTCGTTCCTGGCCTGACGGAGCTCTGCATTCTGCATCTCCAGTTCGATCCGGTGAACATCGAGTTCATGGAGGAGCCTCTGCAATTCGGTCTTTATCCGAGGAGGGAGCGATTCCGTAGTTTCCGAGAGAAACAGTTCTTCAGCGCGGCGGCGCAGTTCGTCCGCTGCTGTTAACTGGTTCTTGTCGTTGTCGATTCCCATTGCTGACTCTCTCAATTCAGGATTCTTTCATGCCCATTTAATTCCGCGTTCAATTACCTTTGACATGTTCCGGTTTGGTTCCGGCATTGACCTCAGCCAGCCTGGAAATCTCCGCCCGCAGTTCCTCCTCCAGCTTTTTGGCCTCGGTGATGTCCGCAAAGGTGATCACTACCCCGCCGATGACGTCCTCCATGGTGCGGTAGGGCATGATGCGCACGGTAAACCAGCGCCCGTCGGTGGCGGCGATCTGCTTCTCGGAAAAGACCAGTGTCCGCAGCACCTCCCGCGCTTCGTCGGTCAACCCGGGATAGAGCAGATCGTTGGCGATGTCGGAAAGCGGCCGCCCCACGTCCCCCGGAATCAGTTTGAAGAGCTTGTTCGCCCCGGTGGTGAACCGCCGAACGTGGAGGTCGTTGTCCAGGAACACCGTGACTATCTCCGTGCTGTTCAGGAGGTTCCTCATGTCGTTGTTCGTCCGGCTGAGCTCGTCCATCTTGGACTGCTGCTCGGCGTTGACCGTCTGCAACTCTTCGTTCAGGGACTGCATCTCCTCCCGGGAGGTGGTCAGTTCCTCGTTGGTTGACTGCAGCTCCTCGTTGGCGGACTGCAGTTCCTCGTTGGTGGATTTGAGCTCTTCCTGCGAGGATTGCATCTCCTCTCGGGTTGTCTGGAGATTTTCGCGGAGCTGCTGGAGTTCCTGCTCCAGTTCGAGCTGCCGGGCGTTGCCTGCCGGTGCGGACCTGCTGCGGCCGGTGGCTCTCTCTGCCGGGGGGGCCGCCACGTCGGTAAAGACGATCATCACCAACCCCCGCAGCGCCTCCGGCTCTTGAATCGCCTGGACCGTGACATCGACGGTCTGCGTGCTGCCGTTGGTCCCGACCTTGAGCCCCTTGACAGTGACCGTCTCCTGTTGCCGGAGCGCCTTCTGGAAGGCGCTGCCCAGATCGAGACGGATGCCGTCGCGGGCCATGGCGAAGATGTTCCAGTTGGCCTTGCCGGCCGCCGGCTCCAGATATTTGCCGGTCCGCCCGCTGATATAGAGGATGTCCCCCTTGTCGTTGGTCAGCACGGCCGGCGGTGCGAAGTGCTGCAGGAGCAGCTGGTCGGCAAGCTGTTGGAGGTTGGCTGCAGGCTTCACCATCGGCAACTCCTTGGAAACTCCCGGCAGGTCGGGGACGAACGAGGCCGGGAACGCTATCGGTTCGGCCGTCAGAAGGGATTCGCGGCGCCGGAAGAGTCTCGACTTGATGTTCAGCGGCGTAAAGAGGTCGCTTGAGCTGCTGAGTGTCTCCGCACTCCCCAGAAACAGGACTCCGCCCGGATTCAGGCTGTAGTGGAAGAGCGGCAGGAGTTTTTTCTGCAGTTCCGGCGTCAGATAGATCAAAAGGTTCCGGCAGATGAGGATGTCCAGCTTGGTAAAGGGGGGGTCCATGATGACGTTCTGCGTGGCAAAGGTCACCATTTCCCGGATCTCCTTGCCGACCCGGTAGCAGTTCTCTTCCTTGATGAAATAACGGTGCAGGCGCTCAGGGCTTACGTCCGCGGCGATGTTGACCGGATAGAGACCCTGGCGGGCCTTGTCGATGGCGTCCCGGTCCAGGTCGGTGGCAAAGATCTGCAGCGTGAAATTCTCGGTTGGTTTGACCTGTTCCAGTGCCTCCCTGAAGGCAATGGCCAGCGAATACGCTTCCTCCCCGGTGGAGCAGCCTGCCGACCAGGCCCGCAGGACCCCGCCGGCCGGGCGGCCCGACAGGAGCGCCGGGATGGCTACTTCCCGTATCTGCTCCCAGGCCGCCGGGTCGCGGAAAAAGCTGGTCACGCCGATCAGGAGCTCCTTGAAGAGGAGTTCCACCTCCTGGGAGTTCTCCTGCAGATAGCGGACGTAGGAGGCGATCCGGTCGATCTGGTGAATGCCCATGCGCCGTTCGATCCGGCGATAGACGGTGTTCTTCTTGTACAGGGAGAAGTCGTGGCCGGTCCTTGACCGCAAGAGTATCAGGACTTTTTCCAGGGCGCTCTGGTCCTTCTCCTCCAGTGTGAGCTCCGCCTTGGTGATGGTAAAGGCGTGCCGGAGGTAGTCGATGATCTTAGCGGGCAGTTCCTCCGCCGGGGCTACCAGGTCGGCCAGCCCGGCCTCGATGGCGCTCCTGGGCATGCTGTCGAACCTGGCCGAGGCGGGCTCCTGCACCAGCGTCACGCCGGCCTTTTCCTTGATGGCCCGCAGGCCCATGGTACCGTCCGAGCCCATGCCGGAGAGGATGACGCCGATGCTCGCCCCCTGCCGGTCCTCGGCCAGGGAGCGGAGGAAGAAGTCGATGGGGAGACGGAGTCCTCTTGGGGCAGTCGGTGCGAAGAGATGCAGCACACCGTGCAGGATGGACATATCCTTGTTGGGTGGGATCACGTAGACGCAGTTCGGTTTGACCCGCAGCCGGTCCTTTACCTGGAATACCGCCATGCCGGTGGTGCGCTGGAGCAGTTCTGCCATGATCCCCTTGTGGGTCGGGTCCAGGTGCTGGACGATGACAAAGGCCATGCCGCACCCTTCCGGCACCTGCCGCAGGAACTGTTCCAGCGCCTCCAGTCCGCCGGCGGAGGCGCCGATGCCGACAATGGGGAAGAGGCGGTTCTTGTGCTGTGACAAGGCCTCCCTGGCGGAGGGCTTGTCCCGTTCATTACCGCTGATGGCAGGTTGCAGTCGCTTTTTCATAACGATAGATATACCAGCATTTTCATAAATGTATCTATGAGAGTATCTGGACAGCGAAATTGATTCCTCAAGCCATCATCCCTTCATCATGAGCAGGTTCCACACGGTTGCGACCGTTTTCTTTTGCCCGGTAAAGGGCCTTGTCCGCGGCCTTTACCAGGGAATCGGCATCATTCTTCCTCTCCTTGCTGCTTACCGTTACCCCGAGACTGATGGTGACCGGTATCCTCCCCTCCGGGGTGTCGATACTGTCGCTGCTCACGCACAGCCTGAGTCGTTCGGCAAAAGCGGCAGCGCACTCCGGGCAGCATTCGGGAAGGATGACCAGAAACTCCTCGCCGCCATAACGTCCGATAACATCGTAGGAACGCATCAGGGAATGCATTTTGCCGGCAGTCAAGCGGAGCACCACGTCGCCGGCCAGATGTCCGTAGTACCACTTAACATTTAATATTTCGTTTAATTGCGGTATATGGCATACTGGCGTAACTCATTCAAGGAGGCCACCATGTCGCCAAGATACCGAGTAACACTTACCGAGCAGGAGCGTAAAGATCTTGAAGCCTTAACCAAGCGTGGAAAGACCCACGCAAGGCGGTTTGTCCACGCCCGTGCCTTGTTGCTTTCTGATGCCGGTGATAATGGTCCAGGCTGGAGTGTTGCTGATACTGCAGAGGCACTTGGTGTGAGTAGTCGGACAATTGAACACCTGAAGAAGCGTTTTGTAGAAGATGGCCTCGAAGCTGCACTTGAGC
>NZ_VLLN01000030.1 GCF_007830735.1 Geobacter argillaceus
GGCCGGAGCCGATGATGGCCACCCGGACGGACGCTTTGGCCGGACCTTTCTTCGCCTCCGCGGCCTTCTGGAACAGCCGCGACATGGTCAGGATATGGTTGCCGGTCCGGTCGCTCACCCACTCGTTCCGCTCCGAGAACTCAGCGAACCGTTTCGCCACCGCCCGGGGGGAGGCCACGCCATGGCGGTCGCAGGCAAAGCGCTTCAGTGCCCGGATGTCCACCGGGCTCCCCTCACCGGATTTACGGCAGTTCTTCTCGCAGGGGGCGGTGCAGACCCTGCTGCAGACGGAGACCAGGGGGTTGGTCTGGCGGGCGATGAGGTAGGCCTTCTCGTACTCCCCTTCGGTGATGGCCCGTACGTACCGCTTGGTATCGGTCGCCAGGGGACAGGCGCTCTGGCAGGCCACCAGGGCCTGATAGTCCTCGACCCCCAGAATCTTTACCTGATACTTAGCGCTGTGGTTACCCATGCTCTTCTCCTCAGTCTGTTGCACGATTCGATCGGCCCGCACCGGGCATTCAGGACAGGGCAGGCTGCTTCCTCTTCAGCAGCAGGGACAGCAGGGCGCCAAGGATGGACGCCACAGAGATCATGCTGATGGCGACAGAGAAATTCCCGGTCCTGCCGATCGTCATCCCCCCGATATACAGACCGGCAGCACCGCCGAAGGTGCCGAAACCGAACCACCAGCCGATCATTCTGCCGACGATGCCGGGCGGATAATTCATGGCGATGTAGGCACTGAGCGATGGGCCCATGAAGGGGATTCCCCAGCCGGATATCAGGAGGCACAGCGCCAGGACGACGATGCTCTTCGACATGACCGGCAACAGAATCACGACGACACAGGCGGAGATCAGAAAGCCGATTATGGCGGCCAGTCTCGAATTCCCTTTGGCGATTTTGTCGAAGAAGATCCCGCCGACGATCGTGGCAAACAGGCCGATGATCGTCACCGCAATCGACAGCCTGCCGGACATTGCCGCTCCGAGTCCGAGCCCCATCGGCGCATCTGCGGCCAGGTAAGGCGGGACCAGGTTATACAGGCAGTACATTGCCCAGGCGTTGCAAAAGACTATGAGAGAACCCAACCAGGTGATGGGACAGGCAAGGGCTCCCAGGAAACTCATCTCATCCCTGGCGGGTGCGGATGGAGACTGTGCTTCCTGCATGACGAGATTTGGCGGGCTTTTTCTGGTTACCACAATGGCGAGAAGGATTGCCGCCCAGCCCGGAGTTCCGAGCGTGAAGACCGTTTTCTCCCAACTTCCCGTCATCCCGAGAATGGTGGGGGATGCAAAGACGCCGATCGCACAGCCGAGAGAAATGGAACCGATCAGTAGGCCACTGGCCATGCCGTGCTCTTCGGGAGGGAACCAGAGGGCAAGGATCGGACCGATCGTGGCGAAGACGAAACCCACCGATGCGCCCTGAACCAGGCGGGCTGCCATTACTGCCGTAAAGTTGTCACCGATCCAGGGGATGAGCGCGGTCGGCACGGTGGAGCAGAGAAGACCCAGGACAAAGGCAACGGTTATGCCGAACTTGTCGCAGACAACCCCGCCCCAGATGAGTACGCAGGCAATGGACAACACAAACCCCATCATCAGGTTGGTGGCTGCGCCCATTTCGACATGCAGCTTCTTTGCGATATCCCCGAGAATGGGAGCATAGGCGATCATGTCGATGTAGATCGAGCAAATTGCCAGACATCCCGCCGCCAATACGAACCACCTGTAACCCGTATGCTTTTCGTCTGTTCCCATTGTTCACCTCTTGGGTTATTAATTTACAAACATGAGCAGAGCTTTATGGATAAGCAAATTCTTATCGATGCTTATTTTGAGATAATGTTTTGTCTGTGTCTTGCTGCTGGCGTTTCTGTTGCTTGGCGCTATTTGTTTGTAACTTTATAAATTTAATGCATTATTTGTTTGCGGTTGCATGCCTTGGTAGCGGCTTGTTGTTGGTTTTATGAAATTCAGCAATCTGTTCGTTAATGAGCATGTGATATGCCAAACAAGGTTGTAATCATGCTTCATTGTGGGATTATAATGCGCGCTGTTGTTATTTCAGTAGGTTAGCTGGCTGATCCGGTATGTGCAGTGCTCCTGATAGCCCGAGTGTCGTTGTTGCGCCACAGTCAGGATTGATATTTTTATGAAAAGTCGTGTCGACCGCGTGTCCTTTTTGAGAATTTTATGAAATGCTGCTGTGATGTGGGCGGGATGGGGCTGGTGGGGGGGCTGAAATTGCCGTTGATTGCCATTGTTGTGGCAAGGGATCTGCTGCTTTGTCAGGGGATTAAAAGGATGGGGTTCACTTTTTCTGCTTGTATGAGATTTGTGATATTGTTATATAATTCTAGTTCGTGACGATCGTAAACGATTAAAACACTTCGGACTTGTAACGTTCAGTCCTTTAAATTTTCATATGTTTTCAATGCTTGGTTTGATAAACTATGTTTTGATTTTGTGTTTTAATGTCGGTAAGCAACCATGATGGGCCTGACAAGGGGCGACCACAGCCATGCAACAAAGCACAAAAAGAACAGCCAACCAGGAGAACGATTCTGATCTGCACTCGCTGGTCCATTTCTGTGCAGGGACTGGTCAGATTTGGCTGCACGAGCACCGCATGCTCCTGGTTCATGCGGACGCACAGGCAGCACTCCGCGAGGAGTTGATCGAGACCCTCGGCATTGACCGCGCAAAAGGAATTCTCATCCGCATGGGCTATGCGTCGGGCGTGCGCGATGTCGAGGTCATTCGCACCTGTGGCCAAAGCGCGAACAGCATCGAAGATTTCACAAAGGGCCCTCAGTTTCACACGCTGGAAGGGATCGTCAAGAGCACCCCCCTCAAGCTGGAGTACGACCCCGTCACGAACAAGTTCTATGCTGAGGACCTTTGGGAAAACTCCTGGGAAGGCCAGTGGCATCAACGACAGTACGGAATCCAGTCTGAACCGGTTTGCTGGAGTCAAGTCGGTTATGCCTGCGGTTATGCGTCGGCCTTTTTCGGGCGCCCCATTCTGTACAAGGAGGTCGAATGTGTTGGGAAGGGCGATAACTGCTGTCGCATCATCGGCAAGCCGATAGAGGAATGGGAAGACGCGGCCGAATACACGCGCCTCTTCAACCGGGTGTCCATTGCCGAGCAACTCATTGACCTGCAGACTCAGGTCATCCAGCTCCGTTCAGCCATCACCGAAAATGAAAAGCTTCCCTCTCACCTTGTAAGCGTTTCCAAGGGATTCTGTGCAGCCTACGGGCTCCTGACGCAGGCAGCGGAGGATAGCACGATTTCGGTATTGCTCCTGGGAGAGACCGGCGTCGGCAAGGAAGTCTTTGCCCGCTCTTTGCATGACATGAGCGTCCGCTGCGATGCACCGTTCGTCGCCATCAACTGCGCCGCCATCCCCCACGATCTGGTGGAATCCGAGCTTTTCGGCGTAGAGAAGGGCGCTTACACCGGAGCCGTTTCCTCCCGACCCGGACGCTTCGAGCGGGCAAACGGCGGCACGCTTTTTCTCGACGAGATCGGCGACCTCCCGCTTCCGGCGCAGGCGAAGCTGTTGCGCGTGTTGCAGGAAGGAGAGATCGAACGGCTGGGTGACCACAAGACCCGCAAGGTAAATGTGCGGCTGGTGGCAGCGACCAACATCGACCTGCGTCTTTTGGTCAAGGAGGGGAAATTCCGATCGGATCTCTACTATCGGCTCAATGCCTTCCAGATCAACATTCCTCCGCTCAGGGAAAGGAAAGAGGACGTGTTGCCCCTGGCCGAGCACTTCATGGAGAAATACTCCGCAGTGCGCGGCAAGAAGCTGCGCGGCTTCACCGACAAGGCAAAGCGGGCGCTTCTTGCCTATCAATGGCCCGGTAACGTCCGCGAACTGCAAAACATGATTGAACGCGCCGTCATTCTCGCCCAAAGCGGCACGCGCATTGAAGTGGACCAGGTCTTTTCGTCCTATAACGACGATCAGGCCATGGAACTTGGCCTGGATCGAGATGGCAGTCTTGGTGCCAAAAGCCTCGATCCGGGGAACGATGTCTGTGAGGCGATTTTATCCGGCGCCATAACCCTGGACCAGATTGAAGCAAGGGTGGTCAAGGCAGCAGTGGAAAAAGCCAAGGGCAACCTTTCGGCTGCGGCAAGGGCCCTTGGTCTGACACGATCGCAGATCGCCTACCGTATGGAACGATTGCAGCAAAACCAGGAAGATCGCCCCTGAACTCCACCGCGTTTCCGATGGGTCATTGCTTATTCACCCACCAGGCCGTCCCACAAACCCCGGCCACCTATCAATCATAGAAATCCTGGGGATGATCGGTTTAGGAAAAGGGATTTCTTTGCTGCCGACCGACGTTGCCAATCTGCCCCATCCGAATGTTGTTTTTATCCCTTTAAATGACGAGATCGAACCAATATTCATCACAGCCACCTGGTTGCCGGGCAACAAGAACCCGGCTCTTCTCTACTTGCTGCAGTCCCTTAAAGGTAAAGAAGGGCTTTCCTAATCGCGGCTCCGAAAACTGTCTTTGAGTACTGCCCGCTTACTCCCTTAATGTGAACGGAGTGGAATTCCGACCCAGGCTGGAGGTTTGATTGCCGTTCATAAAGTAAAAGGCACCCGGTTCAGACCGAGTGCCTTTTGCAGTTTTCAGTGGCCATAACTCCTACTGGACCATCAGGCTAACAGTACCGTGGGCAACCAGCTTCTGGTTCTGGTCGAGGATTGTGACGGTGATGCTTGCCATGCGCCGACCCAGGTGAATCAGTTCCGACCGGGCCGTCAAGGTATCCCCCGGGACGGCAGGCCGAACATTATTCATCATGGGGCTGGCATGGTCGGTATCAAGGGCTTCGGGTCCCAACTATGCTTCCGCCGAGGTAAGTCTTTCATGGACGGTTTCGAGTCCTTCGTCCCTCACATTGATCCGGTACAGCAAAACCAGTCCGGCGCAAAGGATGCTCGGGACTGCGAATACCAGGAAGTACTCGGTGAACGTAAAGCCAGCCATTTGGAGCGCTCCGCCGAGGAGTGGCCCTGCAATCGAGCCGAGCCGCCCAGCTGTGAGTGCCCAGCCCACCCCGGTAGATCGGACGTTCGTCGGATAGAGTTCGCCAGTCACTACATGCTGGGCGATCTGGGCTCCGATCACGAACACACCGGTCGCTGCACCGACAAGGTACAAGACGGCGTTACTCGACACCATGCCGAACAGTGCGATGACGATTCCCCCTGCCATGTATGCAAATACGAGCGCGCTCTTTCGGCCGAACCGGTCCATCATCCAGCCGAGGAAGAATCCACCGACAGTGGCACCCATGGCTTGAATCATGCCGAAACTGTAACTTTTAACCAGGGAGAATCCAGCCTTCACGAGTAGCGAAGGCAGCCAGGTAGCGAGTCCGTAGACGACCAGGAGATTCAGAAAATATGTGACCCATATGAGCACCATCATGAAAGCGAGCTTGGAAGTGAAGAGTTGTCCCAATCTTCCATGGGGCTGACCTGAGCTCATTTGGAAGGACTCTTTGGTCCATTCCGCCGGGGACAGTCCGGCTGCCTTTTCCATTTGCCGAACTTCAAGGACCGCGTCCTCGTAACGGCCTTTTGATGCCAAAAGCGTACAGATTCTGGCAGGGACGCCTTCAGTACCGGAAGAATGAGAATCGGCAAAAACCCGAAGAGAAGAACCATCCGCCATCCCAAGAGGGGGATCACGATCATGGCGACCAGAGCCGCCACTGCCCACCCCAGAGTAAATCCTGCGAACATTATACTCACTGCTTTACCCCGAATCTTGGCTGGGGCGAATTCAGTGACTAGCGTGATCGTCAGGGGCATGGCGCCGCCCATTCCCAGGCCGGCGAGAAATCTGAGAATGCAGAAGACCTGGAAGTTTGGCGCCCAAAAGGCTGCTCCGCTGAACACGGAGAAGATGGTCAGGGCAATCATCAGCCCCTTTTTTCGGCCTATCCTGTCGGCATAAGTGCCAAAGGCGGCTGCGCCGATCATGAGACCGACAAAGCCGTAGGATGCCATGGACCCAGCGACCAGGGGGGTCAGATGCCATTCCTTGATCAGCTGCGGCATCACATAGGCTATGATCTGCGCGTCGTAACCGTCGAACACGAGGATCATGCCGGCGAGCGCCATGACGAGGGCGTGAAATCGGTTGAACGTCAGCCTGTCGCACCATTGGGCGACGGTCAATCCACTTGGAGTAGGTGTAGACTGCATTTGTCCTGTCATGTTTAGTCCTCCCGACTTGTTGTTTTGACGAGTACGTTTTCCCGATCTCACTGCATCACCATCTTTGAAGCGACATCTTCGCGTAAGGCCTTTTTGTTTATCTTGCCTACATTGGTGAGGGCCAGGGTCGCGACGATCTCCAACCGCTCAGGGAGCTTGTACCGGGCGATCTTCCTTTCCGTGGTCAGGAATTCGCACAAGCCATCGAGGGTCAATGACGACTCGGGCATAAGGACGACATAGGCACAGCCCTTCTCTCCCATGAGAGGATCTGGCATAGCCACCACTCCACAGTTGAGCACCGCGGGGTGGGCAAGGATGTGATTCTCGACCTCTTCGGCGCTGATCTTTTCGCCGCCGCGATTGATGCAGTCCTTGTTTCGTCCCTCCACAACGACATTGCCGCTCGGGTGCAGCCGGACCAGGTCGCCGGACTTGTAGAATCCGTCGGGGCTGAAGGCCTTGGAGTTATATTCATCCGCACGGTAGTAGCCCCGGATCGTGTGTGGTCCCCGACACCAGAGCTCGCCTCTCTCGCCGGGCGCCACATCCTGGTTGGTTACGGGATCCACGATCCGGAACTCGTCTCCCGGGGACTGGGGTCGCCCCTGGGTGAGGAGCCGTATGTCGTCCGGATCGTCCAGGCGTGTCCAGTAGAGAGGGCCTTCCGCCATCCCCAGCACCTGCTGCACTTCGCATCCCAGTTCGGGGCGCAGGCGCAGGGCTACTTCCGGGTTGAGTTTGGAGCCGCCGGTGAGGATCATCCGCAGGGAAGAGAGATCGTATTTGTGTCGGTCAGGGTGGTTGAGGAGGGCGAGAATCATGGTCGGCACCGCAACGAAATGTGTTAACCGGTGCCGTTCGATCAACCCCATGAGGTGCTCAGTGGTCGTATTTGCCGACAGGAGTTCGCAACCGCCGGTGGAAAGAACGCCCAAAAGCCCCGGGCAGGCAAGCGCGAAATTGTGCGCCTGCGGAATGGCGACGAGCATGGAGGTCGCCTCGTCAAGCCCGCATACTTCGGCACAGCGAAGAAAGTTGTATGCGTAGTCGTTGTGGGTCCTCGGTATGAGTTTCGGAATCCCCGTGGTTCCCCCGGAAAGCAGCAGAACGGCCGGGAGATCCGGGTCGGGTTGCGGCAGGACTCCGGTGTCGGTTCGTTCCTCGATCGGGTCGCGCAGCATGGCATCGATTGACTGGTAACCGGGGCGGGGAGTGCCCCCGGTTACCATAACCAATTGCATGTCAGGACACTCTTCCTGCACAATGCCGGCAAGCTCCTGGAAATCGAACTCCCGTACCTGACTCGCTATGGCGTACCCGCGCGCTCCGGACAGCTTGGCAAAGTGACCGATCTCTGCTTCCCGGTGGGGAGGCAGTGTCATTACGGGGACGGCGCCAGCTTTGAGCAGCCCGAGAAACGTCAGGACGCATACGGGGCCGTTGGGGATCTGGTGTATGACCCGATCGTAAGGTCGGAGCCTCAGCCGATTGAAATGCAGTGCCAGGCGTGTGGACAGGCGGTCCAGATCGGCATAGGAATAGCGTGCCCCATCTTCGGAGATAAGTGCGGTCCTGTCCGCGAAGCGTTCAAAGCGATCTGCGAGCAGTTCGCTGATCGTTTGGTCTTGCCAGTAGCCGGCATCCCGGTACCGCTGAGCGGAATCTTTTGGCCAAAAAGTAAAACCATTTTCTATCATATTGTGTCCTCCCTGTCTGTTCCATTGTGATAATGACGTACGGCCGGTTAATTGCTCGCATATACGGTGAATAGCAAGTGCCATGCCACAAAAACAGTGGTTGTTTTTAGCGTTTTTGGGCGGGTTATGGAAAAAAGTTTTCAACGATACCTCTTGTGGGCATTGAAAATTTTCCATAACATTGTTATTGATCCCAGGGGATGGATATTCGGTTAATTGTGTCGAGGTTCATGGAAAGTTCCTTTCACAGTCCCTCTCAATGCCCAAAAGATGTCGCGGAAGTCGGGTAGAGGATCTGACAGCGGAGGTTGCAATGGACGTTTTTAAAGCCCTGGGCGAGCACCACGCTGAGATCCTCGACGCGTGGGTCCACAGACTGCTTACTGACAGGTCGAGTCCCTATTGTCGTGAACCAGAGGCGGATCTACGGCCGCTGGTGAATCAGGCAACAGTTGCGTTTCGCCTGGTCCTCGACGGAGGGGCTTGGGACGATCTCGACGCCTTTATCACGTTTATTGCGCGAAGGAGGCTCTCTCAGGGGTTCAAGCTGTCTGATGTGCAAAAAGCCTTTATGATGTATCAACAGGTGGTCGCGCCAATACTTATCAGGGAAGCGCGAGACGAAGAGCGTGACGAAGCCATCTTTCGACTGGGTACCTGCATCTCGCAGACTGTTGGGAAATTCAGCGATTTTTTCCAGGGGCTTCATGAAGAATACATGCGGCAGCAGACCGTTGTGCTCGAGAACGAGGTCAGGAAGAGAACACGCGAATTGTCGGAGTCCGAGAGCAAGTACAAGGCACTTGTGGAGGATATTCGTGACGGCTATTACGTCCTGCATGAAGGAATCATTGTGTATGCGAATAATGCATTTTGCGGCATGCACGGCCGTACGATGAAGGGGATAGTGGGGATGCCGTTTCTCGAGCTCGTTGCCCCGGAATCGAGAGCGGATGTGGAACGTTCGTACGAGCAAAATCGAACCAACCAGGCGTCCAGCCTTGTGGAATATTTCCGACTGCATCCTGATGGCAGAAAACTGCCGACCGAGACGCTCGCCAAGTTCTCTTTCTACGAGGGGAAGGCGGCAAACCTCGGCATCTGCAGAGATATCAGTGAACGCAGGGAGCTGGAGCAAAAGACGAGAGAGGCGGAGATGCTTAATGCTTTGGCCCAGCAGGCGGCCTCGCTGGCGCATGACATCCGCAATCCTTTGACGGCCATCAAGATGAACGTGCAGATGCTTGCGGCTGAACTCAAAGATAATCCCACCTACCATCGGCTGATCGAAATCTCGCAAAAGGAGGTGGAGAGCATCGAGCGGTCGGTGTTGGAGATGATGGATCTCGCACGGCCGTTTCGCCTTAACCGGGAAACTGTGCTTCTGCGGCCGTTCATAAAGGATTGCGTGGAAGCGCTGCGGTCCCGCATGGCCCACAAGGAGGTACGCGCCTCGCTGCGGCTGAGCCCGGAGCTGGATCAGCTGAGGATGGACCCCCACCGCATCGAGCAGACGCTGGTGAACCTTCTTTTCAACGCAATCGAAGCAGTGCCAAGGGGGGGACATATCTACGTTTCCTCCGGCCTGATGGAGTTCCGGGGTCGGCACTGGGGACGGATATGTGTGGCTGACAATGGACCGGGCATTCCCAAAGAACTCCTGCCGTATTACTTCGATGAGAAGCGGAATCGGCGCATTGGCCTGGGGTTGGACAACGTAAAAAAAATCGTTGAGGCGCACGGCGGAGCGGTGGACGTGAGCCTCCGGCGGCCGCGAGGGCTTAATGTCTGCCTGCGGTTGCCCCTGGAGCAATGAGCATGGCAGACTCGGTTCTCGTTATTGACGATCAGCCCTCGATCCTCCAATCCATGGAGGTTTTCTTCCAACTACGAGCATGGAAAGTCCACACCGCGCCGAATGGGAGGAAAGGGATTGCGCTGGCCAGGAAGGTCCGACCTGACCTGGTGGTCCTCGATATCCGGCTGCCCGACATTGACGGGTTGGAGGTCCTGAAGGAACTCCGGTCCCGGGTCCCTGAAACCGAGGTCATCATGATCACCGCCCACCAGGACATGGAGAGCACCATCCAGGCGATCAAGTCGGGCGCATTCGACTATCTGCACAAGCCGATAGATATCGATGAGATGGATAACGTTCTCAAACGACTGCTTGCGGTGCGGATGGCCTCTCCTGCGGCTGTTGCCGATGAGTCGCCGAAACAGCCGACCTTGGCAGTGGGCACGCTGCACCTGGTAGGCAAGAGCAAGGCAATGAAGGAGGTGTTCAAGAAAATAGCCTTGGCGTCCGGGGCGCGGGCCACTGTGCTGGTACAGGGGGAGAGTGGCACCGGAAAGGACATGGTTGCCCAGGTGATCCACCGCAACAGTCCCTGGAGCAATAAGCCCTTTACCGTGATGGACTGCTCGACCCTTGCGCCGTCGCTTGTGGAGAGCGAGCTGTTCGGCTACGAAAAGGGGGCATTCACCGGAGCCGACCGCACCCACGCCGGACGCATCGAGCTCACCGGCGATGGGACAGTCTTTTTCGACGAAATCGGCGAACTTCCGCTCCATCTGCAGAGCCGATTGCTGCGCTTTCTGCAGGAAGGCCAGTTCGTGCGCGTCGGCGGCGTTACTCCCATCCAGTCGAACGCCAGGATCATCGCGGCCACGAATAGAGATCTGATGGCCATGGTTGCGGAAGGGAAATTCCGCGAGGATCTCTACTTCAGACTTAAGGTCATAACCATCCATATGCCGCCGTTGAGGGACCGGCGTTCCGACATTCCAGAGCTAGCGCAGTTCTTACTGGAAAAGGTAGCGGCACGTTCTGCGTTACGGTCCCGAACCCTTTCAAATGAGGCGATTGGCGAATTGATGAGGCGCGATTGGCCGGGCAATGTACGAGAGCTGGAGAACACCTTGACCCGCGCCGCCTTGATGTCCAAGTCGACGGTTCTGTCCGAAGAGGACATTGCATTGGCACTCGACGGCGACCAGTACCGGCCCTCGATAGAGCGGTCCGTAAAACCGCTGGCGGAAGCCGAGCGTGACTACATCTTGTTTGCGCTCGAGTCCTACAACTGGAGCTTGGGCAAAACTTGTCAAGCCCTGCAGATCTCGCGCCCGACGTTGCGGGCAAAAATCAAGGCGTTCGGGCTGGAAAAGCGGTCACAGAAGTGAAAATATCTTTCCATCCCAATTTGTACAGTTGAAAAGAAACGCCGTAAATTCTCCGATTATCTCCCGGCAAGTGCAAACTTGTTTCACGCAGGAGTCGTAGTTGCAGTTCCGGTACCTGCCTCCTCATTGAATGACCAGCCGGCTATCTGCCTGGCCATCCCCCTAAAAACCTTTTGATTCTAACTGTTAGCCACATCTGTACAGGGTCCGCGCATATCGTCATGTGCTGCCGGCAATCGTTGGCATGTGCCTTGCTAAAAGCGAATACTGTATATCTGAGCTGCCGTTTGCAGGGGAGTTGTGCATGAAAAAAGAAGTATTATGGTACCAAATTATTAATTTGGTTTCATGACAGCAGGGAACTCACGATCAGGCGCTTTAGAGCTTGTCCGTAAATAACTGCCGCGAAGAGCGCGTCCGGCTTTGGGGCAGATTTGACTTGGCCGATTGAGCAAAACTGCAGGCATAGCAGGGCTATGTCGAGGATTTTATGACTGAGGCCGGGGCAAAGATGCTCTGAAGACGGGTTGCGGGATCGCAAAGCTTATTTACGGACAAGCTCTTAGTCACAAGACACTGGGTTATCTAAATCACTGGAGGAGGATGAATATGAAATTTGCCATTCTGGGTACAGGAATTATGGGGCGCGGTTGGATTACGCAATGTGCAATGAGCGGACACGACGTACACTGCTACGATGCAAGCGCTCAGACACTCGCCGGTACTGCCGCTGGCTGTGAGAAGCTTGCTGTCACAGTTGCCAAGAAGTTCAAGCACGATGACCACTTTGTATCAAATGCCATTGGGAAGATTTGTATCCACAATGATAAAGGCGCGTTTATCGATGCAGCCAAAGGTTGCGACGTATTTTTGGAGGTGATCTACGAGGACTTGAAGCTGAAGTGTTCCGTGCTTGCCGAGTACTTGCCGCAGCTTCCGGAATCTGTGGTGTTCTGGTCGAACAGCAGCAGCCTCGACATCGACCCTATGGCTCAGGCTGGCGGCCGACCGGAACGCTCGATAGTCACCCACGGCATGAACCCGGTACCGCTGATGCCGGGCGTAGAGGTGGTACCGGGAGCCAAGACGAGCAGCGAGACGATTGAGTTCACGCGCCAGACGCTGCTCGGCATGAATAAGGCCCCGTTCCTGGCGCCGAACATTCCGGGTTTTTGGGTAAACCGTCTGCTTGTGCCCCAGATGCTGGATGCGGTGCGGCTGCTGGAGCAGGGGAAGATCACGGTTGAAGACGGGGACACCGGCTTGAACACCAGCTTGGGGCACCCCCAGGGAACCTTCAAACTGCATGATTTCGTCACTGCTCCCACCATGCTGCGGGTCGCACTCCAGATGTATCAGGCGTCCAACGATCCCCGCATGTATCCGCCCCTGACGCTCATGCGCATGGTGAAGAACGGAGAGTACGGCGCAAGCAGCGGAAAAGGATTCTACGACTGGAGCGACCCCCGCAACCCCAAGGCCCGGGACGTGTCAAAGTATGTCATCGGATCTGTCGAAGAGATGCTGGAGCAGTTGAAGTAGGAGGTTGACCGGGAGCCTCCGCCTGCGAGTCTCCCTCACCAAACGGGCCATGCTGATGCTGGGCACATAACCCGACCGAACGGCAGTACAAAACATTTCATCGTAGCCCTATTTCTCTGGCATTGCCGGGGGAATAGGGCTACTTTATTTTCCGGGGAGGGGATGAGAATGGCCAAAGTATATGAAATGGATGGGGTTATACCTGTGATCGACCCGACGTCATTCGTGCATCCGGATGCCGTCATCATCGGCGACGTGATAATCGGTCCCCGTTGCTACATCGGACCGTGCGCCTGCCTGAGGGGGGACCTGGGCCGCATCATGATCGGCGCAGGGTCGAACATTCAGGACACGTGCGTGATTCATTCGTTTCCCGAGGTGGATGTACTCCTGGAGGAAAACTGCCATGTGGGTCACGGAGCGATATTGCATGGCTGTACTATCGGGAGGAACGCACTGATCGGCATGAACTCCGTCGTGATGGACCGCGCGGTCATTGGAGAGAACTCCTTTGTTGCCGCGATGTCGTTCGTGAAGTCGGGTATGTCGGCAGGTGCGAACATGCTGATTGCGGGGGTGCCTGCAAAGGAGATCCGTCCCCTGAAAGAAGAAGAGATACTTTGGAAGTCGAAGGGGACCATGCTGTATCAACGGCTGGCGGCCCATTCCATGGTGTCGATGCGGGAGGTGGTACCGTTGGCATCGGAAGAGCCCGATCGCAGAAGGGTAAGTTACACAAAAAATGATGCTATTCCGTTGATGGCGGCTGTCAATAATGGACATCCATGATAAGTAGAGTCAATGAGAAAGCGGAGGTTTCCCTTCACCTCACGGAATTCTTCCGGTGGTTATTCTGAGACCCTTCATACCGGCGTTTTTTGTACTTCTGGCAGTGGGTCGACCGATCTGGCGACCAGACATCCATGTGCTGTCTTAGGGGATGTCCCCTTACGGAAGTTTGAGTTTGGGCCAATCCGCCAGCCTTGAAACACCAAAGAGGGCACGCAGCAGTTATTGTGCTCGTGCAGTCCACGATCAAGCAAGGCCTGGCGGAAAGATCGTCACGACATCAATGTTATGATTATGATCAGTGCCGTTAGGCAGCTTGCGTCCTGATCTCGAATTCTGTACCACGGCGGTCTATTGCCAGAAGAAACTCTACCAGCTTACGGGCTACTGCCAGAGCTGCCCTATTAGAACAGCCTTTGCTCACCACAACATCAGCCGACCTCACTGCCTCAGGTAGTGACGCTTAGGCGCGCTTCGAAGGCTAAGGCGAAAGGGGTGATTCCACCGCCGCTCTGGCGGGCGGCGTGAAGGACTCGCCAGCCCTCAGTATCACGGCTTCGATTCCGGAATAATGGGCGAGCTCCAAGGCAAAGTCCCTGTGACGCTCCAACATGAAGTTTAGAGGAGGAAATCTCTGGATGAGACCTCTCATTCCCTCGGGGTCTGCGGCGTCCTCCGGATTCGGGAACCAGTGATACGGGATAGCGTGCTTGACTCCAAGGGCCTTGGCAGCAAAGGCTCCCTCGGCAGGCCCCATGGTAAAAATGTCCCCGGTCGAGAGTACGGCAAGGTCGGGCTTGTAGAGGGGCTTGATGAGGGTTTCCATCTCAGAGGTATAAGAAGTATCGCCCGAGACGTAGATGGTGTACCCATTCTCCAGCCGGATGACGAAGCCGGCGGGGACCCCGGCCGACTCGAAAGAGCGCTCCTCTCCGAAGCTAGAGCTGTGGTTGGCAGCGACGAGCGTCACCCGGATGCCGTTGAGAAGCGAGTAGGTGCCGCCAAAATTGAGGGGAAATACATTGGATGCCCGCCCTGCAAACTCTTTTAAGAAGTGCTCGTACTGGACCACGCCCATCACCCGTCTGTTCGCCTTCAGCAGCTCCTTAAAGCCCAGACTATGATCAAAGTGCGCATGTGAACAGAGCACCAAATCCACGTCCTCCCACTTCTGGGGTGTCTGCCACTCCTTCGGGCATGTAGGGTTTCCCGCGATCCAAGGGTCGACGACGATGACCTTACCTTTTTCAGTCTTGATCCGGAGCATACTATGGCCAAGAAGTCTAATCTCCATTTGGTCTCTCCTCTTTGTGGGTGTCCTTCCCCCATAGCAGCATGGCCAGCCCGCGGATCAGAATGCTGCCGCCGATGGTGATGATGATCATGTTGATGGCGGAAGGGCGACGGAGCGGCCTTATGGTGAGGCGTTCGAAAAGCAAAGCTGCCAGGGGGGAGGCGGCCACGGCGCAGGTTATCGCCAGCCAGATCGGGAGTTTGACCAGCTCCAGGGGAAAGACCTTCAGCATCCCTCCCAGCATGACGAACTCACCCTGAGCAAAGTTGATGATGCCGGTGGCGTTGTAGATGATGGAAAACCCGATGCCGATCAGGGCATAGATTGCCCCGCTAGACAGGCCGGACAGCGTGTACTGAAGCATCTCAAACTGCATGAGGTACCCCCGATCGGTGAAGCCAGCGACAGGTTCAGCTCAAAGGAAGCCGGCAGATTGCCGTGATCTGCCGGCTCCCGGCTAAAATGGGATCGATGGGTGGCTTATCTGGCGATGGCCCAATCCCCTTTGGTGATGCGAACCATTTCGAAGGCAGAGTGGTCGAGACCGTTGTGGTCCCTAGGGGACATGTTGAAGATGCCAGAGACGCTCACCACCTTGCTAGCGTGTTCAATGCCGCTTCTGATCTGTTCAGGCGTATGGCCGTACCTTTTGATGGCGTTGGCGATGAGCATAAAGGCGTCATAGGCGTAACCGCCGAAGGTTGATGCCTCGTCGTGGAACGCCTTACGGTAACCGAGATCGTACTCCCTAAGGAGACTCGCCTGGGGGTCCGACTTGGGAAGGACTTCGTAGATCGCCAGCTTCCCTGCTGGAAGGATCACCCCTTCGGCGGCGTCTGCGCCTGCCAGTTGGATGTACTTTTTGGAGGCGACGCCATGGCTCATGTAGAGAGGGATTTTGATGCCGAGCTGCCTGATGTTCCTCGTGATCACGGCAGGACCGGGGTTGGTCCCCCAGCAGATGATGGCGTCCGGCTTGATGCCCCGGATCTTGGTGAGCTGCGCGGTCATGTCGGTGTCTTTGGGACCATAGAGCTCGTCTGCCACGATGCGGAACCCTTTCTGGGTGGCCATCGCCTTGAGCTGTTCTCGGCCGGAGGCGCCGAACCCGTCGGTGACAGTCAGAAGGGCGATGGTCTTCTGACTCTTTGCGGCCATGTAGTTCAGGATCTTCTCCACCGCTACATGGTCGTTGGCCGGGGTCTTGAAGACCCAGCGCTTCACCGGGTCAATGATCTTGATGCTGGCGCCGCAGGATATCATCGGGACCTTCTCCCTCTCCGCCACGGGGATGACCGCCATACTTTCGCCGGTGGTGGTCGGGCCAAGGATGACGCTCACCTTGTCGTCCTTGATCAGTTTGGTGGCGAGCTGGACCGCTTTGGTGGCGTCACCGCCGGTGTCGTAGCTGACGGCCTCGAGCCTCATGCCGTCTATACCGCCGCTGTCGTTGATCCTCTTCACCAGCATGTCGAAGGTCTTCTTACCGGGGTCCCCAAGAAAGGAGGCTGGACCGGTTACGGCAAACAATCCACCGATTTTGATCGTGCCGGCGGCAAAAGCAGTGCCATAGAGAAAAATCGCCATCATTCCCAAAACTGCGCCCGCGATACACCTTTTCATCGTAGACCTCCCGTCCGTTTGTTGGACTGACTTTCCCATTGAACCTCGAACCTGCCAATGCAGGTGAGACATTTGTTGGAGCAGCATTCATGCCGCGTCCAGCTGTCATCGCGGCAAGAAGGCTCACTCCTACAGGGTTGTCTCATCCCTCCCTTCAGGATTGCCTCATGAAGGCTTTTCGTTTCCGGGGTGCCGCCAGCCGTTTCCTGCGGCTTTGGCCTCGATCGCCTTGACCAAGCCGCGGATCATGCTATTGTACGGAGTGGGAACGCCGACCTGCGTGCCGTATTCCACAATCTTCCCGTTGATATAGTCGATCTCGGTTCGACGCCCCGCCTCGATGTCCTGCAGCATGGACGGCTTCATGTTTCCTGCGTTCTTGATGTAGTTAAGGCTGTAGGAGTAGAAGCCGGTGCCGAGGATAAATTCGCTAGCCCGGGCCACCGCGATCCCCTCCCTGATCATGGCGTCAACCAGCTCGAAGAGGACCGGGTCCTTCACCGTCTCGACGATGGTGTTGCCGGTCACTGCGCAAATTGCCATCATGCAGGAGTTGAGCACTGTCTTGCGCCAGACCATGTCCCCGATCCGGTCGGTATGGAGCGTGTCGAGCCCGCAGTCGGTGAATGCCTTGCAGATAGCAACGGCGGCCTCCGCCGAATACGGGTCGAGTTCCTGGAGATAGTTAGGCCGGTGGTGGAACGCCACCTTGACATGGCAGGGACTGAGCGGCATACAGCCGTAGTTGACGATCCCCCGCATGACGTGCCTGGCCCCGAGCTTTTGGGCCAGCTCAAGCTCGGTGTCGATGCCGTTTTGCCAGCTGACGACATAGCGCCCTTCGCCGATAACACCCTCCAGGGCGGAGGCGACCACGGGGAGCGCGGTGGCCTTCACGGTGACGATGACGACGTCGGGGGGGTCGTTGATAAGATCGTCAATCCGGGTGGTCACCTTTGCCACGCACCCCTGCAGGTTGTCGGCCCCGTTAATGATAATCCCGGGGTTCAGGGCCGGCTCCAGCAGAGCGGGGATTACGTCGCAGAGGGTGACCTGGTATCCACCCTTAGCAAGGAAGGCGGCGACCACCCCGCCGACGGGGCCGGCGCCGATCACGGCAAATTTTTTCGGTTTATAGCTGGATGGTTCTTTCATAGCGTGCGCTCCTGTAAGTATGATGGAGGTTGCAGGCGGCATCACGCCACCCGCTTCTGGATCAGCCCGCAGCGCCGCCGCGTAGGGCGCTCAGGTTCACCTCAACGCCTTTCCCCTTTGAGAGCGTCTTGACCACCCCATCGATCACCTTTGCATCGAGCGGGACGTTTTTGATGACGGAGCCGACCATGACCATGTTGACCGCCCTGACGTCCCCCGCCTTGTTGGCAATGGAGAGGGCATCGATGGCGTGGGAGTTAGTGCAGCAGCGCGCGATCTGCTCCTCAACATCCTTCGGGTAGACGGCCATCCCGGAGGCGACTGTACTCGGGTTGATGGTCCCCGTGTTGTAGACGAGCCTCCCGCCCGGCTTGAGGAAGTGGACGTACCGCAATGCCTCCAGAGGCTCGAAGGCGATGAGGAGGTCTGCGGTGCCGGCAATCACGGCGGGGGAGTAGACCTTGTCCCCGATCCGGACGAAGGAGATGACGCTCCCGCCGCGCTGGGCCATGCCGTGCACTTCGTTTTGTTTGGCGTCCAGGCCGCTGGCGAGTGCGCTTTCGGCAAAGACCTTGGAGGCCAGGAGGACCCCCTGCCCGCCGACTCCAGAGATAACGATATTGAAGATGTTCATAGTTCCCTCCGCTCCTTAACCTTTGGACATCGCGTCGAATTTGCAAAGCTGAGAACAGACTCCGCATCCGTTGCAGATATTTGGGTCGATTGCGACCTTCGGTTTGTCCCCGCAATCTCTGAGACCCAGAGCCACGCAGGCGGCCTTGAGGCAGGCTCGGCACCCGGTGCACGTCTCGGAGTTCACCTTGAGCGGCGGGTTTTTCACCCGGTAGCGGAGAATGCAGGGGTTCCGGTCCACCAGGACGTATGGGCCCGGGGTCTCCAGCCCCTTCTTGATGGCCTCCTCGGTAGCCACCAGGTCGTAGGAGTTGATCTCCACGACGTTTTCGACCCCCATCACCTTCGCCAGTTCCATAATGTTCACCTGCTTGGCCGGATTCCCCGTCAGTACCTGGCCGCTCCCTGGGTTCTCTTGTCCGCCGGTCATGCCGGTGGTCCGATTGTCCATGACGATGACCAGGGCGTTGCCGTTGTTGTAGACCAAGCTCAGAAGACCGGTCATGCCGGAGTGGAAAAAGGTTGAGTCCCCAAGGACAGCCACCGGCTTCTCCGCCCTCCCGGCTACGGCGTTCACCTTGGCCATGCCGTGAGCCGCGCTGATACTCGCCCCCATGCAGATGCAGGTATGCATCGCGCCGATCGGTGGAAGCGCTCCCAGCGTGTAGCAGCCGATGTCGCCGGAGACGAAGACCTTTAGTTTGGCGAGGATCGAGAAGAGACCGCGATGGGCACAACCGGGGCAGAAGATTGGGGGACGCTGCGGGAGGTTCTGAACCGGCGCCATCGCGGAGGTCTCCTTCTCGCCGGCCGCCTTCCGGATGATCTCGGAATCGACCTCCAGGCAGTAAGAGATCGGTCCTTTCCCCAGATCGATCCGGATCCCCATTGCCCTGATCTGCTCCTCGAAGATGGCGTCCATCTCCTCGATGATCATGAACCTTTGCACCTTACCGGCAAACTCACGGATCATCTCCTCCGGGAGCGGGTGGACCAGACCGAGCTTGAGCACCGAGGCGTCGGGGAATGCCTCGCGGACGTGCTGATAGGCTACGCCGGAGGTGAGAATCCCGATTTCGGTTCCCCTCATCTCAACACGGTTCAGGGGGGTCGTCTCGGCGTACTCCTTCAGCTTGAGAAGACGTTCCTCGACCTGAATGTGCTTGATCTTGCCGTAGTTGGGGAGCATGACGTTCTTGGGAACGTTCTTAACCCACTCGCCGACTTTAGGGGTTATTTTCTCCCTCTGCTCGACGTACCCTTTGGCATGGGCGGTTCGGGTGGTCATGCGCAGGAAGACCGGCGTGTCGAACTGCTCGGAGAGCTCCAGCCCCGTACGCACGAAGTCGTATGTCTCCTGCGAGTCGGAAGGATCTAACATCGGGACCTTGGCGAACTTTGCGTAGTTGCGGCTGTCCTGCTCGTTCTGGGACGAGTGCTGTCCTGGGTCGTCCGCCACCATGACGATGAAACCCGCGCCGACCCCGGTGTAAGAAAAGCTCATCAGCGCGTCGGCGGCGACATTGACGCCGACGTGCTTCATGGTGGCGAGCGCCCTGCCTCCGGCTATGGAGGCGCCCATGGCTGATTCGAAACCGACCTTCTCGTTGGGAGCCCACTCGCAGTAGACCGCTCCCAGACGCGCCATTTCCTCCAGTACCTCGGTGCTTGGCGTCCCGGGATAACCGGAGGCGAAAACGCCGCCGGCATCGCCAAAACTCAAAGCGATTGATTCGTTTCCAGAAATTATTCTTTTCATAGATGACACTCCCCCTAGATATGGCTTTACGTTGCAGCCTTGGCCGCCGAAGCTTTCCTTCCCGCCGGAGAATAAGGGCGGTTACAGGTATTTCAGCTCCTTTCCCCGCTCCTTCAGTTCCGCCCGGAACTTCGGGTGCGCGATATTGATGAGCGCCTGGCAGCGCTGGCGAATCGTCTTCGCGTACAGGTCCGCAACGCCGTACTCGGTCACCACGTACCGGACGTGGTTGCGGCTGGTCACCACCCCGGATCCATGTTTCAGAAGGGGAACGATCCGGCTCACCACCGTTCCGTCTTTCATCTTGGTCGTGCTCGGCATGGTGATGACCGAGAGTCCCCCCTTGGACCGGGAGGCGCCGTAGACGAAGTCGAGCTGGCCCCCAACCGCGGAGTAGAGCTTGGGGCCGATGCTGTCGGCACAGATCTGCCCGGTGAAATCGACCTCGATCGCGGCGTTAATCGAGACCATCCGGTCGTTTTGCATGATCACGAACGGGTCGTTGATATGCTCAGTCCGGTGCATCTCGATCATCGGGTTGTTGTGGGCCCAGTCGTAGAGGCGCCTGGTCCCGAGTAGGAAGCCGCAGACGATCTTCCCCTTGTGGAGGGTCTTGTGAGAGCAGTTCACTACCCCCGCGTCGACCAGATCTATCACCCCGTCGGAGATCAGTTCCGAATGTATCCCCAGATCCTTCTTCTTGAAGAGATGCTTCAACACCGCGTCGGGAAGCGAGCCGATCCCCATCTGCATGGTGGCGCCGTCCGGGATCAGCTCCGCAATGTGCCGTGCCAGCTGCTCGACGACCTCCGGGTCCCCCTCCTCTCCCATGTGCCTTTCCGGGAGGACTCCGTCAGCCTCGATGATCTTTGTCATCCGTGAGACGTGGAGGAAGGTATCCCCAAGGGTCCGCGGCACCAGCGAGTTCACCTGGGCAATCACTTTCTTGGCCGACTCGGCGGCCGTAAGGGCGAGCCCCGCCTCCGTCCCCAGCGAGCAGAACCCCTTGTCGTCAGGGGGGGCTACGTTGATGATGGCCACGTCGAGCGGAAGATGGCCGTTTTTGAACAACAGGGGGAACTCCGAGAGAAGGACCGGGGTGAAATCGGCGCGCCCGTCGTGAATGGCCGGACGGACGTTGGGGCTGATAAACATGGAGTTGATCCGGAGGTGCCCGTCCATTTCGGGCGCAGCGTAGTCCGACGGGCAGATGGTTACCGCCTGGCAAATTTCGACGTTCTTGAGGTTCGGCGCGCGTTTCACCAGGGCCTCCAAAAGCTGCGCCGGTACCGAGGCGTTCCCGGTCAGGAAAAGGCGGTCGCCGGAGGTCACCTCCTTGACGGCGTCGTCGGCGGTAGTCACTCGTGAAGCGTATATCTCCCGCCAGTCTTTGGTTTTTTTGAGCGTCAGTGTAGCGGTCACTTTTTTCTCCTTTCTCATTCGATGAAGAGTCGTTCGATGGAACCCCTTGCCCCCCTTCCACCACTCCTTGCGGGAGGAGGACAGGAGAGGCGCCACAGCGGCAGATGGCCGCTGAACTCAGACCACAGCTTCTCCCCGCATCCCAGCAACGGAGACGGACTAATCGAGGTCTTTTACTCTGGGATCAGAGTCTGCAGCGGTGTCAGGATCTTCCTTGCTCGCTTGCCCCCTACTTCGCAAAGGGGAATATCTTTGCCTCTCCTTAGATCCTGATTCTCCCGTCGACTGCATAGACTGAGTCGGAGAAGGCGAGGATCGGGTTCAGGTCAATCTCCTTGATCATAGGGAGGTCGGTGAGGAGCATGGAGACGCGCTGGATCAGCTTCAGAACCCTTTCCTTGTCGATCCCCTTGTCACCCCGCACCCCATCAAGCAGGGCCGCGGCCTTGATCCCGGCCAGCATCTCCTGGGCTTCCACCCGGGTCACGGGGGCGATTTTGAACACTACGTCTTTCAGGACCTCGACGTAGATCCCTCCCAGCCCGAACATCACCAGATGCCCCAGTTTCCGCTCTGCGGTGGCACCGACGATCAGCTCGCGCCCCCCGGGAAGGAATTTCTGCACGAAGAACTTGAGGCCACCGTAGCAGCCGAGCCGCAGCTGCATATCCTCCACCGCGGCACGGACGGCGGTAGCGTCCTTCAGATTCACAGCCACCCCGCCCATATCGCTCTTGTGGTCGATCTCCTCGCAGTCCACCTTCACCACCACCGGGAAACCGATCAATTCGGCGGCAACGACCGCCTCGACCGCAGTCTCCACAATTCTCCATTCGGCGACCGGGACGCTGTAGGCCCCGAAGATGCCGTAAACCTCGGCGGCAGTGAGAACGCTGCGTCCCTCTCGCTGCGCACCGTCCACGATCTGCTTGGCTTTGGCAGGATTCACGTCGCTGAAGCTTTCGGGAACCCCGATATCCCTTCTCTTAAGCCTGCCGTACCTTGCCAGCGACCCGAGCGCCCTTGCGGCGGCGCTCGGGTTGGTGTAGCAGGGGACTCCCCCCTCTCGGAGAATCTGGTTGGTGACCTGGAAATTTTCCAGCACCAGGTTGGTCATGAAGTTGCAGACGATCGGCTTCTTCCCCTGACGGCTCACCTCGACGATCTCCTGCGCTATGGCATGGGTATCGGCAAAGGGGGCGGTTACGAAGTTCATGAAGACGCTATCTATACCCTCCTCCGCCATCAGCACGTCAAGGGCGGCCCGGAAGTGCTTGCTGCTCGCGGTTGCCACCACGTCTATCGGATTTTCCAGCGCCGCCTCAGGGAGCAGAGCCTCCTTCAGCTTAGCGATGGAGGCATCAGACAGGCGCGGGACGTTCAGCCCGCACGTCACCAGCACGTCAGTGGCGATGACCGCAGGGCCGCCGGTATTGGTGATCACCCCCACACGGTTCCCGGCGGGGATCGGCTGGGTCTCGAAGGCCATGGCGGCGCGCACCATTTCCTCCTCGTCCGAGAAGGAGAGTATCCCGGTTTTCTCGAAGATGAGCTCGGTGGCGATGTCGACTCCGGCAAAGGAGCCGGTGTGGGAGGAGGCTGCCTTGGCCCCCTGCTCGGTACGCCCCGCTTTCATGGCAAGGATCGGCTTTCGGGGCGCCACCTGTTTGGCCGCCTCAAGGAATGCCCTCGGGTTGGCAAACCCTTCGGTATAGAGGAGAATGGCCTTGGTCCCCGGGTCAGAGCCGTAATAGCTCACCACCTCCGAGATGGAGACGTCGCAAGCATTGCCATTGGAGGCGTAGAGGCGCATGCCGATCCCAAGGTCGAAAAGGGCCTGCATAATGATGGAGCCGACCCCGCCGCTCAAGGCCACTACAGAGATGCCGCCCGGCTTGGGATAGGTGTAGGTGAAGTTGCAGTAGGCCTTGAAGGTTGGATCGGAGTTGATGATCCCCTGGCAGTTGGGGCCGAAGAGTCGAACCCCGTACTCCTTGGCGTTTCCCAGGAACTCCCTCTGGAGTCGGTCCCCTTCCTCCCCCAGTTCAGAAAAGCCGGCCGAGTTGATGATCACCGCCTTGACCCCCTTGGCGCCGCAATCGACAATGGCCTGGGGGACCTGCGTGCTCGGGATGATCACATGGGCCAGATCGATCGGCCCCGGGACCTCCTCCAGCGATCGGTAGGCCTTGAGCCCGCGCACCTCTGGCGCAGTCGGGTTGATGGGATAGATCTTTCCCGTGTAGCCGTAATGTTGCAGGTTTTTTATGATGACGTTGCCGATGGAAAGCTCTTTGGTGGAGGCGCCAATGATGGCGATCGCTTTCGGCTTAAAGAGTGGATCCAGCATGTTATTTCCCCTCCTCAAGCTGCTCTATGAAGGCCTCGATGTTGGTCTTGGTCTGTTCGTCCGAGATGCAGCGCATGTCAGTGACATCGCCGGAGATCACCAGGGCGGGTATCCCGGTTTTCATCTCCAGTCGCTGGGGGAGGCCGTAGTGTGTGTTCGCGTTGTGGGGACAGGTCTTGGAGTCGTGGAAGATGATCCCGTCGACCCGGAACTTTTCCAGCATTTCCTGGAGGTGCTTTTCCTTGTAAACGTCGGCGCGGACGATGAAGAGTTCGAGGTAAGCCTTGGCCATGCTCCGGATCGGATCGTCTGGGTCGAGCGCCGGGAAAATCCAACTGCTGCCGTAGGAGGATGCAACGATGTTCGCCTTAAAGCCGGCAAAGATCTCCGAGTGCTGGCGTAGACGGCCCCAGACCGGCAGCCCTTCCCAGAAAAGCCGCAGCCTCTCCCCATCTACCGCAGCGATTCCGGAGCCAATCCGCTCCTTCATCTCGGAAAGGAGCAGCCGGTAATAGGCCACTGCCTCCCGGGTCCCGCGCAGGACCACGGCCGGCCCCATGTGAATGGCGCTGTCGAAGAAGGTGAGCGGCGCCGGCGAGGCGGTCGCCGTCTCCAGTACCTCCTTCCAGATGTCGGTGCACTGCCTGGAGAGGGAGACCACCTCCCTGAGCCGGGCCAAGTCCAGCTTCTGCTCGGAGATCGAGACAAGGGTGGGGATCAGCGCCTCTATCTGGCGGGTGACATCGTCGATATGGGCGGCGGTCACGTCGCTTATGCATTTGGGGGAGGAAACGCCGATGCATGGGACGCCGAGCGTTCTGGAGTACCAGGCGAACCAGTCCTGAACGTCTCTGCATTGGTTCGTGTTGTAGACCAGGACGTCCGGTTTGGGTACGCTCTTGATGCCGGGGTAGGCCTTGGAAAGCGGTGTGATCCCCTTGAGATAGGCACCGATGTCTGAGGTCAGGTAGGAGCAGATATCCGGGGAGTAGCCGATGGCGGTCGCTGTTGGTATCACCTCGTTGGAAGTCCGCGTGGCGCCGAGCATGGCCGCGTGGTTTTCAGGGAAGTACACCACGAATCCCATCGCCCTCAGCAACTCCACGGGTCCGACGCTCGTACACCAGGCGACCTTCTGACTTCCAGTTGTGGCCGCCTGGTTCAGGCCGTAAAAGTAATCGGCCATGATCTTGTTCATCTGGTCGGTGGTCTGAATCTTCTTTCTGACCGTTTTTTTGTCATCCATCATTGTTTCCCCCTGTGTAAGCGCGCCCCGTAACCTGGGCACGCCATGAAGTGATACGAATTTCTTGAATTGAAACCGTTCTCTTGCTTGCGGATAATGACTCGACAATTGATGTTCAAAAGGCACAATTTCATTGCAATGCCCAGATAAGTTTCGCGCCTCCCCACCCAGGTTCAGTCGGAGGATCTCCTTCTCCCTCAACGGCATACAGTGCCGCGCCGACCGCGCCGGCCAGCTGCGGGAAATCAGGAACTAGCACCGGCCGCTCAATCATTTCCTGGGCCATCTCGACCAGATAAGGGTTGTGCTCCACCACCCCTCCGGTCATTGTCACCTGCTCGGTTAGAGCGTCCATCTCCAGCACGCGTCGGATCACCGAATAAAAGATCCCCTTGACGATGTCGCTCACCTTCTTGCCGTGCCGGATGCTTTCCAGAACTTCCGTGGCGGAGAAAACCGTACAGAAACTCCCGAGCTTGATCATCTCCCGTGATTGTTGGGCTAAGGCGTTCATCTCTTCCAACTGCAGATCGAGACGCCCTGCCATCTCCTCGAGGAAGGCGCCGGTTCCGGCCGCGCACTTGCGGTTCATTTTGAAACTACCGCGTCGGCCAGCAGCATCAAGGTTAATGACCTTGTTGTCCTGGCCACCGATGTCGATGATGGTGATCGCTTGGGGAAAATAGTGGTAACACCCTTTGGCTAGGCAGCCGATTTCTGTCTTGCTCCTATCGGTGATAAATGAGACGTTGGTCCGACCGTAACCGGTAGAAACGGCGCCGGCGATCTCCTTCCGGGTTCCTCCGGCCATATCGAGTGCAACATCCAAGCAGGCCTTGGCGGTTGCGGCGAAATCGGTTCCCGACTTCTTAACCGCGTAACCGACCAGTTGCCGATCGGCATTGAGGAGCGCAACCTTTGTCCGAGATGATCCCATGTCGAGACCAACGAAAAACCGCTTTGACATGCTCCAACTCCTTTTCCAATAGCGTTCTCGCCTTATCCGTTATTGCTTTAGAAATCTAGATATTATAAAAACGATGTATTGCATTTGTTGTGCCTTTAGATAATTAAATTAATTATACTATGTAACATATTGATTTTTAAAATATATTAAATAAAATACTATTTCTTGATTGGCGTGATAGAAAGATAGCCGACCATATTTGGTCGATAGCTATGATAACAGCAGCAAGCAAAGCGTTGCAGTCAGTTGCTAATGAGCTGAATCATATTGGGATTAATGAAAAAGGAAGCCACCGGTAGGGAAGAAACCATATTTGGTTGGGCCGTCCATATATGGTCTGTTGATGAGACTGATCCTTTGAAGAGGCTTCTATATTCTCGGCTGTTGAATTATCATTTGGACGGGGGGGATACGTGTTTGTGTCTAGGAGGCAGGAGCTTTATGTTTCCTGGCACGTTATCTCTTAAGATTGAGCGTTGCTCCTCCTGATTCCTAACTTTTTGATTCTCGCGTGAAGTGTCGTCGGTTTCATCCCGAGGATTTCAGCTGCTCCGTTTTTTCCACGAATGCGCCACCCTGTTTTATCCAGCACTGAGGTGATATGGCTTCGTTCCAGGCTTTCGATGGTCATGGGGGGGGCGGCAGTTGTGCCGGAACCGTCCGGCACGTCAACAACGAGCGTCGTACCTTTGCTAAGGATCATGGCCCTTTCAACCAGATTCCGTAGCTCCCTGATATTGCCGGGCCAAAGGTAGCGCTCCATGGCAGCCATGTTTTTTTTGGGGATACGCTCTATCGCCTTACCGAAGGTCTGACTGAACTCCTCGATCATTGCCCAGACAAGAAACGGGATATCCTCCCGACGCTCGCGCAAAGGAGGGACTGAAATCGGAAAGACATTCAGACGATAATACAGGTCTTCGCGGAACCTCCCTTCCCTGACGGCCTGAGCAAGGTCTCGATTGGTCGCCGCAATGATCCGCACATCTACATCAACCGGCTTCGGACTCCCCAACCGTTCAAACTGCCCTTCCTGAAGCACGCGAAGCAGCTTCGATTGCTGCTCCAGAGGTAACTCACCAATTTCATCCAAAAAAATGGTTGAGCAGTTGGCAGCCTCAAAACGGCCGATTTGACTCGACACCGCCCCCGTGTAGGCTCCCTTTTCGTATCCGAAAAGCTCAGCCTCGGTAAGCGCTGCCGGTAATGCTGCGCAATTCACCTTGATCATGGCGCGGGCCTTGCGGTTGCTTTGGTTATGAATGGCTCTTGCTATTAGCTCCTTCCCCGTTCCCGTCTCACCCAAAATAAGCACAGTGGCATCGGTCTTGGCGACCTGTCCCAACTGTAACAAAACGTTTTGAATACCCTCGGACTTCCCGATGATCTCATCATGCTTATATTCGATGCTGATCTGATCGCGCAGATAGAGGTTTTCCGCCTCCAGGCGGTCTTTTAACCGCTGGATTTCAGCCAGTGCATTCTGAATCTTCTCGTCGGCCCGTTTCCGTTCCAAGGCATTGGCGAAAATTTCCCACAAGAGGCGCAGTCTTTGGATCAGTTCTTCGGGCCATTCTCTTTTGGCCCGGTAAGAAACGAAGACGATGGTGCCCACGACTGTTCCGCCTGAACTGGTCGGAATGAACAAAATCGATTTGATTCCGCCTTGGTCCTTACAGAATTTTTTCTCGCGCCAATATATGTCAGGCAATTCGTCGACATCGGAAACCCTGAAAATCTCTCCTTTGCGGAGCAAATTAATCCAAACGGGGATCAAACCGTCAATATCGAGAGGCGGCCGTTTGATTGTCGGTAAAGCAAAGGAATGCGTGAGTAGCATCCGTCCGGGTAGCACCTCCCAAATGCTGCTCCTATCAAATCCCAAGAACTCGACGACCTTTTGCAGGCCTCGCTCTATCTTGATGTCCACGTCGCTAATGGGCACGTTGATGAATGTAGTCGATACATCCAGGAGCAGAGCTTCGATCTTCAGGCGTTCTGTCTGCTCCGCCTCATTTACCTTCTGTTCTGTTACATCATGGACAATGAGACAGTAACCAATCATCGTTCCGTCTTCTGTTTTGAGACAATGACAGCTGATCAGCCAGGACACGGCTTTCGACGGCCGTCCCGGAAATGTGTTGTGCACAAAAACCTTGCACTCCACAAAGGGCCGGTCATCAATGGTCTTCCGCGAAAGCAGGGGCTCGATGGCCGATGCAACCTGCAGATCAAGTTCCTTAACCGTTTTGCCAATATGTTGTTCTGCCGGAATGCCGTCAATCGATGCCATTCGATCGTTAACATGGATATAGCGTAAATCCGGATCGAGTATCGAGACCCCAAACTGGACCTGCTCACCCAAATGCTCGGGTCTGATTGATTTTGCTGTAATTAAATCAGCATCGCTTGCTGTTTTTCTAAGCGCCATGTCCTATCAATACCTTTCAGGTAAAGTAGTAGATTGTAATTTTATAATGAATTAAGATGTGTTGGGTATAGACATTCTATTAAAATAACGAGTCAGGATTGAGGTGAAAAATCACGATTTAAGCATAATGCAACTCATCGCAATTATCAAAGAAGTTGAGACCGGGCACGCTGGTAAATGTCGTTATGCCGGCCGAGGTAGCAGGATTGTTTGATGCAGACAACGATAAGCATACGTACACCTCGCTTTGTCCTTTTTCTGCCGCTTCCTGTTTATCACTACAAAAAAACAGGGCCAGCCCGTCGGCCGGCCCTCACACAACAATGAAAGGAGTATCACAGCAGCACAATCGGCTAATCTTGATGTCTTCTCGTTGCCCAAGGATCACGCCGATGGACGCACCGGTGTACACATTGAAGCGCATCTTCCCGGCAAGCCCCTTGCTTTCCACGTGATCGGCCAGCACTGCCGGCACCAGTTTGGGGTGCCCCTCGGAAAACCCCGAGAACCCGAGATACATGCCGTTCTCGAAAAGCGCCACCGTATCCTCGGCCGTCATGACCTTGGACCGGAGTTTTTCATGCCTGATCCGTTCCAGCAGTTGAGTCGATTGTTCTGCCGCCATGGTGAACTGCCTCCGTTCTTGTCTGGTCAGAACCAGCTGTCCTGCATTGCGTAGCAGGTCGGTTCGAGGCTGCCGAGTATCTTTGCCTGATGGTGCACCTTGGGTAACTCCCAGTTGAAGAAGAACGAGCAGGCTTGAAGCTTGCCGCGATAAAAATCGCGGTTGGCCCCACTGGCGGTTTCGCACTGCCGGGCAGCTGCCTGTGCCTGGCGCAGCCAGATCCAGGCGATGACAACGTGTCCCAGCATCTCCAGATAGAGCGAGGCATTGGCCAGGAAAAGGTCGGCCCCGGCCAGTTCCCTTGCCTCCAACAACCTCTCCGTGGTCCCCTGCATCTGCTGCACTGCCTGATCCAGTTCCCGGGACCACGTTCTCAACAACGCATCACCAGCCGCCTCGCCAATGGTTGAGCGGATCTCTTCCATCAGCAGCTTGAAGGCTGCGCCGTTTTCCATGGAGACCTTGCGGCCCAGAAGATCGATACTCTGAATGCCGTTGGTCCCTTCATGTATCTGACTGAGGCGGTTATCGCGAAACAGCTGCTCCACCGGATACTTGCGTGTGTATCCGTACCCGCCGAGGATCTGAACGGCCTGACTATTCGCCTCGAAGCAGAACTTGGAAGGCCAGGCCTTGACGATCGGGGTGAGGATGTCGAGCAGAAGTCCCGCCTTGCGGGTCTCTTGATCTCCCCCTACCTTTTGCCGGTCCACGAGAAGCGAGGCATAGAGTATCAGCGCGAGGGAGCCCTCGACGTAGGCCTTCTGCATGAGCAGCATGCGGCGGATATCGGCATGCTCGATGATCATGACCTGCCTGGAGAGCGGGTCCTTGTCGGAGGGGAGACGCCCCTGGGGACGATTGCGGGCATAGTCCAGGGAATAGAGATACCCGGCGTAACCGATGCAGGTGGCAAACTGACCGATATTGATGCGGGCCTCGTTCATCATGTGAAACATGTAGGAGAGCCCCTGGTTCGGTTCGCCGATCAGATAGCCGAAACATCGGCCGTTTTCGCCGAAATTGAGCATTGTCGAGGTCGTCCCCCGCCACCCCATCTTGTGAATGAGTCCCGACAGCGCCACGTCGTTGTCTTCGCCCACGCTGCCGTCCTGATTGACCCGATAGCGCGGCACGATAAAGAGCGAGATCCCTTTCACCCCGGCCGGGGCACCCTTGATGCGTGCCAGCACCAGGTGAACGATGTTCTCTGCCATCTCATGTTCGCCGCCGGAGATGAAGATCTTATTCCCTCTGATCAGGTAGTGCCCCTGCGGCGTCGGTTCGGCAGTGGTGATCAGATCGGAAATCGATGAGCCGGCCTGCGGTTCGGTCATGGCCATGGTCCCGAAGAAGCGGCCGGTCATCATCGGAGCCAGATAGAGCCTCTGCTGTTCTGCCGATGCGTGGACCGCCAGCAGGTGGCTGTTGGCCATGGTCAGCTGGGCATAGCTGGCAGTGGCGATATTGGCGGCACTGAAAAAAGAGAGGACCGCGTTGTTGAGCACCGTGGGGAGCTGTATCCCCCCGAGTTCTGCACTGTGGGAAGCGCTGAAAAAACCGGCCTCGGCAAACGCCTGCAGCGCCTCCTTCACCTCGGGGATGAGCCGCACCCGCCCATCCACCACCACCGGTTCATTCCTGTCCCCCTCGGCATTGTGCGGTTGGAACTTCTCCCTGGCTATCTGCTCGGCCACGTCAAGAATAGCCTTGAAAGTCTCCCTGCTGTGCTCTTCGTAGCAGGGATGCGCGGTCAACTGTTCGACATCGAGCAGTTCGTGGAGGAGGAAGTCAATGTCGCGACGACTGATGAACGGTATTGACATGCGTTCGTACTCCTTTGGTTGTTAGCTGGCCAATCTCATGCCCCGGCCAGCTTTTCCAGAGCGTCCCTGACCAGCACGCCGACCAGTTCTTTGCGGTAGCTGGGGGATACCTCCATATGCGAGACCGGTTTCACCTGTTTTCGTGCGATTTCAGCCATGCGGTCGATCATTTCGTGCGTCAATCCAGTTTCTGCCGGGAAATCTGCCGGGGGGACGACCAACGCTGGGGAGGAGCCCACGCCCGTGACGGCGATGCGCAACCGCGAGGCAGCAGTCTCCTTGGTGATGACCGCGGCAACGCCGACGATGGGAAAGTCCAGGGCACCGCGCTTTCGGTACTTGAGGTAGGTGCCGCATTGTCCCACTCCCGGCCCGGGGAGGATGACCTCGGCCAGCAGTTCGCCGAGCTGCAGATCAGTGTGGCGCATGCCGTTGTCGACAAAGAACTCCTCAATCGGTACGGTGCGCTCCCCGCCAAGGCTCACCAGCCGTACCTTAGCGTCCAGGGCCAGGAGCGCGGCAGCGGTATCGCCACAGTAAAGCGCGTAGCAGCGCGTGCTGCCTTTGGCCATGTAACAGACGTCGCCGCCGTTTTTGAAACAGTTCGGTCGAGCCTGCCTCCATGAGCTCCTCTGCTGGAAGTACCAGCAGCGCGGTTCCAGGCAGATGTTGCCGCCGATGGTCCCCATGTTCTGGAGTTGGGCGGCCCCGACCGCGAGGGCCGCTTCCGCGAGTATCGGGTAACGTTCCTGCACCAGGTCGGAGCACCGCACTTGGGTGAGGGTGGCGAGGGCTCCCACGTGCAGGTTTTCGCCGACCGAACTGATACTGCTGAGGCCTTCCACTTTCTTCAGGTTGATAAGGCACTCCGGCGTTGCCACACCGTACTTCATGCGGACCACGAGGTCGGTGCCGCCGGCAATCACTGCCGCCTTACCCGCAAAGTCTTTCAGGAGCTGGCAGGCTTCAGAGAGCATCCTCGGCTCGAAGTGCTCGAATTTTTTCAATCTCATGGCTGTCCCTCCGCAGTTGCCTTGGCCTGCGCCTTCTTGTCCCCCAGGGCCTTGAGCACCTTCTCGGGAGTGACGGGGAGATCGGTAATCCAGACCCCGATAGCGTTGTGGATAGCGTTGACGATCGCCGGAATGGTGGAGACCTGGGTTCCTTCCCCTGATTCCTTGGCGCCGAATGCCCCCACCGGATCGATGGTCTCGATCGACAGCGAGACCATCTCCTCGGGCAGATCATAGACGGTGGGGAGACCGTAGGCCGTCAGGTTAGGGGTCAGATTCTGCCCATTTTCCTCGACACAATGTTCGTAAATAGTATGGCCGACCCCACCGGCAATGGAACCTTCGTGCTGGCCCTCAACGGCAAGAGGATTCAGGGCGAAGCCGAGATCGTGCGCCACCACCATGCGCGGTACCGTCACCTTGCCCGTCCGGGTATCCACCTCGACCCAGGCGGCCTGTGTGCCGAAGCTGTAGGCACCGCCCGCGTCTCCCTCTCCTGTTTCGAAGTTAAGGGGGGGAATGCTCTGTCCCCAACTCCCCTGGCCGATGACCGTGGTTCCCGAGCCCCACGCCACGGTCTGGCGGGCAAGATCCCGAAAGCGTAGCAACCTCTCCGGAGCTTCCCTGACGAATACCTTGCGGTCGCGAAATTCGATGGTGTCCGGGTCTGCCTTAAGCAGTTCAGCAGCAACCTTGAGCAATTGCTGTTTGGCGTCCTTGGCTGCTATCAATACGGCATTACCGGCAGTGGAACTCACCCTGCTGCCGAAGCTGCCCGGATCAACCGGCGTGACACTGCTGTCGGTTTGGGGAACAAAGACATCCTCCAGGCGCGTCCCCAGAACTTCGGCCACGATCATGGCAAGCACGGTTTCGGAACCTTGGCCGGAATCGGTTGATCCCGTCAGTAGCGATACCGTTCCATCCTCATGGACCTTGATCACTGCCGTGCAGCAGTTGTGGCCGGTCAGGCGCGCACCGGATTCAAACGAATTGCAGGCAATCCCCACCCCCGTCGCGATGCGGCCGAGCGGCTCGTGCTTTTTCTCCCGCCAGGGGCGGTAATGCGTCTCCCACTCTGCTGCCTTGACCGCGTCGGTTATGGTCTCTTGCAGACCGCAGCTCTTGACATGCATGCCGCTTGTCGTCTTGTAGCCGGTATAGGCTCCGTTTTTCTCCCGAATCTCAACCGGGTCCAGACCGAGATCTTCAGCGATCATGTCAAGCTGAACATCTGCGGCAAAACGTATCTGCTGGATGCCGTTGCCCCGTTGTGCCACTGAGATGGGTCGGTTCGTGTATGCGCGGATACCGTCGAATCGAACGTTGGGGACCACATAGGGGAGGTTCAGAAAATAGAATGCATTGGCTATCGTACTGGGTCCCACCCCCGTTCCCGCGCCGCCATCGGCGATGATGCGGCAGTCGTGAGCGAGCAGCGTACCGTCCTTTTTGACCCCCGTTTTCAGCCAGACGATCATCGGGTGCCTGCGACGGTGCGAGGAGAGAACTTCTTCCATAGTGAGCACGATCTTTACCGGGCGACCCGACTTCTTGGAGAGCATCACCGCGCAGAAGTCGACCGGGTACCCGCCGTTTTTCCCGCCAAACCCGCCACCGATGTACGGCTGGATGAGCCGGACGTTGCTCAGCGGCACATTGAAACAGTTGGACAGGTTGCGATACAGGAAGTAGGGGCTCTGCTTGGAGGCCCAGATGGTGATCCGGTTGGGCGCCTCCCAGAGAGCGAGAGCGGCATTCGGTTCCAGAAAGCCGTGTAAGACGGATTGGCTATAGAAGCGGTCTTCCCGGATATAATCCGCCTGCCGGAAAGCCTCGTCCACATCACCGAAGCTGGTTTTCATATGGACACTGATATTGCCCGGCTTGTCATCGTGGATGAGGGGGGCTCCTTCCCGCAGGGTCTCCTCCGGGTCCGTCACAGCCGGCAAGACCTCGTAATCCACCTGGATCAGTTCCAGCGCCTCCAGGGCGGTTTCTTCGTCTATGGCCGCCACTGCTGCCACCTCTTCACCCAGGTAGCGAACCTTGCCCCTGGCAAGAGGATATTCATCCCGCGTGTCGGGCTTCAATCCATAACGGTAATCGCCGAAATCCTCTCCCACGATAACCGCACGAACCCCCGGATGCTTTTCCGCCCGTGTGGTATCTATCCGCAGTATCCTCGCGTGGGCATGGGGACTGCGCAATATTTTGCCGTGAAGCATCCCCGGCAGCGACAGGTCATCGGTAAAGCGAGCGGTCCCCGCAGCTTTGACCGGTCCGTCCACTCGTGGCAACCGCTTGCCTAACACAGCATAATCAGACATACCTTCTCCTATAGTATGGAAATTGGTGTTGTTTTCAGGACAGCTTTGTTGCGGCGTCCTCAATTGCTTCCACTATCTTGGCGTATCCGGTACAGCGGCAGAGATTTCCGGCTATGGCCCGGCGTACCTCTTCCCGTTCCGGTTGCGGGTTCTCGTCAAGCAGCGCCTTGGCCGACAGAACCATCCCGGGCGTACAGAACCCGCACTGAACGGCGCCGCAATCGACAAAGCTCTGCTGGAGGGGGTCGGGGCGGTCGCCGTCACCCAGCGCCTCGATGGTCAGGATCTCCTTTTCCTGGACCTCCACTGCCAGGGTCAGGCAGGACAGAACCGCCTTGCCATCGATGATGACCGTGCATGCACCGCAATCCCCAACGCGACAGGCTCTTTTGGTTCCGGTATACCCCAACTGCTCCCTGAGCACCTCCAGAAGCGTCCGGTGCGGAGGCACTGCCACCGTGTGAAGCGTACCGTTTACTTTCAGGTGAATCAGTTGATCTAACATCAAGCTCTCCTTTCGCAGCAAAGAGCCGCGGTTGCTGTGTTATCTCCAGGTCAAACAATGTTCGGTGTATTTGTATCCGACTAACGATGCCAACTAATCCGCAATGTATGCAGTTCCTTTGCAAGTAAGAGAAGACTCCATCACACTCAGGATTACCTTTTGAGCCTTAATCCTCACCAATACAGCGAACGCTGTTTTACGCCACTGGCCTCATTAATGCTCTTTCTGTGCCAATATAAAAGTGTTGTTAAATAAGCTGGTTACGTAGATGGGCTTGTTTGGTTACCAAATACCTCAGTATGCTGTTGATGTATTTGATAAATAGGTATACAAGTTGACAAATATGATAATTGCCCGAAGGAGAGGACCGCCATGATCGTAAATCGTGATGAGTTTTTTCGGGAAGTAACACGCAGAATATGCAGCAGCCTCAACCTGGAGACCGCTCTCAGAAATGCGTTTGTCTACCTGCGGGACTTTTTTCCCATGGATGACATCTATCTCGACATACTGGACCAGAACCTGGGAGCAATACGAAGGATAGCTCACGTCGTTACGGTTGAGGAGACGGCCCATGAAGAGATAGTCCCGGTACCCGAAGGGCTTTGGGAATGGCTCCGGAAAAAGCGCAAGCCATTTATCGTCCTGCCCAGCGATCGGAAGAACTACATTCGCGCTATCGATCCGATGCTCAAGTTTTCGGGCAATTCCGACCTCGTGCTACCGCTTCAGATCGAAGGAGAGGTGATCGGGTTATTGGTCCTGCGGGCGCGGGGGGACGGGAGATATTCATCCGAACATATCGATCTTTTGGCGACCGTCTCGGAACCGTTTGCCATCGCCCTGGCAAACGCCCTGGCGCATCAATCCGTGGTGAAGTACCGGGACACCCTCATCGACGACAACCGCTATCTTAAAAAGGAACTGCTGGCACAGGCAGGAGACGAGATCGTTGGCGGGAATTCAGGGATGCGGAATGTGATGGAGATGGTTCGGCAGATAGCGTCGTTGAACAACACCGTGCTGCTCATGGGAGAGACCGGAACGGGCAAGGAGTTGATCGCCAATGCGATTCATTTTGCCTCGCCGCGTAAGGATGGTCCTTTCATCAAGGTCAATTGCGGCGCCATTCCGATAGAACTGATTGACTCTGAACTTTTCGGTCACGAAAGAGGGGCGTTCACCGGCGCGACTGCTGAAAAACGTGGTCGTTTCGAACGGGCCGATGGTGGGACCATCTTCCTTGACGAAATCGGGGAACTCCCTCCTCAGGCCCAGGTACGGCTTCTGCGCGTTCTCCAGAACCGTGAAGTCGAACGGGTAGGGGGGAATAAACCGATCTCCGTAGATATCCGGGTGATTGCCGCAACGCACCGCAACCTGGAAGGGATGGTTTCGGAAAACCGGTTCAGGGAAGACCTCTGGTTCCGGTTGAACGTCTTTCCCATAATCCTGCCCCCCCTGCGGCAGAGGAAAGAAGATATTCCCCCGCTTGTTAGACACTTTATCGCCCATAAAAGCCGGGAGATGGGGATAGCCGTTCCGCCCGGCATCGCACCCGGTGCGTTGGATCGGCTCATGAACTATAGTTGGCCGGGAAACGTCCGTGAAATGGAAAACCTGGTGGAAAGGGAGATCATACGGAACCGGGGGGGGCAACTGATGTTCGATACGTTGCATGCCGAGGCTGTAGGAAAGGCCGGACCGGGGCAGGGCGCTGGGGCATTTGAACTCCCCCTTGCGCTAGACGAAGCTATGGCCTCTCACATCAGCAGGGTACTGAAAATTGCCAATGGCAGGATTAACGGCCCCGGTGGCGCGGCGGAACTCCTCAAGATCAACGCCAACACACTGCGGGGTCGCATGAGAAAGCTCGGGATAAGCTACGGACGTGGCAAAAGATAAGCGAAAACGAACATTCGTGAGCCTGCAACGATATCGGCTCAAAAAAGCACCGACCCTTTTCGTTTGAAGCAAACTACTTACACGTTGTACTCGGCCAGGATCGCCTCCAGCACCGCCCCACCCAGGGACCTGGCCTTTTCCGAGATGGTGTCGCAATAGCCAGCGATGCCCCGCGGGTCGACATCCCCGATCTTCAGCCCTTTTTTGACCTCGGAGCCGGGCCTGATCAGGCCGCGCAGGATGCCGCCGATCTGCGCGGTCGCCTCGGCGCTGCCGACCGTGCCGATGACCTCTCCCTTGCGAACCGGGTCGCCGATCTCCTTCTCCGTGGTGAAGAGGCCAGCGGCAGGGGCGCGAAGGACCCGCTCCGCCGTGTAGCCGGCAATGTCACCGGGAATGCCGGTGTCCGCCTCGGCCGTGCCGGTTCTGATCAGGCGGCCGAGATCGTGCCCGCGGTTGGTCTCGATCACCACGTGACAGTCCCTGCCGGCCGAGAAACCGGGGCCGAGCGCAATCACCAGCGGGGCATCGTCCTTGGAGATGCCGAGGTTGCGTTTGGCCAGGGTGGCATCGATAAGCAGGTCCGGCCGGTAGTGGGCGATGCTTTCCCCCTTCGGGTCTACCGTAACGGCGATTTGTCCCGTTGCCCAGGCTTGCTGTAGTTCTCGCTCGTTACTTACCTTGACCGCTTCGATCCCCTCCACGGACACAGTCTGTTCGTGAACCGCCTCGCAGAAGGAGACACGCCTTCGGACCGCCAAGGGGGAAGGGGTTTCGAGCATGAGGATGCGCCGGAAGTTGGCGCGAAAGAGTCGACAGGCCACGCCGGTGGCCATTTCTCCTGCTCCCCTGATGATGATGACGCGATCCTTCAGAGCTCTCATCGTTAGTTACTCACGCCCGTTATAGGTGGCAAGGAGCTGGCTGGCGATGCTGATGGCGATCTCCCGCGGGGACTTGCCGCCATTGTCGTGGCCGACGGGGCAGTGAACTTTGGAGAGATCCAGCCCTTTGCCGTCCAGGTTGTTCCGGACCCCGGCCCATTTGGACTTGCTGCCGATCATGCCGACAAATCGTGCCGGGTGGGGGAGGACTTCCTCCAGGACCTGCTGGTCGACTGAGCCGTTGTAGGTGAGGATGGTGACAAAGGTCCGCTTGTCGCACCAGGCGGCGTTCTGGATAAAATCGCTCCAGTGGCTGTGGTGGCGGATGACGCTCTCCGGAATGGCCGCACCGTTGATCCATTCATCGCGCTCGTCGATCAGATGGATGCGGAAGGGGGTCCCGTCCAGCACCTGGCAGAGTGACTGGCCGATATGTCCGGCGCCGAAGAGATAGAGGCAGGGGGTGTCGTTGATCAGCTCCATATAGAACTCCATGGTCCCGCCGCAGGCGGGGAACTCCCCTCGCTGCTGCAACGGAACTTTTGAACTGGCGCCTTGCATCTCGTCGAAGCATTTGCGGGCATCCTCCAGGGCGTAGTACTCCGGCACCCCGCCGCCGACCGTGCCGAAAAAGGTGCCGTCCGGCAGGACGATCATCTTGGCCCCGTGCTTGCGCGGGGTCGAACCGGTACTTTTGATGACCGTCACCAGCACGGCCAGCTGATTCTGTCGCCGTAGTTCATCGAGTTTGCTGATCCAGTCCCACATAGTTTCCAAGCTCCTTGTATATCAGAAAAGCCCCGACCCCCTCAAGGGCCGGGGCTCTGTCACTGCTAAGCCTTTTCTGCAGCCTCCCGCTCACGCTTTTCCTTGAGCGCCCGCCAGACCTTTTCGTAGGTGAGAGGCAGGCTGTTCACCCGTACCCCCATGGCGTCGAAGATGGCGTTACTGAACATCCCCAGGGTCGGGTTGGTTGATCCCTCGCCAACCTCCTTGGCTCCCCAGGGGCCGGTGGGCTCGTAGCTATCGATCACCTCGGACTCAATGGGAGGCATATCCATAGCGGTCAGCATCTTGTAGTTGGCCAGTTCGGCGTTGATGATTTTTCCCTTGTCGTCGAAGAGCACCTCTTCCCAGACGGATTCACCCATCCCCATGAACAGGGCGCCGTGCACCTGACCGTGCAGCAGACGCGGGTTGATCACCTTGCCGCAGTCGTGTACGTCCCAGATGCCGAGCACCGAAATTTCACCGGTTTCCGCATCGATCTGCACTTCCCCGATCTGGGCGCCGAAGCTGTAAGCCGGAGAGGTGCCGACCGCAGCCCCTTTGAAGGTGCCACCCAGCTTGGGGGGGGTGTAGACGCCCTTGCCCATAAGGGGGCCTCTGAGGACGAAGTGTTTGCGCGCCGCCTCCTGGAAGGTGATGGATTTGTCGTCGCGGGACTTGGAGAATATGATGCCGTCCTCGCAGTCCAAGTCCTCGGGGGGGAGGGAGAGCATGAAGGAGGCCATTTCGAGGATCTGCTTCTTTACCTCCTCACCGGCGAGCTTGACGGCAGTGCCGGACATGTAGGTCTGGCGGCTGGCGTAGGCGCCGAAATCGAGCGGAGTGGTCTCCGTGTCGGCGGCGACGATCTTCATCTGCTCGTAGCGGTACCCCATCGCCTCGGCAGCCATCTGGCAGAGCACCGTATCGGAACCCTGACCGATATCGACCGACCCGGTGTAGAGGGTGGCCGCGGTGCCGTCTTCGTTGACCCTGATAAAGGCCGACGCATGCGGAAGGTCGGTACGATAGATCGGATAACCTGCGCCGGTTACGAAGCTTCCGGTGGAAACCCCGATACCGCGCCCCGGTATCTTGTTTTTCTTCTTCTCATCCCACCCCGATATCTCCCGCGCACGCTCCAGACACTCCTTCATATGGCAGGAATTGATCTTGAAATCGTTGGGGGTGACGGTATCGGGTCGCCGGGCGTTGCGGATACGGATATCCATGGGATCGATCCCCAGGTCCTTGGCGACGTTGTCCAGGTGGCTCTCGAAGGCGTACTTGGGCTGGGGAGCGCCGTGCCCGCGCTGGGCGCCGCAGGCGGGGAGGTTAGTGTAGACACGGTACATGTCGAACTTGAAGTTGTCAAACTCGTAGGTCATGGGGAGGAGCGCACCGGCGTAGTAGGCGCTGGCAATCCCCAGGCTGGTATAGGCGCCGCCGTCCATCTTGAAGTTGGCATAGGCCCCGAGGATCTTGCCGTCCTTGTCGACGCCGGTGGTGATCTCCATCTGCTGTGCGTGACGCCCGCGGTTATGGGCGAACATCTCGGCGCGGTCGTAGAACATCCGCACCGGACGGCTGGTGATCTTGGCCAGGACCGCCCCGGCGAATTCCAGGCCGGTCGGCTCCAGCTTGCCGCCGAAACCGCCCCCGACGAAGGTCTTGAGCACGCGGACGTCGCCTATGTCCATGCCGAACTCCCGGGCGATATAATGCTGGAAGTAGTGGGGGGACTGGGTGCTCGAGTAGACGGTGAGCTTCCCAGCGTCCCACATGGAGATGGCGGAGTGCGGCTCTATCGGGCACTGGTAGGTGCGCTGGCCGATGAAGGTGTCGGTACGGACATGATGCGCTTCGGCAAAGGCCTTGGCCACGTCGCCGAATTCCTGGTGGATCTCGGTGTTGATGTTGCGCGCATACTCCTCGTGAACCAGGGGCTGCCCCTCGTCCATGGCGGTAAGGAAATCCAGGACCGCCGGGAGCACTTCATACTCCACCTTGATGAGCTTCAGCGCTTTGTAGCAGGTCTCCTCGTCGAGGCAGGCGACCGCGGCCACCTTGTCGCCGACGAAGCGGGTCTTTTCGCTGCAGAAGATGTTCTCGTCCCACCGCGCCGGGCTCAGGCCGTATTTCAGGGTCGGCACGTCCTTGTGGGTGATGACCGCCTTCACCCCGGGGAGCTTCTCCGCCTCCGAGGTGTCGATGGAGAGGATGCGGGCATGGGCGTGGGGGCTGGTCAGGATCTTTCCGTGGAGCATGTTCGGAAATTTCAGGTCCCCCGTATATTTGGCGGCACCGCTCACCTTCTCGGGTCCGTCGATCTTCGGTTTGCTATGGCCTATGACGTTATAGTTCTTGCTCATTTCGCACCTCCTGCAGTGGCGTGCGCCCCGTCGTCCGGGGCAAGTACGCCGCGGGATGCCGCAAGGACCGCCTCCACGATATGGACGTAGCCGGTGCAGCGGCAGAGATTCCCTGCTATTGCCTCGCGCACCTCAGGCTCGGTGGGGTGGGGGTTGCGGGTCAAAAGCGCCTTGGCCGAGAGCACCATTCCCGGGGTGCAGTATCCGCACTGGACAGCGGCGTGGTTGATCATCGACTGCTGTATCGCGTCGAGTTCACCGTTGGCGGCGACACCCTCAATGGTGACGATCTCGTGCCCTTCGGCCTCGACCGCCAGCTTCATGCAGGAGTTGATCGGCCTGCCGTCAAAAAGGACCGTGCAGGAACCGCAATCCCCCAGCTCGCAACCCCTTTTCGTACCGGTGAGGTCGAGCTGGTCGCGCAGCGCGTTGGTCAGGGTGGTATTCCCCTTGACCAAGATGGTGTGCTCATCGCCGTTTACCTGTAGGGTGATAAGATAGCGCTTCACCCCGTCTTTATCAGTTATAACGTTAGACATCTCCTACCTCCTTACACGTGACCTTCGTCGATGGCTTTGCGGAGAGCGCGTTTCGTGAACACCCGAACCAGCTCGCGCCGATATTCTGCCGAACCCCTGAGATCCGATATCGGTCGGCTGTCGGCGGCCGCGGCGGCGGCCGCTTCCTCGATCGCCTCATCGGAAACCTTTTTCCCCTTAAGCGACGCTTCGGCGCTTTTGGCGCGTAGCGGCACCGGAGCGACGGCGCCTAGGACAATGCGGGCATCAGAAATGGTCCCGTCCTTAACGGTCACTGCCGTGGCAACGCTGACCACGGCAAGGGCGCCGGATTTGCGCAGACCGAACTTATTGTAAGTGCTTCCGGTGGTCGGCTGGTCGGGGATGGATATCTCGGTCAGGATCTCGTCCTGTGCGATGACCGTTTTTCCCGGACCGACGATGAACTCCTCAAGGGGAAGAACCCTTTCACCGCTTCTTCCCACCAGTTTCACCGAGGCGCCGAGGGCGATCAGGATGGGGGGGAGGTCTGCCAGCGGCGAGCCGTTGACAATGTTGCCGCCAATGGTCCCGATGTTGGTGACCTGCGTGTTGGCCATGGTGTGCGCTGCCATGGGGAGCGAAAGAAAGTGCTTCTGAAGAAGTTGCGACCGGTAGATCCCGTCGTGGGTTACCAGGGCGCCTATCACCACTCCCCGTCCCTGCTCGTAGCGGATCTCCCGCAGTTCTTTCAGGTTTTTCAGCGACACGAGATGGTCGGGAACAAGGTTTCCGATCTTCATCTTGTGAAGCACGTCCGACCCCCCTGCCAGGACCGTAACCTTTCCCCCCAGCTCGCCCAGAAGCGCACAGGCCTCTGCCAAAGTTCCCGGGGTGTGATACTCATAATCGGGCATGTACATGGTTTATCTCCTTCTGTTGTTGATAACCAATGACGTTTTACTGCTTGACAATATCTTGCATACAATTTAAATGCCAAAAAAAATAGGAGAGCCGTTCAATCCTTGATATCCCGCAAAAAACGCTTGAACAGCAGTTTTTCTTCCACGTGCAGATTGGTCAGCAGTTCGTTGTTGGTCCGTTCGATGACCGCCGCCAGGTCGGTGATGGCTGCCTGAGCCTTTTCCGTCAGATACACCCGGGCAACCCGCCCATCCAACGGGTCGGGCTCGCGCCGGACCCAGCCGGCGGTAACCATCCGATCCAGAATCCCTGCCAGGGTGGCCGTATCCAGGGCAATCCGCCGCCCGATCTCACCAACCGACAGCCCGTCCTCTTCCCAGAGGGATTCCATGAACAGGCACTGCATCGGGGTCAACCCGAACGGCTGAAGGTGTCCTTTCAGGACGCCCTGGGACCGCTGGTGGGCCTTGGCAACCAAAAATACTATATTTTCACGGAATGATATCATCTGTGTCGATCTCTTGCACACAAGGTAACGTTATTGTCCATAGAAGTCAATAACAAATTCAAAAATAAACCACCGGTATGGCCGGTGGTTTATCCGATAGATTCATGCCTTGCACTCGACCGCTAACACGCAACGGGCAGCTTCCGGTTGCTCTTCAAAAACAGTGACAATAATACGCCGACTATCGAGGCAATGGAAATCATGCCGATTGCCAGATAAAAGTTCCCTGACTTGCTGATGGACATCCCCCCCAGATACAGCCCGGCAGCGCCGCCAAACGTGCCGAACCCGAACCACCAGCCGATCATTCTCCCGACAATGCTGGGAGGATAATTCATGGCGATGAAGGCGCTGAGGGATGGGCCCATGAACGGAATCCCCCATCCCGAAATCAAGAGACAGAGTGCCAGGACGCCAATGCTTTGCGATACCATCGGCAACAGGATGACAATGACGCAGGCGGAGATCAGGAAGCCGATGATGGCAGCTACTCTGGAATTCCCTTTGGCGACCTTGTCAAAGAAGATGCCGCCGAATATCGTGGCAAAGAGTCCGATGATTGTTACGGCAATGGACAATTTTCCCGACATCGCCGCTCCGAGTCCGAGTCCCATCGGTGGATTGGCTGCCAGGTAGGGGGGAACCAGGTTGTAAAGACAGTACATCGCCCAGGCGTTGCAGAAGACAATGAGGGAGCCCAACCAGGTAATGGGGCAGGCGAGGGCACCCACGAAACTCATTTCATCCCGGGGCGGGGCGGATGGAGACTGGGCTTGTGCTATGCCGAGATTCGGCGGGCTCTTTCTGGTTATCACCATGACGAGCAGGATTGCCACCCAACCCGGGGTCCCCAGGATAAAGACGGTTTTTTCCCAACCGCCCGTCATGGCAAGGATGGCCGGCGATGCGAAAACGCCGAGTGCACAGCCAAGGGAGATTGAGCCGATCAGCAGGCCACTGGCCATCCCGTGTTCCTTGGGAGGGAACCAGAGGGCCAGAATCGGACCGATTGTTGCGAATACGAACCCGACCGACGCCCCTTGCACCAGGCGGGCCAGCATGACAGCGGTAAAGTTGCCGCCAATCAATGGGATGAGTGCCGTGGGCACGGTCGAACAGAGCAGGCCCAGAACCATGGCCACTGTTATGCCGAATTTGTCGCAGACGACTCCGCCCCAGATCAGCACGCATGCGACTGACAGTACAAAGCCCATCATGAGATTGGTGGCGGCACCCAGCTCAATTTTCAGCTTGCCGGCGACCTCACCCAGTATGGGAGCATAGGCGATCATGTCCACGTATATCGAACAAATAGCCATGCACCCAGCCAACAATACCAGCCACCGGTAGCCGGTGTGCTTTTCGACCTGTTCCATGTTTCACCTCGTTATGGTTTAGTGCTCCGTGCGCTCTTGCTTCTGATCGATCACGACCGGTTCTTCAGTCGCTGCTTTCCTGAACCCCCTGATGGCGCCTCCCAGTGATGCGCCGAGCTGGGGGAGCTTTGTCGGCCCAACGACAACCAGCATGATGACCAGGATAACGATCAGTTCCGGCATGCCTATTCCGAACATCTGGTACCTCCCTTTTCAGATCCATGTTACCTGCGGTGTGAAGCAGACTGCCGGTCATCAACCTCCGCCGAGGAGCGGGAAGAGGGCGAGGAGATGCCCATCGTCCAATTCGTGCCCCATGGAGGCATGCCGCCCGTTGACAAGCGCCATGCCGACCTCGGTTTCGGCGATGCCGAGTTCGGCAACTACCTGCCCAAGGGTGATACCGTCTGCAAATTCTTTCTGTTCTTCCTTGAAGCGGCCATTCCTGAAGGTGGCAAACAGCTGGATGGTAAGCTTCATAGCGTGTTCCTCTCATCAGTTCGACTTCATCTCCCCCGGCCACTGATCTCAATGGACGGGGAGATGCGCACGAAAGGAGACGGTCAGAAATCCCAGAATGCATCTATTTCCTCATCGGTGAAGTCCCAGACCGCATTGTGCGGTGCCACCGGTTCTCTGAAGAATTCGGGCAGGCGGTCGTCCTTGTTGGTGAAACCGGCCGCGATATTGAAGGCCCGCTCGGTCTTGAGGGTGTTGACGCCGAGGCCGCCGATCCACTCCGGGGTAAGTTCGGTGCCGAAGCGGGCGTTGAGCATGTCCATCAGGGCCGGCACGCAGGTGGGCATGTCCGCTGCCGGGAACCCGACAAAGAGACAGAGCCCGAGGGTGTCGAGCATGACCGTGATGATCTGGAGGTGCCGGGACAGCTCCACCTGGCCGTCCTTCTTGAGCGGATCGACCACTCCGCCGCCAACCCCCATCAGGTTGGTGCCGACCGCGTAGCCTGAGGTGTGGTCGGCGCCCATGGTGCTGGTGGCGTAAGTGATGCCGATCCCCTTGATCGAGCGGGGATCGTAGGCAGGGATGGCCTGGTTCTTGACCACTGGCACCCGGGTGACGCCGAAGGTCCTGCCGACGTGGCCGGCGCCGTTGCCGATGATCCGGCCCAGCGGCGTGCCGGCGCCGACATCTTCCTTGAGGATGCGCAGCACCCCCTTGCCGTCGCCGAAGGGGAGCACGCCCCCTTCCATGGCCACGCCAAAGGCAACCGAGGTCTCGATGGAATCGACCCCGATGTCGTCCATGATGTAGTCGGCAGCGGCTATGTCGTCCAGGTTGCCGATGCAGGCGTTGGCCCCGAGGATCTCGATGGTTTCGTATTCGAAGCCGGAGGTGACGTAGTTGCCATCCTTGTCGTGGTAGACCTGGGAGCACTGGATGATGCAGCCCGGCTGGCAGCCGTGCTTGGGCTTGCCGCCCCGGGCGATGATCGTTTCCCGCAGGGTCTCGCCCGAGATCTCTTCATGCTTCTCGAACTGGCCAAAAGTAAAGTTGCGGGTCGGCAGGCCGCCGGCGGCATTGACGATGTTCACCATTTCCGCCGTGCCGTAGGTCGGCAACCCCTCGCCGGTGGCCGGGTGCTCGATGACTGCCTTGGCAAAGGCACGGGCCGCGGTCTTGAACTTTTCGGCATCGAACAGCGGGACGGCGGGGGCCTTGGAGTCGTCAATGGAGATGAACTTGATCCGTTTCGAGCCCATCACCGCGCCCAGACCGCCGCGGCCGTGGCTGCGGAGCTTGCTGTCGGAATCCTTGACGGAGATGTTGGCGCTGAGCATCCGCATCTCACCGGCCGGGCCGATGGTAATGACGCCGGTCTTCTTGCCGAGCCGTGCCTCCAGGGTGTCCACGACGGCAAAGTTTCCCTTCCCGATCAGCTCGGTCTCCTCGGCGATCGATGCCCCGTCCTGATTGACGTGGAGGGAGTACCACTTCTCTTCTTTTGGCAGCCCTTCGATGATCAGCGCCTTGATGCCGAGGCGGGCGAACTGCTGGGCCGCGAGACCGCCGGCGTTGCTTTCCTTGATGGTGCCGGTCAGCGGGCTCTTGGCGCCGGCGGAAAAACGGCCGGTGTTGGCGGCGGCGGTGCCACTCAGCATGCCGGGTGCAAAGACCAGCCGGTTGTTGTCACCTAAGGGGTGACAGGTGGGAATGACCTCCTTGGCAACAATGGTGGAGGTGAGCGCCCGGCCGCCGAGTCCGGCCCATTCCTTTGGCACCCCTTCGGTACGGGTGCTCAGGTCCGACATATTCACACGCAGTATCTTGTCCATGGTTTCCTTCTCCCTTTCAGTTGAACCTGAAAACAGGCAATTGAAACACAGAGGCACAGAGAACACAGAGCAAGCACTTAGACTTTTCACTATGTTGGTTGGTTCTCTCCGTGACCTCTGTGTCTCCGTGTTTAACTGGTTTTGTTCGGTTAAACGCCGGATTCTGGTCTCCTTTTCAAAAGGGAGGTCCCGCCGTTTCCGACGGAACCCAATGGCCGGCAGCCATGGGGATTGCTCCCTTTAGGCTGCGAGGCTCGGAGGCATTGGTTAGATAGTTTTCAATCCGAAAAAAACGCTCTTCTCGGACAGAATGTCAGTGGAACGACAAGCCACCGTCGTGGACAATCATCTGCCCGGTGATGAAGGCGCTGTCGTCGGTGGCGAGGAACAGGGCCAGGCCGATCAGGTCCTCCGGCACCGCCTCCCGCTTGATGCAGCGGGCCTGGAGCTGCAGCTCTTCCAGGGGGGGCAGATCCAGCTGCTTGATCTTGTCGAAGTTGTTGCCGCCGTCTGAATGGGTGAAGCCGGGGGCGATGGTGTTCACGTTGATCTTGAAATCCCCCATCTCCCGCGCCATGGAACGGGTCAGCGCCATGATGGCCCCCTTGGAGGCCACGTAGTGCGGCATGCCAGGAACCCCCTCGTTGATCGAGGAGGAGCCGATATTGATGATTTTTCCCCCCTTGGCCTTCATATGGGGGAAGACCGCCTTCATGCAGTGGAACTGGCCCAGGACGTTGATTTCCAGCACTTTCATGAATTCTTCGGAACTGCACTCCATGAACGGCTTCAGCACGATGCTGCCGAAGATGGCGGCATTGTTGAGCAGGATGTCGATGGAGCCGAACATGTCCACCGCTGCCTTGGCCATGGCATCGCACTGCGCCTGGCTGCTGACGTCGGTCTTGACGTAGATCGCGTCGCTGCCGGCTGCCTTGACCGCCTCAACCGCCTTCTGGCCGTCCAGCACGTCGGCAATGACGATCCTGGCCCCTTCCTTGGCCAGTCCTACCGCATATGCCGCGCCGATACCCTGTGCACCGCCCGTGATGATCGCTACTTTTCCCGTAAGTCGTCCCATGTGACCGTCTCCTTTTGTTGGTATTTGTGTGGATTCACGCCGCGGTGCAGCGTGCCTCGTCCGCTTCGTCTTCTGTGCCCCGGTAAATTGACAACTCTTCTTCCTTGTTGAAGTAGCGCATGGCCGCATCGGCCAACGCTTCCATCTCGTTCTCGCCCGGATTCAGGTACACCGGCGCGATAAACGAAATCTTTTTCTTCAGGCTGTCCAGGAGCCGCTGGGAATAGACAAGGCTTCCGGTCAGGGCAATGGCGTCCACCTCTCCTTCGAGCACTGCCGCGCAGGCGCCGATCTCCTTGGCCACCTGATAGATCATCGCCTCGAACACCTCTGCCGCCTGCTGGTCCCCGTCCGCGATCCGTTTCTCGATCTCGATGACATTGGTCGTGCTCAGGTAGGCGTATAATCCACCGCCACCGGTCAACAGCTTCAGCACCTCGGCCTTGCTGTACTCGCCGCTGAAGCAGAGCTTCACCAGGTCTCCGGCCGGAAGGCTCCCGGCCCGTTCCGGCGAAAAGGGACCGTCGCCGTCCAGGGCGTTGTTGACATCGATGATCTTCCCCTTCCGGTGGGCGCCCACCGAGATGCCGCCCCCCAGGTGGGTGACGATCAGGTTGACCTCGTCGTATTTCCTGCCCAGTTCAGCCGCAATCTTGCGGGCCGTGGCCTTCTGGTTCAGGGCGTGGAAGCTGCTCTGCCTGGTGATCTGTGGTATCCCGGCATACCGGGCCGAACTGCAGAGCTCATCGGTCATGGGTGGGTCAGCGGTCAGGACCGGGATGTTGAACTGGTTTCCCAGATCAAAGGCCACCAGCCCCCCGACGTTGATCGGGTGACCGCCGTAGATGCCGCTCTTCATGTCCTTGATCATCTTGGGACATATCCTGTAGATGCCGCCGGGAAGCGGTTTGACGTTGCCGCCGCGGCAGGCTATGGCATCCATCTCCCCCATGGAGAGATCGTTGTCTTTGAGGACCTTGAAAATTGCATTTCTTCTGAAATCGTATTGATCCCAGATGGTCGGGAACTTCCTCAACTCCGCGTCGTCATGCTTGACCGATTCATTTACCTTCATTTCCCCGTCGGAAAAGATGCCGATTTTGGTTGACGTTGAGCCGGGATTGACGATCAGGATTGTTTTGCCGTTATTCATGGGTATCTCCGCTCTCGGGTTCTTTGGGCCGCATTACGGTTTTCATCCGGAACAGCTGCTAAGCAGCCTGTGCCGGTTCAGCAACGGTCTCCGCTACGGTCACCTCCACCTCGTCATGGACATTCCTGAGAAAGAAGTGTGAGAGGGCCGGGATGAGGATGAGTGCCCCGATCATGTTCCAGAGGAACATAAAGGTCAGGAGGATTCCCATGTCGGCCTGGAACTTGATCGGCGACAGGGACCAGGTGATGACCCCGCCGGCCAGGGTGATCCCAACGAGCCCAACGACCTTGCCGGTGAACTGCACCGCCTTCTGGTACGCCTCGCCCAGCGGTAGCCCTTCCCGCTGGTATTTGAGCTGCATGCTGAGCAGATACAGCGCATAGTCGATGCCGATCCCCACCCCCAGCGCGATGACCGGCAGGGTGGCGACCTTGACGCCGATGCCAAGTGCCACCATCAGCGCCTCGCACAGGATCGAGGTGAGGAC
>NZ_VLLN01000031.1 GCF_007830735.1 Geobacter argillaceus
GAATACCCACAGCATTGCCTCTCTCTACGAAACGTTTGAACCTCAAGAAGCCAGAAGACTGGCTGAACGACTTGATATACATTACACGCCCAAGCACGGCAGTTGGCTGAATATGGCCGAGATTGAACTCAGCGTGCTTAAGGGGCAGTGCCTTGATCGCCGGATCCCTGATATGGCAACAATGCAGGCCGAAGTGACTGCATGGGAAAAAGACCGAAATAACTGTACCAATAAGATTGACTGGCAATTTACAACAACTGATGCCCGGATCAAGCTGAAGAGGCTTTATCCGAACTTTTAAATGTTAATAGGTACTACCCTGTCTATGCGTTTCTGATAACTCTGTTCGTCGTTCCCATAGCATTGGGAGGGGTCATCATCAGCGGCGGGGATACTGCTGCTGCGGATTTTTTCATCATCAATCTTCCTTTGCGAACTGGCCATTCCTGGCTGGCGATGCTGGTCTTCATCGGCGGGTTCTCTGCCTCGGCCGGCATGGTCATTGTCGAATCGGTTGTCATTTCCACCATGATACTGAACCATCTGGTCATGCCGGTCATCCTGAAATTACGAATCGACTACTCAGACATGTCGGGGGTCCTCGTTACCATCAAACGGATGGGAATCATCACGGTCGTCTTTCTCGGGTATCTCTACTACCGGTTTATCGGTGAGTCATATACCCTGACAAATATCGGGTTCGCCGCCTTCGTCGCCACCTCGCAATTCGCGCCGGCCGTTGTCGGCGGACTCTACTGGAAACGGGCCACTCGAATCGGTGCCATAACGGGACTGCTGTTGGGATTTGTCTTCTGGTTCTACACTATTCTGATCCCCCTGTTCGTGCGTTCGGGATGGATGGAGAGCAATATCCTTGATAAAGGATTGTTCGGTCTTGCAATCCTGCGCCCCCTCGAGCTCTTTGGTCTGAGTGGTTTTGAGATGCTGCCCCACTCCCTGTTTTGGACCCTGTTCTTTAATCTCGGAGCATTTATTGGTATTTCCCTGCTCACCGACCCGGATAAAAATGAGGCTGAGCAGGCCATCAAGTTCGTAGATGTTTTCAAGGTGCGCGAAGAACCATTCCCGCGTGAAAGGATGAGCAAGGCACCCGCCATTGTGGAATTCGTTGATCTCATGACAAAGTTCATCGGTGAAAAGGAGGCTCAGGCGGCAATTGCCGAATACCTCGGGGACAAGCAGATTGATGAACGGGGGAGCCTTTCGGAATACGAGCTTCCCATTCTGAAGCGCTATACCGAAAAGGTCCTGGCAGGTTCGGTCGGCGCCGCCTCGGCCGGCATCATTATCGAAAGCTATATGGCAGCCAGAGGAAGCGAGCTGGAAGAGGTGTTCGACATCTTCGGGTCGGTCACGCTCGGCCGTACAACAAGTCGCGAACAGCTGGGGGTTCTCTATGAAGCGGCCAGGGTTGTCGCGAGCGGGGCCGACCTGAAAACAATCCAGGACAATATTCTGGAACTCCTCAGGCAGCAGTTCAAACTAGACCTGTGCATGATCCGCATGCTGGATGAAGAGCGAACGGTGCTTACGGTCCGAAGCCAGAAGGGGACGTTTTGGTGGGACCCAAAGGAATCGGAACGCGGGCTGACCATGGAGTCATACGCAGGTGCGGCTTTTCTCACAAATTCGGAGGTGGTGGTCAATGATGTCGATCTGATGGATAAGCCCAGTTCCATACGTTTTGCACACCTGAAAGGGATCAAGTCGTTTGCCCACGCTCCCATCACCATCGAAGGGAAGCCGATCGGCGTTCTTTCCGCCTATTCGGAGTCGGCGAGGGGGATGTTTACCGATGAATTCAAGGAACTCTTCACGATGCTTGCGGGTCAGATCGGGGTTGCATGGCGTAACGCCAGCCAGACGGAAAAACTCATTGAGGCGAAGAAGCGGGAACGGGAGCTGCAAATCGCCAGAACCATCCAACTGGGCCTCCTGCCGCACTGCGCCCCCGATGTCGCCGGCATAGCCATTGCGGGCAGATGTGTTCCCGCCAGCGAGGTGGGAGGTGACTATTACGACTTTCTTCTTCGAGACGGCAAAGCCCTGGATCTGGTAATCGCCGATGTGTCGGGTCATAACATTGGTGCTGCACTGATCATGGCAGAAGCCCGCACGTTCATTCAATCCATTGCCAAGAACAGGTTACGTCCCAAAGAGGTTTTGTCTGCTCTCAATGAATTTCTCTATGAGGATCTAACGCGTGCCGAGTTTTTCATTTCCATGTTTTATCTGAAATTCGATTGCGATTGTCACGAGCTTTTCTTTGCCAGTGCCGGTCATAACCCACCATTGGTCTGGAAAAAATCATCACGGTCATGCTTTTGGTTGGATGCGGAAGGTCTTCTGCTCGGGGTGAAAAAGGAGGTCAACTTCGAGGAAAAGCAGATGAGTCTGCAATCCGGCGACATTCTGATGATGTATACCGACGGTATTACCGAGGCTGCCGACCAGACCGGGGCATTCTTCGGCGAGCATCGCCTCCGTACCCTGCTCGGTGAGAGTTGTCAGCTCTCACCGCAGGAGATCATTGACAAGCTGTTCCGGGAGGTCAGGGCATTTACCGGGCTGCAGAACTTTGATGATGATTTGACGATTGTTGTTATGAAAGTTGACTAGCTTGGGGCTGCCGACCGTAACGGCCGCTTGCTACAAAGATTGACGGTTGATGTAACAAGTGATAGTTTGCTCCGATTGAATTGAGACTGTTGACCACGCTCTGGCAAGAGCGGTGGCTGACGCAATGGAGAGATTGAGCGTATGATTTTAGTTCTTATCGGGTATCGCGGTACCGGGAAAACAGCAGTGGGAGAGATCCTCGCCCAACGGCTTCAGATGCCGTGCATCAGCATGGACGATGAAATCGTCAGAAGGGCCGGGATGTCGACACCGGAAATAGTTGAGAAATACGGCTGGCAGAAATTCCGCGATATGGAATCCGCTGTGGCCAGGGAGCTGACAGCACGTGACAACATTATCATCGATACCGGTGGCGGGGTGATCGAACGGCCGGAAAATATCGAGGCGCTGCGGACGAATGCCTGCGTGGTCTGGCTGAAGGCCTCGGTACCCACGATCGTGGCACGCATTCAGGCCGGGACGCAGCGCCCGGCCCTGACAGCAGGAAAAACGTTCACTGAGGAAGTTTCCGAAGTGCTGGAGCGGAGAACGTCTATCTACAAGATCGCTTCTCAGTACGAAATTGAAACCGACGACGTAACTCCCGATCAGGTTGTGGAGAGCATTATCGAACTGTGGCAGCGGCATCAGCCTGCCCGCAACACCGGTTGAATAGATCACCCGGCAGTAACTGTGAGGCCCGGCGAGCAATCCCGGGCCTCTTTTCGTAACGTCATGCGCGAGCTGCAAGGGCGTCTCTCATCCGCTGTAGGGCCTGTTGCAGCAACGGGCGGGGACAGCCGAAATTGAGCCGTACAAAACCGTTGCCGTCAAATTCCCTCCCATCGGACAACCCAACCCCGGCGGCCTCGAAGAACCGTCCCGGGTCGGTCAGGCCGGTTTCCCGGGTGTCGATCCAGGCAAGATAGGTTGCCTCCAGATGGGTTGTTGACAGGCCGGGCAGTTCCCTGATTGTTGTTTCCACCAGGTCGCGGTTGCCCCGCAGGTAGGCGAGCAGTTCCCGGTGCCATTCTTCCCCGTAGCGATAGGCGGCGAGGGTGGCGGTATATCCCAGCGTATTGACGTGGGGCACCAGCATTCCCATGGCCCGCTTGAAGGCCCTTCTGAGCGAGGGCTCTGAAATCACGGCAAAGGAACAGCCGAGCCCCGGAATGTTGAAGGTCTTGCTCGGTGCCTGCAGGGTAATGGTGCGGTCAGCCACTTCCTGAGCCAGAGCCGCGATGGGGATGTGCCGTTTGTCCTGATCCAATATCAGCCCGGCATGTATCTCGTCGCTGCAGATGATCAGATCAAAGCGCAGGGCCAGATCGGCAACCCGTTCCAGTTCCTGCCGGTCAAAGGCCCGACCGACCGGGTTGTGGGGATTGCAGAGCATGAACAGTCGGGTACGTGGAGTAATGCTTTGCTCCAGCCGGTCGAAATCGATCCCCCATCGTCCGTTGGTCTGTTCCAGGCGGATCGTGACCAGCTGCCGGCCGGTAAGGGAAGGGGCCGAGAGGAACGGCGGGTAGACCGGCACCAGGGTGGCAACAGCATCCCCCTCTTGGCCAACGGCGCAGCAGGCGACATTGAGCCCGGTTACCAACCCCGGTAGCCAGACGAGCCAGTCGACGTCGATCTCCCAGTCGAATTCGTTACGCAGATGCTCTGCTATCACGCCGGGCAGTTCATCGGGCGGGGCGGTATAGCCGAAGATACCGTGGCTGACCCGCTCGTGCAACGCCTCGATCACGGCCGGCGGCGAACGGAAATCCATGTCCGCCACCCAGAGCGGGAGTATGTCCCGGTCGCGGTACTTGTCCCACTTGACGCTTCCGGTGCCGCGCCGGTCGATGATCTGATCGAACTCTGTCACCTGCCACTCCTCCGCCATTTCGAGCCAACTTCGTCCTTACTTCTTGTGCAGATCCTTGCCGACCGCGAATCCTTTGCCGAGCAGCTGCCCGATGCCGAAATAGTTCCTGGTCCCGGTATCGTAAATGATGGGGCGGACCTTTTCCGCATCCGGCAGTCCGTGGGGATCGAGAACCGCCTGGTCGGCCTTGACATCCACTATTTCGCCCACGAACTGGGTGTGGATGCCGAGTTCGATGATCTGGAGCAGGCGGCATTCGAGCACCAGCGGGAATTCGTCAACATAGGGGGCGTCCACCAGCTCGCTCTTGACCGGCGTCAAGCCGGCGGCAGCAAACTTGTCCACGTCCCTGCCCGAGACAATGCCGGCAAAATCCGTCTCCCGGACATGGGACTCGGCCGGCACATTTATCGTGAACGCCTTTCGCTGGACAATGGCGTCGTAGGAGTGGCGGGACTTTCTGAGGGAGATGGCAATACTTGGCGGTTCGGAGCTGCATACCCCGCCCCAGGCAACGGTAACGAGGTTGGGGCGGCCATCGGCATCATACGTCCCCACCAGCCAGGCAGGGGCGGGAAGGGGCAGGGTTTTTGGTCCAAGGGAGCGCTTCATGGTCAATCCTCCGGTTCTATTTTGTCGGGAGCAGATCTCATTGATGATCGTTGACTGTACCATCTAACAACTGGCAGGTAAATAGATGAGCTGTATTGTCCAAGCCGCTGTGGGCGCACCGAGGTTGACCGAGGAAGTATATTCGGTTATCGTAAGCAGTTTTCAATTGCCTGGCAAAGGGGATAGTGATGGGAGATGAAGCACCGGTGCGTGTAGCCATCAACGGCTTCGGCCGGATTGGAAGGACGGCGCTCCGCCTGGCGTTGGACGATAAGAGGATAGAGGTGGTGGCGATCAACGATCTGGCCGACTCCTCCATGATCCTGCATCAACTCAAGTACGATTCCACCCATGGCGTGTTTCCCGGCCAGATAGCCCTGCACGGGGAGCGCCTGGTCGTCAACGGCCGCTCCATCAGGCTGCTCAGGCAGGCAGAACCGGAGGAGCTCCCCTGGTTCGAGGAAGGGGTCGATATCGTCATCGAGGCCACCGGCCTGTTTACCTCGCGGTCCGCCGCAGCGGCCCATCTCCGGGCCGGCGCCCGACGGGTCGTCATCTCCGCTCCCTCGGCAGACGCCGACATCTCCCTGGTACTGGGGGTCAACCATCATCAGTACGACCCCTTGCGCCATACGGTCATCTCCAACGCCTCATGCACGACCAACGGGCTGGCGCCGCTTCTCAAGGTGCTCGACGATTCCTTCGGCATCAGAAAAGGGTTCATGACCACGGTCCATCCCTATACCAACAACCAGTCGCTCCTCGACTCCCCCCATCCGGACCTGCGGCGGGCAAGGGCAAGCGCCCTTTCCATGATTCCGACCACGACCAGTGCCATCCGCGCCGTGATTCAGGTCATGCCCGAACTGGCCGGCAGGATCGATGGTTTGGCGATCCGGGTGCCGACGGCAGCAGTGGCCGACATCGATCTGGCAATGGAACTGGAGCAGCCGGTAGATTGCGTGACGGTGAACGATGCCTTCCGCCGGGCAGCAAGGGGCTCGATGAAAGGGATCATCACTGTCACCGACGAACCGCTCGTTTCCGCCGATTTCAGGGGGATTCGGCATTCTGCCGTGCTTGATGCCTCCTGCACCCGGGTGGTGGGTGGCAACCTGGTCAAGCTCATTGCCTGGTATGACAATGAAACCGGCTACTCCAGCCGGCTGATCGATCTGATCTCTCTGATTGGAGCCGTCTCCGCTGATACATGAAACGTCTTTGTGCAGCCAAAGTGGAGCGGGCCAATAATGCCCTTCCTGATAGATTTCAGATGCACCTCTGTTCATATTTCACCATGGGTATTGGCCAATCAATATAAACCATAGTAATATGCAGTACAAATAACTGGGGTTGTTAAAAATATCTTGACTCGATTAGTGTAAGAACGTATGTTTTTAAAACAGACACAAACTCAATAGAGGTATACATTTTAAGCATTGGAGAATGGAGGTTTACAATGGCAAAGATCGCAAACAACCTGACCGAACTGATCGGCAGGACTCCCTTGCTCAAGCTTTCCCGGATCGCTGAAGGAGCAGTGGCCGAGGTGGTGGGCAAGCTGGAGTCTTTCAATCCCGGCGGCAGCGTCAAGGACCGGATTGGCTTTGCCATGATCAAGGATGCGGAAGAAAAGGGGCTGATCAAAAAGGGTACGGTGATCATCGAGCCGACCAGCGGCAACACCGGCATTGCCCTCGCATTTGTGGCCGCGGCCAAGGGGTACCGGCTGATCCTGACCATGCCCGACACCATGAGTATTGAACGACGTAACCTGCTCAAGGCGTATGGCGCCGAACTGGTTCTGACTCCCGGTGCCAAGGGGATGAAGGGTGCCATTGAAAAGGCCGAGGAACTGGCTGCCGCCACTGCGAAATCGTTTATCCCCCACCAGTTCAACAATCCCGCCAACCCGGCGATCCACCGGGTCACCACAGCCGAAGAGATCTGGTCCGATACGGACGGCAAGGTTGATATCCTGGTTGGTGGCGTCGGCACTGGCGGCACCATAACCGGCATCGGCGAGGTGATCAAGGGGCGCAAGCCGGAATTCAAGGTGGTGGCTGTTGAGCCGTTCGATTCTCCGGTACTGTCCGGCGGACAGCCCGGACCGCACAAGATCCAGGGAATTGGTGCCGGTTTCGTACCAGGGGTGCTCAACACGGGGATCATTGACGAAATATACAAGGTGAAAAACGAGGAGGCGTTCGAGACCGCCCGTCGTCTTGCTGCCAAGGAAGGGCTTCTGGTCGGCATATCCTCTGGCGCGGCAGCATATGCCGCCGTACAGATTGCCAAGCGGCCGGAGAACAAAGGCAAGCTGATCGTGGTGATCCTGCCGGACACTGGGGAGCGCTACCTCTCTACAGCCCTGTTCCAGGACGCCTGAGGGGGATGATAGCCGGATAGTTGTCCATTGGTGGAACGCGGAATTGATTCAACTGTCGAATCATGGCTGATGCTGTAGTGGAATGTCAGGGGTACGTTCTTGACGACGGCGCTTGTGCTGCTATATTGTCAGCTACCGCTTACAAGAGGGGACTCTTTGCTTCCAGGTACAGTCAGCTTTCATACATGACACACGAGCACACGTCCGGAAAGGAGTAGCATCGACATGCCAGGAATCTACGAAGATAACTCACGTTCCATTGGCAACACCCCGCTGATTCGCCTGAATCATTTGACCAAGGGGGCTGGGGCTACGGTGCTGGTAAAGATCGAGGGACGTAACCCGGCCTACTCGGTGAAGTGCCGCATAGGCGCCAACATGATCTGGGACGCGGAAGAACGCGGCATCCTGAAGCCCGGGGTGGAGATCATCGAGCCGACCAGCGGCAACACCGGTATTGCCCTGGCCTATGTGGCTGCAGCCAGGGGATACAAGCTGACCCTGACCATGCCCGAGACCATGAGCGTCGAGCGCCGTAGAGTCCTGGCCGCTCTGGGGGCCAACCTGATCCTCACCCCCGGTGCCGAGGGGATGAAAGGGGCCGTGTCAAAGGCCGAGGAGATTGCGGCCTCTGATCCGAAGCGCTGGTTCCTGCCGCAACAGTTCAAGAACCCGTCAAACCCGGCGATCCACGAAAAGACCACCGGCCCCGAGATCTGGAACGATACTGCCGGCGGGATCGATGTCCTGGTATCCGGTGTGGGTACCGGCGGGACCATCAGCGGCATTGCCCGCTACATCAAGCATCAGCAGGGGAAGAATATTATTGCCGTGGCGGTGGAGCCGAAGGAAAGCCCGGTCATCACCCAGAAACTGGCCGGCCAGGAGCTGCGGCCCGGACCGCATAAGATTCAGGGGATCGGCGCCGGCTTCATCCCCGATACCCTTGACCTTTCGATTGTCGACCGGGTGGAGCAGGTGGAGAGCAACGAGTCGATCGAGTTCGCCAAGCGGCTGGCCCGGGAGGAGGGGCTCCTGGTGGGGATCTCCTCCGGCGCGGCAGCTTTGGCGGCCGTGCGGCTGGCCAACCTGCCCGAGTTCAGCGGCAAGACCATTGTGGTGATCCTGCCCGACCTGGCGGAGCGGTACCTGTCGACGGCGCTGTTTGAGGGGATTTGATCGGTAGGGGAGTAGGGCGATAACATCAATTCGTTCGAAGGTGCAGAGACGAAATGGTTAAAGGGGTTACGAGCCGATCGTAATCCCTTTATTTTTGCTCCAGCCATACCTGTAGTCGCTCCAGCCCCTCGTTGATTGAGACCTCCGGCGCATAGCCGAAATCGCGGCGGGCTGCGTCGATGGAAAACCAGTGGGCAGTGGCCAGTTCGTGGGCCACGAAGCGGGTCATGGGTGGCTCCCCTCGGAGCGGCAGGGCGCTCCAGAGCGCTTCGCAGATGATGCCGGCCAGGGTGGCAAAACGGGGCGGGATGCTGCGCGTCACCGGCGGCAGGCCGCCGGCAGCGAGGATCCGGTTGACCATCTCGAACAGGGGGAGCGGTTCGCCATTGGTGATGAAGTAGGCTCTGCCGGCAACGGGAGAACCGGGCGTCAGCCGGTCGGCGGCCTGCAGGTGGGCACTGGCAGCATTGTCCACGTAGACCGTATCCACCAGGCAGGGACGGGTGCCGATCCGCCGCAGCCGACCGGCCCGTGCCCTGGCAATGATGCGGGGGACCAGGTGGTTGTCCTCCGGCCCCCAGATCAGGTGGGGGCGGAGCGCTACTGTGGCCAGGGTCGGTGAGTTGGCCGCAAGGACCAGCTGCTCGGCCATCGCCTTGGTCTTGGGGTAGTTGGCCTCGTACTGCGTTGGATAGGGGAGCGATTCATCTCCCCCCTCCACATCCCGGCCGTCGAAGACCACGCTGGGGGAGCTGGTGAATACGAGCCGGTCGATGTTGTTGGCCCGGCAGGCGGCAATGACGTTCTCCGTGCCGGTCACGTTGGCCAGGTGATAGTCGGCAAAGCTCCCCCAGATGCCGGCCTTGGCTGCCACGTGGAAGACGATGTCGCAGCCAACCGCTGCCCGCTCCACCGCTGCCCGGTCGGCCAGGTCGCCCTGCAGTTGCTCCACGCCGAGGCGCTCCAGTGCGGGATAAGAGCCCCTGGAAAAGCTCAGTACAGCAAAGCCCCGCTCCCGCAGCATTCTTACGATCACCCCCCCCAGGAACCCGCCGCCTCCGGTCACCAGCGCCTTCAAGTGAGCCTCCCCGCTGCCCAGAGAGCCAGCTTCTCCCGGAAGATCTTGGCGTTGTGCCGGATATCCACCGGAAAGGATGGATGGAAGAGGATGTCCCGGATGCCCGCGGTGTGGGGGAAGGCTGCCCCGCGCTCCAGGAGTTCCTGCCGTATCCGCTCCCGGCCGAGCTTCGGTGTCCCCTTTTCCAGTTCCACGCAGAGCACCGGTCGCTGGGCGCCGTTCTCGCCGATACCGACCAGGGCGGTGCGAAATACTGCGGGATGGACGTTGAAGACCCCTTCCACCGGGATGGTGAAGAGGGTTCCCTCCTTTGTGACCACCCGGTGCGCCTTGCGGCCGCAGAACCAGATCCGTCCCTCGTTGTCCAGGTATCCCACGTCCCCCATCCGGTGCCAGATCCGTCCCGAGGATTCCGTGATCTTGGCCAGCCGGGTCGCCTCTGGCCGGTTGAAATAACTTCCGGTCACCTGGGGGCCGGAGACGGTGATCTCGCCCACCTCGCCGGGCCGCAGCATGAGGTCGTCGTGCCACTCCGCAATCGGCTCGTCACTGATCGGGATAATGGCCAGGGAAAGTCCATTCACCGGTTGTCCCACGCAGACGCCGCGACCCTCAAAGGTGAGGCGGCCTGTTTCGCCAAGGATCTCGCGGCTGCCTATGGAACTGACCGGCAGCGCCTCGGTGGCGCCGTAGGGGGTGAAGATCTCGCCATCGTCGGGGAGCAGCGCGGAGAACCGCTCCAGCACATGGGGGGGGACCGGTGCCCCGGCCGAGATGACCCGCCTGAGGGCGGGGAGCCTGACCCCGCGCTCGGCACCGTACCGTCCCACCCGGTTGAGGAGCGCCGGCGAGCCGAACATGGTGGTGGCGTTGAAGGCTTTTGCCGGGCCGATGATCTGTTCCGGGTCGACCCTGCCGGGCCGGGTGAAGTCCATACGGGGGATGATGGCGGTCATGCCGAGGGCCGGCGCGAAGAGGGCGAACAGCGGAAAGGTGGGAAGGTCGACCTCGCCCGGGGTGATGCCGTAGATCTCCTTCAGGGCTGCCACCTGGGCCGCGAAGTTGCCGTGGGTGTAGACCGCCCCCTTGGGTGGGCCGGTGCTGCCGCTGGTGAAGAGGATGGCCGCCACCTCGTCGCGCTCCGTGGGTGCTGCCGTAAAGGGGACGCCGGCCTCGCCGCTTTTGCTTACCTCGGTCAGCGGGACGCCGCCCCAGAGCCGTCCGCCGCCTACGGTGACCAGTATCCGCAGGGTATCCTTCCCCCAGCCGAGGAGCCTCCGTGCCAGGTGGGCCTTGGGGATGCCGATGAACGCGGTCGGCGCGGCCTCTGCCAGGCACCCCTTCATGTTGCGGCCGCCGATGCCGGGATCGATGAAGACCGGCACGGCACCGGCCTTGAACAGGGCAAAGGTGAGGCTGAACAGTTCCGGTCCCGGCGGGACCAGGAGGGCGGTCCTTACCCCGCGACCGATGCCGAGCCCGGTCAGGCCGGCGGCGAGCCGGTCGCTCTCCTCGTCCAGCTCCCGGTAGGTGAGGGCGTGGTTCCGGCTGGGGAAGACAATGGCCGGACTGTCGGGCTGGAGCCTCGCCAGTTCGGTCAGGGGGCGGGAGATGTTGACGATATCCATGCAGTTCATCCTGGATGAGGCAGTTGGAGCCATCCTTCGTTCGCTCAGTCGCACTGTTTCTATGGCTCTACGGCTTATTCCGCGCAGTCTATCAACTCGCCCTGCGGGCTCAGACAGGATAGACTGCTTTTGCTCCATTTCGCCTACAGCCATCACGAAACAGCGCTCGGTGGCTCTCTACGGATAACTCCAACCGCCGTTTTCAGCTTGGTTCCGTCCGCTCCAGGAACCGGTCGATCAGCGGCACCACCTCTTCCTTGGCGTCCTCCAGAATGTAGTGACCGCAGTCGGCAAAGCGGTGGATCTCGGCTTCCGGGAAGCGTCGTTCCCATTCAGCCAGGAAATGGCGGTCAAAAACAAAGTCCAGTTCACCCCAGCAGATGAGCATGGGAAGGGAACAGAAGCGGTCGAGCCCGGCGGCCACGCTGCTGATCAGGTCGAAGTTCCGGTCGCCGGGGGCGAGGGGAATGTCCTGGACGAAGCGCAGGGTGGCAATCCGGTTCTGCCAGGAATCGTACGGGAGTTGATACAGGGCGCGCAGTTCCGGAGTCATCGGGTGCCGCTTGCAGCCGACGTACGAGGCTGCCACGCTGAAGGCGTTGAAGCCCCGCACCAGGAGCGCGCCGAGCTTCGTGTCCCGGCAGATCCTCAAGCCCAGGGGGAACGGCTTGGTCTTCGGGAGCGGAAAGGCGGCGGTGTTCAGGATCACCAGCCGCTCGATCCGCTCCGGATGGCGCGAGGCAAAGGTCATCCCGATCATCCCGCCCCAGTCGTGGAGCACCAGGGTGATCCGCTCCGTGATACCGAGCCTGTCCAGCAACTGCTCCAGGTCGTCGACCCGGCGGGGGAGTGTGTAGTCGTAGCGGTCGTCAGACGGCTTGTCCGAGAGGCCGCAGCCGATATGGTCCGGCACAATGCAGCGGTAGCGGCCGGCAAGGGCGGTCACCAGGTTGCGGTAGTAGAACGACCAGGAGGGGTTGCCGTGCAGCATGACCAGTGGTAGGCCGGACCCTTCGTCCAGGTAGTGATAGGCAAGGCCATCCAGGTCGATGGTGCGGCCGGTGAAGGGGTATTCTCGTTCCAGGCGGCTCGTCACCATTCCACTCCCAGCATCAGGCAGTTCAGCCCGCTCCCGATCCCCAGGAACCCGACCCGGTCCCCGGCCTGGAGCATCTCCCGCTCGGCGGCAACGGCGGCGGTCAGCGGCAGGGAGACCGTTCCCATGTTGCCCAGGAACTCGTAGGTCGTGAAATCCTTGTCCAGTGGGATACCGAGGGTCTTCAGGATGGCGCTCTGGTGGGCAGAGCCGACCTGATGGCAGATCACCCGGTCCACATCGGCGGTCCGCCACCCCATTTCCGCCAGCAGGGCGGCCCAGGTGCGGCGCCCCAGCTCAACGCCATAGTTCATCACGTTCACTGCATCGGTGATCATGGTCTGGGTGTAGCCGCCGGCGCCGTCCGGTGTCACCCCCCAGAGGCAGAGGCGGTGGTGCTCCGGGGCCGCCTGTGTGACGCCCCCCAAGAGGCGGTGGCCGGCGCCGCGATTGAAGGAGCCGTCGGTAACGAGGACCGCCACGGCGCCGGAACCGCCGGTAAGGGTGGCCAGCGAGACGGCGAACTGCTCCATGTTCCTCTCCGCCAGCATCCGGCTGATCATGATGTCGTTGATCTCGCGGGCGCTCTCGCAGGAGACCACCAGGCCGGCCCTGATCTGACCCAGTTCGATCCGGTTCGCCAGGTCGAGGATGCCGTTCAGCACGCCGAGGCAGGCGTTGGAGATGTCGAAGACGGCGGCATTGCCGCCGATGCCGAGCCCGGCAGCCACCCGGCAGGCGGTGGCCGGTTCGAACTGTTCCCGGCAGACCCCGGTGTAGACGAGGGCACCGATCCCGGAAGCGGCAATGCCGGCGCTATCGAGGGCCTTCTTCCCGGCCGCGATGGCACCGCGGGAAAGGGGATAGCCCGGCTCCCACCAGCGCCGCTCCCTGATGCCGGTCAGGGCCTGCAACTGGCCGGGCACAACGTGCAGGGCGTGGTAAAGGGGGGCCAGTCGCTCTTCAAGTTCGGCGGAGGTGACCACCACCGGTGCCAGTTCATAGCCGAGGGATTCGATTATTACCTTGGAATACTTCATCTGCTACTCCATCTGCAGGGTGAAATCGTTCATCTGATAGATTGGTCGTCCGTCCACGGAGAGCAGGCCGTCGGCAGTCAGGATGCGCAGCCGGTCGTCGACAACGGTGATCCAGGCCTCTACCGTCACTTGCCGGTTGGTCGGGACGATCTGGCCGCGGTAGAGCCACCTGTGGCGCCGCTCGCAGGCCACGGAGGCCAGGGTGGCGCTGCTCTGCCAGCCCCACCGTTCAACTGCGGCATACTTGAGGAGCTGCTGGAACGACTCCAGGCCGAGGGAGCCCGGAGTGACCGGGTCCTGGTAGAAGTGAGCCTTGAAGAACCATTCAGCCGGGTCCACGAGCTTTATCCCCCGCAGATACCCGAGTCCGGCCGGCCCGCCGTCAGGGACGTACAGTTCGACCCGGTCGATCATTCGGAGCATCTTTTCCGGGAATGGCGCTTCTTCCGGATAGGGGAGGGATCTTCCCCGATCAGCCTCTTCCGGCGTGGGGGTATGCGGCGCCGCGTCCCTGATCCCCACCTGGTTGGCCAGGGCCTCCCTAGAGAAGAAGCCGAACATGGTCTCCCCCTCGTAAAGGACGCCGTGTCTGTCGTTCACAGCGAAGTCGAACTCCTGGATGATCATGCCGCCGCTGGTGGCTGCTTTCTTCAGGGTTGCGACCGCGGTCAGGGTGCCGCTTGCCGGCGTTACCGGCCGGTGCTGGATGGCGTTTCCCCCCAGGTTGCGGAAGGAAAGGTCACTCTGGCTCATGAGGGCGGAACCGACATAGGCGGCCAGCCAGCCGCACGGCTGCAGGGCCGCTTCCAGAAGGATGCAGAACGGCATCCTGGGCTGGCGGTCGGCGGCGAAGAACCAGGCGTCGCCAGGGAGATCGTACTGGGCCTCGGCCATGGCGCCCGGCACCATCCGCCACGGCTCGCCCCGTACGGCCGTGACCCGGTCCATGAACTGGAACGGCGGTCCTGGCAGGCGGGCGATCCGCCGCTCCTGGTCGAAGATCCGGTACGGTTCGCCGAACCCTTCCGAAGGGTTGCCGTTGCTGTAAGCGAGGATCTGCTCCTTGGTGTAGACGGCCGGTTCTTCGTTATGGTAGGGGCGCTGCTTGTCGCGCCCTTGGTTTTGATCAACCATGCCGGAACAGGGCGCAGCAAGCGGCGCCCCTACGGAATTCCACAGGGCGAGGAGCCGTTCTCTTGTTGTCCCGGTCAGCCGCACCGACATGGAACTGATCTCCACGATCGGCTTACCGTCGGCATACATGAGGGCATCCACGATGACGTACGGTTCCGGCCGGTATCCGAGCTCACGGATGGTGACTTCGTAGCCGGCGATCCGGGTCGTTTCCAGCACCTGGCCACGGCAGCGAAGCTGGCTGGCCACGCCCGGCACCGGCTCCCAGGCCGCATTTCCGTCCTCGGCCACCCACCCCATCCGGAGCAGGAATATCCGCAGGGTGTGGAGGCAGCATTCATACATGAGGGTACCGGGCATGACCCGGTCGTCCACGAAGTGGCAGGTGAGGAACCAGTCGTCCGGCCGAATGTCAGCCTCGGCGCGGATGAGGCCGAGGCCGTAGCGGCCGCCGGCCGGCTCCAGGTCGACAACCCGGTGGACCAGGCGCATCCTGTTGCCGGGGATGGTCAACGGGCGGTTCAATGGCAGTCCGGCAAAGGCGGGGCCGAAGCAGCCGGCCAGGTCGCCGGCCCGGAGCCGGTCCAATTGGCCGGCGTCGTAGCGTTCCCGTCCCATCGGCACCAGCTCCTGCCAATCGGCCGGCCGCTTTCCGCTTGTGGGGCGCAGGTCGAGGGTGGGATGGACGATCCCCTTGCCGGCGGCCAGCTCCTCCTCGGTGAAGAAGCCGGCGCAGCCGTCCCGCATGGTGAGAAGCGGTTCGCCGTTCACCGTGGCGTCATAGAAAAACCTGAACAGGTAGGTTTCACCCTGACGGAAGAACCGTTCGATCCTGATGTCGTAATGGATCGTCTCCCCCGGTTGGGGAAGCCCGCGGTGGAAGGTGACCTTGGCGTCCAGGAGCCGGTAGACCGCCTGACCGCGGGTGATGAAGTCGATCCCCAGGTAGCCGGAGAGGAACAGGTCGGCCTGCCCCGCCTCGACTGCGATGCAGGTCGGGATCCGGCCTGCGTCCAGGTACCAGGCGCCGGCAAGGACGTCGTGCTCGGTCACCACCCGGCCGTGGGTCATGGCCCTGGCCTCCCCCTCCAGGGCGACGATCCGGTCGACCAGCATGAGCGGCTCGTCCGGCAGGCGGACCCTGGTCGGGAAACTGTCGGCCTCTGCAAAGGCCGGTCCGAGCATCCTGGCCACCGAACCGCGGGCGAACTCCAGGCAGAGGTCACGGTCGAAGACGCACGGTATCTGTTGCCTCACCGTTGGACTGCCCCCCTCTCCCTTCGGGAGAGGGTCGGGGTGAGGGGAGCCGCCCAGGGCCGCCAGGAGCGACTGCTGCAGGGCCGCGGTCTCCACCACGGTACGGGCGAGACCCTCGCTGAACCTTAGAAAGGTCTCGTGGGCCTTTAGCTGGGCTTCCTGGGCCGCGGCAAACTCCCGGACCACGGTGTCGAGCGGGATGCCTACCTCTACAGTAGCCGCCGCAGTCACACGCTCTACTGGTTGGTCGGGGGCTGATCTCGGGATCACGGTATCAAGGGGAGTCTGCGCCACAACTGCCCGCCTTTCCGGCAGGGGCGGGGTAAACCCTCTGCCGCCGGCTGTCACCCGCACCACAGTGCCCGGACAAGCCGCCCCGGCCGCCAGCTGCGGTACGGCGTAGAGCGGCGCCAGGTCGACCGGCACCCGCTCGGCAACAAGGCTGGCCAGGAGGCGCAGCAGTGTCGATGTCTGGTCCTGCCCCTGGTAGCAGGCGGACTTGGCCAGGTGCGGCCGGTCGGCGAGTATCCGGCCGATCATCCGGCTGCACGAGTTCCCGGGTCCCATCTCCAGGAAGATCCGCACCCCTGCTGCGTAGGCCGCTTCGATCACCTTGGGGAAGTCGATCCCCTCCAGCGCCTGGGCCAGGATGGCATCGGCGGCGCTCTCGCTGGTCACTGTGTAGGCTGCGCCCCGGGCGCCGCTGTAAAAGGTGACACCTTGTGGCGGAGAAGTCGGGAAGAGGTGGAGATCGTGGTAGGGTCCTGTCACCTCTTTTGCCACGCTGCAGTGAACCGTGGTCACCCCTTGCAGCGGGAAGAACCGGCAGCCGAGACGAGCCACCAGTCCCTGTACTGCCGTGCTGTCCCCACCGATGACGCATTCGTCCGGGCTGTTGACGATGAGGAGGTAAACCCGCTCAAGTCCCGGAAGGGCGCCGGCTACTGTTTCCGCCGGTACGTCCGCCACCCCGATGCTCCAGGATACCTCGGTCCCTTCCGGCAGCTGCCAGGCCCGACGGGCGGCGCGGCATTCGCCGGCCAGGTCGTGGGTGAACAGGGTGGATTCCTGCATCCGGGCCAGCATCAGGTCCCGGTCGCGCCAGGCGCGCTGGGAAAAGAGGCCGGCCGATTCTCCCAGGCTGTAACCGATGACGGTCTGCGGTTCGATGCCGAAGCTGCGCACCAGATCGCTCACCGCACAGCCGGTGGCCACCTGGCCGAAGATGACGGCCCGGTGGTCGCTGTCCAGCTCACTGCCGGCAGCGCCGTTCCAGAAGAGTTCCGGCTGGAACTGGTCATGCAGCCGTTGGTTCTCGCCATCCTGGCGCCGGAGGATCTCCGGCCAGCGGGCCGACAACTCCACCCCCATAGCGGGATGGTGGTTACCGGAGCCGGGAAAGACAAAGGCTATGGCTCCCTGGTCCCCCAGCGGGGTAACGGAATAGAAGAGCCGGTCGCGCAGGGCGGGGTGGATTGTCGGGACCTCTCCGTTGGCTACTGCCTGGAGACCGAGGCTGATGAGAGCGTCCAGCTCTTCAGGGCTCCGGGCGACCATAGCCAGGGCCTGCGGGTCGCTGTGCTCTGGAGTCTGCCGGGAGTGCCACTCCCGTGCCAGCTTGAAGAGAGTGGGTGCGTTATTTTCCGAACTGTTGCGCCGCAGCTCTTCAAGTTTCAGTCGCAGTTCGTCCGGGTTGCGTCCGGTGACACTGAACAGCTGTTCGCTGCCAGTACCGGCCGGTGCCAGCCGTTCCGCCTCGGCCCGTAGCGGAAGTGCTTCCCATCCTTCCAAAACCACGTGGCCGCAGCTGCCGTCCACGCCGATGACGCTCACCCCGGCCCGTCGCGGGCCGTCATCACGGTTGCGGAGCCAGTAGCGCGGGGTTTGGGGGATGAAGAGCGGTCCGCTGCCAGACAGTTCGGACACGGGGGCTTCACCGGTATGACAGGGCGGGATGATCTCCTGGTACAGGGCGAGACAGCCCCTGACAAACGAGGCAAGGCCGCTGGCGGCTCCGCAGTGGCCAATGTCGCCCGCCACGCTCGATACGGCACAGGAGCGGCGCTGGCGGTCTTTTTGACCGAAAAACGCGGCCAGGGCAATGGCCTCCTGCCGGTCTCCTACGGGATGACCGCTGGCACTCGTCTCCAGACAGGTGACCGTGGCCGGCGACACATCCGCATCGGCGTAAGCCCGCTCCAGGGCCTGTTGGTATGGTTCGCTGCCGGGGACCACCGTGTCGCCGCCGGCGGAACCGATGCCGCGGACCACGGCATAGATCCGGTCGCCGTCGCGCATGGCATCGTCCAAGCATTTGAGCACCACTGCCGCGGCCCCTTCGCCGACGATGGCACCGTCTGCCGTGGCGTCAAACGGCCTGGCCGCGCCTTTGGCAGAGAACGGTCGGTCAGCATGGTGGCCGAGGACCGCCCGCAGGTCGCCGGCCAGATCGACGGCACCCACCAGTGCCCGGTCGATCTCCCCCTGCCGGAGGAGACGCACTGCGGTCTCCAGGGATCTGATGCCGGAACTCTCTTCGCTGGAAAGGGTAAAGCTCGGCCCGCCGATCCTGAATTCGCGGGCGATCCTGCTGGCCACGATGCTGCCCAGCGCCCCCATGGTCCGGTTGGCGGTCAGCGGCGGCCCGGCGGCGTCGCGAAGCTGTGAGGTCCATGCCGACAGTGTATCGGGGTCAAGGGTGTGACCGAGGGCATCGGCCCAGTCAGGGGCCGCGTCGGCCAGGGACCAGCGGAAGCTGAAGTTGGTGCTGTTCAGGTCAAGGGCGATGCCGATGAATACCCCGGTCCGGTCGTTCCCCTCCCGGTCGAGGCCGGCATCGGCCATGGCGCCGGCGGCTGTCCGGAGCATGAGCAACTGCTGGGGGAGCATCTCCTTCAGCTCCAGCGGTGGTATCCGGAACTGGTCCGTTGCGACCTCCACCTGGTCCAGGTAGAACCCGGCAAAGGGGAACCGGTCGTACCCTTCCTGCCGGAACCAGTTTGCCTGCGCCGCGCCCCACCATTTCGTTGGTCCGGCCGGGAGTGTGGCAGGCTCGCCACCAAGGACCCGTTCCTGGAAGGAGCGGAGCGATTGCCAGGGACCGAAGCTGGCGTCCAGACCGACCACGGCAATCGGCTCGGTTGTTTTGTGTACGGTTGTGGGCGAACGCCGTTCGCCCCTACGTTCCGGTTCGAGCCACTCCTCCACCAGCAGGTGGGCGTTGATCCCCCCAAATCCGAAGGCGCTGACCGCGGCCCGGCGGGGAATGTTATCGCGCCGCCGCGGCCAGGGCTGCGGGTCGGTCAGGACCCGGAAAGGACTCTGCTCCAGCTGCATCCCCGGTTGCGGACTGGTGAAGCCGGCAGTGGGGGGGAGGGTTTCGTGCTGCATCGCCAGCAGAACCTTGGTCAGGGCAGCGCTGCCGGCAGCGGTCAGCAAATGGCCGACGTTGGACTTGACCGAGCCGATGACACAGTGAGTTTGGGGAGAGAGGTCACCCCACAGTTCGCGGAGGCTCGCCACCTCGGTCGCGTCCCCCACCGGGGTGCCGGTGGCGTGGCATTCGATCAGGTCGACATCGCCGGGGTGCCAGCCGGCACGGTCATAGGCGGCCCGCATGGCGCGGAGCTGTCCCTCGGCGAGCGGGGCCAGCAGGCTTCCCCCCACGTCGTTGGAGAGTCCGACGCCGCGGATAACCCCGTAGATCCTGTCGCCATGGGCCACGGCGTCTTCTGTCCGCTTGAGGAGGAATATCCCGGCACCTTCCCCTACCACCAGCCCGTCGCCGCTGGCGTCGAAGGGGGAGCAGATGCCGCGTCGGGAGAGGGCGCGCAGCTGGGAAAATCCCATCTGGGTGTAGAGCGGATCGGGGCGGGAGACGCCGCCGGTGAGCATGGCGTCGGCTCGGCCGGACAGCAGTTCGTCGGCAGCCAGCTTGATGGCGTAGAGGGACGAGGCGCAGGCCGCATCAAGGGTACACCGGCTGGCGCCGAGCCCCAAGGCCTGGGCGAGTATCCCGGCAGGCAGGCCGGCGACGTAGCGGTTCAGGGGGAGGGTCTTGCCGGTATCAACGGCGCGGCCGAGGAGCTTTTCGCTAAATGTCCTGCCCAGCCATTGCCGGGCAAGCGCCGCCGATGTCTCGGTCGGCAGGGCAAGGTTGCCGATGATTACCCCGACCCGGGAGCGGTCCAGCGGACCGGTGACGCCGTCGTTGAAGGCGCGGTTGCCGGCATGGAGGAGCAGGTGGAAGAGCGGGTCCAGGCCGGCCAGAAGGTCCGGTTCGATGGCAAGGCCGGCCAGTTCCTCCAGCGGCGGGAGCCGATCGATGAAACAGCCGGCCCGGGAGTAGACCCGGTCCAGTGCACCGACTACCGGATCGAAGATGGCAGCGGGCGGTAGGGACCAGCGTCCTTCCGGCACTTCGCGGCTGGCAGAGCGGCCGTGGCGGATATTGTCCCAGAAGCTGGCCGGATCGGGGGCATCGGGGAACAGGGCACCGATCCCCACAATGGCGACAGATCCGCCAACGTTTTCAGGCTGCGACATGCTCAGGCAACTCCGACGGAACGGAGCTGGTTACGCTGGAAGGCGCGCTGCAGCGAGGGGTCGATGACGCACTCGTACTCTTCGAGCCGGGCTATCAGCTTGCCCGTGTGCCGGTCGAGGAACTCCATGTCGGCCGTGGCGCCATGCTCCCGTTCAGCGGTCACGCGGATGACCACCTGGGCTCCATCGCGGGGGAAGGCCTCGGTAAACTGGCGGTAGCGGCCGGCAAAGCAGGGGAGAGACCCGGAGCCGAACCGTTCGAAACTCCAGAGGATCATCAGCTGGAACGCGCTGTCGATAACCAGCGGGTCGGTCAGCCAACTGCTCCTGAGCGGCTTCCTGATCCAGTCGGTGGGGGATGGTGCCCCTTTGACCTCGGCGGCGATCCCTTTTGCGGAGCACCCTTCCACCCGCTCGATGCCGTGCAGGTCCGGACCGTGGAAGAGACGGTCCCGGTCGTAGATCACGCCGTTGTGGGGGAGGTACGGTGTTGACGGCAGTTCGACAATGGAACGGATACCTTCCGGGAGCCGGGTGGTGAGAATCATTTCGGCTTTGGCGTTGAGGGTTGATCGTCCGTCGTTACCGATGCTCCGGAGCTCCACCGGTACCAGGTAAAAGGATTCGTGCTTTTCGGCGCGGCCGGCCATCACCTGGAGGGTACAGGGGGGCTCCTGATCGAAGATCACCCCTTTGCAGATGCGCAGGTCGTTGAAACCGTGAAAGCGAAGACCGGGGTTGCCGTGCAGTGCGCCATGGGCAAGCCACTCGGCTATTATCGCCATCGGCAGCACCGCCTTGCCGTCGAGCACATGGGAGCGGAGGAAGGGATGATCGTCAACCGACAGGGTGCGCTGGAACGCCTCGGTGAGTGAGATGTTCCGTGCCGGTTGCGGCGGGGCAACGACTCCCTCCAGGGTGCCGGCCAGGGCGACGATCTCCACCGGGTCGCCTGCTGCGCCGATCTCCCGGACCAGGAAAGCGCCTCCCTCAGGCAGACCGATCAGGCCAATCCCTTCGCTGGCAAAGAGTTTCTTCAGCGACGGGGTCACCATGCCGCCGTCCCACGGTCCCCAGTTGATGCTGACGGTCCGGCAGCCGGGACGACGGCGTGCCTCGGCCTGGGCCATCTTGTTGAGGATTTCGTTGGCTACCGCATAGTCCACCTGGCCACTCCTGCCCAGCCTGCCGGTGGTGGAGCTGAACAGGGCAATGACCCGGAGGTCGTCTTCGCCAGTGGCGGCCAGTAGGGAGCGGAGGCCGTCGACCTTGGTGGCGTAGACCTGGGCAAACTGCTCGCGGGTCTTGTCGACGATGAGCCGGTCGGCGAGCACGCCGGCGCCGTGGACTATGCCCCGTACCGGACCGTGGCCGGGGCGAAGCTCTGCCAACAACGCCTTGACTGCCGCAGTATTGCGGATGTCCACGGAGCGGTAGATTGCCGTGCCGCCGGTAGCGGCAATCCGGGCAAGGGTGGAGCGGAGCTCCCTGCCGGCGATGACCTCTGCATAGCGTTCTTCGATCTCCTTCGGGTGGAGCTTCTTACCCGCATTGTCCAGCAGCGCCCGCTTGATGCGGGATTCATCAATGATGCTCGCCAGCCATGCCGGTTCCTCGGCCGGCTCCGGGCTTCTCCCCAAGAGGACGAGAAACGGCCGGTATGCCTCTGCCAGGGCCACGGCAGTAGCAGCCGTAACGCCGCGGCCACCGCCGGTGATGATCACCAGGTCCCCTTCGGCGAGCGGTGCTGTTGCCGGTCCTGGCGGTGCCGGCAGGGGAGCCATGCCGGGAGTCGTCCGCCCTGTCGCTGCGAGACCCACTTCTACGGGACCGCCTCTGAACAGTTCCTCGGTCAGGGAGTGCACCATGGCATCAGGGGTGGGGAAGGCGCCCAGGTCGATGGCCCGGCAGGTCACGTCCGGCCATTCCCTGGCCGCGGTCTTGGCCAGTCCGGCAAGGCCTCCCGAGAGTGGATCGACCAGGGGGCTCGGGCTAGCACTAGCACAGCCAAAGGTACCGTTGAGCCTGGATACCGTGGCCAGAAGTGCGCCGCCGGCCGCCGCGGCCCGGTGCAGTGCCGGAGCAGCAGCCTTCAGCAGCAGGAAAGCGTCTTCGAGGAACCGGTCGTCAGTGCCGCTGTGTGGTGCCGTTATGACCAGTCCTGACATCAGTTCCGGGAGCGTACTGGCCGCTGCTTCATGGGGTTTGACCAGCCGGACCGTAACCCCTTTTTCGCTGAGTGCGGTGTGGAGTTCCACTGTGAAGGGCGATCCGTCATCGGTGAGCCAGAATTCGCCGCCCACGGCGACCGTGACCCTGTCCGCCGGGTCCTCGTCGGCAAGGGGGAGAGCCACCACGCCGCTTCTCTGTATTGTAGGGGCACTGCTTGCCTTGCCCTGATTGGTGACGGTTGAGGCGGGCGCAGCAAGCGGCGCCCCTACGGGTGACCCGGCTGACAGGTAGCCGCTGATGTCAGCAAGGGTGTGGAGCGTCCCCAACTGCTCGGGGCCGATGACCGGGGCGCCCGGAAGCCGCTCCTGGAGGGCGGAGAGGATCTCCACCCGCTTGATGGAGTCGATGCCGAGATCGGCATCCAGCGCCATGTCCGGTTCCAGCATCTCCACCGGATAGCCGGTCTTCTCGCTGACCACGGCCAGCAGGGTCGCGGTTACGTTGCCGGTATCGTGTGTAGGGGCGCTGCTTGCCGCGCCCTGATTGGTAACAGGTGACCCGGCGCCGAGGTAGCGGGCGATTTCGCCCAGGGTGTGGAGCGAGCCGAGTTGCTCGGGGCCGATGACCGGGGCGCCCGGAAGCCGCTCCTGGAGGGCGGAGAGGATCTCCACCCGCTTGATGGAGTCGATGCCGAGGTCGGCATCCAGCTCCATCCCCGGCTCCAGCATCTCCACTGGATAACCGGTCTTCTCGCTGACCACGGCCAGCAGGCTCGCGGTTATGTTATCGGTATCTTGTGTAGGGGCGCTGCTTGCCGCGCCCTGATTGGTGACGGGTGACCCGGCGCCGAGGTAGCGGGCGATTTCGCCCAGGGTGTGGAGCGAGCCGAGTTGTTCCGGTCCGATGGCAGGGGCGCCCGGAAGCCGCTCCTGGAGGGCGGAGAGGATCTCCACCCGTTTGATGGAGTCGATGCCGAGATCGGCATCCAGCTCCATCCCCGGCTCCAGCATCTCCACCGGATAGCCGGTCTTCTCGCTGACCACGGCCAGCAGGCTCGCGGTTATGTTGTCGGTATCTTGTGTAGGGGCGCTGCTTGCCGCGCCCTGGTTGGTAACAGGTGACCCGGCGCCGAGGTAGCGGGCGATTTCGCCCAGGGTGTGGAGCGAGCCGAGCTGCTCCGGGCCGATGACCGGGGCGTTCGGGAGCCGTTCCTGGAGTGCGGAGAGGATCTCCACCCGCTTGATGGAGTCGATGCCGAGATCGGCGTCCAGCTCCATCTCCGGTTCCAGCATCTCCACCGGATAGCCGGTCTTCTCGCTGATCACTGCCATGAGGGTGCGGGTGATGCCGTCAGTATCTTGTGTAGGGGCGCTGCTTGCCGCGCCCTGATTGGTAACGGGGGATGCGGACGCAGCAAGCGGCGCTCCTACGGGATGAACTGCCGGCACAGTAACTGGTACCCTCGCATACATAGGTGCCGTTGCGGCAGCCGGATGGAGACGCTGTTGTTCCAAAAGTGTCTGGATAGTCCGGCTCACCGTTTCCTGGCCTTCCAGGAAGCGGCGGTGGAGCTGGGCAGTCTCCTCCTGCATCTTCTGCAGGAGTGCCATGCTTTCCCGCGTAACCCGGAGCGACTCGGCGAGCGCCTCACGGGAAGGGGCCGGCGTCGTAGCTACAGACGGCCGGGTTTGGTTTATTCCAGTCCTGAGTCCTTTAGGCCCTTCAGGGTCCGAGTCACAAGTCACGGTTTTAACCGCCGGTCTCTTCTCCCGTGGCTTCACGTAGTTGGCACCGCTCAGGGTGACGGTCATGACCGGCTTTTTCCCCTTTGCCGCGGCAGGCGGTACGAAGCTATCGTCCCACCGGCCGAGCCGCAGGCCATAGCCGGACACGGCCAGCTGGGACAGGGTCCGTGCCAGGTCGACGATCCCGCGCCGCTTGCCGCTGGAGGCATCGAGGGCCACGGCCTGATGGTCGCGGTCGCCGAGAATCGCCTTGACCAGTCCGATCAGGCGGGCGCCGGGACCGACCTCCACAAAGGTGCGGACACCTGCGGCGTAGAGTGCCTCGATCTCGGCCACGAACTCCACCGGTCTGGCCAGTTGGTTGGCCAGGAGGGCCTTGGCCGCTGCTGTTTCGGCCGGGTACGCCGCTGCCGTACTGTTGGCGTAAACCGGAATCGAACCTTCGCGCAGGTCGACACTCTCAAGGGCCGCCAGGAACGGCACGCTGGCGTCGGCAACCAGCGGGCTGTGGAAGGCTGCGGCAACCGGCAGGCGTTTGCAGGCAAGGTGTCTGACACTGAAGGCGTTGATGGCGCGGTCGATCTCTGAGCTGCTCCCCGAGAGGACCGCCTGGTTCGGGGCGTTGCGGTTGGCGATCACCAGGTCGAGCTGTTCCTCGGCGAGAATCTGTTCCACGGTTGCCAGGGGGGCCGGCACTGCCAGCATGCTCCCCTTGTCGCCGTCGCCAGCGGCCATGAGCCGGCCGCGCAGGCGGGACAGTTCATGGAAGGCGCTCTCGTCGATCCGCCCGGCCGCGCAGAGGGCCGTGAGTTCACCATAGCTGTGGCCGGCCACCGCGTCCGGTGCCAGGCCGAACGTTTCCAGCAGACGGAGGCTGCCGAGGCTGACCGCGCCGATGGCCGGCTGGGCCGTGTCGGTGGCGCGCAGCCACTCTTCCTGCCGCTCCTTTTCCGCCGGGTCGAAGGCCGTGAACGGGTAGATCCGGTCGGAAAGACGGCCCCCGTTCGCAGCGCTGAAGCCTTGGTCAGCCGTGGCAAGCGTGGTGAACAGTTCGGGGAAGGCGCAGGCGAGGTCGCGGAGCATGCCGGTGTACTGGGCACCCTGCCCCGGGAAGAGGAGGGCGAGTTTGCCGGGCGTGGGGCCGGTGGCGTAACAGGCGCCGTCCGGGGTCTGCCAGGGGGCGTGCGGGCTCTTGCGGAGCATGGCCAGGCTGTTGGTGACCAGGCTGGACAGGTTGGTTCGCTGCTGTTCCACCACCAGTGCCAGGCGGCAGGGGGCGTCAGCATCGAATACGGCCCGGAACTCTGCGGCGCGGGCGCGCAGTTCCTGCCCGGAGAGGTCGGTCGCCAGGCCTGCGAGCGCCGTCTCCAGGGCAGCGGGATCGCTGCCGGAAAACGGGAGGATCTGGACGGTGCCGTCCCAGTCGGCCGTTTCCTTGGCAGGCCGGTACTCCTCCAGGACGGCGTGGAAATTGGAGCCGCCGAAACCGAAGGCGCTTACCGCTGCCCGGCGTGGCGAGTCGTCGCTGGTCAACCAGGGGCGCTTTTCCGTTGCCAGGTAGAACGGGGTGGGGCCAGCGGTTACTTCCTCCAGAGGGGTGGTCACCTTGATGGTCGGGGGAATCACCTTGTGGTGCAGCGCCAGGGCTGCCTTGATCAGGCCGGCCGAACCGGCGGCCGCCTTGGCGTGGCCGATCTGGGACTTGACCGAACCGAGGGCGCACCAGGGGGCTTTTGCCTCGCCGTACACCTCGCGCAGCGCCGAGACCTCCACGGCGTCGCCGACCTTGGTGCCGGTGCCGTGGGCCTCCAACAAGCCGATACTCTCCGGGTTCACCCCTGACTGACGATAGGCGTCCAGGAGCGCGTTTTTCTGCCCAATGGCGCTCGGTGTGTAGATCGCCTCCCCTTTGCCGTCGCTGGACGAGCCGACCCCGCGGATCACCGCATAGATCCTGTCCCCATCCCGCTCGGCATCGGCCAGCCGCTTGATGACCACAATGCCAAGCCCTTCGCCGAGGATGGTGCCGTCGCCCGAGGTGTCGAACGGTTTGGCGTCGCCGGTGGGGGAGAGGGCCGGCGTCTTGCTGAAGCACATGTACATGAAGATGTCGTTGAAGGTGTCGATCCCGCCGGTGACCACCATGTCGGCCTTGCCGGTGGCCAGTTCCAGGCTGGCCAGGTGCAGGGCGGAGAGGGAGCTGCCGCAGGCCGCGTCAACGACGCAGTTGGTACCCCCCAGGTCGTACTGCTTGCTGATCCGGCCTGCCACCACGTTGCCGAGCAGGCCGGGGAAGGAGTTTTCCTGCCAGGGGACATAGGCATCGGCGATCCGCTGCACCACGTCTTCGGCAACGGAGTCGGCAACGCCGGCCTCCTTGAGGGCCGAGCGCCAGATCGGGTGGCCGAGACGGGCGCCCAGTGGGATCACCAGTTCCAGGGCGCCGGTGACGCCGAGGATGACGCTGACCTTGTTCCGGTCGTACGTCCGGTCCGCGCCGTAGCCGGCGTCCTTAAGTGCCTGGCCGGCCGTGACGAGGCCGAGCAGTTGGGAGGTGTCGATCGCCTCCAGGGTGTTCGGCGGGATGTTGAATTCCATCGGGTTGAACGCCAGTGGCGAGAGGAAGCCGCCGCGACGGCCGTAGGTGTGATCAGGGGTCTTTTGCTCGGAAGAAAAGTATTCTTCAACGCGCCAATGGGTCGGCGGGATCTCGGTGATGGCATCGAGCCCTTCGCGGATGTTCGCCCAGAAGGTAGTCGGGTTATCGGCCTTGGGGAAGTTGCAGCCGATGCCGATAATGGCGAGCGGTGTCCCGCTGCGTCTGTTTTCCGTGGTCACTTCTTTATTCACCGAGAAACTCCTTGATCTGGGCGTCTTCGAGCGGAACTGCCTGAATTGCATCTGCCGGTAGGCTGACTCCCTGGCTGCGCAGGAAAGTGGCGCGGTTGAACAGGGCGGCGCCAAAGAGGAGGTTGCGGGCAACGTTGGCTACCTTACGCCGGGAAGGGTCGGCGAGGAACGAGCCGGCAGTCCATTCGTTGAAGGCGCCCATGGCCGGTCCGCACCAGACCTGGTAATCGATGGTGCGGGAAGCTTCGCCATCCTTGGCCCAGTGGGCCGCCTGTCCCAGATACCAGCGAAAGACCAGGGCCATCCGGTGCTTGGCGTCCCGGTCGCCCCGTTCCACCTGGCGCGGATCGCGCTGGAGGAAGTAGGCGCGGGTCTCGTTCCAGACGGTCGCCAGCGGTTTGCAGAAGAGTGTGTTTTCCAGTTTTTCCCGTTCCGCAACAGGGATGTCGTCGATGCCGGCGCAGCTGCGGTAGATTTCGTAGAGCCTGGCAGCCCGCATCGGGAACATGGTCTTCCGTTTCAGGACCTGGACCGTTACCCCCATCTCGAACATGTCGGCGGCCGGGGCCATGGTCACGTCGGCCTGGCGCGTTTCCGCCAGCATAGCCCGCACCTGGTCCGAGGTGCCGGACTCCACGCACGCCTGGTTGACCGAACCGGTCATGATGTAGGCAGCGCCCATGGTAAAGGCCGCAGCGGCAGCAGCCGGGGTGCCGATGCCGCCGGCAAGGCCCACTCTGAGCTTGAGGCCGTAGCCGTGTTTTGCCGCCATACGAGCGGCCAGGGAAAGTATGGTGGGGAAGAGCGCCATGGCCGGCCGGTTGTCGGTATGTCCGCCGGAATCGGCCTCGGCGGTCACGTCCTGGGCCATGGGTATGCGACCGGCCAGTTCGGCCTGCCCGGCCGTTATCTCGCCGCTGGCGACCAGTTCCCGCAGGAGCTTTTCCGGCGGCGGCGAAAAGAACCGCTCCGCCAACTCCTCGCGGGAGACCTTGGCGATGATCCGGTTGGGGGCGACGATGGTGCCGTCCGGAGCGCGGTGAATGCCGTGGACCCGGTACCGGACCAGTGGCAGGGTGAGGGCGAGAAAGGCGGAGGCCTCCACCAGGCGCACCCCACGCCGGATGTAGAGTTCGGCCAGGGCCTTTTCCAGGTCAGGTTCCTGGGGGGAGTGGATCAGGTTGATCCCGTACGGGAGTTGGCTGGCTTTGAGTCTGTCGAGGGCTGCCTCGACTGCGGCGATGGGCAGACCGGCCGCGCCGAAGAAGCCGAGCATGCCGGCCTTGCCCAGCTCCTCGGCCATGGCCACCGAACTGATCCCCTTGGCCATGGAGCCCCCCAGGTAGGGGTAGCGAATCCCCAGGTCGGCGCAGAACTCCGGGTCGCCCAGCCCTTCCGGCAGGGAGGGGGGGGCATATCCCAGCAGGGGGAAACCATCCCCATTGGGGCGGTCCTTGCCGATGAGTGCCGAGCCGTTGCTGAACGGGACGATCCCACCGTTTTCCCGCACCAGGTACAGCGGGTGGCGGAGCAGGCGAAGCGGCTCAAGGCCGGTGGCAACCGGGTCCGGCGAACAAGAGGCGTCTGCGCGCCACCAGCCGAGACGGTTTTCACCGTCAGGGCGGGTGGCGGCCTGTTCCTCTGGCAATAGTTGTTTCAAAGGGGGGCTCCTGTCGCTCTCATGATCAGTCACGCAATGACGTTGGCCGAACTGCCGTGTCGTGCGAGGGGTACAGCCCTACAGCCAAAACGTGCAATTATTATCTGAAAACCGCTCATAAGACAAGTTAAGACTGTGTGCTTGCCCGGTAACCCGGCTTAGAACAGTCATTAAAACGGTTAACGGGTGTGCTTGTGCGGCGGGGTAATAACGGGCTGGAATTACGACTCTTTCAAGTTTCGCACGCCGTGCCGTCCCGCATCTCGATAACCCTTTTCCCAAGCCGGGCAAGATGCGGATTATGCGACACCATGATGATGGTGAGACCTGCGTTTCGGTTGAGGTCCTGCAGTATGTCGCCGATCTCGTCCGAGCGCTTTGTATCGAGGTTTCCCGTTGGCTCGTCAGCGAGGAGAATTTTCGGGCGGTTCACCAGCGCTCGCGCTATGGCTACCCGTTGCATCTCTCCCCCTGAGATCTGTCCTGGCAGGTGATCCATCCTGTGCTCCATGCCGAGCATCCTCAAGAGACCCTCGACCTCTGCGTCAACACCTGGCTTGCGATAGAACGCGAGTGGCAGCGCCACGTTCTCCCGGACGGTGAGGGTCGGGATGAGGTAGAAATTTTGAAAGATGTAGCCGAAGATCTCCCTCCTGATACGGGTCAGATCCCGTTCTCCGAGCGTTTTCCCCTTGCCGAAAATGCTCCTGCCGGCAAGGTCCAGTTCCCCGGTGGTGGGGTTGTCGAGGCAGCCGAGCAGGTTGACCAGGGTAGTCTTGCCGGAACCGGAAGGTCCCACGAAGGAGACGAACTCTCCCTGACGGATCTGCAGCGTTACCCCATCCACCGCACGGATATCTTCGCTGCCCCTGCGGAAGACCCTTGTCAGCCCACGTGCCTCCAGAGACAATCCCTGTTCGGACATCATCCCTCCCTCCGGATCGATTCCAGCGGCCGCACGCGCCCGGCCTTCCACGCCGGGTAGAGACCGCTCAGGAGCCCTGTGGCAACGATGACCGCCAGTGTCAGCAGGGCAAGCCTGCCGTCAATGGCCACCAGTCCCCCGTTGGGGGCGTAGGGAAGGATCTTTCGGGCCAGCAGGTCCGTCACCCGGGCAAACATTAAGGCGAGCCCGATCCCTGCCACTGCGCCACAACTGCAGAGAATGAGAGTCTCTGTCCAGACAAGACGGAATATGTCCCACGGCATCGCCCCCATGGTCTTCATGATGCCGATCTCCTGCATCCGCTCAAGAACGGACATGAGTATGCTATTGACTACGCCGACCATGGCGATCAGGATGGCGATGACCGCTATGGAGAGCACCATTACCCTTGCGGTGGAGATGAGCTTCATGATCGTCTGCTTGACCTGGCTGAAGCTGACCACCTGCACGTCCTTGAGCTGGTAAAGCCTGTTTTCCAGCTTTGACATGTCGGCATCCTTTTTTATCTTGATGCCGATGGTGGTGATCTTGTTGGTCTCCGAGATCCGTTGCAGCGTCTTCAGCGGGACGAAGATCGTGCCATCGTCCTGGGTGCCTGTCCGCTCCAGAATGCCCACTACCTTGAGCTGGACGTTCTTCTCCGGCACGAGGGTCATGTCCCCGACCTCGCGCTGCTCAAGTTCGGCAGCTTCGTATCCCATGACTACCTCGGGGGCTGCATTGTCGCGGAACCAGCCCCCCTGGCGGAAGCGGAAGAACGGCTTCATGGCAGGGTAGCTGTCTGGGTCAACGCCGAAATAACCGGCAATCCCGCCGCTTTCTCCCTTGTTGGGATCGAAGAAGGCCTGCATCAGGATCGGGGTGATCTTGTCCACGGCCGATTCCTTCGTGATCTCGTCGACCATCGACTGATCCATATAGCGCAGTCCCTTGCCGCCCTGGAGCATCATCGTGGCTGCCTCGTATGGGCATCCCTTGGCCATGACCATGAGTTGATACCCCATGTTTTCGATGTCACGATTCAAAGCCTGCTCGTAGCCACGGTTGAAACCGAAGAGGCTCACCAGCACCCAGGAGGAAAGCATGATCCCCACCAGGGTGAGGAGGGTGCGGATTTTCTTGCGCAGCAGATTCTTGTAGGCAATCTGAAAGGGAGTGATCATCGTGTCACGTGCTCCGGTGAAAAAACGAATTCATCCATGAGGACAAGGTTTTTCTTGAGGCCGCGCAACACGCCATAGAAATCGGTCTCCATGTCGGGCGCGGGGTTGGCTATCTCCCCAATCCTCCCTGAACCTTTCCCGCTTACCGGATCATAGGAGTCGAAATCCTTGAGCATCACCCCCACGAACTTCCTGGCGAATTTGGGATCGCGGAACTTGTTGGCAGACGTGCCGGTGATTTTCTGGATGTAGAATGTCTTGACCCGGCCGGTGAGGTCCTGAGCGATAAAGACCTGGATGCCGCCAAACTGCCCCTTTTGGTTCACGCCATGAATGTAGCCCACCTTTTTCCTGTCGCGGTATATCTCGTAGAGCGTGTAGGGAACGTCGATCGGGGCGTAGAGGGCGAGGTACGAGCTGCCGAGGCGGTTTTCTATTCTCCTCATCAGGAGGGGGCCACCCCGTTGCGCGATGGAGACATAGAGCGTCTTGTAACTGGTCGCTTCCTGAAAAAGCCGCGGTACGTCGCGGTCGGGGTTGTTCAGATCACAACCCACCGCCGCCAGTACCGTGTCTGCCGAAACGTTGATCAACAGCAGTGCCGGGAAGATGATCTTCAGCAAAAAAATACGCATGGAGTAACTATGATCCTTAGTTTGGGTCCCTGGTCGCCCGGGCTGTTTGGCGCATTCAGGATTCTGGTCAATACGTTTCCCAACTGCTTTTCGGCACGAGTTCCGGGGGGTCGCCGTGGGACACCTGAACGATATAGCACCCTCTGGAAGCGAAGCGCTGGCCGGTACCAAAGCTGATCCGGCCGTAGAGCGGATACGGTTGATCCGGTATCATCCCGGTGATGTCCAGCAGGGCATCGCGATAGTAATTGCCCTTCAGGTCCATCAATATGACGGTCAGCAGTTGGTTCAGTGAGCTGGTCAGGCTCGCTATCTTCTGTATCTCGTCTTTGAGAGGTACGTCTGCCCGCCTCATGGTCACTTTCCGGTTGATGTGCACATTCGTATTGTCCAGCGTTGCCGCCTTGGCACGATCGACTGAAAAGTCGAAAGGATAGGCCAGGTAGATAACGTCACGCAGCGACTCCTTCAAGGTCCAGATCCTGTCTCCGACACAGCGTGCCGAAAGGAACACCATGTCCGGCAGGCCATTGCGTTGCCCAAGCAATTCGAGTGCCGACAAGGCCGTGGCATCATCCCAGATGATGAGCGCGGCCGGTTTCCCCTTGGCGAGGACCCGTTGCAGGAACGCGCCGCCAAGAACCTTGCCGGCTGGCAACCGTAACGTTACCGGAGCCTGCTCCCCAAGATCTTGCCAGGTGTGATGAAACCCCGAAGACAGGGCTTCCCCTTCAGGGGAATCACGCACAATCTGGACAACCGGTCTCCCCCTGAACGTCTCTTCCTTGCTGTGCAGAAAGCGGGCAGTGCTTTCTCCCTCCTGGTAATACCCCTTGGACAGGTAGAGTGTGTACCAGTTGCTGTCGGAAACTACCGGCAGGTCGGTATTGGGGAACAGGCAGGGAATCGCATTATCCTCGCAGAAGCGGTGGATAGGTGTCCATGGGCCGGTGACAATCCCTCCCAGCAGTGCAAATACCGGTTCCTTGGCGTTGTACCCATCCAACTGGCTGCGCCATGTCTCCGGTGGACCTTTCAGGGTCCAATGTGAAAGCGATAAGTTCTTGACGGCCAGTTCCCTTGAAACGAGCATGGATTCCACAATGAGTCGGGATTTTCTGCCAGTGCCCCGCGGATTGGTGAAGGCCTTGATCTGATTGTTCTTCAAGTTAAAGTAATAGTCGAATGAGGTGAGCATTGCTCCACGTATTTCCGGCGCTACATCCTCGGAGGTTACGGTTGCAAAGCGAATGGTCGTAGCGCTGACCCCTGGCGAAAATTGCGAGGAGAGCGATTTCAGGTAAGAGACAAGAAGCCTTGCGTCCTGATCGTCAATAAGATAACGGGGCATAATGTTGCTCAGTATCCGACCGTTGGCATCTCTGCCGCTTCGGAGCAGCTCGATCAGGGACCCTTCGGTATACGCCTGGCGAAGCGGAGGCAAAGGACGATCAGCTCGTTGTTCGATCCCTTTGTAGAGTCTCGGCAGAGGACGGAATAGCTTTTCGCCGTTGATGGGCGGTGTATAGATACTCTCGTCGTACGACCCAAGGCCGCTGCGCAGGTGACAGCTGACGCAGGCAAACGTTACCCCGGGGACTGAAGAACTTCCTGTTACAGAGACCTTCAGCGGTTCTCCCGACGGCAGGACCCCCTCACGGTAAATCCGTTCACCCGCACAAAGCGTGTGCTGCAAAGCGTCAGAAGGTGGCAGCGATGCTGCCGGCGAACCTGTTGCTTCCAGTAACAGCGAAACGGCCACGCAGCAGATCACGGCCAGCGTGTGATGCCGGGTGAACGTCAGTCCCTTCATATGGTCACCATCTGTCTGAGTCGAAAAGGAACCATTATCGGACGGACGTTAGATGTCGAAAAGGTATGCACCACGAAATGCCGTATTTCCTTTCTTCTGGAAGGTGAATCGTACTTCCCAATCTCCCGGCATAACGATCCGGACGGGGAGGAGATACACCCCCTTTGCGGAAAGTGCGAAATCCTTGTCCCCGGTACTGTGGGCTCCCCTCATGGAGGGCATGTCCGCGTCGCCTTTGACGACGAATGACGTGTCATGTTTTCCGTCTCGGCTGAATATTTCCACCCTCATGATAGACATGCCGATTTTGGGTGGCTTGTCGAAACCATAGGTGAAATAGTGGTCGGCATCCAGTGGTATCTTTGCTCCGGGTTTGGGGAGGGGTTGATACGTATCCTGCACGGTGCGAGTGGGGGTGGCCGACAGAGACGCGGGGTGATACGCCAGGAGGCAGAATGTGAGCAGTCCCCAGGGCAGTAGCCGTTTCATGGATCGTTCTCCTTCGAAAATTTTCAGGTTTTTCCCTTGAGCGCCGCCTCTTCGACATTCATTGAGAAGGCATGCCTTCCTTATGCTTGGGGTGCTTCATCTTACGGAATTCTCGGATCATCTTGGTGTCCTGGTACATGTCGTCATATGCTGCCTTGATGGCATCATCAAAACTGATCATTTGTCCGCCGTTTGTCTTGATGAATTGTTCCGCCGCTCCACGGGAGGCAAAAGCCCACTTTGCCCGGCCGGTCATCACCCCCTTTTTGCTGCCCCCTATCACCCAGGCAGCCGTTTCGGCATCGATAAGTTTTTTGGTGTCATAGTCGGCGACGCTCAGACCGGCCGGGAGCTTGTCGATAGTGTTGGCCAGTTCAACGGTTGTACAGTGCAGGCTGCAGGTGGCAACCGTCGATCCGTCCTCATACTCGATCCGCATCCGACTATGGCTGAACTTCCCACGATCCATGCCGCAGTGACGGCATACCGGGGCTTGCGTGATGTCAGTCGGCGGCACTGCCAATGCTGGCGTCGACGACGACAGGTAAAGGCCGATAGCGAGCAGTAGAAAGATGCGCATGTTGTCTCCTTTCAATTGCAGATATTGTAGGACAATTATAATAAATTAAATCAAATTACAAGACCGGATTGCGCAAATACCTTCAAGAGCTTGTCCGTAAATAACTGCCGCGAAGAGCGCGCCCGGCTTTGGGGCAGATTTGACTTGGCCGATTGAGTAAAACCGCAGGCATAGCAGGGCTATGTCGAGGATTTTGTGACTGAGGCCGGGGCAAAGATGCTCTGAAGACGGGTTGCGGGATCGCAAGCTTATTTACGGACAAGCTCTGAATTAGAGAAGGTAACTGTTGAGTTTCTTCACGAAAAGACCCACTGGCGCCGCCAATGGGTCATTGTTACAATCGAATGAAACTGGTCTTAGCGAAGCGCGCCCCTGAGCGGGTAGGGCCAGGCCAGTATGCCGCCATCCATGAACTTCGTGTTCTCGAAACCTGCCGCGTCGAGGATCTTCTGGGCTTCGTACCCCCTGAGGCTGACCTTGCAGAAGGCGATGATCTCCTTGTTCCTGGGTAGCTCGTCCAGCTTCTCCCGCAGCATGCCGAGCGGCATCAGTTTTGCCCCTGCGATACCGATCTCTCCATGTTCCGCCGGCGAGCGGACATCGAGCAGGATGAAGTCGTCCTCTTCATCGAATTTGCGTTTGACCTCTTGGGGCGTAATCCCCCTGGCATGGCCGGCGAGCTTGTTTTTCAGGATGTCCGCCGCCACGATCAGGTTGTCCATGGCAGAGGAATAGGGGGGGGCATAGGCCAGGTCCACCTGGGACAACTGTTCCGCCGTGGCATGAAAGGTTATGGCGGTCGCCGCGGCATCGAGCCGCTTGTCAACGGCCCCTTCGCCTGCGGCCTGCAGGCCGAGGAGCCGGCCGGTTTTCCGTTCGGCGATCATCTTCAGGACGATCGGTTTTGCTCCCGGGAAGAAGTGTGCCCTGTCGGGAGCCGGCGAGATGACGGTCTCCACATCGAAGCCGTTGGCCCTGGCTTCGGCCTCGGTCAGGCCGGTTTTGCCGGCATTGATGTTGAACACCCTGATGATGCTGGTGCCGATGACGCCGGCAAAGGTGGCCCCGCCGCCGGCTGCGTTGATCCCGGCCACCCGTCCCTGCTTGTTGGCCGTGCTCCCCAGGGGGATATGGACCTTGTTGCCGGTAATCAGGTGGGTGGTTTCGCAGCAGTCGCCGCAGGCATAAATATGCGGGTCGCTGGTGCACAGCCTTGCGTCGACGGCAATGGCGCCGGTCACGCCGATCTCCAGCCCTGCGGCCCGCGCCAGGTCGACATTGGGGGTGACGCCGGGGGCGAGGACGACCAGGTCAGCCTTCAGTTCCCGGTCGCCGATGAGGATTGTTTCCACCCCTTCCTTGCCGCGGAAACCGGTCACCCGGGCACCGGTCATGACCGCGACCCCCTGTTGCCTGACCTGTTTTTCGACCAGGAACGCCAGTTCCGGGTCCAGTATCCCCGGCAGAAGCTGGTCGCGCATCTCGACGATCGTGACCTGCATCCCTTTCTGTTTCAGTGCTTCGGCCGTTTCCAGGCCGATCAGACCGCCGCCGACGATACAGGCGGACCTGCCGGCTATGGCACGTGATTTCAGTGCTTCGGCATCCTCGATCGATTTGACGGTCAGGATGTTTGGGAGATCCACATTGTCCAGCGAAGGAACAAAGGGAGAACTGCCCGTGGCAAGGATCAGTCGGTCGTATTCAAGCGACGCTTCCTGAGCGGTAGCTGGTTCCATGAGGTGAACGATTCTCGCCTCACGGTCGATTCTCGTCACCTCACTGTTTGTCCTGACCGTAACCCCTTTGACTTTTTTGAAGAACGTGGCATCCCGTACCACTCCGACCGGTGTGCTCATCAGTTCCTGGACATGGGTTACGTCATCCGAGACATAGTACGGTATGCCACAGGCACCGTACGAGATGAAGTTGCCCCGGTCGATCAGGGTCACTTCGGCCTTGGGGTTGATCCGTTTTGCCTTGGAAGCCGCCTTGGCTCCGGCGGCATTTGCACCGATGACTACAATGTTAATTTTCATGAGACCGGTTCCTTTTCAATATATTAGTCCGCGACCATCCAAAGCCCACCTATGCAGACCCCTTCAGTTTTTTGATTCACCGGAGCAATGACTTTATTATTTCGCTGCTTGATCCAGCAGATAATTGAGAAGATCAACTATGATTTTCACGTCCTGCTTTGACATGTTAGCGTTGGGTTTCTTGAGCATCTTGTTGCAATAGGTACGGGCTGCGCTCTTGTCGAAAACGGTACTTGAAATGGGGGCAATCCCCGTAGTTACGGCCATCACCGTTCTCTCCATCGTGTGGCAGACGAGACATTTTGACTTCATTAAAGAATATGCCTCCTTCATTTTTTGGGGGAAGCTACTCTGATCGAATTCCTGATGGTCAACCTGGCCAATGGTTTTGAGTTTGGCATGGGCAGGAACTGTCAACATAACGAGCAGCATGGTAAGCGCAATAATCGTTCTCATAAAAGTACTCCCTTGAACTGTGTAATATTTGCCGGCACCGTCAAATGCGTACCGGCCATTTTCTTAATGTGATGCCTTTTGACGTTACAATTCTTGTGGACCCCCGGCCTGACGCCAGCCGGCCATATGCCCTTCGAGCAGAACAACATTCCGGTACCCGAAGGCGTTGAGTAATCCTTTAGCCAGTTGAGCCCGGGGGCCATGTTCGCAGGTCACTACCAGTTCAGTGCTTTTGTCGGAAGCGATGTGCGCCGGGTGTAACAAGATTTTCCAGATTGATGCATGAATCGCGCCGGGTATGTGCCCATTTCGGAACTCGAAACCGCTCCTGACATCGATGACAGTTGGCGGCTTTTTTGATTTCATCCGTTTGGCAAGTTCCTTGGATTGCATCCGTTCTCCTTTTTACACGATGGGGAAAGTTTCTTTTTTACGGATCAGCGATTCCTTTCGCTGTCGCCGGTCTTGACCCCCAACAGTTGAACCACCGCTGCCAGACCAGTATGCTTGTTTCCTTCATGCACGTCACGTTCCATTTCAACGGCATGGATAAATTCCAATCCGCTCAGTTCCCTCTTCAATTCTTCCAGAGACATGAGCATGTCAGGAGATTGTGGCCCTCCGGTGCCGTAGGCAAGTTGCTCCTTGCTGAACGCCTCCAGAACAAAGACCCCGCCACGCTTCAGCCCTTTGACAACGGCCCGGTGGAGCGGTATGCGGATGGCAGACGGCAAATGGCAATAACAGGAAATGATCCCGTCCCATTGCTCAGTCTCGATCTGGAAATCGCCCAGATTCGTCACGACCGTGGTTATGGCAACGCCCCGTTCCGCGGCAAGTTCTTGTGCCTTGCGCAGGCCTACTGCAGAGCCGTCTACCCCGGTCACCGCGTATCCGAGCGAGGCGAGGTAGACTGCGTTGCGGCCTTCTCCTTCCGCAAGGGACAGAATCCTTCCGCGTGGAATCCTGTCGACCACAGATGCGAGAAAATCATTCGGTGCCGTGCCATAGGCAAAGCCCGGTTCGCTGTACCGTTCATCCCAGTTCATGGGTTCCTCCCGCTTCCACCGGTTACTTTTCGTTAGTGATCCGACCGTCGCTGACATGGAATATTCTGTCGAATCCCTCCACCATCCGGTGGTCGTGGGTGACTACCAGGATGGCCGAACGGTTTTCCACCGCCAGTTTCTTCAATAGAGTCATCACGTTCTTCCCGTTTTCGGTGTCCAGGGCCGCAGTCGGTTCGTCGGCCAGGATCACCTTCGGTCGGTTTGCCAAGGCCCTGGCAATGGCCACGCGCTGGGCCTCTCCGCCGGAAAGGACCGAGGGGTAGCTACCCAGTCGGTGGCCGAGATTGAGCGAATTCAGGAGTTCGGTTGCCCTGACTTTGGCGTTATTCCTGGTCAGGTTGTTAATCTCCAGTGCGACCATGACGTTCTCCATTGCTGTCAGGAAGGGGATCAGGTTGTGGGCCTGAAAGATGAAGCCGAGCTTTTCCCGGCGGATTCGCTTCAGATCGAGACCAGGCAGCCACCCTTCATCCGCAACTGTGGTGCCGTCGATGACCACCCTGCCGTGGGTCGGTTCGTTGATCAGGCCGATGGAGGTGAGCAGCGTGGTCTTTCCCGATCCCGACGGACCCAGGATGGCGACCAGTTCTCCCGGCTTGACCCGGAGGGTGGCATCGGCAATGGCGGTGACCGTAGTCTCCCCCTTGCCGTAAATCTTTGTCAGTCGTTCCACTTCGACGGCATACATGGATTTACCCCCCCAATGCCTCTGCCGGCTCGACCTTGAGGGCCTTCCGTATCCCCACGAAGCTTGAAATCGTACAGATGGCGATAACGATGACAAAGAGCGCTTGCAGGTCGAAGGCTTCCAGCACGATCCGGCGGGGGAATTTTTCATAGGTGAGAAGGATCAGCACGTAGCCGATGGCGTAGGCGATGACCCCCATCAGCAGTGACTGCTGGAGGATCATGCCGATGATCACCCGGTTTTGTGCCCCGATCAGCTTGAGTGTGGCTATAACCTTAATCTTGTCTATGGTGGAGGTGTAGATGATCAGCGAGATGATGACCGCCGAGATGACGAGGAGGATGAGCCGGAAAAGGCCCAACTGCATCCGTGCTTTCTCTATCATTCCTTTGGTGAGTATCCTGGTCTGTTCCTCGGCCGAAATGGGACGAAAATGGTTCCAGCGGCTGATCCGTTCCTGTACCTCCCACAAGTCTGCCCCCGGTGCCAGCCTGGCCACAATGGTGTTTACCGTATGTGTCGACTCCGTTATGCCGGTGATGTTCTGTTGCAGGAATTTCGACTGGGCCGGGGAGAGGGTCTGAAAGTCGGCCAGGTTGGCGGCTATCCGCTCCCGGTCGTTCCTGATGGCGTTATTGTCCTTCTTGAACTGGATCTCCTGGGCGTCCGCCAGGCTCACATAGGCCGCCGGGTCACCGCCGGAAGAGACGACCTTGCCGGTAATTCCCACCACCGTATAGTCGTTGAGCCCCAGGTGAATCTTCTCGCCTATCTCCATTCCCATCGCCTTGGCGACCACCATCTCAAAGTGCTTCTGGCGGATGTTCCGGCCGGCGATGATCTCAGGTGGGCCGCCGAAGCCGTTCGGATCGTAGCCGATGAGGAAGAAACGGAACGGCTTCCCCAACCGCTCGATCTGTATGGTCTGGAAGGAGAGGGGGGATGCTTTGGCCACGCCGGGCACAGCTTGTATGCGGTACTTGATGTCCTCGGGAATGCGCGAATTCTCGGCAAACGGGCCGTTGGTCTCCTGCTGCACCACCCAGATATCCGCTTTGGTGCTGTCGAACACAGCCAGGGCGTCTGCAAAGAGCCCCCGGTAGATTCCTCCCATGCTTATCACCACCCCGATGAGGAGCCCCAGGCCGATGGCGGTCAGGATGAACCTCCCCCGGTGATAGCGTATGTCCCGGAGGGCAAGATTCATCGGCTGGCCCGCACCTTCATGCCGTTCCTGAATCGGGCCATTTCCGGCGGCGGTGCCAGGGCAACACGAGCGCCAGCGTCGAGACCGGCGACGATTTCCGTTACGTTGCGGCGATCCTCAATACCGATGGTCACCGGTCGGAACATGAGCTTGCCGTTCTCCACGATCCAGACCCCGCGTTTCTTGTCTTTCGTGACAATGGCGGCAGAGGGGAGGGTGGGGGCATCCTTTTTCATCCCCGTGACGATGTAGACATCGGACTGCTCCCCCAGGCGTAGGCTGTGCAGTGGATTGTCGAAGGCTACGTCCACCTCCAACTCCTCGGTCACCCGGTCGCTCTGATGCCCGATGCGGGCAACCCGACCGGGCAGTTGCTCGCCGGTTGAGGAGCGCAGGGTGATAATGGCCTTGTTGCCGAAAGCCACCATCTTCATCTGTGATTCGTCCACATTGGCCTTGACCCAGACGGTACGCGGGTCGGCCAGGGTGAAGATCGACATCCCCGGCGAAACCGTGGCCCCCAACTCCAGGTCGCGGGTGATGATGACCCCGTCCTGTGGGGCATAGATGAGGGTGTCTGCCACCTTGCTCCGGGCAAAGCCGAGACCTGCACGGCTGGCATGTTGTTCCATCCGCGCTGCATCGATGGCTGCCTGACACCTGGCGACCTCTTCCCTGGCCACCTGGAAGGTGGTGTCGTACTGTTCTGCCTCCATCCTGGAGACCAGATCATTTCCCGCCAGGAGTTTGTACCGCTCAGCATTCTTTTCGGCCAGGGCCAGGCTCACCCGGGCCTTCCTGAGATTGGCCTGTTCAACACTCAGGCTGGCGGCCGATCTATTCACTCCGGCTTCGGACTGTCGCTCCTGCTGGAGGAGGTCATCGTTTTCCAACCTGGCCAGGAGTTGGCCCCGTGTGACCCGATTACCCTGATCGGCATACAACGCCACGATCCTGCCGGTTATCCTGCTGGAGATGCCCACGACCACCTTGGCCTCGACTGTGCCGTTCCCGTAGACCTGGGCGGTCAGATCGCGTTTTTCCATGGTCACGACTTTGACCTTCGGCGGGGCAAGGAGCGTAAGCTTGAGCACGATGCCTATGGCCAGAACAGCTACGGGCCAGAGCAGGTATCTTTTTTTCCTGGCCAGAAACTTCGGCAGATCCATCGATTGCTCCTTAAGCTACGTGGCTACGGTTGTCTGTGTATCACGGTCTTGTACAGGTTTGACGGGATGCACATGGGAAGGTGTTCTAGACTCTTTTGTATATCGTGTGAGTTGAATGTTATGCGATTATTTATTTACATGCAACGCAAAAAAAAATCAGCGAGCCAAGTTTATAAAATTATTCCAGAGTTTTTCCGCCTCCTGCCGGATGTCAAAGGAAGCGTTGCCCATGGTCCAACGCAGTGCATTGAACTGGATCATGCCGAGGAGGGTCAATGCCGTTTCACGGGGAGACAGGCCCGGCTTCAATTCGCCTTCGGCAATACTTGCGGCAATGACGCCCGTTATGGTCTCTACATAGTTGCCGATCCGTAGCGCCAGCTTGTCAGCAATGTTCCGGTGACCGAGATGGACATCGTCGGAGAAGACGAAACGGGGGATTCCCGGATGTTCCGAGATCAGGTAAATGTGGGAGAAATAGATGGTTTTCAATTTCTCCAGCGGCTTGCGGCTTCCTCCGGCGATGGTGGCAGCCTTGCCCATCACCGCACTGCCGATGAACTCCGCCAGGGCGGCAAAGATCTCGTCCTTGCCGCCGAAATGCCGGTAGATGTTCGCCTCGCTCATGCCGGCCGCATCGGCGATGGCGGCAATGGTCAGTGCCCGTACTCCGCGTTTGCCGACAACATCGAGGGCGGCCCGGACGATTTCTTCCTTGCGGATGCGAGTGCTTTTTTTGGGTAACATCAACACCTCATGTGATTTGTTATTCACATAATATGCGAACGTACATATTTAGGTCAAGCGAATACTGGCTAAAATGGCTTTCGGACAAACGGCTGAATGAGTAAGCGGGGAAGGGTCAGCAGAGTCGGATCGCGGAACTCTTTGAGGCCGATCGTCATGCCGGCGTGGCCACGTTCCGGTTGGGGGCAATAGGTGCCGCACAAGCGGTCCCACCAGGGGAGGTTGAAGCCGAAGTTGCTATTCGTCTCCCGGGGATTGACGGAATGATGAACCCTGTGCATGTCCGGGGTTACGACGGCATGTCGCAACCACCGGTCAAGTGAAACAGGCATTCGGATGTTGCCGTGATTAAACAGGGAGGTGGCATTCAGCGCCACCTCGAAGATCAACACCGACATGGCCGGCGCTCCCAACAAGGATACAGCCGCAAGTTTGATCGCCATTGAGACGAGGATCTCAACGGGGTGAAAGCGGTTCCCCGTGGTGACGTCGAAGTCGAGGTCGGTGTGGTGCATCCGGTGGAGACGCCAGAAGATCGGCAGAAAATGAAACAGCACGTGCTGAAGGTAAATGACGAAGTCGAGCACCACGACTGCCAGGACGACCCTGCTCCAGAACGGCAGCAGCGGCGTGTTGAGTATCCCCCATCCCCGTTCCTGGGCCATGATTGCCATGCCAACGGGAAGTATCGGCAGGATGAGACGCGTTGCCGCGGTGTCGATGACCACCAGGGAAAGGTTGGTGAACCAGCGCCGCCCTTTGCTGTCGGTCAACGGCCGCCGGGGAGCAACGACCTCCCAGACGGCAATAACCGTGAGGACTCCGAAGAAAAAGGCAAGCCGGATGCCCTGTTCTCCAGTCAGGCTCATCTCTTCCCCCACAGCGGATCGTCGGCAAATTGCATCCAGAGCCGTTCTTCCGGATTCTGCTCGTAAAACTCATCCTCGGCAAAGGAGAAGCGGTATTCGGAGACATAGTCGAGCAGCATCCCGTAAGCTGCATTGACCTTCCTGATCAACTCGGGGTCGCCGGCATTGCCGGCATCAGGATGGTACCGTTTCACCAACTCCCTCTGCCGGGTCTTAATTTCCTTCAGTGTGGCGCGTTTTCCCAATCCCAGAATCAGGAGCGCCTCCTGCAGCTCGGCATAGGTCATGGCATAATCTCAGTGGGTCCAGTCGATGATTTTCGTCTTGGGACCGAGCTTCTTCTCGACAGCCGCTTTGATCGTCGCGAAGTGCGGACAAGGGTACCCGATGGGGTTGCCATTCTTCATGCAGGAAGCGAACACGATTGCCTCTGCCCCCCGGTCGACCATCATCCCTGCCCTGGTGACGGCTTTCTTGCCGGAGCAGCCGCCACACGAAAGAAATCCGATGATCTCCACCGGACCGGTCTCAGCGAAGGCCAGGGTCCCTTCCCCGGCAACCTTGAAATCGGTACTGCCGGGGCACATATCCTCGGTCAACTGACAGCGGATGATGCCTACCTTCATGACTGCCTCCTTGTGTCTTCCCATAACCATGGGCTCGTGTTGGGATGTCGTTCCTTGATGGCTGCCCCACGGGCAGCAAAGGTCTCATCAGGCAAAGGGCTTCCTGAAGAGCAACCCGTAGTGGTACGGCGGCAGGTCGTAGCGGTGCCGCTCGTTGAAACGAAAGCCGGCTTCTCTTCCCCATTCGATGCACTGTTCCGGCCGGGGGCGGATTTCCATGGCCGGACCGCGTGGTGTCGTAGGGTCATAGTTCCAGTGAATGACGGCCAGCATGCCGTTCGGTTTGAGTACGCGCAGGGCCTCTTTCATCAACTCCACCGGCTGTTCATGGTGCAAAATGTTGAACAGCAGGGCCGCATCCATGGAGTTGTCGGCCAGGCCGGTTCCTGCTGTCACAAAATCGCGGACCGTTGCCCGGACATTGGCGATGTCGGCTTCGCGGCATTTTTGTTGGACAATGCTCACCATCGCCGGTTCAATGTCCAGGGCATGGACGGTTCCTTCGGCAATTCCGGCGGCCGCCAGGGTAAAGGTTCCATAGCCGCAACCGAATTCAACCAGGTCCCGTACCCCCCTGTCGAGACCGAAAATGCTCAGGACCTTGGCCGGATCGAAAAAACCGGTCCACATCTCCTCGTCGGGCATGCCGCTGTCGCGGACCTTCATGCATTTCTCCCCATAACGTGATTATCCACGGGTAAACCGACCGAAAAAAATAGGCTGATTGAATGGCCGAGGGGGGCAGCTCTTCGCACATTCATTAGCTGTGTCGATACCCATCGTACCCTCATAAATATGCTGATATCACTTCGTAACTGTGATTACAACCGGTAAATCCGTCCAGAACGAAAAGGCCGTCTCCTGAACGGAGGCGGCCGTTATGGATCTAGGACGCGGGTGAAGAACTACATCATCCCGCTGCGGGGACGCATCTGTCCGGACGAGTAATTCCAGAAATACTGATGGCTGGTCATGTTGCGGAACAAGGAGGAGAAATTCCGGAGGCCCGACGATACCGGGATGCCGGTGAGTGTCGTCTGCATCTGGTTCATCATGGAGTTCATGAACGTACTGTTTACCTGACCGGCGTTGCTGGCGATCTGCGGCAGGTTCTGGTTGATCTGCCCCATCATGCTCCGGAACCTGGCCATGTTGGCGTTGTTGCCGCTCATGACGAGCCCGGACTGTGAACCCATCAGGCCTGCCATCTGCTGGGCGACCTGGTGCATGGTCTGGTATTGTGCCACAAACGACTGCCCTGGCCCGGCACCTGCCACGTAGTTGCCGAGCATGTCCATCCCGGCAGGCATGTTCAGTTGGTTGCGCAGTTGGGCCATGGCGTCTGCCAGGGTCATGCCGGGATTCGCCTGGAGTTTCTCCATGATAAGTGTCGACATCGGGCTGATGAAATTGCTGACCGTGCCGGAAACACCGGCTGCCGGCGTGCTGAGGAGATAGCTGCTCGAAACCGCACTGCCCGTATCCCTGTCAATGGTCTGGCCCTTGATCGCCACCGCCACGATCGGATACTTGCCGACATCGGCAGGATCAATATTCAGGGTATATCCGCCGTTCTGGTCGGTAGTCGTATTCGGCTCCCCGGCATCCAGCTGATAGTTGCCGTTCTTGTCGAGAAACACCAGGGCATTCTGGAGGTAGCCGTCGGCAACGACGCCACTTACCGGTGCCGTCTGGGCAGTGCTGCTGCTGCCGCTGCCGCCGCAGCCGGCGATAGCCGCCGCACTCATCAACCCTATTGCTGCAATGATTTTTTTCATCGTTATGACTCCTTATTTTGTGGTCGTGATCAGAAATCGTAGAACACCGCTACCCCGGTGCCAAAGTCGGGGCTGGCATCGGCAACTCCCTTGGCCAGGTACCCGTCGAAGCCGGCATGCTCGGTCAGCTGGTACTTCACCCTCAGTCGGGCCTCCATGAGGGCCGAGGCTCCTTCGACTGTTGGGGTGCTCCCTTTGACAAGGAACATCGGGCGCAACCGGTCGGTGAGCTGGTACCCGCCCCCGGCGTAGTAATACAGATAATCCCTGACCGCCAGGACCGACGATTTCCCCTGGAAGGCATACCCGGCCTCACCGTCGGCAAACCAGTTGCCGAACCATTTCGTGAGCTCCACGGCCATCCCCTCGTCGAACGCGCCGGTGCCGAGAAACTTATTCTTGTCAGCAGTGGGAATTTTTACGAAGAAGTTCGGGCGGATGGTCGGCACAAGCTTTTCTTCGGTATACAGCACATATCCCGCCTTCAGCTTCATGTCGCCAAGCCCGTCCTGGGAATTGTCAACAGTTCCCGACGATGCGGATGTCATGGAGCCGGAGCCCGCTCGTGGGCCGCTCATCGCGGCTCCAACCGACCGCGTCCCCGCGGACTGCCCCTGCATCCCCATGAACTGGCCCGCCACGACGGCGCTTGAGCTCTGGTAGACAAAGGGGAGCTCCAGAGAAATATCGAGCCGCTCCGTTGGGAAGATGGCCGCGGTAAACGGCAGGTAGATGGAGTCCGTCTTGGTGCCGGTACCATACTTGCCGGTGGCGAATTCGAAGCCGAGGCCGACGGAATAGGCAGGTCCGGCGGCATGAACGGCTGCCGGGAGGAAAAGAGTGGCTGTTACCGCGAGAAGGATGAAAAGCCGTCCCGACCCAAGAGATTGTTTCACCATTAGCTCCTTTTTGAAGAAAGCCGACTGTGCACAGAGCGGCTCGGCTGTCTTCAGCGTCTCATCATGCTGCCGCCATTGCCCCGCATGCCGCCCCCCGGCCCATTGAACATCATGCCGCCCGCATTTCGCCCGGACCAGGCAGCTACACCCCGTTCGCTGCGTACTGCCATCTGGGCGCCGGTTGTTCGATTAGTCAGTTTTTGCACCAGCAGATATGTCTTCCCGTCTTTCCCCTGGGCCTTGGATCCCTTGGCGGCGATGTCGTCGTTGGGATGGAGCGGGATTTCCTTTTTATCCCAGAAAGATTTCGGACCGAGACTGAAACTGATGATGTCACCATCGGCCTTGACCTCAACGAAAACCTGCTCATGTTCATCGGTCCGGGGGGAAGAGATGATTCGGCCCGAAACGGTGGTCACCGTGTTGACATCGTACCCCTTGCTGAAGTCAAGACCGCTCTTCCCCAGGTCATCGTTGCCGAAGCCAAAGCCCGCGGACGCACTGCCTATCAGCAGGCAATTCAGAAAGACTGCCAGCGTTACTGTGGGAGAAAAGCGTATAATGCTCATGCTCAACAACTCCGGAGGGGCTTTACTCTGTGGCCATGAAAACGGGTCATTGCGTAACAGTCATGCCGCTGCCAGGCGTGTGCTGGGCTCCGGCAGCATTTCCCGCTCTGCCTTGCATAACGCTCTGCTGACCGGTACCGTTTATCGGGCCTTTCTGCATGGCTGTGCCGCTGGTGGAGCCATGCTGCATCACGTTTCCTTGTCCCCCACCCTGTTGGTGCGTGGATGACATTTGATGGCTTCCTGTCATGCTCCCTCCCATCCGTCCGCCGCCCCCCAGGGCAAATGCCTGGGCGGTCAAGGTGAGGGTTGCGATAGCTGCCAGTGTGGGAATGATTGTGCCTCTTTTCATCTGGATATTCCTCCTCTAGTACCACTTAACATTTAATATTTCGTTTAATTGCGGTATATGGCATACTGGCGTAACTCATTCAAGGAGGCCACCATGTCGCCAAGATACCGAGTAACACTTACCGAGCAGGAGCGTAAAGATCTTGAAGCCTTAACCAAGCGTGGAAAGACCCACGCAAGGCGGTTTGTCCACGCCCGTGCCTTGTTGCTTTCTGATGCCGGTGATAATGGTCCAGGCTGGAGTGTTGCTGATACTGCAGAGGCACTTGGTGTGAGTAGTCGGACAATTGAACACCTGAAGAAGCGTTTTGTAGAAGATGGCCTCGAAGCTGCACTTGAGCGGAAACAGC
>NZ_VLLN01000032.1 GCF_007830735.1 Geobacter argillaceus
GGTGCCGACGATCCCGTCCGGCATGAACCGGAGCACCGAGAAGAGGATCACCCCCTGGGTGAGCATGATGTATTCCTGGATGGAGACCAGGATGTACGGCAACAGGGTCATGATGGTGGCCCCGAGGACCGACCCCAGGTTGGTGCCGAGGCCCCCGACGCAGATCATGACCAGTACGCTGACGCTGGTCCAGAGGGCAAAGGTGGAGGGACTCAAAAATCCCGCCTGCTTTGCGAACAGGGCGCCGGCTAGGCCCATCAGGGCATTGTTGAGCACCCAGGCAAAGGTCTTGTAGTGGGCGATATTGATCCCCAGCGCCAGGGCCGCGTCCTCGTCGTCGCGGATCGCCTTCAGTGCCCGACCGATCCGCGACGACATGAGGAAGTAGCACCCCAGATAGGAGAGGAAGAAGCAGACCAGGATCAGGTAGTAGTAAAACGTATCGCCAACTTCCTCCCCAAAGAGGACCATGGGCGGGACGGTGATTCCGTCGGCACCGCCGGTCAAGGACGGGAACCGCTCGGCAATGAGGAAGACCGCCATGCCGAACGACAGGGTGCCGATGGCCATGGCATGACCTTTCAGCCGCAGGAGCGGATAGCTGAGCAGCCAGGCTATAAGGGCGCAGAAGGCGACCGCCAGGGGAAAGCCGATGAAAAAGCGCACGTCATAATTGACCTTAAGCATCGTGGGAAGATACGCCCCGATGCAGAAGAAGCCGGCGCTCCCCAGGTTGATCTGGCCGCAGTACCCCATGAAGATGTTCAGTCCCAGGGCCGCTATGCCGTAGATGCTGACCAGGACGACCAGGTACCGTACGAAGTCGGGTACCCCCAGTGGCAGCAAGGCCCCGACCAGGGCCACCCCGCAGATGAGCATCAGGTCTCTTTTCCGATTACGCCACATATATGCTCCCTATTTGAGATTTTCGTCCCCCCTTTCATAAAGGGGGACTTGGGGTTGGTTGCTCCCGGTTCATCCTTATCGTGTGTTCATGGTTTTCGGCATCATGAAGCCGGCAAACAGCCCCTGGGGTTTGATGGTGAGGACCACCATCAGCACCACGAAGGTCGCCAGTTCCGCGTGCGCCGAGGAGACGTAGCCGACGATCAGTGCCCGGATCATCCCGACCAGTATCCCACCCAGGACCGCGGCATACGGGTTGCCCCAGCCCCCCACGATCAGGGCGATGAAGCCGTTGATGCCGAGGATCAGACCGTCCGTGGCCGTGAAGGCGGAGAACGGCGCGCACAGGACCCCGGCGATGGCCGCGATCATGCCGCTGATGACGAAGGAGAGGCTGGCCATTTTGCCCACCCGGATACCGGCCAACAGCGAGACCTCACGGTTGAAGCCGGTGGCCCGCAGCGCCAGTCCCAGGCGGGTCTTGTGCAGCAGGTACCAGTAGGCGGTGACGATGGCGACGGTGGTGCCGATGATCAGGAGCCCCTGGGTGTCCATCGGAATGCCGCCCACTTTCAACGGTTCATTCCCCAGGAAGTGATCGATGGGCATCCAGTAGAACCCGGTGAAGATCCCGACCGCCCCGGCCGCTATCGTGCCGACCGACATGGTGCCGAGGATCGGGTAGAACGGGTGCACGTCCTTTTTCAACAGCGGGGTGACGATGATCGCGTTGGTGATGAACCCCATGGCACCGCCGGCTACCACGGCCAGGGGAAAGGCTACCCACAAGGGCAGTCCCAGCTTGCTGATCAATGCCCAGCAGACCGCCACCCCCACCATGGCAAAGTCACCCTGGCCGAAGTTTACCAGCTGGGTCGCGTTGATGATCACCGTGTACGCCAGCCCCACCAGACCGAACAGGCTCCCAAGGGAGAGTCCCACGATGATGATCGGTACCAGGTCCGAAAGATAACTGTCCATTTGACACCCACGCATTCTTGGTTTGAGCCCCCCGGTCAGACGCGGATACCGCCTGACCGAGGGGCTGTGGTCACCGGCTGACAAACTATTTCGCCGGCATCAGCTTTCCGCTCTTGACGGTATAGATAATCTCGTCATCCAGATCCACAAGGTGGTTTTTGCCAATCACAAAGCCGCCTTTGCCACCAGTCTTGCCCGTTGCCCGCTCGTATTTTGGAAGCTTGTAGAAGGCATCACGGATGGCGGTCGAATCTTCGGGATTTCCGCTGGCCTTGAGGGCTTCCACAAGAAGGCTGATAGCATCGTATGCTCTGAGAACCTTCTTGTCTTCGTCCACAGGCTTGCCGGTATATGCCTTGATCTTACCGAATATCTTCCGGACAAAAGGCTTGGAGGTATCAGCAGCCTGGAGGGTCTCCCAACCACTTAACATTTTGGCTGGAGCAAGCGACATGGCAGAATTCAGGTTAGCTGCGCTGACATGGATGACATACGGCTTCCAGCCAAGGGAGTTCATTGCCCGCGCCAGTGCTGCTGTCTCGGATTCGTAGTCGGCAATGAACACTGCCTTGGCTCCCGAATCTTTCAGCTTCTTGGCCTGGATGGTGAGGTCCTTTGCCTTGGGCTCGATCAGGACTTCACTTACCACCTTGATGCCAAATGTCGGGGCCTTTTCCTTGATCATCTTCAGGGTGTCGGTGCCCCACGCCAGGGTGCTGCCTTCAAAGGCGATCGTGGTATGGCCGAGCTTTTTCAGCCTGGCAAGTGCTGCTTCCACACTCAGGAAGATCGGATCCTCGGTTCTGAAGAACCACGCTTTCCCACTTTTCACCAGCAGCTTGTCACTTGCCGGATCGATCGCGATGATTGGAATGTGGTTCTGATCCGCCCAGTTTTTGAGGGCAAGGCATACCGATGAGGTAACCCCGGCGATGATGACCTTGCACTTGTACTGCTCCTTGAACATCTTGGCATTGCCGAGCGCCTTAGCCGGGTCAGAGGCGTTGTCCTGAACGATCAGGTTGATTGGCCTCCCCTTGATGCCACCGGCAGCATTGATCTCCTTCACGACCATCTCCACAACGGGAGCTTCCTGCATGGTGAGAGTGGCTGCCGTCCCCGAAAAGTCGGTAGTAAACCCGATATTGATCGGTTCTGCTGCGAATGCTGCCTGGAAGGAAAAAACCAGGACCAGGGCGACTGCGACCATCGTCGCGATTGCATACATCTTTGAACCGTGCTGTTTCATACGTACCTCCTGTTAGATTTGACTATATGCCGAACAGAATTGCTTTCTCCTCATCCTTATACAACTACTTATCCAGACCGTGTGCACCTGGTGGTATTGGCCTTGTAACGAATCCACTCACAAACGACTTATTGCGCACGAATCTACTGGCAACACCAGCATCTAGGCACATGGTATATGTCTACACATCTATACATTTCTTGTCAATATAAAATTGTTTTGCTAAAGGACGATTTCAGAAGAAAAAACGATTTTGAGTTTTAATGAATGGAGAATTGATCGGACTAACGGATTCCTCGCCAGATCAGTTGAAGGCCGCTCAGGAACAGGCATGCCTGACCGCCGCGGCCTGAAGAGGGGAGATGGCGAGTGCCATCAGCGGCACGGCAATGCCGCCGATGGCGCCGCCGGAGCCTCCCTTTGAGATGCTGTTGAGCAGAACGGCGGGGACCGCCACCAGATAGAAGTCTGGATTAGAGATAAGGTCGGTTGTCAAGAGTGGAACCAATGGGTTCAAGCTGCTGCCAGCTTGTTGCTAGCGTGTCGCTACTTATTCAAGATACAGGACGTATGTTCGAGCCCAAGGCACTTGTTGCAGGAGATACATCTGGCAGGCTTCAGGTCTCCGCTTTGCCAGCGGTTGATCAGGTCACTCTCGCATATCAGTGGCCGGCTAAGGGAAAAATATTCTATGTCCGTCTGGTTCAGCATCTCTTCCATTGACTTGAAATCACGATTGCCGCCGACCAGGATAACCGGTGCATCGACTTCCTGCGCAATCTCAACGGCATATCGCTTGAAATAATGTTCCTGCTCCTTCTTTATTATCCGGACGGGTCCCTCATTCGGCGGTGACGACAGATTCCCTCCACTGACCTCAATGGCACTTAATCCCAGTTCAACCAGTTTCTTGCAGACGTATCTGCACTCATCAAACGTCATCCCCTGGTCCATGAAATCAGAACAATTTATTTTTATGAGAATCGGAAATTCGGTCCCTACTTTTCCCCGCATGGCCAAATACGTCTCAATAAGCATGCGCGCCCGGTTATCGATGGTGCCACCGTATGCATCGGTTCGTCTATTGTAATAAGGGTTCAGGAACTTGTTTAAGACATAACCGTGTGCGGCATGTATCTGGACACCGTCAAAACCCGCCTTTTGTGCCCTGAGTGCAGCGTCGGCAAAGGCAGTCTGCAGATACAGAATTTCATCCCCGGACATTTCCTCAGGAATGATCCTGGTGGCCAGATCTTCAATGGGGCTTGGCCCCCAGATCAGCCTTTCTTGTCCACCAGCATATGTCTGAGCACCAACGCAGCTTATCTGCATGATAATATTTACGTTATGGCGATGTACCGTATCGGTCAGCCGTGTATAGCCATCGATCAATGAATCATCATAGATGCCCATCTGGCACGGCTGCTTCGATTGTTCCCGATCGGTGACATAGGCGTGGCCCGTGATAATGGTGCCGACTCCACCCATGGCCAGGTTTTCATATATCTGCACCAACTCTGGTGTCACCTGACCGCGCTCATCCGCAAACCCATCCCGGGTAGCCGAACGGAAGAATCTGTTCTTCAGATGCAAGCCGGCAAAATGTGTCCGGTCAAATAAGGATTTCATCCGATTCTTCTCCAATTTCTGACAACCGAATCCGTGAGGCATGGAGGCAATGGAGCAAAACACAAAAGTGCTTCCATGCCTCATGGATTCACGTAACTGGTATGGTGCCTTATTTCGCAGGCAACAGCTTCCCGCCCTTGACGGTGTAGATCACCAGATCCTGCACATCCAGAAGGTGGTTCTTGCCTTCCGTGAAGCCTCCCTTGCCACCCGCTTTCCCCAGCACCCGCTCATAGTCCTTGATCTTGTAAAAAGCATCACGGATGGCTGTCGAGTTGTCAGAATTCCCGCTGAGCTTCAGGGCGCTTACCAGCAGGTTTATGCCGTCCATCGCCCGGGGCCCTTCTTCATTTTCGAGTGGCGCCTTGCCGGTATATTCCTTGGTCTTTGACCATGTATTCTGAACTTGAGGCTTATGGGGATCGATCTGCTGGATAGTCTCCCAGCCGGCCATCATTGCAGGATCGGCAAGTGCCAGGGCATTCATCAAGTTTGCGGCACTCGTATGAATAACGTAAGGATTCCAGCCGATATTCTTCATCGCTCTCGCCAATCCGACTGTCTCGGCATCGTACTCGGCACAGATCACCGCCTGGGCACCTGAATCCTTCAGTTTCTTGGCCTGGATGGTAAGGTCTTTCGTCTTGGGCTCGACCAGGACCTCTGAAACCAGTTTCATGCCGTAGGCAGGTGCTTTTTCCTTGAGTGTCGCCAGCGTGTCGGTCCCCCAGGCGAGCGTGCTTCCTTCAAAAGCAATTTTCGTGTAGCCAAGCTTCTTTACCTTGGCCAATACCGCATCCACACGTGGTGAAGCAGGGGTCTCAACCCTGAAGAACCAGGCCTTCCCGCTCTTGACCCACAACTTGTCGCTCTGCGGGTTAACTGCAATGACCGGTATGTGGTTCTTTTCCGCCCAGGCCTTAAGCACCATGGCCACGCCTGAAGTGGAGTTCGCAATGACTGCCTTGCAGCGGTATTTGTCCTTGAACAGTATCAGGTTGCCGGTGGCTTTCGCAGAATCGGAACCGTTGTCCAGCGCTACCAGGTTGATCGGCCTGCCGTTGATACCGCCGGAAGCATTGATCTGTTTCACGACAAGCTCGACTACCGGGGATGCCTGCATGCCGCTGGCAGCATTACTGCCTGAAAAATCGGCCGTAAAGCCGATACTTATCGGCTCAGCGGCAAAGAGTAGAGCAGCGGAGCAAAAAAACACCAGAAAAGCTGCGGACAGCAGTATCGTTATACGCTTGCACTGCTTTTTCATGTCGGTCTCCCTTTCAGCTGTATTGGTATGATGACAATAAACAGGGGTTACACAATGCACCTCGGATGAATGTCGCACCTCCTTCGGCTTCATTGTTGACAGCGCACTATCCAAAAACATTGACGGAGCAGCCTGTCTCTGCCGCCTCTTTGACAGCCAGCGTCGCAGCTAGGGTCCTGGTGGCATCGGCGCCGGTGATAACAGGTTTTTCCTCACCCCTGATCACCCGGCAGAAATGCCGCATCTGCATGGTCTGAGGATCGGCGGCATCAACTTGATGCTGATCCATACTCAGCTGGGCGCCCCACCCCTTTTCCCCCTTGTAGCTCCACAGTTGCAGCTTAGGCAGCGAAAGCCCCCCCTCGGTCCCGGCAAAAAAGTAACAGATTTCCCGGTAGCTCCTGATGTACGGCACTTCGCCCGCCGTTGTATCCCAGCTCCAGGGGGTTGCAACGGCGTCGGAAATGGTGAGGGTTGCCAGGGCGCCGTTTGCAAAGCCGATGATCGCCGCCGCAGTGTCTTCCACCGCAAAGCCGCGCACGGCGTTCGACGAAACCGCCTGGACGGTCGCGATCTCGCCACAGACGAAGCGGAGATTGTCGATGTCGTGGATCATGTTGATCAGAACCGGCCCGCCTCCGGCCTGCCGGCGCCAGGCCATGTCGAAATAATTTTCGGGCTTCTGCATCAGGCACTGGCCGGTCACGGCGGTAAGTCTCCCGATCCCGCCACTCTGGATGATGTCGCGCGCCTTCCGGATGATCGGATTATACCGGCGGTGATGGCCGACCAGAAGCTCCACCCCGGCCCGCTCTGCCGCTTCGACCAGAGTCTGTGCCGCTTCGACGGTGTCGGCAATCGGCTTCTCGACCAGCATATGCACGCCCCGTTCGGCGCAGGCCAGACCCACCGGCACATGAAGCGCATTCGGCGTGGCAATGACCACACCGTCAGGCTTCACCGCTTCGAGCATCCGGACGTGGTCGGAGAAACAGGGGATGCCCTGCTCTGCCGCAACGGTTGCAGCGGCCGGCATGGGATCGACTAAGGCGACAATCTCGCACAATAGCTCCCGCCGGATGATCTTCAGGTGCGTCAGTCCGATGAGACCGGCACCTATGACGGCTATGCGGACCGGGCCGGTTCCTGTCTTGTAATGACCAGTGCCCTTTGGGTCCGCGCCTTCGCATACAGACGACTTCATTCCTCTCTCCTTTTTCCGGGAATTACCTGTTGATATGGCTCACCAAAGCCCTGAGCCCCAGGAGATAGCTGTCCATGCCGAAGCCGGTGATCTGACCCACGGCCACCGGAGCGATCATGCTCTTGTGCCTGAACTCCTCCCGGCTGTGAATGTTAGAGAGGTGTACCTCGACCGTCGGCAGGGCGACGCTGGCGATGGCATCCCGGATGGAAATGCTGAAGTTGGTATAGCCGGCAGGATTTATCAGGATGCCGCGACAGGTGCCGACTGCGGAATGGATCTTATCGATCAGCGCCCCTTCCGAGTTCGACTGATATGACTCGATCTCGACCCCCAATTCGCTTGCCAGTGCCGCGAGCGCTGCATCGATCTCGCCCAGGGTCGCCTTCCCGTAAATGCCCGGCTCGCGGGTGCCGAGCAGGTTCAGGTTCGGACCGTTCAGTACTAGGATTTTCATGCGTTGTTCCTCCTGTGAAGATTGATGACTGTCGCATAACATCTTGTTCATGGCTTTTATGACTGTCATCCGGGATTGGCTCAGCCCGTCACTCAGGCCTGAATCGTTTCCGGTCTGCGAGGTGCAACGAAGTAAACCCAGAGCAGCGCGACAACATATGCACCGGGAATAATCGTAAACAGTACGGCATAGTTGTTGTTGGTTGCAGTAAGGATATACCCGACCAGCTGGGTCATGAACATGCCACCAACGGCACCAACCATGCCGCCGAGGCCAAACGCTGAACTGACCGCATTCTTGGGCAGCATATCCATCGCCAGACTCCACAAATTAGCAGTCCAGGCCTGATGGGCAGCAATCCCCAGAGAAATATACAGTACCGCCATCCACAACCCGCTGGCTGATGACGCCAGAATAATCGGCATAATGCACAGTGCACAGATGAGCATCGACAGCAGCCGGGCAGGAATCGCCTTCATGCCGCGTCCGATCATGGTGGATGAAATCACGCCGCCACCGACGCTGCCAACATCTGCCATGAGATAGATGACAATCAGCGGCAGGCCCATTTTGGAAACACTGATACCCAGATTGTACTGCTTGTTCAGATAGGGCGGCAGCCAGTAAAGATAGAACCAGAAGACCGGGGCAGTCAGGAAGTTACCGATGGCGTATGCCCAGGTGGCGCGCAGTCTGATTACCTTTGAATAGGGAACCTTTTCCACTTCGGCCTCTGCTCCCTTGTGGATATAGTCCAGCTCCTTCTGGCTGACGGTCGGGTGGTTTTCAGGGTTATGGTACGACATGAGCCAGAACACGAGCCAGACAATGCCCAGGCCGCCGATAACGTAGAACGCAGCCTGCCAACCCCATACGGCCATGATAAAGGGAACCAGCAGCGGGGTGGCCATGGCGCCGACATTGGTGCCGGCATTAAAAATACCGGCCGCCATGGCCCGCTCACCGGCCGGAAACCACAAGCGGGTGGTCTTGACGCACGATGGATAGTTCCCGGCTTCCGACAGCCCCAGAAAGAACCGGCAGATCATGAAGCCGACGACAGAAGCAACCAGACCATGTGAAGCTGCCGCCACACTCCAGACAAGGACCGCAACTGCGAACCCTTTCTTCACGCCGACCCGGTCGATGAAACGCCCCTGCAGGACGTAGCCGCCTGCATAACCAACCTGAAACCAGAAGTTGATGTTCGCATAGTCCTGCGCTGTCCAGTTCATGGCCTTGGCAAGTATCGGCTGCATGACACCGAGGGTGGCGCGGTCTATATAGTTCAGCGTCGTGGCAAAAAAGACCAATGACAGCATGCCCCATCGAACCTTGCCAACGGCAAAAGCTTGCCATACCTTGTCGCGGATGGAGACCGCCTCTCCAACACCGTTTGCGGTTGCGACTACGGATTCTTCCATTTTTTGCCCCCTTGGGCCGATGATCAGACCCGACCGTTGTATTTTCTGGGAATGGTTCCCGCTGTTTTGAATATAAACAATCAGTTAGTGTTGAATTGAGCTAAAACTGGAGCGGCTGCAACCGAATGGCTGTTATATGTATACACATGTATACATCAACAGTCAATAAAAACTTGTTTTGATCTGACCGAACGGTACCGGAGCAACGAGTTTGACAAGACGAGCTGCTGGAGGGGGGTCGTAATGGCAGGTACAGCACATTGTATATGTTTGTTGATCGGCTGATTAGCTAGATAACGGAGGGTGCGGAGAAAAACAGCCTAAATATCGTGCCATTGTTACCACTTTTGCGATGAGCGACATGCACCGATCAGGCAGACAAAGCGACTACTGTATGCTCTCTGTATGGCTTCTTTTCAATTCAGGTGGCAATAAAACAAAAGCCCGGAGAGCTCTCGGGAAGAATTCCCAGGAGATCCGGACAATGGCGCTGGACATGACAATAGTGACTTGTGTGGGTGTGTACGGCCTAGTACCTTGGAACATTATTCTTTTCGTTGCTGATTTTGTAGGTTGGGTTAGGCGGGTGTATGCCGTAACCCAACACGACCAAGCCGGCAACATGCAAGACTGTTGGGTTACGCGGTGAGGCCGCTAACCCAACCTACGAAGAAATTTGAGTTACAAGGTACTAGTCGGTGCTCACATGATGGACATGCTTGTTGGGCGAGTAGATGTCCATGATGTTCCAGTGGCCGGCCGTCGGCGTCGGAACGTTCTGCATCTGCACGTCGATGACGAACGGTTTGTTCGACTTGACCGCCTGTTCCATTACCGACTTGAACTCCTCAGCCGACTTGACGCTCACCCCTTCCGCTCCATAGGCCCGGGCAATGGCGGCATAATCGGGCAACCCCTTCGGGAAGACGGTGCCGAAGACGGTGCCGAAATGGGCCTTTTCCAGGCCGGCGATGACGCCGTAGGCGTTGTTGTTCATCACCACCCAGATCGTGGCCACGTTGTCCTCGACCGCCGTTGCCAGCAGTGCAGGGTTCTGACCGAAACCGCCGTCACCGACCAGCGAGACGACCACGCGATCGGGTGCGGCAATCTTTGCCCCCAGGGCTGCCGGCGCACCGAACCCCATGGTGGCGAACCCGCCGGGGGTCAGCACGCCGCCCGGCACCAGGACGGGAAACTGCTGACCAACGCCGTTCTTGTTCCACCCCACGTCGGTGGTGATGATGGCATCCTTGGGAAGTGCCGCGCGCACTTCGGCCAGTATCCGCTCGGGACGCATCGGATAGGCGCTGCTCGTCGCATTCTCACGGTTCAGCTCGCGGTAGGCCTCCTTGTTGGCGGCAATCTCCTGCTTGAGGGTATCATCCTTGCGCCCTTCGGGATACAGGCTCTTCGCCACCCGGTTCAGGACCGTCAGGGCCTGCTTGAGATCTGCAACGACCCCGACCTCCACCGGGAAGTTACGCCCGATCTCACTCGCTTCGATATCGATATGGATCAGCTTGGTCGGCGGAATGTTGAAGGTGTACCCCGGCTCCCAGGAACTGCTGTCCGCCTCGGCAAAGCGGGTCCCGAGCGCCATGATGTAGTCGGCCAGCAGGCATTTGCCGTTGATGAACTTGGTCCCCCAGAAACCGGCCATCCCCAGGCTGAAGGGGTGATCGTCCGGCAGGGCTCCCTTGCCCATCGCACTGTAGGAGACCGGAAGGCTCAGGTGATCCACAAACTCGCGCAGCTCGTCTGCGGCACCGGCCAGCACGATGCCGCCCCCCACATGCAGGTGGGGATTCTTGGCCTGCATCAGGGTACGGACAATCTTTGCCGCGGTTTCATCGTCGATTGACGGCTTGTGGAACGTCTTCGCGTTGTGCTGCAGCCGCTCGAACAGGGCGACATCACACTCCCGCGAAAAGATATCCATCGGCACGTCCACCAGTACCGGTCCCGGCTGTCCGCTCACCGCCAGTTGGAACGCCTTTTCAATGATCTCAGGGAAATGCTCCGGCCGCTCAACGCGCCAGGCCCGTTTCACGATGGGGCGGAAGATTTCGTACTGCGACCCGTCGGCATGCAGGCTCACTTCCTGCTGGCCGTTCTTTCCGTAGAAGTGGCTGGCGATGTCGCCGGCAACGATGACCATGGGGGTGCAGTCCAGGGCAGCGGTGGCAACACTGGTAACGGCGTTGGTCATACCCGGGCCGATATGGAGCAGCACCACCGACGCCTCGCGCGTGACGCGGGCATAGCCGTCCGCAGCATGGGCAAGGATCTGCTCGTGCCGGCCGTTGACGAACTTGATGGAACTCTTTTCCATCTCCGCCAACACCGCAATATTGGTGTGTCCGCAGAGACCGAAGACATGCTTGATACCCCGGTTCTCCAGGTACTTCACAAATTGACGGGAAACGAGATCTTTCATCGAAACCTCCTTAACGTGCTAGTTTGTTATGAACAACACCGACGCTGTTCGTGGACAGAGTTATTTCGTGGCACTCAACAATTTGTAGGTTGGGTTAGGCGGGTGTATGCCGTAACCCAACATGACCAAGCTGGCAACATTCGAAGCTGTTGGGTTACGCGACGAGGCCGCTAACCCAATCTACGAAAAAAAATGAGTTACAGGGTACTAGTGCTGACCGCTACTGCCTGACAAACGGATTGGGGAGGTTCATGCCGGTGGAGACCCAGACGCTCTTTACCTGAAGATAGTCCTTGATGGCCTCCTGCCCCCCCTCCCGGCCGATGCCGCTCCGCTTGTACCCGCCGAAGGGGGAGGTGTAGCTCGTGTCGCGATAGGTGTTTACCCAGACCGTGCCGGCCTTGACCCGCTGCGAAACGTACACTGCCCGTTCCAGACTGGTTGTCCAGATCCCTGCGGCCAGACCGTAATTTATGTCATTGGCGATCCGGATCGCCTCCTCAACGTCCCTGAACCGGATCACCGACAGTACCGGCCCGAAGACTTCCTCCTGGGCGATCCGCATATCATTGGTGACATTGGTAAAGATGGTCGGCTCGACGAAATTCCCTTTGGCAAACTCACCCGATGTCAGTGCGTTGCCGCCGACCACGCAGGTTGCGCCTTCGGATCTGGCGATATCGATATACCTGAGCACCTTTTCCAGCTGCAGCTTGGTGGCGATCGGTCCGATGTGCGTTTCAGGGGCGGCCGGGTTGCCGATCCGCGCTCCCTTAACCATGGCAACCATCTCTTCCACAAATCGGTCGTGGATCGAGTCGTGGAGCAGAAGCCGGGACCCGGCCACGCAGGATTGCCCGGCCGCGGAAAAGATCCCCCTGATCGCCCCCTTCACCGCCTGGTCGAGGTCCGCATCGTCGAAGACGATATTGGGCGATTTTCCCCCCAGTTCCAGGATCACCTTCTTGAAACTTTTCGCGGCCAGCTCGTTGATTGCCTGGCCGGCCATCTCGCCGCCGGTGAAGGCGATCTTTGCCACCAGCGGATGCGACACGAGCGGCTCACCGACCTCGCTGCCGAAACCGGTCACGACATTGACGACCCCTTTGGGAAAGCCTGCCGCCATGACAAGGTCCATGAATTCCAGCGAGGTGGTGGAGGTGAATTCGGACGGTTTGAGCACGATGGTATTGCCGGCAGCCAGAGCCGGGGCCAGTTTCCAGGTGGCGAGCATCAGTGGCGAGTTCCAAGGGGTGATGGCCGCAACCACCCCCAGCGGTTCATAGCGGGTGAAATTGAAGACCCCGGCCTTGTCCGTGGGGATGACCGCCCCCTCGACCTTGTCCGCCAGGCCGCCGTAATAGTTGTACCATTCGGCGGTGTACTTCATCTGCGCCCGGCACTCGGCCAGCAGCTTGCCGTTGTCGCGCGACTCCAGTTCACCCAGGAAGTCGGCCTTTTCATGAAGCAGGTCAGCCAGCCGCCGCAGGAGCGCGCCTCTCTGGCTGGCGTTCATCGCCGGCCACGGCCCGGAACTGAACGCCTCATGTGCCGCCCGGACCGCCCGATCCACATCAACGGCATTACCCTGCGGAATCAGTGCCCACGGCTCGTTGTCATAGGGGTTGGTTGTTTCGAACCAGTTGTTGCTGTCAGGAGCAACCCATTCGCCGTTTATGTTCAACAGATACCTTTTCACCCGTTACTCCTTGCGTAGTGGTAGCTCAATCGGCACGGATCAGTAGACGGCCCGGCCACCGCTGATATCGTAACAGGCACCGGTGGAGAAGCTGCACTCCTCGGAGACCAGGAACCGAACCAGGGCGGCCACCTCGTCCGGCTTGCCGAACCTCTTCATCGGGATCTTGTTGAACAGCATCTGGATCTGCTCATCGGTCATGCTCGCCGACATTTTGCCTTCTATCATCGTGGGAGCGATGGAGTTGACGAAGATGTTCTCCTGCGCGACCTCCAGGGCGAGTCCCCTCGTAAATGCGATCACCCCGGCCTTGGATGCCGTATAGGCACAGGAATTGGGATTGCCGTCCTTGCCGGCTATGGATGCGAAATTCACGATCCGCCCGCTCTTCTGACTCCGCATGTGCCCGATGACTGCCTTGCACATGAGGAACGTCCCCTTGAGATCGATTGCCACCACCCGATCCCAGTCTTCGATGGAATACTCCCATACCGGCAGGGTGGGCCCCAGTATCCCTGCGGAATTCACCAGGATGTCGACCTTCTTGAAGGCGGCGATGGCGTTGTCCACCATCGACTGTACCTGGTCCCATTGCGAAATATCCACGGACTGGACGAGCGTTTTCCTGCCCAGGGCGTGGATCTCTTCCGCAACCTCCTGCATGAGCTTTGCGTCAAGATCGACCAGCACGATATCGCTGCCGTCCTTTGCCAATCGCACGGCCACCGCCCTGCCCAGTCCCATGGCGGCCCCGGTAACGATCGCCACCTTCCCTGCCAGATCACTCGCCATCTGTCGCCTCCCCTTTCTTTCATCCTTCCGGTAATGTGGGTCCCTGTCGGAAATTAAATCAGTATCCAGCATGACAACAAAACAATTATATACTTGTCTACACCTTTATACATGTACTGTCAAACGAAAACCTGTTCTACTCCGGAAATCGCTCATCTCAGCCCCGCGAAAAAGCCGCGCCCGGAAGCCAGTACGTCGCTGGCCCAGGCCTCCGAACCAATGATGTTGGAACGGGCGTCGTTGGGAATCTCGAGACTGATCGGCAGGTCAGCGGGCAGGCGGCGAAACAGTGCAGCCAGGTCGATCCCCCCTTCCCCCGGCAGCAGCCGTTCGCAGCGTGCCGTATGGATCAGGCCGGCGACGTCCGTCGGGATCCCGGCGGGAGCGTCACATAGCTGAGCATAGTGCAGCCAGCTGCGCGGAATGTCGTTCAGATCGTCCAGTCTGCTGAACGAGCGGGCAAAGTGCAGCGCATCGACCAGTATCCCTCCGTTATCGCACGCGGCTTTTCCGATCACCTGCTTGGCACTGGCCAGATCCGGGACATGCGTCCAGGGCATGAATTCCAGGTCGCAGGTCATGCCGTACGGGGCACTGGCCTGACACAGCACAGCGAAATTGTCGATCAAACGGGACTGATCGGAATCATCGCCAGCCACCAGGATCGCCTTTGCGCCGAGCTTCGCCCCCACCTCCAGGAAGCCTTTATATTGTGCGACGTCGAACGTCTCATTGACCCGGATCATCTCCAGGTCGAATACCGTCACCCCGGTATCTGCGATGCACGACAGTGTTTCCTGCAGCAGTGACGGATTGTCCATCAATGGGTAAGCAACGCCACCCGGGCCCGCCGGCAAAAGCCGGACGCCGATACTGGTGTAACCGATCCTGGCTGCGACGCTGATCGCCTGTGGCGGGGTAAGGTTCAAAGCAGTCAGGCACGCCATTGCAAATGTCGACTTCATATGCTCATCCTCCGTGTACCGGGTCTGGAATGTGACTGCTCCGGGCGGAATAACCTTACGCCAGTCCGCTAGCAATAGCAATGTATAGATGTATATACCTATACCCAAAACCTGTCAATACAGAATCCTGCCTTTGGACTCCGTAAAGTTTTCTATTGACACGCATATGTCTACTTGTATATACGTCTTCTATGCCTTAATAATCCAACCCGGTATGATTACGGCGCTACCACTGGCATTCAACACGCATAACAAGAGGTGTTCATCATGCAACATCCGTACTTCCCCCATACCTTTCAGCCGTTCAAAATCAAGAACCTGGTCGTAAAAAACAGAATCGTCATGCCCCCCATGTGCGGCAACCTGGGCGGCGAGTATGGCCAGGTGACCGACAACCATATCAAGTATTACGAACAGAGGGCCAAGGGAGGCACCGGCCTGATCATCGTGGAAAACAGCAATATCGACTATCCGCTCGGGTCGAACGGGGCAACCCAGCTGCGCATCGACCATGAACGGTATATCCCGGGGCTGACCAGGCTGGTGGATACCATCAAGAAATATGGTGCCAGGGCGTGCATTCAGATCAACCATGCCGGCGCCTCGACCAATAATGAGCGAACCGAAGGGCATGGGGTTGTTGCGCCGTCAGACGTCTCTTCAAAGGAAGGCGGAGAAACGCCCAGGGCGCTGACTACGGAAGAGATCTACGAAATCGTCAGGAAGTTCGGCCGGGCAGCCAACCGGGCTCAGATCGCCGGCTTCGATGCCGTGGAGATCCATGCCGGGCATTCCTATCTCATTGCCCAGTTCCTCTCCCTGACGACCAACAAGCGAGAGGACGAATTCGGCTGCGGCTCTTTGGAGAACAGGGCGAGATTTTGCCTCCTGGTCCTGCAGGAAGTCCGGAAGACCGTCGGTCCCGACTTCCCCATCTTCATCCGGATCGGTGCGGACGAATTCATGAAAGGCGGTATCACGCTGGAGGACACCTTCACCCTCCTTGAATTCTTCAAGCCCTACGTGGACCTGATCGATGTATCTGCCGGCGCCAATTACACCCTGGAAAAACAGATCGAGACCATGAACTTCCCCGAAGGTTCCAAGGTCTATCTCAGCGACGAGATCAAGAAACGGTTCGACCTCCCCACCATCACGGTCGGCAACATCAGGAATCCCGAGTTCGCCGACAAGGTGCTGGCCGACAAGCGTGCCGACTTTATCGCCATCGGCAGGGGGCTGATCTGTGACCCCAACTGGGTCAACAAGGCAGACATGGGTGAGCCCAGGAAGATCAGGAAGTGCATCTCCTGCAACATCATGTGCGTGGGGAACCGGATCTTCAGCAGTCGGCCGATCAAATGCTCGCTGAATCCCGATATTTTCGGGGAAGACGACCACAAACATCACAAGGTGACGACTCCCACCAACGTTGTGATCATCGGCGGCGGTCCGGCCGGTCTGGAGGCAGCCTGCACCGCGGCGGAGGTAGGATGCAACACCTTCCTGTTCGAAAAGGAGAATGAGGTCGGCGGCCTGCTGCACCTGATTCAAAGATTTCCGGCCAAGCAGAAGATTCATTACTTTACGGAATATCTGTCGGAAAGGATGGCCGGCCTCAAAAATCTGGTCGTATTCCACGGCAGAACGCCGACCTTCAAGGAGATCGACGAGCTGAAACCTGACCTGGTCGTCAATGCCACGGGCTCATCCCCTTCCCTGCCGCCCATCAAGGGGCTGAGAGAGCTCATCAACCGGGAAGGGTCATCGATCTATACCGTGACCAACCTGCTGAAGAACATCGATTCGTTTTCCGGTCTGGAGAGCAAAAAGGTCGTCATTGCCGGCGGCGGTGCCGTGGGGATGGATTGTGCCGAGTTCTTTGCCGGTCTGGGTGCGAAAGTCACCATCGTGGAACGGCTGCCACAGCTCGGCATCGATCTTGACCCGCTCACCAAGAAGTATCTCATGGGGGTCATCAGGGAGTTTGACATCGATGTGCTGGTGGATACCACCATCGAAGAGGTTACGCAGAATAAATTGATCTGTTCCCGGAACGGGGAGAGCACCAACCTGGAGTTTGATATCTCGCTGATGTGTCTAGGTTTTTCGTCAAACAGTCAGCATGTTGAGGCGATGAAGGAGTACTACCACGGGAAGAAGATCGAATTCATCAACATCGGTGACAGCAGCAGGCCCCGCAAGATCGGCTATGGCGTCATTGAGGGAAGAAGCATTCTATCCAGCTCGACGCTTTTGAAGCGGATCGGCTGGTGATGATCTGACAAGAAACTGGGGAAGCTCCTCGCTGGTAATCATCTTGTTCCCTTTGTACGACGGGGAAGAGCTAAAACCGGGCCGATCCCGCCGAAGTACCCAACCAACGCCAAACCGCTGATCCGTTTCACGTACCCGGACAGCATCTCTAGCGTTGTGACCGTCTCTTCCGGGGTAAATTTATTTCTGAAGACAGGATCAATTGCGCAGGAATCTCTTCGGCTCCAAGAATCTTCACCAACTCTTCAACCCCTTCTGCCACCCTGGAAAGTTTATTGTCCTGCAGATGCTCCAACCCTTTCACAAGAAGCCCTTGCGGGACTTCTGGCGCTAGGGCCAGCAATTCCCTCCCTTGATCGGTCAAATCAATTTCAACTACCCTCCGGTCTTTTGGGGATCGGGTACGTGAAACCAACCCTCTTTTCTCCAACCGATCTGCAAGCCCGACGACCGTGGTCGGGTGGAGGTACATGCGACGCGCCAGTTCGGAAGGTTTGATCGGTGCGGCTTCGGCGATTACCTTGACAGCCCATAGCTGTGGCCCGGTCAGTCCTGTTTCCCGCTCGGAAATTTTCGATTGTTCGTGAACCACTTGGAAAATTCGCCGGAGGTTATCGATGATTCCCTCAATGGCATCTGATTTCGAAGACATAATCACTCCAAAAATCGGTTGACAAATAGTACTTATGTACGAATAATATTATAAATAAATAAAATGTACAAGCAAAGTATTAATTCTGTCAAACCCATTGACAGGCAATTGCCCCTGTGGCTCTACATGTAACCCCGTAATTACGGGCAGATAACCCAAAAGAAAGGAACAAAAAATGAATAAAAAAGCAATTGGCATGATTGTATCGTTATGCGGAGCCGCCCTGGTCGTTGGTGGGTGTGCCAAGCAGGAGATCGTCAAAAAGGACGAGTCGTTGGCACCAAAAGCGACTGTGACGGCCGCAACCGACAAGGGAACGGCAAAAACGGAGAAGATCGTTGCCTCGCCCGTGAAGCAAGACACCAAGGAAGTCGCGCCACAAAACGTCCCGGCGCAGAAATCTGACCAGGGGATCGAACAGCTGAAATCTGCCCTGGAAAAGGTCTTTTTTGCCTTCGATTCCGCAAAACTTTCCCAGAAGGCCCGTCAAACACTCGTCAAAGACGCCGCCGTTATCAAACAGAACTCCAAGGCCAGGATCAGGATCGAGGGGAATTGCGACGAGCGTGGTTCCGACGAATACAACCTTGCCTTGGGTGAAAAGCGGGCCAAAGAAGCCATGGAGTATCTCGTAACCATGGGGATACCTGCCAATCGACTTTCGGTGATCAGCTATGGCAAGGAAAAGCCTGCCAACCCTGGGCACAATGAAGCAGCCTGGGCACAGAATCGCCGGGACGAGTTCGTGCCGGTAACCCCATAAGCATCGACTCAGCAGCCCCTATGCCTCGGCAAACGCCACAGCGCAGGGGCTGCAAATTTCTCCCATAACCCTCCGTTGGCACTGCCACTCGGCTTTGAAGCCACCATTTCTTGACGGCAAGTCGCTCAGCAGTCCGCAAGACATTTGGATACCTCTATGCAGCAAAAGCTTACTGAACAGATAACCCTCGTCGCGAGTGTCATTAAATGGGCCTGTTATGCCTCGATTGTCGGCGTACTGGTGGGGCTCGGCACAACCGCTTTTCTAAGAGCGCTTTCATGGACATCAGGACAGTACGTAAGACTTCCCAACTCATACCTGTTTCTGCCGTCGGCACTTCTGGCAAGTAGCTTGCTGGTACAATGGCTGGCCCCCGATGCAGCAGGACATGGCACGGAAAAGGTCATTGAAGCGGTGCACAAGCGTATGGGGCGTATCCCCCTCGTGGTGGTCCCGGTGAAACTGGTGGCTACGGTGATCACGCTGGCCGGCGGCGGGTCGGCTGGCAAAGAGGGCCCGTGCGCCCAGATAGGCGCCGGGTTGGCGTCAGGTTTCGGCAGACTTCTGCGACTCGAACCAATGGATCAACGCAAACTCGTCATCTGCGGGATCAGCGCCGGCTTTGCCACAGTGTTCGGCACCCCCATCGCAGGGGCACTTTTCGGGATCGAGGTTCTCGTCCTGGGTCAAATGCTCTACGACGTGCTTTTCCCGTCGTTCGTGGCTGGTATTGTCGGCTATCACGTCGCCACCCTGCTGGGGGTACAGTATTCATATCAGGTAGGCCGGGTGATACCGGAACTGACCAGCTGGAATTTCGTTGAGATGATTCTGCTTGGCATCTGGTGCGGAATCGTGGCGTTGCTACTGATCGAAGCCATGAAACTCACTCATAGGCTTTTCGACAAACTCCCGTGGCCTAAATCGATGAATGCAATCCTCGGTGGGGTCATGCTCATCCTCATAGGGGCGTTCGTATCCAAACGCTATCTGGGGCTCGGCCTGGAGACCATCGATGGCGGTTTAAGAGGAGAGATTCTCCCGGGAGGAGCTTGCCTCTGGAAGGGGTTGGCCACTGCTATCACGCTTGGGTGCGGCGGAAGCGGCGGGGTCGTCACTCCGATATTCTTTATCGGGACAGCAGCGGGTAACCTTTTCGCCCAGTTCCTCAACGAACCATATGTGGCCACGTTTTCCGCGATCGGCATGGTGGCCCTCCTGGCAGGCGCAGCCAACACCCCCATCGCAGCGTCGGTTATGGCCATGGAACTGTTCGGCCCGTCGATAGCACCGCATGCAGCGGTCGCCTGCATGGTCAGTTTCCTGATCGTCGGCTATCGCAGCATTTATCCAAGCCAGGTTCTCGGGATGCAGAAGAGCGCATCCCTGCAAGTCACCACCGGTAAACCGGTCGGAGAGGTGAACGTGGCGGTAGTCTCTCACCGCGAAAAGTCACTGATCGGCTTCTTTGCACTGGTTTTGCGCCTGGTTAAGAGGGGAGAGAAGCAATGATCTGGAGAATAATAGTCGCGGTTGCAATGGCGTGGGCTTCAGGCATTCTTTCCGGCTGTGCTGCAACGGCCCCCGTGTCCATATTGTACTCCCCCTCTGTCGAGGCGAGGGGCGGATCGGGGAGTCTGCTTCTAAAATCTGCAAGTTATCACGCTGCCAGTAGCGGTGAGAATAGCACCCGCTGGGTCATCGGCAAGCGGAAAGATTCCGACGGGAGAGTAACTGGCGAAATACTGTCGGTTAATTCGCCGGACGATATGGTGCTTGATGCGCTTAATAGGGAATTGACTGTTACGGGGTACAGCGTCGAACTGGGTTCATCCTTGCCGCCAGACGTAGCCAAAGCGCTTGATCTGACCACTATGCAGATCGAACTTGATGAAACTGCAGGCATTCCGAAGGCTGAGGTGACATGCACCGTCAAAGTTTCGATGGATGTCTGGAAAAATGGCGTAAGAGTCAGGAAGCTGAGCTATGAATCGAAGGTTTCCGATTTTGCGATAGTCGACAGAAATCTCCTGAGGCGGGAGATGATCGAAAAGGCGTTGCGCGGAATCATGAGCCAGGCAGTCCCTGAGATCATCGCGGTACTGGAGCGAAAATCGTAACTCAGGCAAGGGCAATAGAGGGCAATAGGGTCACCCATTAAAAGGCTGCTGTCAGGACTGATAACTTGATTTACCTGCCCGTTATCAAACTATCAAATCCTGACCCCACTTTGGCCACATGCTCTATGCCGCGACGGACCTCTTTGTCAAGACGGTCCTCCAGAGCTTCCAGCGCCACCTCCATGTCATAGTGCGTCTGGAGATTCATCCAGAATTGCGCCTCCATGTTGAAGAAACGCCCTAACCGGAGTGCCGTGTCGGCGGTTATTGCGCGCCGTCCATGCACGATTTCATTTATCCGACGTGGGGTCACGCCAATATCCGGCCATCTTTGATCCTGCCGACGAAGGCGGATACACCATTACCTTCCCTGACTTCCCTGAAGCCATAAGTGAAGGTGACACCCTTGAAGAAGCCAATTACAATGCCATAGAGGTATTGGATCTAACTCTCAAATCAAGGATGGAAGATAACGAGATTATTCCTCTTCCTCATGCCGAATCAGGGGCAAATGTGCATATGGTTGCGCCGGATGTCAATATCCAGGCGGCATTACTTGTAAAGTCAAACCGGGGAGAGAAAAAGTTCTCCGACCTTGCACGAACGCTCGGCACTTCATGGCCTGCCGTATCCCGCTTAGAGGACCCGAAGCATTGGCCATCACTTCGTCAACTGGACAAGATAGCTGCGGCTCTAGGTAAACGATTAGTGCTTTCTTTCACTAGAGTAAACCTGAATACTGACCGGTGAGCCTTCTTGTCTTTTCGCTTCGCATGAGCTATTCACTCTAAACCGCAGCCAAGGTCCAGCGGAATGAACTCCGGATTGTTGCACTTTTCCCCGCACGAACAGCCATGTATCTATGCTGCGCGGGAAAGTGGATCAACCTTGCAGGTCTTATTGTTCGGTCAGAAGCGAAGAACGATTTTGGCATAGTCTCCGGACAGGGCGTCCGCAAATGCCTGCTGATACTCGGTCAACGGCATGATCTTCGACAGGATCGGCCGGATGTTGAACCTGGGGTCCTGCAGATAGCCGATGGCATCGGCCCAATCCTCCAGCGTGTAGATGATCGAACCGTGGATGGTCACCTCGCTTCTGACGATCTTCATTACCGGGTACTCCACCGGCTCCCCGGTAATGCCGATTGCCACTATCTCGCCGCCCGGTCTGACGATCCGCATCGACTGTTCGATGGAACTCCTCACCCCGGCAGCCTCCACGACGACATCGAACAGTTCGTCACCGATCTCACCCGGATGCAGCACCCGCACATCTCCCAACTGTTTCGCCACGTCGAATTTCCGGGGATTGACATCGACTGCAGTCACCCTGGCCCCCTTGAAGAGAGCCAGGGCGATGGAAAATAGTCCTTCCGTGCCGCAGCCGAGCACCGCCACGGACGTACCCGGCGAGATGGCCGCCTTTTTCAGGGCATGAACCGTAACGGACAGCGGCTCGATCAATATCGCCAGCTCATCGGGAATCTCGTCGGGCACGGAAACCAGGTATTTCCCTTCCACCAGCAGTTCCTGAGCAAACGCGCCGTCAGCGGATACCCCTATCGGCGTCTTCTGCTCGCAGATGTTGGTCCTGCCCCGTCGGCAATAGTCACATTCGCCGCAAAACGTGTTCGGCTCCACCACAACCCTGGTGCCAACCTTGTGCCGGACCTCGTTACCGGCCTCGACGACGACTCCAAGCACCTCATGCCCGGGCCGGAGGGGATAGGTTGCATAGGGGATGCTCCCTTTATAGACCCTGAGATCCGAGCCGCAAATGCCGCCATGGGTGACCCTGATCCTGGCCTGGTTTTCTTTCACCGTCCCCGGTGCCGGGGCATCGCGCAGGATCAGCTCCTCCGGTCTGTTCAGATACAGTTCAAGCATGGCGGTCCCCTGTTGTCAGTACGTTATCATCCGCATCCGGACCGGCATCAGTACCCGAGCTTCTCCAGCACGACCCGCCGCATGACCTCCACAGGGGGTTCGGCGCCGGTGAAATGCTTGAACTGCAGCACCGCCTGGTTCACAAACATCTCCACCCCGGAGATGACCTTGAGCCCCTTTGACCGGGCATCGGCCAGCAACCGCGTTTCCAGGGGGGTATAGACGACGTCGAAGACCACCTGCCCCGTCCGGAACAGCTCGACCGGAACGAGGGATTTGCCTTCGTTCGGGTGCATGCCGATCGGGGTGCAGTTGATGATCAGATCCGCATCCCCCATCCCCTTCACCAGCGTCTCGTCGGACATCAGCCCGGATTCGACCCGTTCATTATTACCTTTTTTCAGATCGGCCGTCAGCCCCTGGAGCAGCCCCTCGTTGATATCCAGGATGGTGAGCCTGCTGAGCTTCGTTTCCCGCAGCAGGGTGAAAGCGATCGCCCGAGCCGCCCCGCCGGCACCCAGCATCAGCACGTTCTTTCCGTCGAGTTCGGCGCCGCCGTCGATGAGGGCCTTCAGGGCTCCCGGCCCGTCGGTGCCGAGGCCAATGAGCCTGCCGTTCTCGTTGAGAATCGTGTTGATCGAACCAATGGAACGGTCGACCTCCGCCACCTCGTCCACGCAGTCCATCGCCTCGATCTTGTGAGGAATGGTCACACTCATGCCGCGGAAGTTTTCCAGGGCCCGCATCCCGGCCAGCGCGCTCTTCAGGTCCTCCACCCGGAACCCGAGATACACGAAATCAAGACCCAGTTCGTCGAACGCGGCGTTGTGGATGGCCGGAGAAAGGCTGTGCCCCACGGGATTGCCGATAATGGCGCACAGCTTGGTTTTAGTGGTTATGATCCGGTCCTTTGTCATACATCCTCCTCTGATGGATTGCCTGCCAGTCAGTGTGTAACCTGAAGTAGTAACGGGATCAGGAGCATTCCGACAATGACTGAATAGGATACAACACTTGCAGCGAATTCGTTATCCAGTTTCTCCATGGAAGAAAATACCAACGTGTTGAGCCCTGACGGTGCCGAGGAACAGACAAGCACAACGGTCCTGCTTAACCCTTTCAGATCGAACAGGTACACAAAAAACAGGCCGAGCAGGAGACCTATTCCGGTCCTGATACATACTGCCGAAAGTACCGGCAACATCCTGGCTGTTTTCGGGCTGAAATATATGCCGAGTGACAACATCACCAGCGGCATGGTCATATATCCTATAATGTTAAAGAAACGGGTTGCGATTGTTGGCAGGGTGAAATGCATAAGATTGAGAAACAATGCGACAAGCAGGGCCAATAGCGGAGGAGAACGCATGAACTTGCTAATCATAACCATAAAGTTACTGGAATTGGAGCCATATTTACATGCCAGATAGTAAATGAAGGTAAAAACCAGTGCCGTATTCCCAAAATCAAACAGAGAGGCTTGGGCCAGACTTTCCTCACCTTTGGCCGCCATGAGAAACGGATAGGTAAAGCTTGTGTTCATTATTAGGGTGCCGACCAGAAAAACCCCGAAGGAAGGTTGGTCAAGATGCAACAACCTGCCGCAGAAATGGGAAACAACATAAATTGTCAAGATTACCATAACCGCAATAACAGGCAGCCATAACAGCTGAAGGGAAAATTTCATCTGTACTACTGAGAGAAAAATCAAGGCGGGAACTGAAACATAAAAAAAGACTTTTAAAAGAGTGTCGCCATCCTTTTTCGACAGGATATCGGCTCGTTTCAGAGAGTATCCGATGAAGAACACCAGGATGACCGGAAGGACCTTTTCAATGATATCACCCATACAAGTCTAGCTCAGTTCCGCCGGGGAATATGCGCTGAACATCCTCACTCCGGACATCTCAATCCTCTCGTACAGGGACACGTGGCTCCGCAGCACCACGTTCAGGCTCGATCACCATTTGCTGACTTCGGCTTTTTTTGAGCGTAGCTATCCAAGGAAGCAGCGTCATAGCCGGCCTTTTTGTAATTATCAAGCGCCCGGTCGCGCAGCGACTGGTCTTTCGTCGATTCGGACAGTTTCTCCGCCAGTTCGGCCGCGTGACTCCACATTCCCTGCCGTTCATAGTCGGCAACAGCCGTCCCCGTCCTGGTCTGCGATGCATCGTGGTTAGCCATGACCGTACGACAGCGTGACACCACCCGCTGTACCGGCGATCCGCATTCCGGACAGGTTGAAACAGTCTCCATGCCGGCCGGGCGGATCAGTTCGAACCGATTGGCGCACCTGACACAGCCGCTTGCCGGGTCCGGGTTCTCATACTCATAGATCGGCATCGTGACCCCCCTGTTACGGTTACGCCTCGTGCAGCACCTTCAGGGAAACACTCTCCACCAGATCCTTCACCTTTTGCCGGTAGTCCAGCATGTGAGGCGCGCCGAAGTGGGCTGTAAGGGCTTCGGGGCTCTGCCACTTCTCGATTATCGTGACGACATTCTCGTCCAGCTGCTGGGCGGGAATATTCATGTCAAAGTCAATGGTGGGGGCATACTCGATGCAACCGTTCTCCGCCCTCACCTTCGGCACATTGCTCTTGAAAATTTCGAGAAATTCGGCACGCCTGCCGTCTTTTACGCGTATCGTTGCCTGGACAATGATCACGATGCTCTCCTCCTTTGTCGGTGAAACATGAACGGCACAGGCGGAGTGTCGATGTCCGACCACTCCGCCGGGGCAACCGGTGTATTCGTCAATGACAACTGCCGTGTACCATGCAAGGCATTGGGTCGTCAACCTTTGGTCGTCGCCAACAGCAAACGATCGCCCCCCCTACCCCTTGGGAACCGATTTGGTGGGGGGGGAGTAGAGCCAGGCAAACCTGAAATTGGCCTCGTTCTCGTTCGAATGCGAATGCGGAACCCCTTTTGGGATGAACTGCCACTCGCCCGGCCTGCAGGTGATGACATCCTTGTCGGTGATCAACAGCCCCTCCCCTTCCAGGATGATATTGATCTCTTCGGCATCCGGGTGCACATGAAGCGGCTCGGTTATGCCGGTGTTGAAGGTTGCCAGGCCGCCCATGAACTGTTCCGATTCGAGGATATCCGCATCAAGCATCCTGACAATCTCCCGCAGGCTCTTCTCCTCGGCCGTTCCCCGCATGACGACCTTTCCTTCCTTGGCCGGGTCCAGATTCAGTGCCCGTTTCGTCTGCTCCACCTTTTCTTCACTCATCAAACCTTCCTCCTCTTGGTTATTGATAACTGTTCAGCACCGTAGGCATAACGCCCCCCTCGCGGACCTCGTCATAATCCAGATGCACAAAGCCAGCGACAACCACTGATATATGTATACACAAGTATACCTATCTTTGTCAATATGAGATTTTGTGGGAAGGGCAATAGGCACGATCAGCCGGTTAAAGCACACAAATTACGTGCCGATACTTCGGCAAGCCTTGAATTGTCAGGAGGAAGGCGATACGGAAGAATGAAAAACAGCCAGACCTGAATACGATCTGGCTGCAGAACAGATTGCACAAATGGAAGATAATTGCACCGTTACTTATTTATCATACTGAACCCATCTTTTATCCTTACTGATCTTATCCAGCTTGAGCCTGACAACATATTTGTAAATGTCCCCACGATAAGAAGTCTGAACAAGCTCAAAAGGCTTTTTCTTCTTGTCATACATGATTCTCTCTACAAACAGGATCGGTGATCCGCTGGGAATCTGCAGCTTTTCAGAAACGTACTGATCAGAGAAAGATGCTTCAATTGTCTGAAATGCTTCGTCAAACTCTATATCAAGATCCACTTCCAGTATTTTCAACAATGGCTTTTCATACAACATAGCTTCATTTATTCTGTTGCCGATACTTTCCGGCAAAAAATTTACGGTAAAGGCAAAAACACGCCCATTTAGTGTCCTGACCCTTTCAATCTTAATTATCTCTTCATTCTGAGTATTCAGTTTTTCTTTGACAATCTTTGGAGTTTTGACTTTTTCAATTCTTGCGGCCAGGGTTTTCGACTTGGAAACCTGGTAAAACAGTTCATCCATAAACCCGGTAAAGTCCAGTCCCAACCGACCCAACAGGTTGGGGTCATCTGTCACGAACGTACCAGCGCCCCTCTTCCTATACAGAAGCCCCTCCTGAATCAGAAGGGAAATCGCCTGACGCACGGTCATCCTGGTTACGCCGAAAATCTTCGCGATTTCGGTCTCAGACGGGATCTGCTCCCCGGGGCTGTACTCCTTTGAAACGATCCATTCCTGAATCTTGTTCTTTATCTGATAATAAATGGGAAGGAGCGGTGGCATAGTACCTCCAATGGGTGTTTTCCTGAAAAACCATCAGGACCCTGCATCAAGTATGTGTCAGCATACATAAACCAAATATTATCATCAGGTCAACCAGCAAATGTCTCACAACCGGTCATCCGGGCATCTATCCCGCAATACGACTTTAATTTTACCACTTATTTTTCCATCGCGTCACGCATGACGTGGCTACCGGTTCATGGCTCAGGTAATGACCTTCCTGACCGCGTCAATGACCGTGCCATCGACCCACTTTACGGCTGCAACGATCTCATCACCCAGGATCGGCTGGGCGGGTTTCCCGCAGATGCGGTCCGCCTCAGTCTTGAGTTCCTCGATACTCTTTACCGGCAGGGAGGAATGTTTTACCGCATCCAGCAGGTCCTGCCGCAGCGGATTGATGGCGATCCCCCGTTCCGTCACGATGACATCTATCATTTCGCCGGGGCCACAGATGGTGGTTACCGCATCCCTGATGACGGGCACCCTCCCCCTGAACAACGGCAGCGGCAGGATGACGCACTTGGCAGCCAGGCAGTTCTGCCACCCGCCGATACCGTGCAACAGATAGCCGTCCGAATGCGTGACCACATTGGCATTGAAATCGAGGTCAACCTCCGTCGCACCCAGGATGACGACATCGATCATGGAGGCGAAATTGCCCTTGCCGTGGTAGTTGTAACTGGTGAACGGCGACGTCACCACATGGTTCGGATTCTCCCGCAGAGACCGCACCCCCTCCAGGTCAAAGGTCTGGCCGTCGAGGATGTACTCGGTCAGCCCCTGTTCCAGCATCTCGACCAGGTACTTGTTGCTCCCGCCTCGTGCAAAGCGGCTCCGCAGCCCATTCTTCTTCAACAGCTCCGCAAAGTAGATGCCGATCGACAGGGACGTCCCCCCCGCACCGGCCTGAAAGGAAAACCCTTCGCGGATGAGACCGGCCTCCTCGCAGAACCTGGCCGTCATCTCCGCCAGGAACAACCGGTCAGGACTGCGGGTCACCTGGGTGGTGCCGGAAACGATCTTCTCCGGGATGCCGACCTTGTCCACCACCACGGTATAGTCGACATTATTCCCCTGGATCTGCCAGGGGATGCAGGGAAACGGCTGCAGATTGTCCGTGACCACAATAACCCTGTCGGCATATTCGGAATCGGCCAGGGCAAACCCCAGCGACCCGCAGGCCGTTTCGCCGTACAGGCCGTTGGCATTCCCGAAGGCATCGGCTGCCGGTGCAGCGATGACCGCAATATCGATATGCAGTTCTCCATCCTGGATTGCCTGGTACCGCCCCCCATGGGAACGGAGCACCCCCAGCCCCGCCATCTTCCCCTCTGAGCAGTAACGACCCAGCGCGCCGTTCATGCTCCCTTCGATGTGGTGGACGACCCCGCTTTCCAGGTGCCCGATGATCGGCTCATGGCAGGGGAAGGAGGCAGAGGGTGCCCAGACCAGCCCCTTGACCCCGAGCTCAGCGGCGATGTCGAAGATCTGGTTGGCTATCAGGTCGCCATTGCGAAAGTGATGGTGGGTCGAAATCGTCATCCCGTCCTTCAAGCCGGCCTTGATCAGGGCCTCCTTGAGGGAGGGGACCAGCTTGTTCCCGTCTTCGGGATAGTCGGCACAGGAGGGAATGACGATGCTATGCTTGCGCCCGGTGGGCCGGTGTTTGCCCACCCCCTTGAACGGCACGGAAGGGACATTATTGATGAGGGTCGGCACGGTCCGGCCGACTGCGTTTGTTACCAGGCTGTTCTCACTCACCTTCTGACCTCCAGTTCTTGGAAAGTTTCCCGAGCGCCATGGCCCGATCGATCGATTGAACTGCCCGCTTGACAACTGGCGGGTCAATCATCTTCGAACCGAGGGCGACAACGCCAAGTCCCTTTTCTTCGGCCTGTTCGAACAGGAGAACGATCTCTCGTGCCTTGCTGATCTCGGCATCCGTCGGGGCAAAGCTTTCATGCACCGGACGGATCTGGCTCGGATGGATGCACCCGATCCCTTCAAAGCCCAGCGACTTGGATTGAAGGACGATCCTTCGCAAGGCCGCCTCATCCTGGAAATCGGAGAACACCGAATCAATCGCCTGTACCCCGGCTGCCCGGCAGGCATTGACCAGATGGCTCTTGGCATACAGTGACTCGGCTCCTTCGGTGGTCCTCTTCACCCCCATGTCCGCACAGTAGTCCTCAAGTCCCAGGGCAACGGCAACGACGTTGTCCGCCGCAGTTGCGATCTCGTAGGCCCGGATCACGCCAAGGGCGCTCTCGATGATCGGCATCAGATAGACTTCGCCGCTTAGGTTCTTACGCTCCTGAATGGACCTGATCTTCTCGTTCACCTGTGCAATCTGGTCCCTTGATTCACATTTCGGCAGCAGCACGACGTGCACGTTGTGAGGGATGATCTCCTCCAGGTCGTCCAGCCCTCGTGGCAGCTGGTTGATCCGTACCATCCGCTCGGCACCGTAAAAATTCACCTGGCGCAGGGCGTTGCGCACCAGCAGCCTGGCCTCGTCCTTCTTCTGCGGGGCAACGGCATCTTCCAGGTCGAGAATGACCCCGTGCGCCCCGTAGATGGATGCATTTATCATCATCTTCGGGGAGTTGCCCGGAATGTACAGCCGGGAAAAGCGCATCCGGTCGAAAGATGAAGCGTACCGATTTTCCGGGATGAGATCGGGCAGATAGGCGTTGTCGGTCTGGATCAACTGGCGGACGCATGCCTCTACCCGCGCGGCAATGACGAAGTCGAATGCACCGCTGTCCTCGACAACCATCGAGGCATGTTCGATGTTGAACCGTCCGAGGATGTCCCGGCACAACGCCTCGATGCCGGCACCGTACAGGGACCCCACCTTGCTGTCTAGGCGAAGGTCGATGCCGCCCGCTTCGACGAGTTCCAGCGAAACATGGCAGTCACTCCGGACGTCCTTGCCTTTGTTGCCTGCAACAACCGGTTTATTGAGCATGATGTATCCTCGCGTTGAAGGTAGTCGGAATGTTACAGTTTGCCCCTCGTAAACACGAAGGAGCCGGTCTCCTGATAGGTCCTGAACATCCTGAAGCTGGTCTTGATCCACTCCCTGATGAACTTGATATACACATGGATGAACAGCATGAGGTCAAAAGAAAGGGCAAAGACCATGTGGAACAGTTTGGGAGTTATCAGGCCGGCGCCTTCAGTGGCCTTGCCCATGAACATGGTGCCCAGTCCGGATAGATAGAGGAGCGGGAACAGTGACATGATGAACAGGTACCAGATCTTCTGAACCGGATTGAATTCGTACCTGACGATCTTCTTGTCACTCTTTGTCGAAAAGATGTGTGACAGGGTATTTCTGAACCATTGCGTGTCGCTTTCACCCCAGCTGAAAATCTTTTTTACCGTCCGTCTGAAATGCTTGATATCCAGCCTGTAATACAGGACCGGCAGCAGGATGGATATGACGCCAATCGTCCGGTGGGCATACTTCAACAGATTTGCTTCGAAACCGCTCAGTACATTCGCATAGTGGGAATGGGTAATGCCGGTCGCGGCAAGGGATATGATGGTAAAGGCAGCCAGCAGATGAACGATCTTCTCCACCCTTCTGAAGCCGGACACATACTCCTTCAGCTCCTTGCCGACCTGGGGACAGGAGTTGACACAGCGGTAACAGCGACGGCATTCATCCTGAACATGGTTCTCCAATGCCATGGATGTCCGCTGATTCTGATCGAAGACCAGCCCCACATTCAGCTTGACCACCGGGCAGGCATCGATGCAGTTGCCGCAGGCAAGGCACGCCCGATCCCCGGTCACCTGTGAATAGTTCTCCAGCCGCGTATTATCGTTGATCCCGCGGGACAGCAGCCTGAATCTCGCCACCGGACTCCAGGCATCGTCCAACAGATAGTTTGTTTGAAGAGCATTGAGCTTCGAATCGTCTGCCATAGCGGAACCTCGCCTTTGTTATACCCCAAATACCCGAAAGGATCTCAGTCGATTGTAACCGTGTTGTCCGGTTCAAAGAAGACCGTTGCCCGCCTTGGCTCGACACAGCAGCACGGCCGAACACTCACTATCCTGACGCCGCTGGCCCGTAGCGGACCGATATTGAGGAAGGTCCCCAGAACCGAGAAGTCGCCTCCAAGGCCCAGCGCTCCTGCCTTTTCCTCGTTGACCCGGTCGGTGATCTTTCGCTCCCAGGCACTCTGCTTTCGCAGATCGCCACTCTTCATTGCCTCGATCATCCGCATGCTCGCCTCGGTGTGGGACCTGCCGACGCCGATCGCCAGGATGGAAGGAGTGCACCCCAGGCTCTTGACTTCAGTCAGCATCCAGGAGGCAGCCTCGTCCAGCACCGTCTTGATGCTCCGCTTGTGAAACACACGATACGTCTTTGCCCGGATCTCCGGCCCGCCACCCAGCAGCAGGACCGTCACCCCTAGGCGGTTGCCGGGGACCGGCCTGGTGATCACCGGAACAGGCAGCACATCGGCCGGGTCATCGGAAAGCCCCTGCGACTGCTCCACCCGCTCGATGTCATCACCCTTGACGGCCATCGGCCGCCCCGGCATGGTACGAAGCCCCTTGGCCACCCCTTCGTGGATAGCAGCCAGCCACCCTTGCGGAAGCTGCAGGTCGTTACCGATTTCGACGTACAGATGGGGAATGCCGGTATCGTCGCAGAGCGGAAACACGTTCTTTTCCGCTATCTCCGCATTCTCCAGCAAACGCTCAAGCACCCACCGGGCATTCCTGTTCGTCTCCTTTTCGATGGCACTCCTATAGGCGGCGATCTGGTCTGCCCGGAATGTCGTGCCAGCCTTCACGAGGCATCTGCTGACCCCCTCGCGGATTGTCTCATACTGTATCATAGTGACCTCGTGCAACGGATTAGCTGAAAATTGACTTGCCATGGGCGATGGCGATGATCGCGGGCAACCCTTTCACCCTGACCTCGTACAGCGCCTCCATCCCCTCTTCCGGGAACATGACCACTTTCTTGGAGATAATCTTCTCGGAAAAGAGGGCCGTGGTTGGCGGGGTGATGGCAAAGACCGAGTTGTGCTCCGCCAGTGCTGCCATTGTCTCGGGATGCAGGGCGCCCTTGCCCAGGTGGATCTTGACCCCGGCCTTGGACAGGGCGGGAATGCTCCCCTCGATCTCGACCTTGTTGCTGGTCGTCGGACCGATCCCGGCAGGGCTGACGGCGGTGTGGAAGATGACCGATCCGCTCAGCAGGAAGCAGATCGCTTCATGGTCCTCGGCTTCCACCAGCTTCTCCAGCTTGGGCAGCACTGCGTCCCTGCCGCAGAAGACCGTACCGCTGATCTCGATGAAATCACCGACCGAGAGGCTCCTGATCACGTCATCCGAAATCGGGGTTTCGAGTTGGATAACCCTGGACTGTAACGTTTTCTCACTCATACCGATGCACCCTTGTTTGCCTGCAGCTCGTTGAACGTCTCCTGCAGTTTCTTGACGTCAGTCGCTTTCAGCTGGGTAATCTCCGTCTTGTAGGTGCCGCTTTCGATATCCTTCAGACGCTGCTCCAGCATGGGTGACTTCTTCAGCTTGTGCGTCCCATACAGGCGGCGCACAAACAGGGCAACGTTGTACGGTGTTATTTCGGCAGGGCAGCGGGCTGCACAGAGGCCGCACATGACGCACTCGATGGACAGCTCGACAACTTCCTCCAGGTTCCCACGGATTGCCGCCGAGATATAGTCCATCACGGAAATGTTCACCGGACACGATTTCGTGCAGGTGTTGCACCCCATGCAGCGCATCAGCTCGGGATAGGTTTTTACCAGATCCAGGCTTTCGGTATCGATGTCCCGGACCGCATACTGGGCCTTGCGCGCCGATATGAACGGAAGCTGCACCAGACTGATCTCCGGCTCTATGACGGTCTGGCATGCCAGGCCGGTCATGATGCGGTAGTCGCCCTTTTTCCGGTACACCGTGGCACAGGCACCGCACACCCCACCGCGGCAGCCGCACCCCCGGGTAATCTTGAAACCGGAGAACTCCAGCGCCTTGAGAATGGTCAGGTCCTCGGGAACCTCGAACTTCTTGCCCATCACATAAATCGGAATCATGGTCACATTTTTGTTTTTCATTATTCGGCCTCGACAATTTCGTTAACATACTGGGTGCTGGTCAACGCTTTTTCAAACCGATAATCAGGCAGGATCATGGGTGAAGTTATGCCGGATGAGATCCCGAGAGCCTTCAGCTCCTCCTGATGGGCAGATACATGATCGAGCGACAGCTTTTCAGCCGGCTTCCTGCGGTAATTTTCCGCCGAGTGCCTGCCCGACCGGCGGCCGAAGACAAAGATATCCACCAGCGAGTTCGCCCCGAGCCGGTTATGGCCGTGGACCCCGCCGGCAACCTCGCCCGCCATGTAGAGGTACGGGATATTGGTCTCGCCGTGGACATTGATGGCCACCCCGCCATTCTGATAATGCTGGGTCGGATAGACCAGGAGCGGTTCTTTGGCCGGGTTGATTCCGTACTTCTTGAAGCGGTGATCGATGCCGGCGAACCTGCGCAGAAAGGTGCCCTCGCCGCCGATCAGATCGATCATCGGGGTATCCAGCCAGGCACCAACCATCCCGGTGGGAGTCTCCACCCCTTTCCCGCGCGGGCCGCACTCGCGCAGAATTGCCGCGGCAAGCGCATCCCTCGTCTCAAGCCGGTTGACGAACTGCTCACCGTCACAGTTGACCACGTAGGCACCCTGGGCCCTGAGCGCTTCCGAAAGGAGCAGTCCCAGCATCTGTTCGGGCCAGGCAACGCCGGTGGGGTGGTACTGGATATACTCCATATACAGCAGCTTGGCACTGGCCCGGGACGCCATGACGATCCCATCGGCCGTGGCACCGTAGTGATTGGAGGTGGGAAAGCCATTGGGATGAAGCCGGCCGATGCCGCCGGTCGCCATGACGACCGCGCCCGCCTCGACAACGATGTTCCTGCCGGTGTCCAGGTCTTCGAGAACCGCTCCGGCGCACCGTCCGTCTCCGTCCAGGATCAACTCGACGGCCGGGCTGAATTCGAGGACCTCGATTCCTTTGTTGCGGACCTCATCGCACAGGACGCGCATGATCTCCAGACCGGTCAGATCCTTGATGGAGTGGGATCGCTTGCGCGAATGACCTGCCGGCATATGGGTGAAATAGTTGGCGTCAGCCTTCCGGTCAAACACGACCCCCAGCTTCGTCAGCCAATCAACGATGAATGGTGCATCATTCACCAGGGCTTCGACAACATCGGGGATGTTCTTGAACCTGCCGCCGGCCATGGTGTCGATGTAATGGATCGCGGGAGAGTCCTCTGCCAGGGTTGCGGCAGCGATGCCGCCTTCGGCCATGATCGTATTGGAGTCACCCAAACGCAGCTTGGTGGCGAGAATGACCTTGGCGCCATGCTCATGGGCAGTCAGGGCAGCGGTAACGCCACCGCCGCCGCCACCGATCACCAGCACATCGGTCTTGTAGTCCGGCTTCGTCAGGTCCAGCGAGGCCAGATTCAGCCGGCTCGGCGACTCGATCAGTTCGGCCAGCACCTTTGGTACGCGCTCCCCCTTGTTTACCCCACAACGGAGATTCAGCTTGTCGCCTTCCCTGAAATCAGGATGATGGTTTCTGAGCAGGGCTGCCTTGTCGTCCACGGACAGCCTGGGGAATTCGTTATTCAGACGGGCCTTTCTCGTCTGCTCCACCTTTTCAACTGAAGCTCTCATTCCGGAAGGGTATGACATAGATATCTCCTGAGTCTTTTTGTTTAGCTTCCACCTGGGTAAAACCTTGAGGAGAACCAAGCTGACCAGTAATTGCAGTCCAAGCTGCGGGCCGAACAACTTGTATATATGTCTACACAAGTTCTGATTTCCTGTCAATAATATTTTTGTATTGAGAACAGCAACTGGAGCTGAACGCGGGGCTCGGTTCACGCTCCCGCATGGTGCACAGGGCGTTGCGACATCAGTATCAAGACCGATTGATGACGGAAACAACCGAGACAATGATGTTGACAAAAGAGTCACTTGTATATATATGTATACCTAATGCTTTTATACTGCAAGCATGGTGAAATCATCAAGTGAATCTTGTCGTTACACACCAAACACCCTAAGAGGATGATTCCCGATGAGCGAGCGGACCAACTCCATTACGAACGGCTACTGTTTTCAATTCGCCAGGGTGAACCTGACGGAAAGGAAGGTCTCCGTCGAACCTCTTGACCCCAACCTTCTGGCTGATTGGGTCGGTGGTGTTGGCCTTGGCGCCTACTTCCTTTTCAAGGAAGTACCGACCGGCTCCGCTCCATTTTCTGAGGACAACAAGGTCTTCCTGTTCACCGGCCCGCTGTCCGGCACGCGATTCCCCGGCTCCGGCACCTTCTGTTGCGTGACCAAAAGCCCTATGACCGGCTTTTCCGGCGCATCACAGGCCAACGGTTTCTTCGCAGCCTATCTCAAGATGGCGGGGTTCGACGGTCTGATCATCGAAGGGGTTTCGTCAGACCCGGTGTACCTGGTGGTTGCCGACGGCACGGTCGAGATCCGCTCGGCGGCCCCCTATTGGGGCAAGGGGACCTTTGAGACCGAATCAGCGATACTTGAGGATCATCAACTGACAACAACCGGCGCCAGTGTGTACTCAATCGGACCGGCCGGGGAAAACCTCGTCAGGTTCGCGGCGCTGGTCGGCGACAAGGGGCATGTTGCCGGTCACAACGGCATTGGCGCCGTTTTGGGGGCCAAGAAACTCAAGGCAATCCTGACCGTTAAAGGCACGACCAGAGTTACCCCGGCTGACGGGGAACAGTTCGACGAGCTGGTAAAAAGCGTCAGGACCAAGGCACGGGGTTACATGAAGGGGATGCTCAGCAGCCACGGGACAGCAGGGCTGGTGCTTCCCGCGTATCAGTTAGGCGAACTGCCCATCCGCAATCTGCAGACCAACACCCTCGAAGGTGTGGAAAACATCGATGGCACCTATTTCCGGGAGCATTTCGAACATCGCCCCAAGACCTGCTATATGTGCCCCATTGCCCACAACGCCTGGGTAAAGATAAAGGAGGGACCGTACGCCGGATTGGAGGCGGAAGAGCCCGAATACGAAAATATCTCCACCATGGGCTCGAATCTCGGCATCATGAGAGCTGATGCATTGATATATCTCAGCTATCTTGCCGACGATCTGGGGATGAACATCACCGAAGCAGGGTGGGTGCTCTCCTGGCTCATGGAATGCAAGGAACGGAACCTGCTGGGTCCCTATCAGGACGAGGTCCGGTTAACCTGGGGAGATGTGAACGGGGTTGAAGAGATGCTCGTAACGATTGCCCACCGAAAGGGAGAGATCGGTACGCTCCTGGCCGAAGGGGTCATGAGGGCATCGCGTGCCGTTGGTAAGGATGCCGCCCTTGCTGCCGTCTGCACCGAAAAGGGTGGGTCTCCGCGTGGACATGACCATCGGGCACGGTGGACCGAGCTGATAGACACCTGTGTGTCAAGCACCGGCACCATTGAAGCGACTTTTGGCAGGCGATTCCCGGCAGCGCTCGGCGAGCAACCGATCGATGACTTTTTCAATCACGAAACCGTGTCGAGGACCATTGCCCGCATCAACGGCTGGCGGCAGTTCGAGGATGCCCTCGGCACGTGCCGGTTCTGCACCGGCGATGCCCCGGAGGAAACGGTCAAGGCGGTGTCGGCATTGACCGGCCGGGAAATGGACATCCACGCCGCAGCTCACATCGGCAGGAGGATCGTGAATCTCCTTCGGGTCTATAATTGCCGTTCAGGACTGACCAAGGAGATGGAACGCCCCTCGCACCGGTATGGGTCCACCCCGACCGATGGTCCTGTCAAAGACAGAGGGATCATGCCCCACTGGGAAGAAACCCGCAGGATTTATTATGAGAATATGGGTTGGGACCCGGAAACCGGCATTCCCACCGCAGAAACCATCCGCAGCATGGGGCTGGACACGCTGGTCCAGTAGTAGTGCTGCCCAACTCTTGCAAAAGGAGATGACCATGAAGGCAATTCTCTCTCTGATCGCCCTGTCGGGACTCATTCTGAGTTTCTCGCACCCCTGTGATGCGGAGCAGATCAAGGCTTACGTAACCGGGTTCACAATAACCGGGGTACAGAACAGGGACGAGCTGAAGATGGCTCTGCAACTCCCGCTGATGTCCCGGCTTAACGGAGAGCGGATACTGGTCATCGACAGCGAGTCCGGGGCACAGGTTATGGTCAGTGGGAGTTATCTGGCCGTAGGCAGGATATTCAGTATCGACGCCGTGGCAAAGAGTGTCTCGGGAAGTGTGATCACTCGCGCCTTTGTGCAGGGGGAAAGCCAGGACGAATTGATTCCTTCCGTAGGGAAACTGGCCCAGTTGCTGACGGAAGGCATTGTGAAGGGTTATCAGCCGGTATCGACCAGGGAGCCGCACGCTTCCGGCATCATCAGATCGACCGATGAAATCGCCGCACGTGCCGGCGTCATCAAGTCGGAACAGGTTGAGAAAAGTGCCGGCGGCAGATGGAGCAGCCGGCCGGTTCCCGGAGCAATGATCGGAATTGCCGAAGGTCCGGCAACCGCTGGCGGCGCCCGCGAGCTGTATATCGCCGGCGACCATGCCGTGAAGCTCTACAGCCAGGGAAAGGAACTGGAACTCTTAAGCGAAGTCACCCTGCCGGGCGACCAGAAAATCCTTGGCATAGACACGGCAGACCTGGACGGAGACGGGAGCTGCGAGGTCTATCTGACCGTATGGAACGGCAATGCCCTCGCATCGCAGGTCTGGACAAAAAAGGGTAATTCACTTGAAAAGATAGCGGACAATCTGCCGTATTATTTTCGGGGAATTGCGCTGAACGGCGGGGAAAAGAAGATTTACGTCCAGCAGATGGGGAGCGACAGCGACTTCTACGGCGACGTCTTCGAACTGGTCAGGAAAGGCAAGGAGTACGAGACCAGAAACCCTCTGAAGCTCCCCAGATTCGGCAATCTGTTCAATTTCAACATGTTTTCCGATAACAGGGGCACGAGCTACGTTGTTGTCCTGCACAGCGACGGCAACCTCATCGTCTACACGGCTGCCGGACAGAAGTTGTGGCGGAGCAGCGACAAGTACGGCGGCTCAGAGACCTTTTTCCAGCGGCCGGACCTTTCCAATGTACGGGTAACCGGGGAATCCTACCGTTGGATACATATCGATCAGCGTATTGTGGTCACGAAACAGGGAGAAATAATCGTACCGCAGAATAGCGGCTTCTGGAACATAGGCAATATCCGCTCGTTCTCCAAAAACGTTATCTACTGCTTTACCTGGAACGGATCGTCACTCCAGAAAAAATGGCATACTGCACAAAGCGAGACCTATCTCCCGGACTATTTCTATGACGGCTCCAGAAATGAGCTGACCCTGCTCGAGATGATCGACAGGGCAGCGCTGGCCAATAAAGGAACCAGTGCCGTTTCCGTGATCAAGATCGATTGAGTAAGAGCTTGTCCGTAAATAACTGCCGCGAAGAGCGCGCCCGGCTTTGGGGCAGATTTGACTTGGCCGATTGAGCAAAATCGCAGGCATAGCAGGGCTATGTCGAGGATTTTGTGACTGAGGCCGGGGCAAAGATGCTCTGAAGACGGGTTGCGGGATCGCAAAGCTTATTTACGGACAAGCTCTAAG
>NZ_VLLN01000033.1 GCF_007830735.1 Geobacter argillaceus
GTCTACTTTGCCGGGCGGCTTATCAGCAGTGGCCGGCGCCTGAAACTGAGATTCAGCCGCCATGTGAAAGCCCATGCCGAAGCCTTTGGGCAGATCTACCACCGGCTGGCATACGGCTAGCGACGAGGAGCTGGCAAGCCTTGGAGGAATAGGTTTCCGGCAGGAACCCCCTGATATCGCTTGCCCGCGACCCCGGGAAAGACATAGCAAAACGGTTCAGTTGTCAAAAAACAGGGACTACAGGCCAATTTGAGGAGCCGATTTCTTGGGATTCAAGGAGCCGATCCGCCAGGCCCCTCCCACTGGCCCCCAAACCAGCAGATTGAGCAATTCACGTCACGGATTCAGGAGGTCGCTAACCAATTGTCATGCGGGTCGAATTGGATGGAGTATTCGTCTCCCGTCTTGGTGGAAATAATCGCTTTTTTTGTGAGGCCATGTTTACCTTCCTGCACATTGGTGATGTCACCTATGGGAATGGTGAAAAGGATATCGCTGTCATATGGCGTGGAATTCAGTGCATTCGTTAGAGCGCTATTTGAGCCAACAAATGCCAATTGCTTAGATGTAAGAAATGCGTAACCTGCGTTGACATTTAGAGCGCTCTTGATGTGAGTCGCTCTACCTTCAAGGTGAATTTTTTCGTTGTCTTCTGGGGCAAACTTGCTCATTGCTTTCTCCTCTCAGCAAAATATTGCGACTCCGAGCCACACCGTCAAACAGAAATAAGGAGTCTTTCTCTTTCTGTTCAACTCGTTAATCACCTACTTAGGGTGGTATCTAATATTAGATGCCAATGATGCATATAGTATTAGATGCTTTTGCATTTTCGATTGGTCGCTCGGGTATCTATTATTAGATGCTTTCACTTTTTGCCGCTCTTCAGCCCGGCATCCAATATTATATGCCGCTCCAGCTCTTTACCCCTAATCTTGCCTTACCGGATGTACCATAGCTTGGCATCGCGGGCAACGCGCAGTGTCACGCCTGCCTTTCTGCCATTCCTTCCCGATCACACCTTCTCGACCATCCCCCTGAAACTGCTTCCCATACCTTCAGGAAAACCAAAACCGCTGCGGCAGTCCATCCACTGCCACACGCGGCTTCTCATATTCCCTTCACGGCTCTTCTCCATCGCTCCCACCAGGCTACTGCACACGAACAGTAAAACCCTCTATATACCAATTTTCGTGCCAAAATTTATTTTAAATAATTCAGGCCAGTTAACCAGTGACGATGTGCCAGGTGTAACAAAATGTGATGTCACAAAGTGTTACACTTACGCCGCTAAGGGCTTGTACATAGCGGATGTGCAGTCAACTGTAACAAAATGTTGCAGCGAGGGGGTGATCAAGGAATTGATGTCGGACTGTCGGGGAGAATTTGATTTTTAAGATTTTATCACTGCAAGAAGTTTGTCCGCCTCAGCAAAAACAGCATCCATATCAACTCCGACGCCTGCTTCAATTTCCTTCTCCCCTCGGGCAAGCAAGCGCAGAATTTCCAATTCATGCTGTGTATGCTTTACCATACAACGGCCTCTCCTCTTGTAACCGATGACCTCGTGAGGCAACAGACTTAATATTTTCTCCAACGGGTTTTCATGCCTTCGTCGCGTAGCGACAGAATGCCTGTAGCCGGGGAATTTATTCCCCGGTTATTTCGGCAACATGCCACTCCCGTCACGTACGTGACGTAGAGATATATTGGCAACAGATCCGGGGGATGAATCCCCCGGCTACATGCGAGCGCCCCTAACGGGGCTTCAAATCCGTGCAGCAATCCTCTGACCGGACAACGCTCACATGTTCCGAGCGCTACAGTGGGGCTTCCCGCCAATCGAAATCATCACAGCCGGCCGGAACGGAGGATGGCGATCACCCAGTAGAGGCCGATGACGCCGGCGATGGTGTAGCCGAGGAAGGCGAAGGCCGGGAAGCCGAGCATGATCGGCCCCTTGTTGGTCTGCATGACGATGGAGGAGCCGACGATCAGGGCGGCGATGATCAGGCTGAAGGAGAGACGGTTGATGGACTTGTCCAGTTCCTTGATGAACTGGTCCAGGCCGCGGTGCTCCAGGTCGATCTTGAACTTGTTCCGGTTGATCCGGTTCAGGATCTCCTTGATGTCCCGCGGCAGGTTCCTGGCCAGGTTGAGGTAGCCCAGCAGGTGGCTGCTCAGATCGCCCAGCATCTGGCGCGGCGACATCCTATCCTTGATCGCTCCCTCGATAAACGGCCGCAAATGCTGGATCATGTCGAACTCGGGGTCGAGGTTCCGCCCCATCCCCTCCACCGTTACCAGCGACTTTGCCAGCAGCATCAGGTCCGGCTGGAACTTGATGTGGTAGACAGTCATGATCTCCAGGAATTCCGCCAGCATCCGCCCCACCTCGATCTCCTGGAGCGGCAGTTCGTAGTAGCTGTCGATGAATTCCGAGAGGTCCCGGCGCAACCCCCGGGTGTTGAGGCTGTCGGCGATTTCGCCGGAATAGAGCAGGAGTGAGATCACCTCGTCCACGTCCCTGCGGATGATGGCCAGCAGGATGTCGGTCAGGTAGCTCTTCAGGTGGTTGTCCAGGCGGCCCACCATGCCGTAGTCCAGGAGGCAGATGACGTTGCCGGGCATGATCAGGACATTGCCGGGGTGGGGATCGCCATGGAAGAAGCCGTGGTTGAGCACCATCTTGAGGAACATGTCCGAGCCGCGCTTGGCGATGACCCGCCGGTCGAGGCCGGCCTTTTCCAGGGCCGCGAGGTCCGAGACCTTGATGCCGTCGATGTACTCCATGGTCAGCACCGCCTTGGAGGTGTGCGACCAGTAGACCTTGGGGAAGTAGAGGTGCTGCTCCCCCTTGAAGTTGGCGGCGAACTTCTCGATGGTCCGCCCCTCGCGGGAGAAGTCCATCTCCCGCCGGATCGTCCGGGAAAACTCCCGCACCAGCCCGACCGGGTCGTAGATCTCGCTGTTGGGGATGTGCCGTTCCGCCAGCACGGCAATGACCATCAGGGCATCGATGTCCGTTTCCACCTGCTCGACGATGCGGGGGCGCCTCACCTTGACCACCACCGTTTCGCCCGTCTTCAGCTTGGCCCGGTGCACCTGGGCGATGGAGGCGGCGGCGATGGAGACCAGGTTGAACGTGGCAAAGAGTTCCTCGATCGGGGTGCCGAACTCGGCGAGGATCTGTTCCTGCACCTCTTCGTAGGTGAAGGGGGGGACCATGTCCTGCAGCTTTGCGAACTCGTCGACGAAGTTCTGGGGGATCACGTCCGGACGGGTGGAGAGGATCTGCCCCAGCTTGACGAAGGTGGGGCCGAGTTCTTCGAGGGCCAGGCGCATCCGCTCCGCCGGTCCCTTGTTGGTGATGGCGGGGGTGGAGCGGCGGAAGAGGCGCCGCCCCCTGGCCACGAACTCGGAGAGGTTCAGGTACTCAAGCAGGTTGTCGAAACCGTACTTGAACAGTACCCGGATGATCTGCCGGTAGCGCCTGATGCTCCGGATGTTGCGATTAAGCTGGATCAGGTTCACCGGCGGACCTTCAGGCGCTTTCGGACAGACGGCGCTCCAGCGCCTCGACGCGCTTCAGAAGCTGCTCGTATTCGTCACGGGGGACCACGCCGACCCGTTCCATGACCCTTTTCACTTCCAGCTCTGCCGCTTCGGCGATCTTTTCCCGGCTGTCCTTGGCAAAGCCCTGCAGCTTGTCCAGGAACGTTTTCCCCTCTTCCTCGCTCAGCTTGTACTTGTCCTTCAGCTCGGTGATCAGCTCTTCGGCTTTCTTCTGGGAGAGGGCGACCGCCCCCAGGCCGGTCAGGAAGGCCTTTTCGATGAGTTCCAGCATGCGCTCCTCCTTGATGGATGTCGGTACTGGCATTAACAGTAACAGGGAATGGCGAAAAGACAACAAGGGGGCGGGTGGATGGGAGTTTTATCAAGCCTTTTAGGCACTCAGATTGCTCAAAAATAGTCAGATCGTCGCACCCACAGCAAGCTTCGAGGGAGGCGTAGCAGCGCTACGTCGCACTGAGGAGCTTGCGAGGACGGCGGCGAGATGGCTGGTTTTCAGCAATCGCCTAACGCCGGAAGAGCCAGAGCAGGAGGGAGAGGACGACGGAGATGAGGATGCTGGTGGCCAGCGGGAAGTAGAAGGTGAAGTTGTCCTTCTTGATGAAGATGTCGCCGGGCAGCCTGCCGAGCCAGGGGATTCGACCGGCCAGGGTGAGGAGGAGGCCGATGGCGGCGATGACGAGACCGATGATGATGAGCGACTTGCCGAGGCCGGGCATTTGGTGATTCTCCCTGAATGGTGAGTGAGGCATGGAGGGCCGGTGGAGCAAACTACCCGCGATTCCCGCGGCCGAAGGGCAACAATCGCTGCTGTCGTGTGAGGTCAGCCACAGACCTTTCATGTACCTCAAAAGCCAAATCGCGGGTGGTGAGCGGAAGCGGCCCTCCATGCCTCACGAAGTCACGTATTCGCTACTTGCCGCCGAGATACCGTTCCTTCTCGCTGTAGATGCAGCCGCAGTACTGCTGGCGGTAGAGCCCCAGCTCCTTGGAGAGGCGAATCCCCTCCTGCCAGCCCCGGCGGTAGTCGTCGTAGTGAAAGGCGACGCCGTGGCGGGCCGCGGCCTGTTCGCCGAGGCGCCTGATGTCGTCGTGTTTCTGGTACCGGCTGTAGAGCAGGGTCGAGGAAAAGGCGTCGCAGCCGAGCTCCGCAGCCTTGGCTGCCACCGCCTCCAGCCGCGAGAAGTAGCAGTAGCCGCACCGTTCGGCCGGCGTCCCGGCAACGGACCTCAGGAACTCCTCAAGGTTGTACTCGTCCCGGACGATGAGCGCCAGGCCGGCCTTGTCGGCATATTCCCGGACAGTCTCCAGGCGGCGGCAATACTCCTGGTACGGGTGGATGTTGTGGTTGTAGAAAAAGGCGGTCACATCAAAGCCCGCTGCCCGGAGGGCATTCACCGGGTAGATGGCGCAGGGGCCGCAGCAGACGTGGAGGAGTATCTTCATACGGTCTCTTTTGTGTTCGGAATGCGTAACCTTACCGCGTAACCGGCGGGAAAACAACCGCTTTGTCAGCCAGGGAGTGCCTCTTTTGCCAGGCGGACCGTGATCTTCCGCTGGGAGGCGAACGCCTGACGGGTGAGGGTTTCCAGGGCCGCGACCAGAGACGGGATGTCCCTCGGGAGATGGATCAGCAGGTAGTCGATCACATCGGCCGGGAGGACGATCTGCCTATCCTCGGCCAGCTTTTTCATGATCATCCGCCGGGAGTCGTCGTCGGAGATGTCGACCCGCGCCACGAGCCCCCAGAGGAGGCGGGAGATCAGGTGGCCGTCCAGGGCGGTCAGCTCCTTGGGGGGGACCAGGCCGGTGACCACGATCTTCCGGCCGGCGGAGTAGAAATCGTTGAAGAGCTGCCAGACTTCGGCCTGCAGGTGCGGGTCGGCAGGCAGCCGGTGAATGTCGTCCAGGAGCAGGGCCGGCGCATCCCGGAACTGTGCGGCCAGGGCCGAGGCCCGCTCCGGTCCTTCGTCCTGACCGTAGAGCCGTTCCAGGTTGCCACAGGAGACGGCCGGGAACTCCTGCTCTCCTGCCAACTGCTGGCCCACCGCCATCAGCAGGTGGGTCTTGCCGGCGCCTGCCGGACCGTACAGGTAGAGGAGGTTTTCCGACTCGGCCGGGTCGGCGACCTTGCGGGCGAACTGAAAGGCGGTCCGGTTGCCGGGGCAGACCACGAAGTTGGCGAAGCGGTAGCGGGGATTGAAGGGGAAGTCGAAGGTCAGCTGCATGGGCTCAGAAAAGGTTCCCCTGGAGTGAGGGGGGAGCGATCCGGTTGAAGTGCCGGTACGCGGCAACAGTGGCCATCCGGCCGCGGGGGGTGCGGTTCAGGAACCCCTGCTGGATCAGGAACGGTTCGATGACGTCTTCGATGGTGTCGCTCTCCTCGCAGACCGCGGCCGCCAGGGTGTCAAGCCCGACCGGCCCGCCGCCGAACTTGTCGATGATAGTGAGCAGGATGGCGCGGTCCATGTTGTCGAACCCCATTTCATCCACTTCCAGGAGCTTCAGCGATTCCTGCACCACCTTCATGGTGATGGTGCCGTCGCCCAGCACCTGGGCGAAGTCGCGGACCCGGCGCAGGAGCCGATTGGCAATGCGCGGCGTGCTGCGGCTCCGCCGGGCGAGTTCCAGGGCCGCGTCCCCGGCAATGGCGATCCCGAGAATCCTCGCCGAACGGGAGATGATAAAGGCCAGTTCCTCGTCGGTGTAGAACTCCAACCGGGAGATAACGCCAAAGCGGTCCCTGAGAGGCGAGGAGAGGAGCCCTGCCCGGGTGGTCGCCCCCACCAGGGTGAAGCGGGGGATGTCCAGCTTGATCGTCCGGGCGCTCGGCCCCTGGCCGATGATGATGTCCAGCTGGAAGTCCTCCATGGCCGGGTAGAGGATCTCTTCCACGATATGGGAGAGGCGGTGGATCTCGTCGATGAACAGCACGTCGTGCGGTTCCAGGTTGGTCAGGATGGCAGCCAGGTCGCCGGGGCGCTCGATCACCGGCCCGGAGGTGGATTTGATGTTGACCCCCATCTCGCAGGCAATGATGTTGGCCAGGGTCGTCTTGCCCAGCCCCGGCGGGCCGTAGAGAAGGACATGGTCCAGTGCCTCGCCCCGTTTCCGGGCTGCGTCGATAAACACCCGCAGGTTCCCCTTGGCCTTCTCCTGGCCGACGTAGTCGTTCAGGGAGCGGGGGCGCAGCGTCGATTCGATCAGGATGTCGTCGTCGGTGGTCTGTGGCGCGATGAGTCTGCTCATGGTGTTCTGGTCTGGCTCTTGAAAGATGTCACACGGTATACCAGATGGGGGCAAAGGTCAAATTCTAAGCTACAGCCGCAGGGCTATCTTCTGCTGCCAACGCTCCTCTTCCGGGCGGAAGGGGGACGTCCGGTTCCGGCCGGCGTTTTTGGCCTGGTACAGGGCAACGTCAGCGGCGTGGATCAGGGCATGGGCCGTGGTGCCGTCGTCCGGGAACGATGCGATGCCGATGCTTGCCGTGAGCCGGCCCCCCGGCAACATCTCTTCTCCTTTGAACGGCTCACGTTCAATCCCGTGGTGTATCCGTTCCGCAACGAACATCGCCTCCTCCTTGGAGGTGCCGGGTAGCAGGATGAAGAACTCTTCGCCGCCATAACGCGTGACCACGTCCATCTCCCGCACGCAGGAGCGGAGGATACGGGCGGTCTTCTTCAGGGCCGTGTCTCCATCCACGTGACCGCAGGTATCGTTGTAGCACTTGAAGTGGTCGAGATCGAGCATCATGACGGTCATTGGCTGGTCCTGGCGCCTGCAGCGGTTGAGTTCCTCGTGCATCCGCTTTTCCAGGTAGCGTCGGTTGTAGAGCTCGGTCAGCGGGTCGGTGATCGAGAGCTGCTCAAGGAGCTCCGTTCTGGTCATCTGGCGGGAGCGATGGATGATGGCTGCGGCGTGGCTGGTGAGCGTGGAGAGGATGTCCAGATCCTCCTTGACGAAAATCCGGTTGTCCCGCTTGTCCGAAAGGTTCAGGACCCCGAAGACATTGCCCTTGAAGGCGAGCGGCACGCTGATGAACGATTTGGTCCGGAACCGGGGGCGATTGGTGGGCGCAACCCGGCCATCCCGCTCGATATCGTTCACCAGGAGCGGTTGGCCGCTGGCGGCGACCCGGCCGGCGATCCCTTCGCCCACGCGGAGCGGCAGGCTCCTGGCAATGGTGAGCCCCATGCGGAGGGCCGCCTCAATCCTCATGGCGACCCGTTCCTCGTCCAGCAGCATAATCGAGCCGCAGGTGGCGTCAAGGAGCTCGGCAGCCATCCGCAGGAGGGCATCAAGGAGTTCCTCCATGCTGTCCAGCAGGGCCAGTTCGCTGATCATGGCCATGAGGCGCTCCGACACCTCTCTTCTGTCGGTAAGTTCTTCCTCGCGCCGGAGCTGTCTGAGCCGAGCCGTGAGACGGTCGGCAAGAAGCTCCGCCAAGAGCTCCTCACCGTTGCGGAACTCCTTGGCGAGACAGAGCGCGATCCGTTGCCCGGTCCCTTCGCCGAAACAGATAGCGGTTCCCGCTGCTGCGGGGTGGTCGGGAAGGAGCAGGTTCAACTGCGCGGCGGAAAGCTGGGAAACCTTCTTCTGGTCGCGGAGGAGATGTTCCACTTTGGCGGCGGGGAGTATCGTTTCCGCCACGGGGGCACCCCAGGCGGTGCGGAGCGCATATTCCCGGCCACCGGGGAGCGGCTCCAGTATCGCCAGCGACGGGACGTCGAAAAGTATCCCCATGGCCTCGATAAAGGTGCTCAGGGCCTGCTCGGGGCCTGGTGCGTCGTCCAGGGCTGCAGCCACCGTGACGATCGCCTGCAACTCCACCTGTGGGGCCGGGGCGGGGACGGCCTTGGCTTTCTTCGGTTGAGTGTTGATCAGGTCGAAGGCTATGCCGGCGGCAGTGCGTACTTGCTCTTCCGTGAGTACCGGCAGCCTGGAGATGCGTTGCAGAATCTGATAGGAATCCCCGGCATTCTGACGGGAAAGCTCTTCCAGGTAGGAGAGGTTGATGGTACGGAGTCGGACCCCCTTGCCGGTGAGGAACCATCCGGGTCGTGGCAACGGGATGGCAAAGCCGAGCAGGCCGAGGACGCAGTGGAACACGATGGGAGCCAGCTCCGGATGGAGGTCGCTGCGGCGCATGGCCGTCACCTTGCACGGACGACGACAGCCAAACCCTTGGCCTAGCGGATCGCACAGCTTGGTAAGCTTGGGCGGGAGGCCCGGTCGCAGCGACGGCTGGATGTGAATGGCCAGACTGAAGCCCGCCAGGTGCGGGTGCTCCCTGAGGGTGCCAAGTGTGGCCTGGTAATAGGCGTCTGGTGCCAACGAAGCCTTCATGGCCTCTCCCAATCCGTTGCCGTTTAAGCGGCTCCGCCGACGGTTATACCATCAATGAGCAGGGTCGGCTGGGCATCGGCTACCGGCACCCCCTGACCATCCTTGCCGCAGGTGCCGATGCCGAACCCCAGGTCGGTACCGACCATGGAGATCTTCTTCAGGACCTCGGGACCGTTGCCGGTCATGGTCGCCCCCCGGACCGGCTCACCCAGCTGGCCGTTTTCGATCAGATACCCTTCCGACACCTCGAACATGAAGTCGCCGGTAACGGTATTCACCTGTCCGCCCCCCATCTTCCTGACGAACAGGCCGGAGGCGACAGACCTGACGATCTCTTCCGGCGGTGTGCTCCCCGGGGTGATGAGGGTGTTGGTCATCCGGACGATCGGCTTGGCGTGGTACGATTCCCGCCGGCCGTTGCCGGTGGAGGCGCAGCCGTCCTTCATGGCGGTGAGGCGGTCGTACAGGTATCCCTTGAGGATGCCGTTTTCCACCAGCACCGTTTTCTGTCCCGCCACCCCCTCGCTGTCGAAAGGGAACGAGCCGCGGGCGTAGGGGATCGTGGCATCGTCAATCACCGTCACCAGCGGCGAGGCCACCTGTTCGCCGACCTTGCCCCGATAAACCGATACGCCGCTCTGGACCAGGTCCGCCTCCAGGCCGTGGCCGACCGCTTCATGTACCATGGTGCCGCCCGCCTCCGAGGAGAGCACCACCGGCATCAGACCGCCCGGTGCCTTGCGGGCCGAGAGCATCATGACCGCCCGCCGTGCCGCGGCAAGGGCGATCTCTTCGGGGCTCTTCTCGTTGAAGAGATCGAACCCGCGGCAGCCGCCCAGGGTCTCGTAGCCGGTCTGGATGACATCGTTGTCAGCGGCCACCACCTGGGCGACGAAGAGTGTGCCGGTCCGCTCGCTTTCGGTGAATTCGCCGAAAGAGTTGGCCGTCTGGATACGGGCGACTCCGTCCCGGTACACCGACATCACCTGCCTGACCCTGGCATCAAGCCCCCGCGCGGCCTGATCGGCCCGGCTGACCTGGGCTACCTTGTCCAGCAGGGGTACCGTTGAGGGAGGGATGGCGATCGGCATGGCAACGCCGGTCTGCCTGGTCCCCATGGCGATGGGGGAGGTGAAGGCGTTTCCCTGTACCGCGCTGCTCACGGTTCTTGCCAGATCAAGGAGCGATACCTCGGTCACCTCGTTGGTGTAGGCGTAGGCGGTGCGCAGATCCGAGATCACCCGGATACCCACCCCCCGGTCGGTGGTCGCCAGGACCTTCTCGATCTTGCCGTCTTCGCAGCTGATGAGGGTGGCGGTCCCTTCCTCGAAATAGATGTCGGCAAACTCGCCGCCGCCGGCCAATGCCTGGCGGAGTATCCGGCCGATGTCAAAGGTGTCGAGCATGGGTTGTGGCTCCTTACCGTGTCGGGAGTGGTGGGAACAGCTCGGTGAGGCTGATCTCGCCTCTGAGCGCCTCGACCAGGCCCGCCATGTCGTCGCTGAAGCCGGACGGCACGGTCAACTGGACGATCCCGGCCTTGTTGTCGAAGGTGCTGAGGGTCGACATCCCCTCGTACGCCTCCAGGATGAACTTGAGGAAGACCATCTCCCGTCGGTCGACCTGGAAGTAGCGCGTTAATGAAGTATAGCCGGTTTCGTTGTCGTGCATACTTAAAATCGATTCGGGGCTCAGGCCCAGTCGCCCTGCACGGCCACGTTGCCGGCCCGGCCGGGAAGTTCTCCCATGGTCAGCGTGCAGGCCGGCGCATCCTTGCCGAATTCCGCCACCGCCTCGCCCAGGGTAACGAACCGTACTCCCCGGCTGGTAAGCCTTTCCAGAAGGGTTGTGAAGGTGTCGGCCATGGCCCACCCTTCCAGTTCGGCGTGGATGGTGTGGACATTCAACCCCGGTTGCACTCGGGACAGGTACAGGTCGTTGATGGTGGCGGCTGTGATGCCGTTCTCCCCCAGCAGTTCGTCCATGGTCGGCCAGGTGGTGGGGATCTGCAGGGTGGTGAACCGGCGCCCCCCCATCACCGGGTAGAACGGAACGGTGCCCCGGCTGTCACTGCAGAAGCCGAGCCCCATGGCATCCTGTATCTCCAGCGAGTCGGGGGAGGCGGTCCATCCCGGGGCGGCAGTGGTGGTTGCCCGGCAACCGAAGATCTCCTGAAACAGGGCGCTCGCCTTGCCCAGTTCCATGGCCGTGACCGCTTTGGGGAGCCAGGGGAGGTAGTCATGCCACTTGACATGGTCCCAGCAGTGGATGCCGACCTCGTGCCCCAGTTCCGCGGTCCGGCGCAGGATCTGGGGAAAGGCGGACGCTATCTGGGGGGCCGGCAGAAGGGTGCCGTAGAGGAGCGTCTTCGGGCCGTAGATGGAGGGCGCCCTGGTGCGGAGCATCTTCCTGAGGAATCCCTTCCTAGTGAAGATGCGCCGGATCGCCTTCCCCGAGTTGTCGGGCCCCATGGAGAAGTAGAAGGTGGCCCTGATACCGAACCTGTCCAGAAGCTCCAGCAGGCGCGGCACGCCGTCACGGGTGCCGGCGTAGGTGTCGACGTCGATTTTCAGGGCAATGGTTGGCTGGGTCATATAAATCCGTAGCGCCCTGGGCGGGGTTCCCCCGCCCCTACAGCAGGTGCTCGATCTTTTCCTTTTCTTCCACCAGGTAGAAGTCCAGGGTCTTGCGCAGGGCGTCGTCGATACTGGTGGTCGGTTCCCATCCCAGCCGTTCCTTGGCGTTCTTCACCGAAGGCACCCTGGTCAGCATGTCCTGGTACCCCTTACCGTAGAAGGTGCCGGAGGTCACCTCGATGATCTTGCAGTTGTCGGCCCTTTCCTTGTAGTCCGGATACTCCCGGACCAGGGCAAGGAGCTTTTCGGCCAGTTCCCTGACGGAGAGGTCGTTGGTCGGGTTGCCGATGTTGAAGATGCCGCTGTCCGCTACGCCGTTCTCGTTGGCGATGATCCGCATCAGGCAGTCGATGCCGTCCTCCACGAAGGTGAAGGAGCGGCGCTGGCTGCCGCCGTCCACCAGTTGGATCGGTTCGCCGGCCAGGATGTTGTAGAGGAACTGGGTGAGGACCCGGGAGCTTCCTTCCTTGGCTGTGCTGATGCTGTCCAGCTTGGGGCCGATCCAGTTGAAGGGGCGGAACAGGGTGTAGCGCAAGCCCTCATGGGCGCCGTAGGCGTAGATGACCCGGTCCAGCATCTGCTTGGCGCAGGAGTAGATCCAGCGCTCCTTGTTGATGGGCCCCAGCATGAGCGGCGAGCTCTCCTCGTCGAACTCACGGTCCGGGCTCATGCCGTAGACCTCGGAGGTGGAGGGGAAGATGACCCGTTTCTTGTACTTGACGCACTGACGGATGATTTTCAGGTTTTCTTCGAAGTCGAGCTCGAAGACGCGGAGCGGGTCCTTCACGTAGGTGACCGGCGTGGCGATGGCCACCAGCGGCAGCACCACGTCGCATTTCTTGATGTTGTACTCGATCCACTCCTTGTTGATGGTGATGTCCCCTTCCAGGAAGTGGAAGCGGGGATCGCCCAGGGAGCGCTCCAGCTTGTCGCAGGCCATGTCCAGGCCAAAGACTTCCCAGTCGGTGGTGGTGAGGATGCGGTGGGTGAGGGCGTTACCGATGAAACCGTTGACGCCTAGAATTAGTACTTTCATGTAACGTTCTCCTTGTTACGGCTTCGACGACGGGCAGTCAGGGTCGGAGGTTCGAGGTACGAGGAATGAGAATTTACTCCCTAAGAGCCCTCGCGCCCCGTTCCTCGTTCCTTTGAAGGCGCCGTTCACAAAGCCGCTTGGTTGTTATCTGCGTTTATCCGCGTTCATCTGCGGTTGTAAGTTGTCCAAATTCCCTGCCAATGGTTTCATGAAAAGCGGGCCGCTTCCAGATGTATCCGCTCGACGAATGCGGCCGCCGAGATCTCTTCGCCGGCCTCTTCCTGCAATGACCTGATCTCCAGCAGCCCCTCGCCGGTTCCCACCTGCAGCGGGGTCGTGGCAACGACCCGGCCCGGTTCGCCGCGTCCCTCGACCGGCCAGGCCTGCCAGATGATCACCTTGTGCCCGTCCAGGTGGGTGAAGGCGCCGGGATAGGGGTGGGTGACGCCGCGGATCAGGTTGTAGATCTGCACGGCGCTCCTTTTCCAGTCGATGAGGCCGTCCGCCGGCTTCCGGCCGCGGCAGTAGTTCCCGGCCGAAAGGTCCAGGGGGAGGCGCTTTGCTGTGCCGGCGACAAGCATTGCCCAGGAGCGGCCAATGACCGTCACGGCCGCCTCGGTCACCTTGGTGAAGACGTCAAAAGCGGTATCGGTGAAGTCGATGGCCACCTTTTCCCGGTCGACGATGTCGCCGGCATCCGGTTTCTCCACCATGTAGTGCAGGGTGGCCCCGGTCTCGGTCTCGCCGTTGATCACGGCCCAGTTGACCGGCACCCTTCCCCGGTATCGGGGGAGGTAGGAGCCATGCAGGTTGAGGGCACCCTTGCTCGCCAACTCCAGCACTGCCGGCTTGATCATGTTCCGGTAGTAGAAGGAGAGGAGGAACTCCGGGGCGATCTCCTTGAGGCGGGCCATGTTCTCCGGTTCGTTGATGTCGCTGGTGAGGTAGGGGATGCCGTGCGTTTCCGCCAGTTCCCGCACCGACTGGAACCAGATCTCCTCGGTCGGCGAATCCTCGTGGGTGAAGATCAGCCGGATGTCGGCCCCCTGGCGGAGCAGTTCCTCCAGGCAGCGGTAACCGACGTTGTGATAGGCGCAGACGACGACCTTGTCACTCATTGTTGACTCCATGTACCTTGCGCACCACGTAGCGCGGCCGTCTCCTGACCTCCTGGTAGATCCTGCCCACATACTCGCCGACGATGCCGATGCCGAAGATGGTGATCCCCATGAAGAAGAAGAGGATGGCGAAGAGGGTGAATACTCCCTCTACCTCGGCACCGACGATGAAGCGGCGCACCAGAAGGAATATGGCGAAGGCCACGGCAAAGAGGGAGGTGAGCACCCCCATGAGTGCGAAGAGCTGGAGCGGCACCACGGAAAAGCCGGTCATCAGGTCGAAGTTGAGGCGGATCAGCTTGTACAGGGAATACTTGCTCTCCCCCTCGGACCGCTCCGCATGGGCAACCGGTACCTCGGACGGGGAGGCGGCAAAGGTCTGGGCCAGGGCCGGTATGAAGGTGGTGGTCTCCTGGCAGCGGTTGATGTTGTCCACCACGTTGCGCCGGTATGCCCGCAGCATGCAGCCGTAATCGCTCATCTTCATGCCGGTCATCTTGCGGGTGATGATGTTGACCATCATCGAGGCTGTCTTGCGGAAAAAGGTGTCCTGCCTTTTTTGGCGGATGCTCCCCACCACGTCGTGGCCCCGCTCCATTTCCGCCACCAGCTTGGGGATCTCTTCGGGCGGGTTCTGCAGGTCGGCGTCCAGGGTGATGACGATCTCGCCGCGGCTGACCTCGAAGGCGGCCATGATGGCCATATGCTGGCCGAAGTTGCCGTTGAACTCCACCACCCGCACCTCCGGATGACGGGCCGCCAGCTCGGTCAGGATGGCCAGGGAGCTATCCCGGCTGCCGTCGTCGGTGAAGATGATCTCGAACGGTTTGGCCATCTGCTGCATGACCGGGTAGAGGCGGTCAAAGAGGCTGGCCAGGTTGCCTTCCTCGTTGTAGACCGGGATGACGATGGAGATGTAGGGGGTCATTTCCGGTGCCTCGCGATTACGTCTTTCACCGCTGCCACCACGTCCTGCGCGTCATCCATGGTCATCTTCGGGAACAGGGGAAGCGACAGTATCCGGTCGGAGGCGTAGTCGGCATTGGGGAGTGAGCCCGGGACAACCGGCAGATTCTCCCTGTACCAGGCGTGATGGTGGATCGCCTTGTAGTGGAGACCGCTGCCGATGTTCAGTTGCTTCAGTTCGGTCATGAACTGGTCCCGGTCGATGGTGAGCCGCTCGATCCGCACCAGCGGCGTATAGAGGTGCCAGGCATGGCGCTGCTCGTAGGGCGCCAGGGCGGGGAGGGCCAGTTCGGCCACATCGGCGAACGTCTGGTTGTAGAATTCGGCGATGGCGGTCCGTTTGGCGATGAAACCGTCCAGCTTTGGCAGCTGGTGAATGCCCAGCGCCGCCTGGATGTCCATCATGTTGTACTTGAAGCCGGGGAGCATGATGTCGTAGTTGGGGGTGCCGCTGGCGGCGAAGCGCTTCCATGCCTCCCGGCTCATGCCGTGAAACTTGAGGAGCGAGATCTCTTCGGCCAGGGACTCGTCCTTGGTGCAGACCATCCCCCCTTCGCCGGTGGTGATGTTCTTGTTGGGGTGGAAGGAGAAGATGGAGATGGTGGGGAGCGAGCCGATGCGGCGCCCCTTGTATTCGGTACCGGCTGCGTGGGCCGCGTCCTCGATGATGGTGAGACCGAACTCCCCGGCCAGGGCGAGAAGCGGGTCCATGTCGCATGCCTGGCCGGCAAAGTGGACCGGGATGACGGCCCTGGTCCGCGGAGTGACCTTTTCGCGAACCTTTGCCACATCGATGTTCAGGGTACCCGGTTCGATGTCCACCAGAACCGGCGTGCCGCCGCAGAGGATGATCATGCTGACCGTGGAGGCAAAGGTCATGGGGGTGGTGATGATCTCGTCACCCGGCTTGATGTTCAGGGCCAGGAGCGTCAGGTGCTCGCCGGCCGTGGCCGAGCTGAGGGGGACGGCAAAGGGGGCTCCCACGTAACTCTTGAATGCCTCCTCGAACCGCTTGACCTTGGGGCCGGTGGTGATCCAGCCGGACCTGAGGGAGTCGACAACCTCGTTGATTTCGTCGTCGTCAATGGTTGGGGTGGAAAAGGGGAGAAAATCTTTGCGCACCGGCTGACCTCCTATTCTAATAAACGACTTTTATCGCACAAAAGGTATGCAATGACAATATGTTTACACAATCAGGCTGCACGGCCGGGCTGAAAAACGGCCGCGGAGGCGGAGCCATTCAGGGCGCCAGCTACCGGTTGGTGACCAGGATGCGCCGCGGACTTTCATCGATTACGCGGACAGAGGCCTTGACGGCACTGGCGAGAGCCTCCTTTTCCGCACGATTCATCAGGGCAAATACCCGTCGTTCCCCGTCCCACAGGCGGGAGAACGCAGCATTGTCGATGAACCAGGCCGATTGATCACCCTGCTGGCTGCCGAATTCCAGTTCTCCCATGCCGCCGACCACGATGGTCCGGCGTTTGGCATAGAAGGGGAGCCCCTGGTCGTAGCCGAAGGAGGCTACTATGTCGTCGGGCCGGGCCAGTTCCTTCACCTTCAGGGCAAGCGGCTTGATGGTCCGTCGTGCGGCGATCCGGCTGTACACGAAGTGGGGGGCAACGACCGCGAACAGGCCGGAGCAGACCGTCAGCACCAGAAAGAGGCGGAGCGGGTTCCGTTGCCGCAGTGCCATGCAGACGCCGGCCGTTTCCACGAGAAAAATGCTGCCGCTGATGATGCCGCCGGTCAGCCCCAGGTCGTCCTTGGCTGCCACCAGCGGGTAGATGGGAAAGCCGATGCCGAGGATCAGGAGGATGATCCCCAGGGTGACCGCGTACCCCTTGAGCGAACCGAGTCCCTCTTCAACGGCCTTTTGCCAGCGCCAGGCGATCAGCAGGGCCAGGGGAGGGAAGATGGGGAGGATGTAGGGCACCAGTTTGGAGTTGGATTTGGAAAAGAAGGCGAAGATCAGCAGTGCCCAGATCGCCAGGTAGGTCAGGGGATCGCCCTGGTTGCTGCGTCGGTCGCGCCAGGCCCGGCGCAACGCCTCGGGGATGAAAAAGGACCAGGGGAGCATGGTGCCCAAGAGCACGGGCAGAAAAAACCAGACAGGCTGGTAACGGTGATGCACCTTGGTCAGAAACCGCTCGAAATGCTCGTGGATGAAGAAAAACCGCGGAAACTCCGGATTGTGGAGCGAGACCAGGATGAACCAGGGAGCGGCGATCACCAGGAACAGGATGGTGCCGCTGCACAGGCGCATCTCGGCCAGGAGTCGCCAGCGCTTGCGAAACAGCAGGAACAGGAAGATGATGCCGCCGGGAAAAACGATGCCGATCAGCCCCTTGGCCAGCACGGCCAAGGCCGCAGCGGCGTATCCCAGGTAGTAGTAGAGCCTTTTTCCCGGCCCCTCGTCCCGGATACCGAGCAGAAAGCTCCCCAGGCAGAGGGTCAGGCAGAAGGTGAGGGTCATGTCGGTGATATTGATCCGTGACTGAACCAGGAAGCCGCCGGAACTGCCGATGATCAGGGCAGCCAGAAGCCCAACCCGGCGTTCAAAAAGCTGGCGCCCCAGCCAGTAGGTAAAGAGGACGGTCAAAAGTCCGCAGAGGGTGCCGGCGAAGCGGGCCGCAAATTCGTTTTGGCCGAAGAGTGAGAAGGAGAGGGCGTTCAACCAGTAGTGGAGTGGCGGTTTCTCGAAGTACTTGACGTAGTTCAGCAGGGGGGTGACAAAGTCGCCCCGTTCCAGCATCTCCCGCGGAATCTCGCTGTAACGCCCCTCGTCCGGTTCGATCAGGGGGCAGCGGCCGAGGAGCTGGAAAAAGGCAAAGCCAAAGACAATGGTCAAGGCGGTCAGGTCGCGTCGGGCAGAGGCGGTACGGTCGGTGAGAAAGGAAATAAGTGCGTTCATGGTCATCCAGTCGAGTAGTGTATTCGTTGGTCGGGGCACGCCATCACGGCGCGATACGCCCCCCTATCCGGTCAGACAATGATCCGGGCATAATTCGTTTCCGTCGTGATCTCCACGGGCGAGTCGCCCCAGTCGTCGCCGTCGGCCTGAATCGGCTTTACCCCCTCCAGGCGCAACCAGTCGGTACTGAGCCGGACAATGCCGTCGCCGGCCGGAGCCCGGCCGCGGGCCAGACCAACGGCAAACCCCAGGTAGGCTAGCCTGGAGCTGTAGCGTACTGCCACCAGTTCCAGGGTCGGCAAAAAAATGCTTGCCGCCGGGGCCAGCGGGAACGTACCGCCATAGCGGGCCGTGTTGCAGGCGAAGAGCGAGTGGCAGGTGAAGCTTCCCCCGCGGGTGGTGACGGTCAGCTCATTCGTCTCCCAGGCGCGAACCTGACGCCAGGCGGCGAGGGCATAGGCCCCCTTGCCGAAGAGACGTTTCTGCCGTGGGGAGACGCCGCGCACCACATGGCCGTCAAGGCCGACCCCGGTCATCAGGAAAAAGCGGCTGGAGCGCTCCCCGGCACGGAGCAGTCCGGCGGTGAAGGGACTGGCCTCCCCGGCAATGATCCGCGCCACGGCCTGCTCCGGCCGGTAGAGCCCCAGTTCCAGGGCCAGCACATTTGCCGTCCCGAGCGGCAGGATGGCGCAGGTGGCGTTGTTGCCGGCCAGGCCGTTCAGCACGGCATTGATCGTGCCGTCGCCGCCGGCGGCGATGACCAGGGGGGCATCCGGAGGGCGGCTCACCGTCCTGGCCAGGTCGGTCAGTTCCGCAAAGTCGGCGCCGTACGACTGTTCAACGGCCATGCCTCCTGCGCAGAGCTGTTCGCTCAGCCGGTGCAGGCGCTGATCCGAAAAACTCCCGGCGCCGCGGTTGGCGATAATGACGCATTGTCTCTTCATCTTCATTCCGGTTCAGCGTTGTTCGGAAATTGCTGCATAGCTTTGAAGCCCCGTTAGGGGCGCTCGCATGTAGCCGGGGGATTCATCCCCCGGATGTGTTACCGATATATCTACTCTCGTCACGTACGTGACGGGAGTGGCATTTTGCCAAGATGACCGGGGAATAAATTCCCCGGCTACAGTCATTCAGTCCCTATGGGACGTAGGCAAGAATCTAACCGGGCACTGCTGATCCCGATTGGTTCTGCCATCTGCAGGTTAGCGCTAATCGATAACCTGCAGGCACTGTTCCCCGCGGCGCAATAGGTCGAGCGGAGCTGCCGTCGCCGGCAGCCGCATCCTGACCAGTTGGTTGGGGTTGGCGGCCTGAAGCGGCGTGCCGTCCGCCCCCTCCAGGCCACCCAGCGGAAACCGGGCCGCCTTCATCTGCGGGCCGATCAGTTCCAGGGTCTCGCCGACGGCCAGCCGGTTGCGGACCCCGACCAGGGCACTGCCGTCGGCTTCGATCTCCTCCACCACGCCGACCACGTCGTGGCTCCTTATGTAGCGGGAATGATACTCCTGGGCCACGTCTCTCGGCTGGTCCAGCAGGAAGCCGGTCGTGTACCCCCGGTGGCTGATCTTGCAGAGCTCCTCCAGCCACTCGGGCCGGAACCGGTAGGCGCCTCCCTCGTCCCGCAGCCGGTCCAGGGCCTCCCGGTAGACCCGGATCACCGATGCCACATAATGGATACCTTTCATCCGCCCCTCGATCTTCAGTGACGAGACGCCGGCCGCGGCCAGCTCAGGCAGGTATTCGACGAGGCAGAGGTCCCGGGAGTTGAAGATGAAACTGCCTGCCGTGTCCTCCTCGATCGGGAAGTATTCCCCCGGTCGGGTTTCCTCCACCAGGGCGTAGCGCCAGCGGCAGGGGTGGGCGCACTCGCCGCGATTGGCGTCCCGGCCGGCCATGATGCTGGAGAGCAGGCAGCGGCCCGAGTAGGAGATGCACATGGCACCGTGAACGAAGACCTCGACTTCCAGACCTGCATGGGTTGCGGTCTCCCGGATCTCCTCCAGGGAGAGCTCCCGTGCCAGGTTGACCCGGGTGACCCCCTGTCGCTGCCAGAAGCGGGCGCTGCGCCAGTTGACGCTGTTCGCCTGGGTGGAGAGGTGAATCTCCCGCTCCGGGCTGACCTCGCGGATCAGGTCGATGACGCCGGGGTCGGCGGCGATGTAGGCATCAAAGGGGATGGCGGCCACCTCTGCCAGGTACTCGGCCAGGGGGGCGAAGTCGTTGTTGCGCAGGTAGCTGTTGATTGTCAGGTAGACCTTCACCCCGTGCCGGTGGGCGTGGTCAACCCCTTCGGCCATCTCCGCCGGTGTGAAGTTGTCGGCCTGGTTGCGCAGGCCGAAGGCCTTGCCTCCCAGGTAGATTGCATCGGCACCGTACCTGACGGCAATGCGCAGCTTCTCCGGATTTCCCGCCGGGGCGAGGAGTTCAGGTATGGTCATGGATCGATTCGTCTTCCAAAATGAAATGTGTGCACGGCGGGCGGGCAGTTGCCGGGAAAGTGCGGTGAATCCTAGCACATTCTTCCACCCTTGAAAAGCCTTACGGAGCGGCTTTCCTCTTGACAATCGGCGTGAAGCAGCTTTAATTGTGCCAGTAATCCAACTGGTTCGGAGGTTCGATGTTCGGAACAAAGTCTCTTGTTGTGGCTGTGGGGCTGCTGTCCCTCGGCGGGTGCGCCTCCAGCGACATTATGGTGCAGAAGCAGACCGCCATGGATTCTCGTCTGGAGCAGCTTGCCCAGGCGACGACGGCGCTGGTTTCCCAGGTGCAGCGGCTGACCGATGAGCAAAAGGGGAGCGGCGAGCGGTTGGCGGCGCTGGACAAGGAGGTCTCTTCCCTGCGCGGTGGCTATGACGAGCTCAGGCGGCAGCAGGCCGAACTGGCCGCCAAGACGGCGCAGACCGCCGCACTGGTGCCGGTTGATGCCGCCAGGATCGAGGTCGTGAACCGGGAAGCGGGAGCGGACGAGCATGACCGTACGGCCCAGGATGGCTACATGAAGGCCTTCGGGCTCTTCAGCGCCAACAATTACGAGGCTGCGGCCGCGGCCTTTGTTTCGTTCATCGCGGTCCATCCGCAGAGCGAGTATGTGGCCAATGCCCACTTCTGGCTCGGAGAGTGCTACGTCGCCCTGCACCGTTATCCCCGGGCGATCGAGGCGTTCCGGACCGTGGTTGAGCGCTTCCCGAAAGGGCAGAAAGCGCCGGACGCCCTGCTCAGGATCGGCCTGGTCCACGACGCGGCAAAGGAGCCGGCCAAGGCCCATGCTGCCTTCCGGGAGGTCGTGGAAAAGTTTCCGGCCAGTGACGCGGCCACCAGGGCGCGCGAACTTCTCCTGGGGAAGAATTAAAGAAACAAGTGGCTTTCGCCGACAAATGACGGAAATGCGCAGCACGCGGGGAGGGGGCATGGTGAGAACGAAGCTGGTCACATTGACGACGGCACTGCTGCTGGGGGTGGGCACTCTCTGCGGCGCATCCTTTGCCCAGGAAGAGCCGACCATTTACGTCATCAAGCAGGGGGATACCCTGTGGGGGCTGTCCGAACAGTTCATGAAGGACCCGTACACATGGCCGAACCTCTGGGCACGGAACAAGGAGGGGATCACCAACCCCCACCTGATCTTCCTGGGCCAAAAGCTCAGGATCTTTGCCGACCGGGTAGAGATTGTCGACGAGAGAGAGTCACTCGCGGCCAAGCCCGGCACGCAACCGGCAAAAGAGCAGGACCTCAACCGGGAAGCGTCGGTTGAGCGGCTTTTCACCGTTACCGGTGGTGAGGGGTTCCTCCAGGAGGACGGCTTCAAGCCGGCCGGTCACATCATCTCGACCTTCCAGAACCGGGAGATCGTCGGTGAGGACGATATCGTCTACATCGATATTGGCAAGGGGCACGGCGCCAAGATTGGCAACCGGTACGCCATCTATCGCAAGCTGGCGCCGGTGAGCCATCCCGTCACCAACCAGATCCTCGGCGTGCGGGTCATTCCACTCGGGTTCCTGCAGCTGACCCAGGTGGAGCCGGATGTCTCCAAGGCGATCATCACGCGCTCGTTTCAGGAAATCAGTGCCGGGTCGTTCATCATGCCCTACAAGGACAAGCGGCGGGAGGTGGCTCTCAAGGCCGCGACCCGCGATCTGACCGGCTACATCGTGGAGAGCAGGACCGGCAACAAGGCGCTGTCGGCCGGTGACGTGGTCTATCTCGACCTGGGAAAACGGCATGGCCTGGCGGAAGGCAACATGCTCTACGTGACCCGCGACATCCAGCCCGACCCGAAGTTTGTGACCGGCCCCATCGACAAGCTCCCGGCCGACGTGGTTGGAGCGCTGGTGGTGGTGGAGACGGGCGAGCGGACGGCAACGGCCCTGATCGTCAAGAGTATCGATACCATCTACCTGGGGGACCGGGTGGAATTGACCAGGAACAAATAAGCTGCGCTCCGCAGCTGAACCCGGACCGGCGCAGGCCGGTCCTTTTTTTATCCCATGACCGTTCACGACTGCTATCACTGGATTGCCCTGAGGGTTATCCCCCTGATCGGCACCATCACCTTTCATCGTCTCGTGCGCCATTTCGGCACGCCGTTTGGGGTGCTGCAGGCCTCGGCCGACGAACTGCGGCAGGTGCCGGGGCTGCATGCGGCCGCCATTGCTTCCATCCTTTCCTTCGACCCGCGGCCGATTGCCGAGCGGGAATGCCTGGCGATCGAGCGCAGTGGGGTCCGGATCGTCACCTGCCAGATGGGGGAATATCCGCCGCTCCTGCGGGAGATCCACGATCCGCCACCGTTTCTCTATGTTAAGGGGAGTCTCGACGGGCTGGGGATGGCCCTGGCCATTGTCGGTTCGCGGCGCGCGTCCACCTACGGCGTGACCACTACCCGCAAACTCGCCGCCGCCCTGGCAGGACAGGGGCTTGCCGTGGTCTCGGGAATGGCGAGGGGGATCGATACTGCGGCCCACGAAGGGGTCCTCCAGGGCGGGGGCCATACCGTGGCAATCCTCGGCTGCGGGGTCGACGTGGTGTATCCCCCGGAGAACCGCAGCCTCTACAACGAACTGGTGGAAAAGGGGGGGCTGGTGTCTGAATTTGCCCTGGGAACCAGGCCGGCCCCGGAACATTTTCCCCGCCGCAACCGGATCATCAGTGGCATCTGTCGCGGGGTGCTGGTGGTCGAGGCAACCGAGAAGAGCGGCTCGCTGATCACCGCCCAGTACGCCCTGGAGCAGGGGCGGGACGTCTTTGCCGTTCCCGGCAACATCACCTCGGCGGGGAGCCGGGGCACCAACCTGCTGATCAAGCAGGGGGCCCGGCTGGTGGAGTCGGTGGAGGATATCGTGGAAGAGCTGGCGCCGGGCCGGCCCCATACCCTGCCAGTCGCTGCCGGGCCGGAGCTGACTCCCGATGAGGCCCTGCTGTACAACCTTCTTGCCGACGGGCCGCTCCAGATCGACGAGATTCACGGGCGAAGCGGATTGACAGTAAGTGTCCTTTCCGCTATGTTACTGCGCCTGGAATTGCAGGGAGTTGTGATGCAACTCCCCGGAAAAACGTTTGCTTTGTCGTGAAACCCACGTAACCACTCAACCGAGAACAAAAGAGCTTTATGTCAAACAAACTCGTCATCGTCGAATCGCCGGCCAAGGCCAAAACCATCGAGAAGTTCCTCGGTCCGGGCTACAAGGTCCTCGCCTCCTTCGGCCACGTGCGTGCGCTCCCCAGCAAGCAGGGTTCGGTGGACATCGAAAAGGACTTCACCCCCAAGTATGCGGTCCTGCCGGAGAGCAAAAAGCATATCGATGCCATCAAGCGGGAGCTGAAAGACGCCGGTACGCTCCTCCTGGCAACTGACCCCGACCGGGAAGGAGAAGCAATCTCCTGGCATCTTCTGGCGGCACTCGGGCTCGACGGGAAGAAGTCGACGGTTGAGGTGCAGCGGGTGGTGTTCCACGAAATCACCAAGGACGCCATCGTCCACGCCGTCCAGAACCCCCGTTCCATCTCCCTGGAACTGGTGGACGCCCAGCAGGCCCGTTCCATCCTCGACTACCTGGTCGGTTTCAACCTCTCCCCCTTCCTCTGGAAGAAGATTCGCTACGGCCTCTCCGCCGGCCGGGTCCAGTCGGTGGCCCTGCGCCTCATCTGCGAGCGGGAGCTGGAGATCCAGGCGTTCCGGGAGCAGGAGTACTGGAGCATCGCGGCCAAGCTGAAGAACGGCGGCGGTCAGCAGTTCTCCGCAAACCTTGTTGAGGCCGCCGCCAAGAAGCTGGACAAGTTCGACATCCCCGACAAGGAAGCGGCCGACCGGTTGCTTTCGGCGCTTTCCGGCGCCACCTACCGGGTGGACAAGGTCACCAGGAGCGAGCGGAAGCGGACGCCCTCCCCGCCGTTCACTACCTCCACCCTCCAGCAGGAGGCGGCGCGCAAGCTCGGCTTCTCGGCCAAGAAGACCATGTCGACCGCCCAGAGGCTGTACGAAGGGGTGGCCATCGACGAAGGGACCGTCGGTCTCATCACCTACATGCGTACCGACAGCGTGGTCCTCTCCAACCAGGCGCTGACCGAGGCCAAGGAGGTGATCCAGAGCCTCTACGGCAAGGAGTACGTCCTGGCGAAGCCCCGCTTCTTCAAGAACAAGGCGAAGAACGCCCAGGAGGCCCACGAGGCGATCCGGCCGACCTATATCAGCAAGACACCTGCCGAGCTGAAGAAATACCTGCCACCGGACCAGTTCCGGCTGTACGACCTGATCTGGAAGCGGACCGTTGCCTGCCAGATGGCCGAGGCGCTCCTGGACCAGACCTCGGTGGACATCGGTGCCTACCAGATGGTGGCAAGCCAGCTTGCTGTGGAGAAAGGCACCGACAAGGGGTTCCGGTTCCGGGCAGCCGGGACGGTGATCCGCTTCCCCGGCTTCATGAAACTCTATATCGAGGGGATTGACGACGAGAGTGAGGAAAGGGAAGGGACCCTCCCGCCGCTGACCGAAGGGGAACCGCTCAAGCTGGGCGAGCTCCTGCCGGAACAGCACTTCACCCAGCCCCCTCCCCGCTACACCGAGGCGACCCTGGTCAAGACCCTGGAAGAGTACGGCATCGGCCGCCCCTCCACCTATGCCTCCATCATGAACACTTTGCTGGAGCGCAAATACGCCCGGCTGGACAAGAAGCGGTTCTTCCCGGAAGATGTGGGGATGGTGGTGAGCGACTTGCTCACCAAGCACTTCACCCAGTACGTGGACTACAACTTCACCGCCTCCCTGGAGGAGGAACTGGACCAGGTCTCCCGGGGGGAAAAGAAGTGGAAACCGTTGATGGCCGAGTTCTGGGGACCGTTTTCTTCGCTCCTGAAGCAGAAGGAGGGGGAGGTCTCCAAGGAGGACCTGACCACCGAGGCGCTGGACGAGGCGTGCCCGGAATGCGGCAAGCCGCTGGCGGTAAAGCTCGGCAAGCGGGGCAAGTTCATCGCCTGCACCGGTTATCGGGACGGGTGCCGTTACACCCGGCCGCTGGAAAAGGATGGCGCCCCGGAGGTTGCCGAGCCGGAGCTTTCCGAGGAAAAGTGCGACAAGTGCGGCAGCCCGATGCTGATCAAGGACGGCCGCTACGGCAAGTACCTGGCCTGTTCCGCCTATCCGGGCTGCAAGAACATCCAGCCCCTGGTGAAGCCCAAGGGGACCGGCATCACCTGTCCGGAGTGCAAGCAGGGTGAGTTGACCGAGAAGAAGTCCCGTTACGGCAAGATGTTCTACTCCTGCAACCGCTATCCCGAGTGCAAGTTCGCCCTCTGGGACCCGCCCCAACCCGGACCCTGTCCCACGTGCGGCTTCCCGCTCCTGGTGAAGAAGGTCTACAAGCGGGAGGGGGAGTTCCTCAAGTGTCCCAAAGAGGGGTGCGACTACAAACTGGGGGGGAAAGAAAAATAGGAAGATGTGTGCGAGGCGGGGAGCGATCCCCGCCTTTTTTATTGTTGAAGGTGAGGGAGGTATTCGGCTACCAGTTCTTCGACCAGATTCGCTTGAAGGATGTCTCTTTGACGCTTCATCGGGTCCCGGTCAAGCTGTTCAGCCATCCATCTTTTGAACCTGACGAAGGCCAATGGAGAAATAGTGTTCATCCTTGCCATGTGGCCGGTCGTGGATACGATCATCGCAGAAAAGCGTGGCCCATCGAGCAACAGGTCAGCATTCCGTGCAGGTACTGCATAGAACTCATCATCCTCATCTGTCAGTCGCAGAGGGTGGGGATCGCCGTCTTTCGGTTCCCTTCGAATGATATCGACTTCAAAGCCCCTGCTGTTGACGGCAGTGTATTTCTGGTCGTTACGGATTTTAAAGGTGGAATCCACCTTCTGGATCAGCTTCAACATCGATGTACCCACACTGGTCATCTGTGCGATAAAACTCAGGCGCTTCCGGGTATCCAGAAGAAGGTCAATGTCCTGGGTTGCCAATGCTGCCGCTTCTCCAAAACCAACGCCTGCCGCAGCTTCATAGGCGTATAGGGCATGAGTGCCGATGACCGTGAAATAGTCCGAAAGCCGCTCTTTGGCGAGCTTGTTTAGTATGTCGATGAGTATACGAGGCGCCCGGCCGACAAAAAGCGCTCGGTTCATCCGCTGTTGTCGCTCAAGCGCGCTGGTGAGGTCTGAGAACCTTTGCTCAGCCTCTGTTTTCCTCGCGGTGAAATCTTGGTAGATTTGTTCTGTCTTCTCTGAGCGAAGACCAATACTTTTTTGGGCGTTGCTGGGCGAAGTCCGGATCAGGTATTCCGCTTCACCATGTCGCTTCCAATACATACCTCCACGTACTTCGGAAGCAGTTTTTCGGGCATCTTCCCAGGCCGTGAACGTTGCCTGAGCGTCGATATATTGGCGCCTGGCATCTTCACCTATATCAATCCAATGGTATCTTTTCCGTATTTTCGCCATGTTTTAACTTTTATACGGAAAATAATTTAAATTCAACTAGATAATCCTGACCGCATTGACACGTGTTGGAAGATTTCCAGCAGGTTCCTTTGTGATGAGTTCCCCACGCGGGACCCGTGCCCGTTCAAGGGAAAGAAGGGGCAGGTGGTCCTCGATCAGATCAGGACCGTGGACAAGTAGAAAATCGTGAGGGGGCAAAATTCCCGTTGAATCCTTTCGCCCCCTCATAGTGCCCAGTTTCAGGTAGTGGCCACAAACTTCCTGCCAACTCGACCTTCTTCTGCTCAATAGTGATTGATCTCCAGATAACCCCGCCAAGCACCAATAGACATCCACGTAGGCATGTCCAGCCTTTCGGGCTCATCGTTTGCGGGAGTCGCAGGATGGGTAGCCCCCGATGTTTCCGTGGAGCATTTAGCCTGCTTCCGGTCGTCCCGGTAAGAATCTGGTGATGGTCGCTTGCCGGTACTCTTTCCGTTTACAATCCTGCTGCTGCATTGTGACGCGTTCATGGCATTTCCTCCGTACTGTTTGATCTTGACCAAACTATACGCTTCAAAATGGCCGTTTCAAGTACAAAATTGACAAAAGTGTATGTAATACAGCGTGTTACGGTGTGTTTTGTTTTGGGCAGTGAACTGGCTTTTTGCAAGTGGACGCTAATGAGTGGGGCGGGTGTACGTGCGGACATAACTGCCTGATATTTATTGTAAGAAATCAATAACAATACAATAACAATATTATATGATCTTGTTGAACTGTGGCGTCTCTGTCGGTGAGAAAAAATGAGTTATTTTTATTTATTTTCATGCCGCCATATTCAGAACATCCTTTTGAACAGAGAACTATTGCTGCCTTTTGTGGCATCGAACGTCGGGATATCCGCTTCCATCCACGACCGGCGCGTTTTGGGGTAGGGCAATGGTACCGTTTTATTTGTTTTTTAACGGCAATTGTGCTATCAACCCTCGTGAACCCTCCTTATTCGGCTTTGCCGGAATCAACCGTTCCCGAAAATCCTGGACCGGATCTCCGCAAGGCATGGCAAACATTACTCACATGACAGATGCCATTACAGTTATCGGCGGTGGCCTGGCCGGCTGCGAGGCCGCCTGGCAGGCCGCCCGGCGCGGTGTTAGCGTCACTCTGCACGAGATGAAGCCGGCGAAGTTTTCGCCGGCCCATTCCCTTCCCGGACTGGCCGAGCTGGTCTGCTCCAACTCCCTGCGGGGCGAGTCCCTGGAGAACGCGGTCGGTCTCCTGAAGCAGGAGCTCCGCCGGGCCGGCTCGCTCTTCATGGCTGCGGCCGATGCCACCAGGGTCCCGGCCGGCGGGGCGCTGGCCGTTGACCGGGAGCTCTTCTCCGCCGCCATCACGGAGAAGATCGACAGTCACCCGCTCATCACGGTCGTGCGGGGAGAGGTGGCCGCGCTCCCTCTCGATGGAACCGTGGTCGTCGCATCCGGCCCGCTCACCAGCGACCCTCTGGCAGTAGCACTGCAGCGGCTCACCGGCGAGTACCTCTATTTTTACGACGCCATCGCCCCCATTGTCACGGCCGATTCCCTGGAGATGGACAAGATATTTGCCGCCTCCCGCTATGGCAAGGGGGATGGGGACGACTATCTGAACTGCCCGCTCGACCAGGAGCAGTACGACCGCTTCGTGGCCGAGCTCCTGGCAGCCGACAAGGTGCCGGCCCGGGAGTTCGAGAAGGTGGTCCACTTCGAGGGATGCATGCCGATCGAGGAGCTGGCATCCCGCGGCCACGACACGCTCCGCTTCGGCCCGATGAAGCCGGTGGGGCTGGTCGATCCCCGCACCGGCCGCGAGCACCATGCCGTTGTCCAGCTCCGGGCCGAAAACCGCGAGCGGACCCTCTTCAACCTGGTGGGGTTCCAGACCAAGCTCACCTGGCCCGAGCAGCGGCGGATCTTCCCGCTGATCCCCGGCCTTGGCCGGGCAGAGTTCGCCCGCCTCGGCTCCATGCACCGGAACACCTTCATCAACGCTCCCCGGCTGCTGGAGCCGACCTTCCTGCTGAAGGGGGAGCCGCGCATCTTCTTCGCCGGCCAGATCACCGGGGTTGAGGGGTATGTGGAGTCGGCCGCTAGCGGTTTCCTGGCCGGGATCAATGCGGCACGGCTGGTCCGGGGTGAAGCCTTGACCCTGCCGCCGCCGGAGACGGCACTGGGCGCACTGGTGCATCACATCACCAATACGGACGCCCGGCATTTCCAGCCGATGAACGTGAACTACGGCCTCTTCCCCGACCTCCCCGGCCGGGTGAAAAAGAAGGAGAGGCGGGCCAGGCTGGCCGAGCGGGCAATGATGGCGTTGGACGACTGGTTGGGGAATCTGTAGGGGCGCGGTTGCCGCGCCCGGGCGGGGAGACCCCGCCCCTACGAGGCGATTTATGGACAAAGACAAGGAACGACAGGAAATATCGGTGATCGGCCGTCTCTTCTGCCTGGAGGCGTTGATCTTCTTCATGGGGCTCTTTTCGCTGGGCTCAGGACTCTATACCGGTGAGGCGATCCAGCTCTTCTGGGGGGGGCTGATCATCGTCGGTGCGGTTGCCCTGCATTTTGTCCGCAAGAAGGACTGGAAGAAGCACTGGGCCGAGCAGGAGGAGTTCCAGCGGCGGATGGAAGAGAGGCAAAAACGGCAAAAGGAAGAGAAAAAACATGGCAACTGAGATCGTCCTTGCTTCTGCGTCGCCCCGTCGGGCCGAACTGCTGGAGTCGGCCGGCATCCGTTTCGTGGTGGTGCCGGGACATATCGACGAGACTCCGTTTCCCAATGAGCTTCCCGCCGCCCATGTGCTCCGCCTGGCCGGGGAAAAGGCCCGGGATGTCGCCGGGCGTGAGACCGGCCGCTTCTTCATCGGCGCCGACACGGTGGTGGTCTGCGACGGTGAGATCATGGGCAAGCCGCGTGACGACGGCGATGCCGTCCGGATGCTCAGAAAACTCTCCGGCGTCGCCCACGAGGTGATTACCGGCTTCGCAGTCCTCGATCGGGGGCAGGGAACGGCGGTGAGCCGGGCCGTGACCACCCGGGTCTTCTTCAAGCCGCTGGCTGACGCCGAGATCGCTGCCTATGTGGAGACCGGCTGCCCCCTGGACAAGGCCGGGGCCTACGCCATCCAGGGAGGTGCGGCCTATATGGTGGAGCGGATCGACGGTTCGTACACCAATGTTGTCGGCCTGCCGCTCTGCGAGGTGGTGGGTGCCCTGCGCACACTGGGTGCTGTTTGACATCAGTCCCGTTAGCGGGGAGAATTGAACGGTTTTCGCCATGTCGATCGAATCGAAATTGACAGAGATACGGCACCGGATTCGCGCTGCCGCACTGAAGGTTGGCCGGGACCCGGCGTCGGTCCGCCTGGTGGCGGTTTCCAAGACCAACCCGGCGAACCTGGTGGATGAGGCGGCCCGGGCCGGGCAGCGGCTGTTCGGCGAGAACTACGTGCAGGAACTTGCGGTCAAGGCGCAGTCAGTGACCGAGCCGGTGGAGTGGCATTTCATCGGCCATCTGCAGAGCAACAAGGTGCGGCAGATTGCCGGTGTGGTGACCATGATCCACTCGGTGGACCGCTTCTCCCTGGCCGAGGAGATCGACCGGCAGTGGGCAAAGCTGGGTCTCACCTGCGATGTGCTGGTGCAGGTGAACGTTGCCGGCGAGTCCACCAAGAGCGGCACCACCGCGGCGGCTGCGGTGGAGCTGGTGACGGCCGTTGCCAGGCTTCCTTACCTGCGGGTCAAGGGGGTGATGACCATGCCGCCGTTCTTCGACGATCCGGAAGGTAGCCGTCCGTATTTCCGGGCGCTGTGGGAGCTCGCGGAGGAGATCGACCGGCTGGTCATTCCCGGCGTGACGATGACCGAACTCTCCATGGGGATGTCGGGCGACTTCGAGGTGGCCATCGAGGAGGGGGCGACCCTGGTCCGGGTCGGCTCGGCCATCTTCGGCGAGAGATGATCGGAAGGAGGGTGGGACGTGACGCAGACGGAAGCGGAAGAACTGCTGGCCAAGGGGCTTGAGGCCCTGGCGCACAATCATACCCACCTGGCCATGACCTGCCTGGAGCAGGCGGCCCGCTACGAGCGGACCTCCATCGTCCTTTCCCATCTGGCCTACTGTCTGGCAGCCAACGGCCGTGATGCCGGCCTGGCGATCGAAATGGCGAGCGAGGCGTTGGCCCAGGAGCCGTACAATCCCATTTTTTGTCTCAACCTGGGGCGCATCTATCTGTTGGCCGGCCGGCGGGGTGATGCTGTCCGCATCTTCCGCCAGGGGCTGGTCTACACCAAGGATCGGACCATCATCGACGAACTGGAAAGGCTCGGCACCCGCAAGAAGCCGGTTTTCCCGGGGCTGCACCGGGATCATTTCCTCAACAGGTTCCTGGGGCTTCTCTTCAACCGACTCGGCCTGCGCTGACGCCTTTCCCGTTTCCTTCCCTCCCGGTTATCTGCTATAAGAGAACCTCCAATAAACCAGGGAGGTTTTGAGTTGAAGTTTCTCCGTCTGATCCTCGTTTTTGTCCTGTTTGTCTCCGCTCACAATGCCATAGCCGCCACCCCGCCCGCACCGGTCAGTGTCCCGATCCTGCTCTATCACCGCTTCGGCGCCACGGTGGCCGACGGCATGACCATTACCACGCCGGTATTCGAAAGCCATTTGAAGTACTTGCGGGACAACGGCTACACGGTGATCCCGCTCCGGCGCCTGGTGGACTGGTACCTGAAGAAGGGACCGGCGCCGGCACCCAAGTCGGTGGTCATCGTCGAGGATGACGCCCACAAGTCGGTCTACTCCGACATGCTACCCCTGGCGAAAAAGTACCATGTGCCGGTGACGGTCTTCATCTATCCGTCGGCCATCTCCAACGCCAAGTATGCCATGACCTGGGACCAGCTGCGGGAGCTGAAGAAGAGCGGGCTCTTCGACTTCCAGTCCCATACCTACTGGCATCCGAACTTCAGGAAGGACCGGAAGAAGATGAAGCCGGCCGAGTTCGACAAGTCGGTGACGATGCAGCTCACCAAGTCCAAGGCGCGGATCGAGAAGGAGCTGGGGGTGAAGGTCGATCTCCTGGCCTGGCCCTTTGGCATCTACGACGACGACCTGCTCCGGCGGGCCGCTGCCGCCGGCTATGTGGGAACGTTCACCATCGAGCGCCGCAATGCCACAGCCGGCGAACAGGTGATGAAACTCCCCCGCTATCTCCTGATCAACGCCGACAAAGGCGCGGCCTTTGCCCAGCTGCTGGTAGGGAAGGGACCGAAGCGGAACGTAGTGTATTAGAGGCGGTGACTGGGGGCTCGTGACCGGTGACTAGTGAAGAGCGATCCAAAAAACATCCTTGCCCCGACTGCACCTTTTGCCAGTGGTGCGGTGACGATCGCTGCCGCCTTTGCCGGGGAACCTGTGCGACTCCTCGCAGCAAGTTGTCTCAGGCAGAACAGATCGCTCTGTACGATGCCATCAACGATGTCGGCAACAATACGCATGCCGATGAAACCCTGGACGAACTACGGGGGTATGGGCTTCGCATCGCCCAGCCCATCCATGGCTACCGCTTTTCACTCGATCCGCTTCTCTTGTGTGATTTTGGCCTGCCGCGCCCCGGGGAGCGGGTTCTCGATCTGGGAACCGGGTGCGGCATCATCCCGCTCATGCTGGCACGCCGCGTGGCAGACCTCGAATTGGTCGGGGTTGAGTATCAGCAGGCAATGGCCGACCTGGCCCGGCGCAACGTGGCAATGAACGGCCTGGCAGAGCGGATCACCATTCTCCACGAGGATGTAACGGCCCTGACCGGGCATTTTCCCGCTTCATCCTTTGACAGCGTGCTGGCAAACCCGCCGTTCCGTAAACAGGGGACCGGCCGGCTGAGTCCGAAGGCAGGCCGGGATCTGGCGCGACATGAATCGTCTGCCGGACTCGCCGAATTCCTGGCAGCCGCCAGGTACCTGGTCAAACCGGGCGGGAGGATCTGTTTCGTCCATCTGCCGGCCCGGCTCGGGGAGTTTCTGGCGACGGCCGCCACCCTCAAACTCGCCCCATTGCGGCTGCGTCTGGTCCACGGGGCGGCGACTGCCGATGCCAGAATGTTTCTCATCGAGCTGGCCAAGGGGCGGCGTGGTGAACTTCAGGTGCTGCCGCCCCTGATCACCCGGGGTGATGGCGGCGATTACTCGGCAGAGGTTTCACGGATGCTGACGGGAGTGTGATGCTGTGGTGAGGTGGTGGGAGCGTTGACGACCAGGCCGGAAACCGCACTTAGTCGTCCTTGCTCATCAGATGTCTGCGCATAAGGGCTGCCAGTTCGTCACGCAGTTCGTTGTCCCCGACCAGCGATACCTGCCGCTCAATGAACTGTTCCTCCTCGTTCGTGAGGGGGCGGAAATGTACCTGTTTCGCAGTGGCAAGACGTTTGGCCGGCTGTGGGTTGCCTGCCTTCAGATAGATCTCCCGCACCAGATCTTCACCGGTCTTCTCGTTCAGCCGGGTGATGATCTCCCCTTTCAGAAAGGTGAGCTGCTGCAGCCATGGGCCGCTGGCAACGGTTACGGTGAGAACGCCGTCACGGATGGCGGTCGGTCGGGCGCGGCGGGCGACCTGCGGCCCGACAACTTCATCCCACACCTGCCAGATGGCGATTTCCCTGAGGAGTCTGGCCGCCGGCTTGCCGCCGAAGACGCTGGCCAGCAGGTCTGAGACCCCTTGAGGGCGGGGCATCCTTGCACGCTTGGCGCTTGTGGCCCGCCTTTCCGGTGCAGTCCGGTCGTGCCCATGATCATCCTGCGCCATTGAGCCGCCTGCGGACCCGGCCGCCGATGAGCTGGCCAACGACGGCTCCGCCAATCGTGAAGGGGATGAATTTCCAGCTGAAGCCTGATTTGATGCGGATGTAGATGATCAGGGGGATGGAGATGTGGACGTAGAAATACCAGGCAAAGGTGAATTTGTCACAACCTTGGCGGAAATAGCCGAGCGGCAGGTTGACGATCAAGGCGAGGAGGATGACTCCCAGGAGGAGCAGGTATACGTGCATGAGCGACCTCTTGGAGGCATCTTACGGGTCCCGGAAAGGTTTGTCAATCCGCTTCCCCTTGCATAAATGTGATCTTCTGTGGCAGAGTTGGCATCGGAACGGGAGAGGCAGATGGTAGCAGACAACGACTTTGTGGCGATATTCAATTCAATTCACCGGGTGATGAAGGCCGAGCGACTCCTCAAGGAGTGCCGGCTCCCGATCCTGCTCATACCTGCCCCCAGGGCGGTCAATACCGATTGCGGCCTGGCAATCAGGTACGGGGTGGCGGCGCGGGAAGAGGTGGAGCGGACATTGGCAGAGAACGGTCTTACCCCGGAAAAGGTCTTCGTGAAGCAGGGCGAGGAGTATCTGGAGCAGTAGCAATGTTGCCGAGAGGAACCCAAGAATGAAATCAATCGATTGTCGTACCATGTCATGTCCCTTACCGGTGGTGACCGTGAAGCGGGCTCTTGAAGCGGGAGGAGGCGAACCGCTGACCGTGCTGCTGGACGATGGCGCACCACGGGAGAATGTGGCCCGTTTTGCCGCCAGCCGCGGTTACAGTGTCAGTGAAAGCCCGATCGACGACGGCTTTTCCCTGGTCATCAGCGGACAGCCGACACAGCCGTCACCAGCCGTAGTCAACCGCCGGGCCGCACCGGTTGTGCTGGTGACATCGGATCGTCTGGGTGACGGGCCCGAGGAACTGGGGCGGCTGCTGATGAAAAACTTCATCATTACGCTGCTTGATCTGGCCGAACTGCCGGACCGAATCTTTTTCCTCAACAGCGGTGTGTTTCTCACCACCGAGGGGTCGGAACTGCTGGAGGCCCTGGAAAAGCTCGGCAACCGCGGCGTGGAGGTCTTTTCCTGCGGGGTCTGTCTCGACTTTTTTCAACGAAAAGACCAGCTAAAGGCGGGGAGCGTGACTAATATGTTCACCATCGCCGAGGCACTGGTGCTGGCCGGCTCGGTCATCCGTCCATAACCTTACTAAGCGGGCGGGAACGGTTCCCGCCCGTGCCCAACTCCCCGTTTTGCCTTGACATCGTCCGCTCCTCCCTCTATTCTGCGTTGTTCCGTTCTTCCTGAAAAATGTCCGTGCAGGAGTCATAGATGAAGCCACTTTTTCTCAATCCGCCAACATTTGAGGATTTTGACGGCGGGGCCGGTGCCCGCTATCAGGCCTCCCGTGAAGTTACCTCCTTCTGGTATCCGACCTGGCTCTGTTTCCCGGCCGGGATGATCGAAGGGTCGCGGGTGGTGGACGCCCCGGTGCAGAAGTTCACACTGGAGGACTGCCTCACCATTGCCAAAGATTTCGACATGGTGGTGATGTATACTTCCACCCCCACCCTGCAGATCGACATCGAGACCGCCCGGCGCATCAAGGAGAAGAAGCCGGGAATCGTTACGGTCCTGACCGGCCCCCACGTCACGATCCTGCCCGAGGAGTCGCTTGCGGCCGGCAAGGGGGCGATCGACATCGTCTGCCGCGGCGAGTTCGACTACTCCACCAGGGAGCTCTGCGAGGGGCGGGAGTGGGAGCGGGTGGACGGGATCAGCTTTATCCGGGGCGGCAAGACGGTCCATACGCCGGACCGGCCCCCCATCGAGGATCTGGACGCGCTTCCTTTTGTGGCGCCGGTCTACAAGCGCGACCTGCCGATCAAGGAGTACGTCATCCCCCACTTCCTGAATCCCTACGTCTCCATCTATTCCAGCCGGGGGTGCCCTTCCCATTGCATCTACTGCCTCTGGCCCCAGACCTTTTCCGGCCGGCGGATGCGTACCCGCTCCCCGCAGAATGTCTATGAAGAGATCAAGTGGATCGTGGACAACATTCCGGAGATGCGCGAACTCTCCTTTGACGACGACACCTTCACGGCGGACCGCAAGCATGCCCGGGCCGTGGCAGAACTGATAAAGCCCCTGGGGATATCCTGGACCATCAATGCCCGGGCCAACACTGACTTTGAGACCCTCAAGGTCATGCGCGAGGCAGGACTCCGCCACGTGGTGGTGGGGTTCGAGAGCGGTAACGAGCAGATCCTGAAGAACATCAAGAAGGGGGTCACCAAGGACCAGGCCATCGAGTTCAGCAGGAACTGCAAGAAGCTCGGCCTCTCGGTCCATGGCGCCTTCATCATGGGGCTTCCCGGCGAGACCAGGCAGACCATCCAGGAGACCATCGAATTTGCCAAGCGGATGGACCTGAACTCCATCCAGGCCTCCCTTGCCTCCCCCTATCCGGGTACCGAGTTCTATGAGCTCTGCAAGCAGGAAGGGTGGATCGCCTCCGACACCTTCCTGGACGAGACCGGCCACCAGTCCTGTGTCATCAACTATCCCCACCTTTCCAATACCGAGATCTTCAATTCGGTGGAGGAGTTCTACAACAAGTTCTACTTCCGCCCCAAGTACATCGCCCGGAGTGTCATGAAGATGATCACCGATAGCGGCGAGCGGAAGAAGCTCCTCAAAGAGGGGAAGCAGTACCTGGAGTACATGAAAAAAAGGAAGCAGGCGCAGCAGGGTAAATGAAGCAGCTGATCGTCAATGCCGATGACTTCGGGCTCTCATCCGGGGCCAATAGCGCTATCATCAAGGCCTGGCAGGAAGGTATCCTCACCAGTGCCTCCCTGATGGTCGGCGGCAAAGGGTTCGATGAGGCGGTCACGCTGGCCCGGGAAAACCCGGGACTGCAGGTGGGGCTCCACCTGACCCTGGTGCAGGGGCGGGCGGTGGTGGAACATTTCACCTTTCCGTCCCTGACCGATCCTGCCGGGAACTTCCCCGTTGATCCGGTCATGGCCGGGATGCGGATGTTCTTCCTGAAGCCGCTGCGCCGGCAGCTGAAGAGCGAGATCGAGGGACAGATCCGCCGCTTTCTCGATACCGGCCTCCCCCTTTCCCACATCGATGGCCACCTCAATATCCACATGCACCCGACGGTGTTCGATATCCTTGCCGAACTCATGCCACGGTATGGCATCTCCTCCTTCCGCCTGAGCCGTGAGCGGTTCGGGGTCGATCTGCAGCTGGCACCGTACCGCCGCCTGGGGAAGATGGCCGACGCCTTCATCTTCGGACGGCTGGCCGAGCGTTGCCGGCCGGAACTGGATCGCCGGAAGATTGCCTATACGGTAGAGGTAAAGGGGCTCCTCAATTCCGGCCGGATGACCGAAGAGTACCTGCTTAAGGCACTGGACGTCCTGCAGGATGGAGTGACCGAGATCTACTTTCATCCCGGCTGCCAGCCGGACGACGAGCTTGCATTCTGGATGCCGGATTACCGGCACGAGGCCGAGCTGTCGGCGTTGACGAGCCCGATGGTCCGGGAAAAGCTGACCAGGCTCGGGATAGAACTACGCAATTACCGTGGAGAGATCAAACATGCTTAAGACGTTTATCATCATGCTCCTTGCAGTTACTGCCGGCACGGTCGGCGATATCCTTCTGGCCAAAGGGATGAAGGAGTTGGGCGACATTTCGGCCATGAATCTGCGCGGCATACTGAATGTCGCGTATCAGGCGCTCACCACTCCGAAGCTGATCATCGGGACCGCCATGCTGGCGATATTCTTCTTCCTCTGGCTGGCGGTGCTTTCCTGGGAAGACCTGTCCGTGGCGCTGCCCATGCAGGCGCTGAACTATGTGCTGGTGGCCTTTCTCTCCCAGTATTTCCTGGGCGAGATCGTGACGCCGCTCCGCTGGGCCGGAACAGTCCTGGTGTGCGTAGGGGTCATGATGATTACGCGGAGCGGCGGGGCCTAACGCGGGACGAGTCCGGCCTTCGGGCGAAAAGTGCAGTGTGGGTGAAAACTAATCATAAAACTTCTTGACGGATGGATATCAAAGGAGTAAAAACGCGATTCCTTGTTAACGACGGTCCGCAAGGGGATGGGGCCGGGAGGAAAAAAGAGACGGCGCAGAAAAAAGAGTTTGACAAGGGGATCGGTTCTGAAGTATAAACGCGATTCCTTGTCAACGACGGCCTGCCAGGGGATGGGGCCGGGCAGAAAAAGATTGGCGCTGAAAAAAGGTGTTGACAGGGAAAGCGGATCTGAGTATATTGCGAAGTCTGCTGACGGCAGGTTGGTCTTTGAAAACTAAATAGCAGATAGCTAAGCGAGTGGGTTCTCGAAAAACAAGAAGAGAACTGCAAAGAGCAGTTCAGACTTATTCAGTACAAACTGG
>NZ_VLLN01000034.1 GCF_007830735.1 Geobacter argillaceus
GGGCCGATGGTACTGCACGGGTAGCTGTGTGGGAGAGTAGGTCGCCGCCGGGAATTTTTCACAAAGCCGCCAGTCCGAAAGGTCTGGTGGCTTTTTTTTTGCCAAACAAGCGGCGTATCAACGCACCTTCATGCGCAATATGCCGGAAACGGCACCGCTGGCGAAGGCGGCCAGCCAGAGGGTGTAGATGGTGAGGCTCACCCGGTGAAAGGTCCGATTGACCCGTTCCGCCCGGTGCATGAGTGAGGCGGCCAGGGCGAGGAGAAAATGGAAGGCCATCCCTCCGAGCGACAGGATGCCGGTCAGGTTGTGGATCTCCGGGGCCTTGCCGAAGGATCGGGCAAAGAGGTTCATCTGCTGGGTGCCGAGCCAGTCGAAGAATAGTCCCAGCCCGAAGACAAGCAGCTGCTTGGTGTGCAGCCCCTCCCGACGGCCGTTGACGACAGCGTAGGTGTAGAACGCAAGGGCCATGGTCATGAAGATGACAGCCCGGAGCAAGAGTGGTTTCATGCCAGTCTCCCGGTCTGGCGCAGCGCCTCGTAGAGCACGATCCCGGCAGCTGTGGAGAGGTTGAGGCTCCGTACCTTGCCGAAAATGGGGATGCGGATACAGGTATTTAGGTTGGCGAGAATCAGATCGTCAGGAAGCCCCTTTGTTTCCTTGCCAAAGACGAGAAAATCACCTTCCTTGAACACAAATGCCGCATGTGACTGTTCTGCTTTCTTGCTGGTATAGATAAAGCGACCCACGGGGAACGCAGTTTTTAGCGTCTCCAGGTTGTCCCAATACCTGATATCTACTTCACTCCAGTAATCGAGTCCTGCCCGTTTCAGGTAACGGTCATCAGTTGAAAACCCCAGTTTTCCAACCAGGTGGAGTGTTGTGCCGGTGGCACCGCAGAGACGGGCAATATTGCCGGTGTTGGGTGGGATTTCAGGTTCCACCAGAACAATGTGAAAGTGATTCCAGGTCTGCTCAGTCATTGGTCCTCGCTGGTCTGCTGGATTGTATACCGGTAAAGGGGTGGTGGTCTTGCTTTTTGTGTCAATGGGGACTATTATGCATATTTTCTTCAAGGGGACAAGAATGGCGAATCGCCCATCGGGGCAACGTCTACTATAAGGAGGGGGCATGAAGATCATCGTCACCGATGAAGTGGCCAGTGAAGGTCTGGCGCTGCTGACACAGGATCAGCGGGTGGAGCTCGATGTCAGGCTGGGCTTGAAAAAAGAGGAACTGCTCGCCATCATTGGCGACTACGAGGCAATCATCACCCGTAGCGGGACAACGGTCGACAAGGCGTTGCTGGATGCCGCCAGGAAGCTGAAGGTGGTGGCCCGGGCCGGGGTTGGCATCGATAATGTGGATGTGGACTACGCCAGTTCCAGGGGCGTTATCGTGGTAAACGCCCCTTTAGGCAATACCAATAGTGCTGCCGAACATACCATGGCGCTCCTGCTTGCCGCCTGCCGTAACGTTACCAAGGCCAATGCCAGCCTCAAGAGTGGCGAGTGGAAGCGCGCTCCCTTTACCGGCGTGGAACTGAAGGGGAAGGTTGCCGGCGTGATCGGCCTGGGCAAGGTCGGCGGCCGGGTAGCCACCCGCCTCAAGGCGTTCGAATGCGAGGTGCTGGCCTGCGATCCCTATATCTCCGCCAAGCGCGCACACGACCTGGGGGTGAAGCTGGTCACCCTGGACGAGCTCTGCAAGAGCAGCGATATCATTACCGTCCATACCCCTCTGAACGATGAGACCCGCGGCATGATCGGCGAGCGGGAATTCGGTCTGATGAAGAGCGGGGTGATCGCCCTCAACGTGGCCCGTGGCGGTGTGATCGGTGAGGCGCCGCTGTTGGCCAACCTGAAGAGCGGCAAGGTCTCCCTGGCAGCCATTGACGTGTACAGCGTTGAGCCGCCGAAGAGCGACCTGCTGGTGGAACTGATCTCCCAGGACAGGCTGGTGGTAACTCCCCACCTCGGCGCCAACACCCAGGAAGCCCAGGTGAACGTGGCCATTGATGTTTCCAAAGAGATCCTCAACTATCTGGACGAGCTCCCCCTGGAAAACGCTGTCAACATCCCCCGTTTCGACCTGGCGCTTATGGACCAGATGCGACCGTTTCTGAACCTTATGAGGGTGTTGAGCGAATTCGGCATCCAGCTTGTGGACAGCAATCCGGAAAAGGTGACCTTCGGTTATGCCGGAAGCATCGCTCACTACGACTGCTCGCCATTGACCGTCTGCGGCCTGTCGGTTCTCCTCAACCGGATGGTGGATCAGGACGTGAACATGGTCAACGCCTCACTGGTTGCCGAAAATATGGGGATTGTGGTGGAAGAGACCAAATCCACCCGTGCCGATGCCTTCTCAAACCTGATCACTCTGATCATCGAAGTGGACGGGGGGAAGCGCCGGTTGATTTCCGGCACCCTGTTCGAGGGGGCGCCCCGCATTGTCCAACTGCGCGACTACTCCATGGAGTTCGCTCCGGCAGAACATATGCTGCTGCTCAGCTATGAAGACCGGCCGGGCATGATCGGCAAGATCGGCACCATCATGGGCGCGCACGATATCAATATTGCTTCCATGAACCTGGGGCGGCGGGAGAGGAAGGGGGAGGCCATGGTGATCCTCACTCTCGATTCGGCCGTACCTTCGACCGTACTGGAAGAGTTGCGCGCCGCCACCGATGCCACCTTTATCAAGGCTCTGCACATGATCAATGCCAAGTGTGGCCAGAGTTGCGGCTGTGGGGCTTGAAAAGTGTGAGGAGTGAAGGGTAAGGAGTAAGGAGTAAGGAGTAAGGAGTAAGGAGTGAAACGGCCCTGGCTACGATATTGCCAGGGCCGTTTTTCTGTGTTACCGGAGTTTCCGGCCGCCGAACTTCTTCAGGCGGGCATGGGCTTCCCGCAGTATCCGCTCGGTGGTCTCCCAACTGATACACTTGTCGGTAATGGAGACGCCGTACTTCATCTGGCGCAGGTCCTCAGGCATCGGCTGGCTGCCGTCCGCCAGGTAGCTTTCGATCATGACCCCGGAGATGGAGCGGTTGCCCGCCTCGATCTGGTCAATGATCGCAGTGAGTACCCCGGGCTGCTTCTCATGGTTCTTTTCCGAGTTGCCGTGGCTGCAGTCCACCATGATGGTGGGAAACAGGCCCGCCTTTGCCAGCATCTCCTCGGTCCTGCTGATGTCTTCCGGGGAATAGTTCGGTTTTTTCCCGCCCCGCAGGACCATGTGGACGTCCTGATTGCCGGTAGTCTGGACGATGGAGGAAAGCCCTTCCCGGTTGATTCCCAGAAAGCTGTGGGAGTGCTGGGCGGCTATCATGGCGTCGATGGCGATCTGCAGGTTGCCGTCCGTGCCGTTCTTGAAGCCGATGGGGAATGACAGACCGCTGGCCAGCTCGCGATGGGTCTGGGATTCGGTCGTGCGGGCACCGATGGCCCCCCAAGAGAGATGATCGGCCAGGTATTCAGGGGTGATCGGGTCGAGCATTTCGGTGGCGATGGGGAGCTTGAGCGCCGTGATCTCACACAGCAGCCTCCGGGCGATCCCCAGCCCTTTGGAGATTTCATGGGTGCCGTTCATGTCCGGATCGTTGATGAGCCCCTTCCAGCCGACTGTCGTCCGCGGCTTCTCGAAGTAGAGGCGCATGACCGGGAAAAGCTGGTCGCTGACCTCGGCCGCCAGGCGGGCGAGCCGCTCCGCATACTCCAGCGCCCCCTTCGGGTCGTGGATGGAGCAGGGGCCAACCACCACCATGAGCCGCGGATCTTTTCCTTTCAGGATATTCTTGATCTGATTGCGACTGGAGCTGACCACCTCGCTTGCCTCGACGGAGAGGGGAAAAACCTGGCGAAGATCGGTGGGGGCGATGATGGGGGTAATGCTCTTGATTTTCAAGTTATTGGTCTTGACCATGGCAACCCTTTCGTTCCGGGATTTCTGAGGACCCGTCAATCTAGCTAAAATTTGCGGCCAGGTCAAAGGGTTATTGCGGCAGATCGGCTGTTGTCGCGGTAATGGCACCGGCGGCGCACATCGCTGCCAGCGCCTGCTCCGAATCACCGGGGGTAAGGTCGACACCGCGCACTGCATCGGTCAGGACGGTCACGCCAATGCCGCACCGTCTGGCCTCAAGGACGGTCTCTTTGACACAATAGTCGGTGGCAAGGCCGCAGACGTAGATATGCGTTACCCCCAAGCCGGTGAGGAGCTCGGGCAAGGAGCTGCCGTGCATGTCCCGGGCATGGAAGGCCGAATAGTCGTCACGGTTCGGGTCCGTGCCCTTGGAGACGATAACCGTTTCCGGGGGGAGGTGCAGTCCGGGATGGAACCCGGCACCAGGCGTTCCCTGGATGCAGTGCGGTGGCCAGAGGCCTCCAAACGGTTTGAAATGGCTGGTCCGGGCGGGGTGCCAGTCACGGCTGGCAATTACGGGGAGGCCGCGGGCCGAAAAATGGCCAATGGCCCGGTTGATCACTGGCACGACAGCGTCTCCTTCCGGGACGGCCAGCGCCCCGCCGGGACAGAAATCGTTCTGGAGATCGACTATCAACAAGGCGGAATGTTCTTCCATGGAGAGCCTCCGGTGATTCATGGTGACCCGGCCGGAGATGTCGCGGCCTGGCGGGAAATCTCCCCCATGAGGTTCATACGCAGGTCGCTCAACCCGCGGCTCATGGAAACCTTGTAGCGATGGGGGTTGATGAAGCGCAAAGAGCCGGCCGGCAGCTTCCTCAGCTGCTCGGCGGAACGTGCGGCCATGGCGTCCAGCGGTTCCCGCGCTGCCGTACGCCGACCCTGATCCATCACTACCGTACGGATATCAACCAATCGGGCGATTTGTGGGATCTCCTTGTGCTGTAGCGGGTTGACAGGGTCAAAGACCATATCGCCCGGCTGCACGGTTTCGTCGGCCAGGGAAATTACGTCCTGGATGAAGCTGCCGTCCGGTGCCATGGCGCGCAGCAGCCTTTTCCGGTCGGGCAGGGTTGCTTTGGCAATATCGCTGGTCACCTTGAGTCGTGGCCGGTCGCCCACGCGCACCAGCTTGTAGACCCCGCCCAGAGCCCCGCCACCATCCCCCATGCAGGCGGCCAGTTTGGTCCCCACGCCGTAGATATCGACGCATCCACCATCGTCGCGGATCGAGTCGATGACATACTCGTCCAGTTCGTTGGATGCGACGATTTTCACTCCCGGAAAGCCTGCCTCGTCCAGCCGGCGCCTCGCCTCACGGGAAAGGTAGGCAAGATCGCCGGAGTCGATCCGGATACCGATCAGTTCATGACCCTGTTCCCTCAGTTCCCGTGCCACGACGATGGCGTTGGGAAGGCCGCTTGCCAGGGTGTCGTAGGTGTCCACCAGGAGGATGGTCGAGTCGGGAAAGACCTCCGCATACTTGCGAAAGGCGGTCAATTCGTCGCTAAAGGCCATGATCCAGCTGTGGGCATGGGTTCCCCGGACCGGCAGGTCGAAGCACATCCCGGCCATGACGTTGCTGGTGCTCATGACCCCTCCTACGCAGGCGGCACGGGCAACGGAGAGACTGCCGTCGGGTCCCTGTGCCCGGCGCAGGCCGAACTCCAGGACCGTTCCCTCATGGGCTGCGTGGGTGATGCGAGCTGCTTTGGTGGCTACCAGGGTCTGAAAATTGATGATGTTCAGGAGGGCCGTCTCCACGAACTGGGTCTCGGCCAGTGTCCCTTCGACGGTCAGGAGCGGTTCGTTCGCAAAGACGACGGTTCCCTCCGGCGGGGCCGTCACCCGTCCGCGGAAACGGAACTTTTGCAGGAACGTAAGGAAGGATTCTTTGAACAGGTCGAGGCTCCCCAGATAGGCCAACTCTTCCCCGGTGAAGGCCAGTTCTTCCAGGTAATCCAGGGCCGGTTCCAGGCCGGCGAACACCGCATAGCCGCCCTGAAACGGATTGTGACGGAAGAAAAGATCGAAAACGGCCGGAGTGTCGGCCATCCCTTCCTCCAGGTAGCCGCTGAGCATGGTCAGTTCGTAGAGGTCGGTAAGGAGTGGAGAATATCTGCGCATGGTGGCTCCGTAGGATAAAGTCTGAACGTGCAATCCATTGTAATGCACTCCCGGCTGTTGGCAATGTGTCCCGTTGTCGTGCTCGTGGGGGCCGGATAGCGGCTGAAAACTATTTTCAGGCAGACGGCTTTTTTTACATACAAGCATTGAACTGTGTGCTACACTCCGCCATCTTTTGAAGTCGGCGAACCTGGGAACTTTAAAAGTTTCCCGGGTTTTTTTATGTGCAACACCGGAACGTCGACCCGGGTGAGGAAGGAGATGGCAATTGCAGGTTAGTGTCCTTGGAAACGATGTCGAAAAGGCCCTGAAGCTCCTGAAGAGAAAGCTTCAGACGGATGGCTTCTTCGGCGAAATCAAGAAGCGTAAGCACTACGAAAAACCGTCGGTAAAGAAGAAGCGCAAGCAGGCGAATGCCGAGCGCCGGCGAAGAAAGTCCCAGAGATTCAAGAAGGATGACCGGGGCTGACCTGATCAGCACGAATCGAGGCTTACCGATCGCGGGAGCCCGTGACCGGGTGATCCCCGGAAATTCAACCAGGAAGTAGGAGAAACACCCATGGCAAAAGGTAGAGTGAAGTGGTTCAATGACAGCAAGGGCTTCGGTTTCCTCGAGCAGGAGAACGGCGAGGATGTATTTGTTCATTTCTCCGCCATTTCGGGCAACGGCTTCAAGTCGCTGGCCGAAGGCGAGGCAGTGACCTTTGATGTCGTCAACGGCCCGAAAGGGCTCCAGGCGGCAAACGTGGAAAAGGCGTAAGCATTTTCCCCTGCCGGACACTGAAAGGCCCGCTGAAAAGCGGGCCTTTTTTTATGGGCATCCCCAACAAGGGCGCGGCAAGCAGCGCCCCTACAGTATCCTTTTCCGGAATTTCCTCACCGCCACCAGGAAGACCAGCAGGCCGAACAGCCCCAGAAAGGCCACCTCGCCGGCCAGCACCCGCAGTCCCACCCCTTTCAGGTAGATGCCCCGCAGGATGGTGACGAAGTAGCGGGCCGGGATGACATGGGTGAACGCCTGGAGTAGCGGCGGCATGTTGGCGATCCGGAAGACGAAGCCGGAGAGGAGAAAGGCCGGCAGCAGCGTGGCCATCAGTGCGAACTGGCTGGCCACGAACTGGCTCTTCCCCACGATGCTGATCAGCATCCCCAGGGAGAGCGCCACCAGCAGGAACAGAATCGCCAGGGCCAGCAGCAGCGGGCGGTCGCCCCGCATCGGCACGTGGAAGACGAAACGCCCGACCAGCATGGCCAGGGCCATGTCGAACAGACCGATGCAGAAATAGGGGGCCAGCTTGCCGACGATCAACTCGAAGCCGGTCAGCGGGGTGGCGATCAGCTGCTCCATGGTGCCGGTCTCCCACTCGCGGGCCACGGTCAGTGAGGTGAGGAGGGCGGCAATGACCATCATGATGACCGCGATCAGCCCGGGGATGATGGCGATGCGCGATTCCAGGTCGGGATTGTACCAGACCCGCGGCACCAGATCGATTGGCGGTCGGGGCGGGTCACTTCCCCGGCGCAGCAGTTGTTTGACCGTCAGTGCCCTGGAGAAGCCACCCACGATGTTTCCCGCATAGCCCAAGGCAATGGTGGCGGTGTTGGAGTCGCTGCCGTCGATGATCGCCTGAACCGGCACGGTCTCGCCGGCGGCCAGGCGGTCGGCGAAGCCGGTCGGGATGACCAGCGCGATCAGCGCCCGGCGGGTATCAATGGCCCGCTCAAGATCCGCATACCGTCCGGTTCGGCTGACCAGAGAGAAATAGCGGGAGCCGCTGAAGCGGCTCACCAGTTCGCGGCTTGCCGGACTGTTGTCCTGGTCCCAGACGGCCAGGGGAACATTATCAACGTCCAGGGTCAGGGCGTAGCCGAACATGAAAAGCAGAAGCATCGGGAGCGCCAGTCCCATGATCAGGCTTCGCGGGTCGCGGACGACGTGGAGAAATTCTTTTTTGGCAACAGCCTTGATCCGCTGGAGTTTCATCGGCTGAACACCTGTTGAGGCGCGGTCTCCCGGTCCCTGGCCTCGATGAGTGAGACAAAGACATCCTCCAGAGAGGGGGGTATCCGTTCCGTCTGAACCGCTTTTGTCCCCACCAGTGCGCCGATTCCCTCGATGGTCCGGTCGGCGTCTTCCGTGACCACGTGCAGCCCCCGGCCGAAGAGGGCCGCGTGGCGCACCCCTGGCAACCGTTCGATCGGCTCGATCAGCTCCTGTGGGGTCGGTGCAATCACCTCGACTACCGCCTCGGTCATGAACCGATCCTTCAGCTCCGCCGGCGTGCCAAGAGCAATCAGCTCACCCCGGTAGATCAGGGCCAGCCGGTCGCAGTACTCGGCCTCGTCCATGTAATGGGTGGTCACGAAGATCGTTACCCCTTGTTCGGCAAGGGTGTAGATGAGGTCCCAAAAGGCGCGGCGACTGACCGGGTCGACTCCGGCGGTTGGTTCGTCCAGAAAGACGATGGGGGGCTCGTGGAGGATGGCGCACCCAAGGGAGAGCCGCTGCTTCCAGCCGCCGGAGAGAATGCCGGTGCGGCTCGTGCGGTGGGCTGCCAGGCCGGCCATGGCGATGACCCACTCCTTGCGCTCCCGTGCCCTGCCCGGTGGCAGCCGGTAGATGCCGCTGTAGAAGTCGATGTTCTCCTCCACGGTCAGGTCTTCGTAGAGGGAGAACCGCTGGCTCATATAGCCGATGCTGGCCTTGATCTCTTCCGGCTGGGTCGCGATGTCGAAACCGGCCACACTGCCGCTGCCGGCACTGGGTTGGAGGATTCCGCAGAGCATCCGGATGGTGGTGGACTTGCCGGCCCCGTTAGGGCCGAGGAAGCCGAAGATCTCCCCTTTGGCGACATCGAGGCTGACCCGGTTGACGGCGATGAAGTCGCCGAACCGCTTTTCCAGGTTGCGGAGGGTGACGGCCGGCGTGGCGTCAGACGGTTGGCTGGTCTGTGGCATGACTGTTTCCCAGGACCGACACGAAGACATCCTCAAGGGACGGTTCGATAGTGCGGATGGTTGGTGAGGCAAGTTGTTCCTGAGCGAACAGTCTGTCGATAGCCGCTTCGGTTGTGTCCGGTGTGTTGGTAACCACATGGAGCCGGTCACCGAACAGCCCGACCGTGACCCCGGTTAGCCGCTCCCGCAGCAGGAGCCCCGCTTTGCGGGGCAGGGGGGTGGCCACCTCCAGGATCGTGCCGTTCATGAGCCGTTTCAGCTCCTGTGGGGGGGCGCAGGCCACGAGCCGTCCCTGATGGATGAGCCCGACCCGGTTGCACCGTTCGGCCTCGTCCAGGTAGGCGGTGGCGACGACAATGGTGACCCCTTCCCGCAGGAGCTGGTACAGGATGCGCCAGAAATCCCGGCGGGAAACCGGGTCGACTCCGTTGGTCGGTTCGTCCAGAAGGAGCAGTCTCGGGGTGTGGATCAGGGCGCAGGCCAACCCCAGCTTCTGTTTCATCCCGCCCGACAGGTTGCCGGCCCGCCGCTTCTTGAACGGGGTCAGGTTGCTGAAGGCGAGCAGCCGTTCCAGCCGCTCGTCCCGCTCTTTCTTGGTGAGGCCGAAGATGTCGGCGTAGAAATGGATATTTTCCAGCACGGTCAGGTCGGGATAGAGGCCGAACCGCTGGCTCATGTAGCCGATATCCCCCCGGATCGCCTCCACCTCCCTGACGGTATGCCGCCCGAGCACCAGGGCCTCGCCATCGCTCGGGTCCATGATGCCGGCCAGCATCCGGAGGGTGGTGGTCTTTCCGGCCCCGTCCGAGCCGACCAGGCCGAACAGCTCGCCCGGTGCCACGGTGAGGGTGAGACGGTCCACGGCGGTGAGGTCGCCGAAGCGTTTTGTCAGGTTGTCGGTTCTGATCGTGTCCATAATGGATGAATTCAGGAGTCAGAAGTTCTACTTTGTCAGATTACGCCCCGTAGGGGCAGAATGCATGTAACCCGGCGATTTATCGCCGGGATTCAAGTGATCGGTTCTTTAGTCACGTACGTGACTGAAGGATTTATCCGATCCCGACGCCGGGGGATGAATCCCCCGGCTACAGGCATTCTGTCCCGATGGGACGAAAACGAAAGGTGTCAAAGCAGAAGCAGGCAGAATCCAGAAGAAAAGCTTTATATATTCTGTCTCCTGTTTTCTGCCTACTGTCTCCTCGTCTCAATCTCCCCATCCGCCGGCATCCCCGGCTTCAGTTCCAGCTGCGGGTTCGGGATGGTCACCTTTATCCGGTAGACCAGCTTGACCCGCTCCTTTTCGGTCTGCACGTTCTTCGGGGTGAATTCCGCCTCCGGGGAGATGAAGGTGATCGTCCCCTCGTAGGCCTTACCCTTGTAAGTATCGCTGGTCACCCGCACCTGCTGGCCCAGCTTGACGCGTCCCAGCTCCGTCTCCGGGATGTAGGCCCTGAGCCAGCAGGAGGAGAGATCGCCGACAGTGACCACCGGCGAGCCGGGATTCACCTGCTCGCCCGGCTCGGCATGTTTGGCCGTGACGATGCCGGCCATGGGGGCGGTGAGGGTGGCGTACCCCAGCCGGGTTTCGGCCTCTTTCAGGGCTGCTTCGGCCTCCCGCAGCCGTGCCCGTCCCTGGGCGATCCGTTCGCGGCGGGGGCCTTCCCGGACCAGGGAAAGGGTGGCACGTGTCTCCCTCAGCTGGGCCTGTGCCGCATCGTTGGCAGCCTGGGCCGCTTCGAACTGCTGGCGGGAGATGACCTCCTTGCCGAAAAGTTCCTGCTGGCGCCGAAAATCGTCTGACCGCCGTTTTGCCTCGGCCTCGGCCCGGGCGACCACTGCCTCGGCTTGCCGTACCTCGTCGCGGCGGGAGCCGGCCTCCAGTTCAGTCAGGGCCTGGCGGGCGCTTTCCACCTGGGCCTTGCGGACGGCGACCTCGTTGGCCAGGTCTGCGTCTTCCAGCCGGGCAACCAACTGGCCAACCCGGACCGTTGCCCCTTCGTCCACCAGCCGTTTACTGATTCGGCCCGGCACCTTGAAGCTGACCTCGGTGCTGGTGATCTCGATGGTGCCGGAGACCTTGAGGGTGGCTGGCATCTCTTTCCTGTCGCATGCTGTTATGCAAAAAAGGGTCAGTAAAGATAGAAGAGCGGTCAGTCGAAATGGAAAAGCGGACACGGTTTGGCTCCGAAGAAGGAATTGTTCTCTCCTTATACCACTTAAATGAGCGATTGGAAGGTATTGACTTGCTGGCAAGAGGAAAATCAGTTTCAAGATAACACAATAAAAACAATATGTTGAGCTAGTACCTTGTGACTCATGTTTTTTCGTAGGTTGGGTTAGCGGCCTCATCGCGTAACCCAACAGCCTCGAATGTTGCCAGCTTGGTCATGTTGGGTTACGGCATACACCCGCCTAACCCAACCTACAAAATCAGCAATGCAATAAACATAATGTTCCAGGGTACTAGTGGCGATAGGGGCAATTTAAATTGTGCAACCCCTGCTGTTTTCGATACCCCTCGTTTCAGTTTTATTTTTTGCATAAATTTTCTCTTCCTTCCGGGCAAAACAAGAAAACTGATCCCCGAAACTGCATCAATGTATCCGGCCGGCAACCCACCCGAACCCGCTTTTTGCCTTGACTTAAACTTGATACATAAATAAGGTATCAGTATGACATGGATTGTAAAGCTGGCACGGAAGGCTGAAAAGCAAAAAGAAAAGCTACCAGAGCAGGTCAAGGGAGCACTTCTCTTCCTGCTGCATGAGATTGCCAGGGGGGGGCCAGTAAGGGGCGATTGGCCCAACTACGGCAAGCTTGGCCCGAAACAGCACCATTGCCATATAAAGAAAGGAAAGCCGACATACGTCGCCGTGTGGCAGGAGATAGACGGCGAAATCCGGCTGGTGGAGATTACCTATGTTGGGACACACGAAAAAGCACCCTATTGAAAAGCCATTGGAGGCCAGATTCATCGGCAGTCTGGAGAAGATCGTCAAGCTTCGTGATTATGCGAAGAAGATTGGACTTCATGACGCTACTGATTCTGTTGCCATTGAGGATGCTTTCCCCGGTTATGCCGACAACCCCCTTGGGCTTGCCCTTCGTGGCGCTCGTTACAGGGAAGGGGTGACGCAACGGCAGCTTGCCGAGGCAACCGGCATTCCGCAGCGGCATATCTCCGAGATGGAGAGCGGAAAGCGGCAGATTGGCAGGGAGAGGGCGAAAAAGCTGGCCGAGGCCCTTCATGTTTCGGATTACCGGGTGTTTCTGTAGCGCAACACCTTTCTGGAGTACATTACTCTGAAGTGTGCCCGGCGCACGAAAAAACCCTGCCTCGAAAGACAGGGTTTATCATTGGTCTGAATCGGGCGGGCAAAGCGGCGAGGGAACTATCTCGCCGCTTTGCCGTCTCTGTCCATTGTTGCTGACTAGTTAACCAATGTCCGGAACATGTTACTGCAATTTAAAAAGCTGTCCCATTGGATGATCGCCCCAGTTCCAGGGCTGGCTAAAGGTTGTATAGCCTGTTTTCGTTATCGTGATTGTGTAAGGTGTGGATGAATAGTTTGCCGCGGTGTTCGTTTGCAGGAAAAAATGCCCGTTAGCATCGGTCGTTGTTGTCACAGTGTCCAGTGATGTTCCAACCACGGCTCCTGCGACAGCGATGCCGCTTGCGTTACGAACATACCCCTCGATCGATACCTTTGATACCATTTGGGTCGGTGCAGGGGCGTTGACCGCCATAAAATTGGCAAGAATACTATCAAACGCGGTCTTGTTGTAGTTGAAGCCCCTATCTTGTTTCGTAACACCCTGATACTCGAGACCGCCGTAAAGCACCGCGCCGCTTACTACACCAAGGATCGGCGTCTTCTGATAGCTATCCATGTACTGTTGCATAGAGATCGGCAGGTTCACGACGATGACTTGATAGCCGGCGACCGGCTCTTGGATCGTCCAGGTACCGGTATCGGGAAGTGCAGTGGTACTCAATGTTGGCCCCATCGCCCCAGGAACTATGGGATAAAAACTCAGCGTACCCGTGGAGCCGGTGGTTGTTCCGGTGCCGGTAAACTTGACGGACATGGAATTGCTGCCAACGCTGAACCAAACTGAGGCATTGATGATATCGGCAAGAGAGGTCGCGTTCTTCGTGATGCTCGTACCGGTGGAAACCTGGACGTTGGCATTGGGCCACAGCCTGTATGTGGTCTGAAGCGGGGTAAAGCTCATCTTGTAGGCTTGGGATTTTCCCGGGAAGACTGCCGCGCTGTTGACCGTGATGCCATTTGGGGCGACCAGCGGTTGGATCGCCACGCCGGACATATTCTTCATGATTGCAGCCACGTTCATGCTGTAATTGATGATTTTGTGTTTCCAGGTGATGGAACCGTCAGTATTGACGGTTACGGCCCCTTGTCCCGCGTCATCGCTGGCCAGCTGCCATCCTGTCGATGTCAGGTAATATTTCGTGTCTGTGCCCGTATATGCAGTCCATGCGCTATTGCTGTACCGGAACATGGCCTCGCTCAGGGGATAGGTGCCATCGGTGGCCTGCGGGCCGAGCAGGATCTTCTGGTATTCATAAGCCATCGTCGGCTGGCCGTTCACCCAGTTCTGCCATGAATCGATGTTAAAGAGGCCGGTACCGGAAATGGCATCCTTGAACGAAACAGGGACCGTGGTGGCGTTCTGCATGACCAGTTGCTGTTTCAGTGCCGTAGTATCAGCCGTGCTCACCGTCACATTTGAATTGGTAACAAGAGTAGTGACGATGTTCGGGTCAAGTTTCCCGGTGGCGGTATTGACATTGGCCAGTACCTGCTGGACAATGGTGCCCACCTGTTGCGAAATGGTGTCCAGGATCAGTTTCGTCACCGCGGCGGTCTGGTCTCCGGTCAGGCCGAGCGTTGCAACTTTTGCATCAATTACAGCCTTGTTCTGGGCGATGGCGGTGGCGACAACCATGGCCACGTTGGCCGCGTGCTTGTACTCATCGTTCACTGCCGTGGTCTGGTTTGCCTTGAAGTCCTTGAACAGGCTGGTCGTAGCGGAAAGTCCGAGATTCTGCTTGACCTTTGCTTCTGCCTGGTCAGCGGTTACCCCTTTCGTTTCCACCTCATGCTGCACCATTGTTGTTAAGGGGCTGACAAAGTCCGGCTTGCCTGCAGGGGCCTGCAGGACGTACGGCTGGGTTACTGTTCCGCGATCCGCGTCAACGGCACCGGCAGGAACCTCAACAACTACGGGATACTTGGCAAGACGGGCCGAGGAGACGTTGCTCATGACGTACTTGCCGGTCGCATCGGTCGTCGCATAAGGCATACTGGAGTCCCACTTTTTGTTGCCCTTTGTGTCAATGAAGACCTTTGCCCCTTGTAGATAGCCGTCCGAGACGACACCGGTAACTGATGTAGTGCCGGTAGCGGGAACGCCACTGCCGCTGCTGCCGCCACTGCCACTGCACCCTGCGATGGCGATCAGCCAGCACATAACCGCCACACTTGACAACAACATCCTCCATGTGTTCCTCATCTTCGCTTCTCCTTTCATCTCGTTGGTTTTTATGGCCTGGTGCCAGGTGGGCCAAAACAGAAACAAAATGTGATAATCAAAAAATAGATTTCTCCTTTCAAGTTGGAATGTTCGATTTTGGAATAGTTGTAGATTTTTGGGGTTCGATATTTTTTGCGAGCATAAATGTAAATAGTAAATATAGTATCGGAACTACGTAATACCGACTTGAATAAAATATTGTTCGTTTCGTTTGATCAGGAGTTTTTTAGGGCCGGACCTGATGGTTGTTTATGGATACTGTATACAGGTTAACCGCTCTTGTTGGCACGATTGTTTCATATCTAGGGACAAGGCGTCTTTTAGGCATCAACACTTGGCCGGCATGTCAATGCGGAAAATTTTCTCCTCGGTTTGTATGGCTCCAAAAGAATTCACTGTGTTACGTTTTCTGATAGATGCCGGGGACAGGAACGACTGCCCGACCCAAACGCCCATTAACTATCAAGTGTAGTCGTGTGGAAGAGCACGGAAATTAGTCAACAGGCTGTCTGTTTCGCAGGCAGTGAGGCAATGGCGCCACCCAATGATATGGTGTGCTCCGTTGCCTTTCTGTTTTTGCAACTGTTGTGTTTAGTATGGATAAATAATTTTGATTAAAGTTTAAGCATAAATCGGTTGAGGCGGTGCGCGTTATTGGGTATGATGTGCGCCATCGTTGTCGCCCGGTTGGCTGATTTGACAACTTGAATTTTTTGATCGGCTAAAGTATAAGGGGTTGACGTGAACGTAACAGGATAACATTGTTATGTCTATTGAGAGACTGTTGTAATATACCGTTTACGTTAATTTTGTTGCTTTTGCCGGGACTTCCTGCTTCTATTTGAAGACGTTGTTTTTGCGAATTGTTTCTGTACAGTAGCAGTGCGGTCAGCATTGCATCTCAAACGAGTACGCGAGGTTTACCATGCAGATAGTTGCCTGCATCAAGCAGGTCCCTGACACGACCCAGGTTCAGATCGACCCGGTCACCAACACCCTGGTGCGTGAAGGGATTCCGTTCATCGTCAACCCGTACGACACTCATGCCCTGGAGGCGGCCCTGGCGCTGAAGGATCAGTTCGGCTTTACGGTCACGGCCATCTCCATGGGGCCGCCCAATGCCGAGGCTACCCTGCGCAAGGCGCTGGCTCTGGGGGTAGACCGGGCCATCCTCCTTTCCGACCGGAGTTTTGGCGGCGCCGACACCCTGGCCACCAGCAACGTACTGGCCAGCGCCATCAGCCGGCTCAACCGGGAGGAAGAGGTTGGGATCGTGCTGTGCGGCAAGCAGACCATCGACGGCGATACGGCCCAGGTCGGTCCGGGGATCGCCACGCGGCTCGGCTACACCCAGCTGACCCTGGTGGATAAGGTGCTGGCCCTGGACCCGGTGAAACGGACCATTCGGGTCAGCCGGAAGCTGGAAGGACGGCATGAGGTTGTCGAGGCACCGCTGCCGGTCATGCTGACCGTGGTGCGGGAGCTGAACCGGCCCCGCTATCCGACCGTGCCCAAGCGGCTCGACTCCTTCGACACCGAAGTAGCGCTCTGGAACAACGAGGTCCTGCAGATGGACGTGAACTCCATCGGCCTCAAGGGGTCGCCGACCTGGGTGAGCAAGATATTTTCGCCGGAGCGGGACAAGGGGGAGATCATCGGCGATGGTCTGCACGATCCCGACGGGACGGCGAATCTCCTGATCGACAAGCTGCTGGCCAAGGATCTGTTGTCATTATAAGGCGAGGAAAGAACACATGACCGAACCGAAGAAACCCGTGAAAAAGCCCCGCGGCAAAGCAAGGCTCATCGAGGGAAAGTGTATCGCCTGCGGCGCGCGCTGTCAGAGCGCCTGCCCGGTGAATGCCATTGAGATGACCGAGGCCGGCGAGCCGATCATCCTTTCCGACAAGTGCATCGGCTGCATCAAGTGCGTCAAGGTCTGCCCGGCCGATGCGCTGGAGATGTTCTTCACCCCCGAGGAGCTGAAGATCCTGGAGGAGCTGGCCAAACAGCAGGGGGGGGAGGCTGTCGAGGAAGAGGTCGATGAAGAGGCCAAGGCCCTGGCAGAGAAACTCGCTGCCTATCGCGGCGTCTGGGTTTTTGTCGAACAGACCGAGGGGGAGGCGGCCAAGGTCTCCTGGGAACTGCTGGGCAAGGGGCGCGAGCTGGCCGATGACCTTCAGGTGCCGCTTTCCGCAGTGGTTATGGGTGAAGGGGTGGAGCACCTCTGCACGGAGGCGTTCGCCTATGGCGCCGACCAGGCCTACCTCATGGATGCGCCGGTGCTCAAACACTTTCGGACCGCTTCGTATCTGAAGGCGGTCTGCAAGCTGATCGACCTGTACAAGCCGGAAATCATCCTCATGGGCGCCACCGGCCTCGGTCGGGACCTGGCCGGCGCCGTGGCCACGGTGGTTGCCACCGGTCTGACCGCCGACTGCACCGGTCTGGGCGTGGACGACAATCGGAACCTGAAGCAGACCCGGCCCGCGTTCGGTGGCAACATCATGGCCACCATCATGTGCGACAAGTTCCGGCCCCAGATGGCCACGGTCCGGCCCCATGTCATGCAGATGCCGGAACGGGTCCAGGGGCGGAGCGGCACCATCGTCCGCGTCGACTGTACCATCAGGGAGGAGGAGATCCTTGCCAAGGTCCTGGAGGTGATCAGCGACAAGAAAAAGGACCACGTGGACATCGCCGGCGCCGAGGTGATCGTCTCCGGTGGACGCGGCATGATGGGCAAGGAGAACTTTGCCATGCTCAAGGAGCTGGCCGACGAACTGGGCGGGGTGGTCGGTTCTTCCCGCAGCGCCGTCGATGCCGGCTGGATGCCGGTGGAGCGCCAGGTGGGCCAGACCGGCAAAACGGTGCGGCCGAAGATCTATATCGCCTGCGGCATCTCCGGTGCCATCCAACACCTTGTGGGGATGCAGGACTCGGACGTGGTCATTGCCATCAACCGGGACAAGGAGGCGCCGATCTTCGAGGTGGCCACCTATGGTATCGTCGGCGACCTGTTCAGGATCGTTCCGGCCATTACCGCCCGCATCCGCGAACTGAAGGCCCAAAGGGCCAAGAACGTTGCATAGAGGGACTCCATGAATCATTCCGCGCTATTTACTCCGCTTCTCATTGCCGCGCTGCTTTTCTTTGTCTGGAGCTGCTACCGGCGCTTCTCCCTGGTCGCCATCGGCAGGCCGGAGGAACGTTTCGACCGGATCGGCGAGCGGATTGCCGCCATGCTCCGCTACGCCTTTGGCCAGCAGCGGGTGGTTGCCCGTCCGTTCGGCATCAACCACTTCGTCATTTTCTGGGCCTTCATCATCCTGCTCATCGCCAACGGCGAATTCATGCTGTCCGGGGTGGTTCCGGGTCTGACCTTGCGGCTGTTGCCGTCAGCGATCAGCGGTCCGCTGGTGCTCCTGTTTGACCTGGTCTCGCTTCTGGCGCTGGTCTGTGTCCTTTTGGCCGTCGGCCGCCGGCTCTTCTTCAAGCCCGACTACCTGGACAGCGCCTATGTGAAGGCCAGGAGCTTCGAGGGGTTCCTGATCCTCGGGTTCATCGGCCTCCTCATGGTGGCCTATTTCGGGCTCCATGCCGTGGAGATCTGTTTGGGCGCCGAGCCGCTGGCATCCTTCATGCCGGTTTCCCGCTTCGCCGCTTCGTTGGTCTCGTGCGGCGGTACCGGCGCCGACTGCCTGCGCTGCGGCATCGCTCCCTGGGGCGAGTTCTTCTGGTGGCTCCATGCCGGGGTGCTGCTCGCCTTCATCGTCTTTCTGCCGCTCAGCAAGCATATGCATATCCTGACCGCCATCCCCAACTGTTTCCTGAAGTCGCTGGAGACGCCGCTGGTACCCCCCCGTGAGGAGTTCGCCAAGGGGAAAAGCTTCGGGGTGCACCAAGTCGACGAGTTCACCTGGAAGGACCTGTTCGACGGCTTTTCCTGCACCGAGTGCGGCCGCTGCCAGGATGCCTGCCCTGCCACAGCCACCGGCAAGCCCCTCAACCCGCGGCAGGTGATCCACGCCATCAAGACCAACCTCCTGGCCAATGCCGATCATCTCAAGGCGGGCCGGCCGTCGCACCTCCCGCTGATCAATTCGGAAGGCGAGGGGACCAATACCGAGGACACTCTCTGGTCGTGCACCACCTGCGGTGCCTGTCTGCAGGCCTGCCCGGTCTTCATCGAGCACCTGCCCAAGATCATCCAGATGCGGCGTTACCTGGTGGAGATGGAAGCCAAGTTCCCGGAAGAGCTGCTGAATCTGTTTGAAAACATGGAAGGGCGCTCCAACCCGTGGGGCATTGCGCCTACCGAGCGGACCAAGTGGTGCAGCACCATGGAGGTCAAACCGTTCGAAGCCGGGAAGACCGAATATCTCTTCTATGTGGGGTGTGCCGGCTCCTTCGATTCCCGGCAGAAGCATGTGACGGTTGCCCTTGCCACCCTGCTGGATGCGGCCGGGATTACCTGGGGCATACTGGGCAAGGATGAGAAGTGCTGTGGTGACTCCCTGCGGCGGCTCGGCAACGAGTTCGTCTTCGACCGGATGGCCAAGGAAAACGTGCAGCTATTCAAGGAGCGTGGGGTGACCAAAATCATCGCCCAGTGTCCCCATTGCTTCACCACCCTGAAGAACGACTACCTCCAGTACGGTATTGAGCTGGAGGTGATCCACCATTCCCAGCTCCTGGAACAGCTGATCAGCAGTGGGAAGCTGAAACTGCCGAAACAGGTCACCGATCTCGGCAGCATTCTGCTCCACGACTCCTGCTATCTGGGGCGGCACAACGGGGTCTTGGAGGCACCGCGGAACGTTTTGCAACAGGCGACCGGAAGCGCGCCGAAGGAATTCGGCCGGAACCGGGAAAACGGTTTCTGTTGCGGCGCCGGTGGCGGCAGGATGTGGCTGGAAGAGCATCTGGGCACGCGGATCAACATCAACCGGGTGGACGAGGCGCTCAAGTCAAACCCGGATACGGTCTGTGTTGCCTGTCCCTACTGTCTGACCATGTTCGAGGATGGTCTGAAGGACCGCCAGGCCGGCCAGACCAGGGTGCGGGATCTGGCCGAGGTGGTGGCCGAGGCGTTGCGGCCATAGCATTGGATCTGTTAAAACGGAAAAGGCCTGCATAAACTGCAGGCCTTTTCCGTTTCATGGCGTCGTCGCTCCACCTGTAAATCAACGTAGGTTGGGTTAGGCGGTTGTATCGCCGTAACCCAACGAGTCAGCGGTATTTGTTGGGTTACGCTGACGCTAACCCAACCTACAAATTCATGCGAAATACATGATGTTACATGGTACTAGTCCTTTAGGACAAAGTCGGTGATGGTTCGGGCGATCCGGTCGATGCGGATCTTCTTGTTATTGAAGATCATGTGATAGTAGTGGGTATCGTTGATATCCGCGTTCAGGAAGTTACGGATATACCGTTCGCGCTCTTTCTGCCGCTCTTCGATGAGAAGCTCCGCATCCTGTTTGGAGATCTTCAACCGGTGGGCAATGGAACGCACCTTGAACTCCTGATCGGCAACCAGCCGGAACTGGTAGCAGTTCTCCAGGGACTGGGTGATGATCCCCGCCCCCATGCCGACAATGATGGCGTTGCCCGCCTTGGCCACTGAGACAATCTGCTTGTACAGGAGCTGATAGTAATCGGCATCATTCTTCCATCGGGGGGAGAGCATGGAGAGCATTTCGTCGAGCCAGCGGGGCTTCTGGCCTATGGAGTGGAGAACATCTTCGGAAAGGCGGTGGTCCCTGGCTACTGCGTCAAGGAGCGATCTGTCCACCAGTGCCCATGGTTCGCCGGTCGCCTGTTCCACCAGTTTTTTTACGTCTTCGGCCAGAGGGTAGCCTTCGCAGCCGAATTCACGGGAGATGGTGATGGTCGGTTTCGGCACGGCCTTGGTCGCAGTCGCCTTGACGCGGCGGTTCATCTCGATGAATGCGGCAAGTCGCTGTTCGATTGATGGGACAAGTGTGGTTGGCATGGTTCCCTCCTCTGGTCTGGAAATGGGCCGCATTGGGAATGAAAGCGTTGGCGGCTCGCTCTGTTCTTGATGTAATTATGCCCGGTCCGTGACGGACGTCAAGACGGGCCGATACGGATGCCGGCTGGCGGGTGGGCTCACGTGGCCCGGCTTGACGGATGGGTGGAACGGAATAAGGAGAAATCGATGGTCCTGGTGGTACAAAACGATCCCGAAGTGCCTGTTGGCAGCTATGGCGAACAGCTGGACGATGCGAACGTGCCCTGGCGGCTGGTTCGAGCCTATGCCGGCGAACCGTTGCCGGAACCCGGAGAACTTGCGGCGGCAATCGTCCTTGGCGGCGCCATGGGTGTATACGACACCGCAAAGTATCCGTTTCTGTCGACGGTCCGGGAGTTCATGGACGTCTCTGTCCGGGCAGACCTCCCGCTTCTGGGGATCTGCCTGGGTGGACAGTTGCTGGCGGATCTCTGTGGCGCCGTGGTCAGCTCCGGTCAGTGGGGAGAAAAGGGGGTGCATGGCGTAACCCTCACCGATGCCGGTGGCAGGGACCCGCTGTTCACCGGCATTCCCCGCGAGTTTCTCTCTTTCCAGTGGCACAACGACTCCTTTGCGCTGCCGGCCGGCAGTGTGCTGCTGGCATCGTCCCTGGCCTGTCCCAACCAGGCGTTCCGGATCGGGCACCATGTCTACGGTCTCCAGTTCCACCCGGAGGTTACTTCAGCCATTGTGGCGGCCTGGGCCGGGAAAACCCGCGCAACGTCGTCCCGTTGGGAGGAGTATGTTGCCGAGTTCACAAAGCATGGCCCGGCATACCGGCCAGCGGCAGCCCGTCTCCTGGCCAATTTCCTTTCCCTGGCCCGGAAGGTCTGTTAGTATCCCGGCACGCTCAGCGACCGTTGTCATGGGGCGTTTGGCGGTTATAATGAACGTAATACCAAAATCGGATGTGGGAACATGATCTTCGGCATCGGTGTGGACATCGTGGATACGGCGCGTTTCGAGCGGTTCGTCCGGGAGAATAACCGGGCGCTCCTGGAACGGTTGTTCACTGCCGGAGAAATTGCCTACTGTGCCCCGCGCAAGCAGTGCGCCACGCACTACGCCAGCCGTTTCGCCGCCAAGGAGGCCTTTCTCAAGGCGTTGGGGACCGGACTGCGCGACGGCCTGTCCTGGCACGATCTGGAGGTTGTGAACGATCAGCTCGGCAAACCGTCGCTCCGGTTCACCGGGAAAGCCGCAGAGATGTATGCCCGGCACAACCTGAAGGCCTGCCACCTCTCCATCTCCCACGACGGCTCGGCGGCCGTGGCCATGGTGGTTCTGGAGGGAGCATGAAGGTCGTTACCGGTGCGGTCATGCAGCAGATGGATCGCCGGACCATAGAAGAATACGGGGTGCCGGGACTCGCTCTTATGGAGAATGCCGGGAGGGTGTGCGCCCTGGCGATTCACGAGGCGTACGGCAACCGGCCCGGACCGTCTGCGGTCATTCTGGCCGGTAAGGGGAACAATGGCGGTGACGGCTATGTCATTGCCCGGATGCTCCGGGAGATGGAGTGGTCGGTCATGCTCGTCGTGCTGGCCCGTCGGGAGGAGATTGGCGGCGATGCCCTGGTCAACCTGGAACGCCTGCCGGACGATCTGCCGCGTTTCTGCCTGACCGAGCAGGAATTGAACAAGGTGGCACCGGGCCTGGCCGGGGCGACCGTGGTGGTGGACGCCCTGCTGGGAACCGGTCTGAAGAGCGAGGTTCAGGGACTCTATGCTGCGACCATCGCCATGATCAATGACTGTGGCAGGCCGGTGGTGGCGGTGGATATCCCATCCGGGATCAATGCCGCGTCGGGAAAGGTTCTGGGCTGTGCGGTCCGGGCCGACCTGACAGCCACCTTTGCCCTGGCCAAGCTGGGCCATGTCCTGTATCCCGGCGCCGATTACGCGGGGGAACTGCTGGTGCGGGATATCGGCATCCCACGAGCGGTGGCGGATGAGGCTGCCGGATATGACTATCTGGATCCGGCCGCTGCCAATGCCCTCCTTTGTCCACGGTCGCGGACCGCGCACAAGGGGAGCAATGGTCACTGCCTGGTCATCGCCGGGGCCACCGGTAAGACCGGGGCCGCGGCCATGGCGGCCAACAGCGCGGTGCGTGCCGGTGCCGGACTGGTCACACTGGCCGTGCCGGCGACTCTTCATGCGATTCTGGAGGTGAAGACCACCGAGGCGATGACCGTTCCCCTGCAGGACGGTGGTCGCGGCTACCTTGGGGCGGACGCCCGGGCCGACATCATGCAGGTCTTGGCCGGGAGGAATGCCGTTGCGCTGGGTCCCGGGCTCGGCTGGCACAGTGACACCGCCCAACTGGTGCGCCGGCTCGTGGAACTGGTGGCTGCGCCGCTGGTCATCGATGCCGACGGGTTGAATGCCGTATCCGAAGAGCCGGCGGTCCTGCAGCGGACGCTGTCGTCGTCGGTGATTCTCACCCCCCATCCCGGGGAGATGGCCCGTCTGGCCGGGATCACCATAGCCGAGGTGGAGAACGACCGGATCGGGACGGCCGGGACCTTTGCCCGGGAGCATGGCGTGTACCTGGTCCTGAAAGGGGCGCGGACCGTCATTGCTGCGCCGGACGGCCGGGTGGCGGTCAACGGTAGCGGCAACCCCGGCATGGCCACCGGCGGGATGGGGGATGTGCTGGCCGGTGTCCTGACCGCCCTCCTGGCCCAGGGGTACGACCCGTTCACCGCCTGCTGTCTCGGGGTCTTCTGCCACGGCCTGGCCGGTGACCTGGTGGCACAGGATAAGGGCGAGATCGGCATGTCGGCGATGGATGTGCAGGAGATGCTTCCGTATGCGTTCAAGCGAATCGGGAACGGCGAAAAACTACTCAACCAGTCAACAGGAGACAAGATATGCTAACCGCCAAGGATGTAATGACCAAAGATGTGGTGACCGTGAATCGCCTGACAACCGTCCGGGAGCTGGCGGAGATTTTTGCCGGCCGCAAGATCAGCAGCGTTCCGGTGGTGGACAATGCCGGCAACCTGGTGGGCATTGTCTCTGAGACCGACCTGATCGAGCAGAACAGAAACCTGCACATCCCGACCGTGGTCTCCATCTTCGACTGGGTCATCTACCTGGAGAGCGACAAGAAGTTCGAGCGGGAACTGAAGAAGATGACCGGTCAGGTCGTAGGGGATATCTACAGCCAGCAGGTGGACACCGTGGTCCCTGATGCACCGGTGAGCGAGGTTGCCGATCTCCTGGCGAGTCGCAGGATCAATGCAGTGCCGGTGGTTGAGGAAGGGAAGGTGGTGGGGATCGTTGCCCGCATCGATCTCATCAGGACCATGATCGGGAATCGGTAGGTGTTCAGCGTGACCAGCACCACACCGGAGGAGACCGAACGGGCAGGGGAGCTGCTCGGCTCCCTGGCCCGGCCGGGTGATTTCGTATCCCTTATCGGCGACCTGGGTGCTGGGAAAACCTGTTTCAGCCGCGGCGTGGCCCGCGGAGTGGGGGTCGACCCGACCACTCCGGTGACGAGCCCCACGTTCACCCTTCTCAATATCCATCAGGGCCGCATCCCGCTCTATCACTTCGACCTGTACCGGCTGACGGGTGACGGGGATCTGGCGGATCTCGGTTTTGTCGACTATTTTGAAGGCGACGGTCTCTGTCTGGTGGAATGGGCCGAGCGGCTAGATGCCGAGCTCCCGCCTGAGCGGTTGGAGATTGTCTTTCGTCATGAAGACGAGTCGATACGCCGGTTGGAATTCAACGCCTTCGGTGTCCGGCATCTTCGGTTACTGGAAGAAATGATGGAGGCCGGCTTGGGAAATAGATTAAAAACAGAAAAACGTTTTGACCTGACTGGAGTTTCTTGATAAAAATTCCAATTCCACCCCCGGCCTGCCGGGAGCGGTTTCTGTATTCAGAAAATACCGATGAAGGAGGATGCGACTGATGGCTTTGGTGGTCCAAAAGTACGGCGGGACTTCGATGGGAAGCATCGAGCGGATCAGGAATGTGGCCAAGAGGGTCGCCAGGACCTATGACGCCGGTAACGATATGGTGATCGTGGTCTCGGCCATGTCCGGCGAAACCAATAAACTGGTGGCCCTGGCCAATGAGATATGCGAGTTCCCGGACAATAGGGAATACGATGTGCTGGTTGCCTCCGGCGAGCAGGTCTCCATTGCCCTCTTGGCGATAACTCTGAAATCCATGGGGTACAAGGCCAAGTCGTACCATGGCTGGCAGGTGCCGGTCATTACCGACAGCGCCTTCAGCAAGGCGCGGATCGAGGAGATCCCGGACACGAAGATGCGGGCCGACCTGAAGGACGGTTCCATCGTCATTGTGGCCGGTTTTCAGGGGATCGACCGGGAGGGTAACGTCACTACCCTGGGCCGGGGCGGTTCCGATACGTCGGCCGTCGCCTTGGCCGCAGCGCTCAAGGCGGACGTCTGCGAGATCTTCACCGACGTGGACGGGGTCTACACCACCGACCCGAATATCTGCAGCGACGCCCGCAAGGTCGAAAAGGTCTCCTATGACGAGATGCTGGAGCTGGCAAGCCTTGGCGCCAAGGTGCTGCAGATCCGCTCCGTCGAGTTCGCCAAAAAGTACAATGTGGACGTGCACGTCCGCTCCAGCTTCAATGACAATACTGGGACCATGGTCACCAAGGAGGATAAGGATATGGAGGCAGTACTCGTTTCTGGTATCGCTTACGACAAGAATGAAGCAAAGATCGCCGTCATGCACGTACCCGACAAGCCCGGGATTGCCGCCAAGCTCCTTACCCCCCTCTCCGATGCAAATATCTCGGTGGACATGATCGTCCAGAACGTGAGCGAGGACGCTTTTACCGATTTCACCTTCACCGTGACCAAGGCGGATTTTAAGAAGGCCCTGGTCATCACCAATGAGGTGGCTAAGGAGATTAATGCCGGCCAGGTCCTTTCGGACGAGAATATTTCAAAAGTCTCCATCGTCGGGGTTGGGATGCGCAGCCACGCCGGGGTAGCCACCAAGATGTTCCAGACCCTGGCCAGGGAAGGGATCAATATCCAGATGATCTCCACTTCCGAGATCAAGGTGTCGGTTGTCGTCGATGCCAAGTACACCGAGCTGGCGGTTCGGGTGCTCCACGACGCCTTCGGCCTTTCCGGCAAAACCGAATAAGCCGTTTCGCACACGCGATATGAACGGAAGGGGGGACCCTTCCGTTCTTGTATAAACCTGATGCATGTGAAAGGTGGATAAATGAGCCTGGTAAAACTGTACGATACGACTTTGCGCGACGGCACCCAGTCCGAAGATATCTCGTTCCTCATGGAGGACAAGATCCGGATCGCTCTGAAGCTCGACGAGTGCGGCATTCACTACATCGAAGGTGGATGGCCCGGGAGCAACCCCAAAGACGTGGCCTTCTTCAAGGATATCAAGAAGGAGAAGCTTTCCCAGGCCAAGATCGCGGCGTTCGGTTCCACCAGACGGGCCAAGATCACACCGGACAAGGACCAGAACATCAAGACCCTGGTGCAGGCCGAACCGGACGTCATCACCATCTTCGGCAAGACCTGGGATTTTCATGTGCGCGAGGCGTTGCGCATCTCCCTGGAGGAGAACCTGGAACTGATTCAGGACTCCCTGGAATACCTGAAGGCCCGCGCCCCGGAGGTCGTCTACGACGCCGAGCATTTCTTCGACGGCTACAAGGCCAACCCGGACTATGCCATCAAGACCCTCAAGGCGGCCGAGGCCGCCAACGTCGACTGTATCGTCCTGTGCGACACCAACGGCGGCACCATGCCGTTCGAGTTCGCGGATATCATCAATAATGTGCAAAAGCATATCAAGACGCCGCTCGGTATCCATACCCATAACGACGGCGAGTGCGCCGTGGCCAATACCATCATTGCCGTTTCCCGGGGGATCGTTCATGTACAGGGAACCATCAACGGTTTCGGCGAGCGGTGCGGCAATGCCAACCTCTGCTCCATCATCCCTGCGCTCAGACTGAAAATGAAGAAAGAGTGCATCAACGACGAACAGCTCAAAAGGCTTCGCGAACTTTCCCGCACGGTGTATGAGCTGGCCAACCTTTCCCCCAACAAGCACCAAGCCTATGTGGGGAACTCGGCATTTGCCCACAAGGGTGGGGTGCACGTCAGTGCCATCCAGCGGCATCCCGAAACCTACGAGCACATTCGCCCCGAACTGGTGGGGAACAGTACACGGGTGCTCATCTCCGACCTCTCCGGCCGGTCCAACATTCTGGCCAAGGCCGAGGAGTTCAACATCAACCTGGACAGCAAGGATCCGGTCACCCTGGAGATCCTCGACAACATCAAGGATATGGAACACCGGGGCTACCAGTTCGAAGGGGCCGAGGCCTCGTTCGAGATCCTGATGAAGCGGGCGCTGGGTTCCTACCGGAAGTTTTTTTCCGTGCTCGGTTTCCGGGTTATCGACGAAAAGCGTCACGAAGACGAAAGGACCATCTCCGAGGCGACCATCATGGTCAAGGTCGGTGGCAAGGTGGAGCATACCGCGGCCGAAGGTAACGGGCCGGTCAACGCCTTGGACAATGCCATCCGAAAGGCTCTGGAAAAGTTCTACCCGAAACTGAAGGAGGTCAAGCTCCTGGACTACAAGGTCCGGGTGCTGCCTGCCGGCCAGGGAACTGCCTCGGCCATCCGGGTCCTCATCGAATCGGGCGACAAGGAAGCCCGCTGGGGTACGGTCGGTGTCTCCGACAACATCATCGACGCCTCCTACCAGGCCCTCATCGACAGCATCGAGTACAAGCTTCACCGGGAGGAGGAGGCGACCAGGAAGTAATGGAACGGCCAGTCCGGCTCGCCATCCTTTTATTGATTCTGCTGCTCTATGTTCCGCTCGTCCGGCAAGGCCGCGGCGTCTCCCCTCAACGGGAGCCCGCGGCCTTTTTCCATTATTCCAGCGGGTTAGCCGTGATCAGGGTTGTCGGTCCAGGGATTCAGGATCGAATCTATCGGATTCATGACGGTGCTACGGTTGAAGCCGTCATTAATATGACGATAGGGCCGGGTAATAGGGCTGGCTGGCCAAAGGAAGCTCTTCATCGTCGTCTGGAAAGCGGTGACATCTTGAAAATAGTACGAAAAGAGAATCAACATACTGATATCAATGTAAAAAAAATGGGTGCCCGGGAGCGGATGGTTCTCGGGATACTGCTGGATCCCGATCGTATGAATCAGGCGGATTGGGACTCTCTTCCCGGAATCGGCCCTAAGTTAGCCGAAAGGATTGTACACGACCGTCAATTAAATGGCGATTTTGGGTCGTTGGAGGGGGTGAAAAGGGTGTCCGGGATAGGTGACGGTAAGATTTCGATGATTAATAAATTTTTCTTATATAAGTAACCATCTGAAATTTCATGAACTTTCTGGTGGTTGGGCTATGGTAGAGCTATGATGAAGTGAGGTTCTTCGGTCCTTGGCACGTAAAATGATACAATGTGTCACACGCAAGCATGACAATCCCAATTTAATGGAGGGTGACACCAATGAAATGTCCTAAGTGCAAAGGCCGTATGTTCGCTGAAAAGTTTTATGACTTCGTTCGCTCCTTTGACGCCTGGAAATGCACCTGCTGCGGCGAAGTATTGGACCCTACCATCATAGCCAACCGGGCGAGGAACCAGAACCTGTTCCTTGGCTGATTAATCAGAGATATCGATGCAACGCAAAGAGGGGGAACGGCAACGTTCCCCCTCTTTGCATTAGGACCGAATTGAAACCCGGGGGCGACATTTGTCTTCTCCGGGTTTCGTCTGTGTGTAAATACGTTGCAGGGAGAGTACTAATACCAGCCAGTTTGAAGTCCGTGGCAAGACGGCGTACACGAACCTGTGCCTGGTTGACGAGTACCCGGATTCCAATTAATTGTGGCATTTACCTGAGCATAAGAGCTCGTCTGGCGGTTTGACCAGCCATGCCTGGTGTCGCCGGCAGTGAAAGGGTGGCAGACGGTGCAGGCGACTATGTGGGTACTCCGATTGTGACCGTTTAGTCCACCTTGCCGGTTGGGAAAGCTGGTTCCGTTTGGTCGACCATCGCTGGCAGTTGCCCCATGGCAGTCCCAACAGCCAGGGGTTGCACCAGTGAAATTCCCCATGCTCAGGTGACATGCCGAGCAGAGTGGCGCTGTCCCTGCTGCTACCGGATAGGTGCCGCCGGAGGTTGTCGCATCATGGCAACCGGTACAGTTGGTGAACGGTGCTTGGGCATTGGCTACGCTCCGATGCGTGGCGCCGTCATAGGGGAATCCATGACCGCCGCTGGCGTCGATGGTGCCGTTGATATGCTTGGTCGGGTCGGTGAATCCTGTGCCACTGGCGTTAACGTGGGGGTGACAGCTGATGCATTGGGTGGCCAGTTTGCCGGTATGTGCCGCGGTCATCGGCGGGTAGCCGTGGCACTTGCTGCAGTCCCCTGTTCCGGATGTCGTACTGCCGTCGCCGACGGTGCCTGCCGTACCGGTAAGGAACGGCGCGTTCCAGGACGGATTGGCCCTTGCCGGGCTGCTGGCCGGCAGTGTCGCACCGTGGCAGTAAGTATTGCTGCAGCTACCGCCGCTGTAGGTCGGCGTCAATCCTCCGGTCTTTGCCAGCGTGCCGAAGGTGATGTCGGTGGTGCCGTTCCTGTGGGCGCCGCCGATAACCGGTGATGATGGCACTGGGTGGCATTCGCCGCAGGCGATGTTGGCGGAGAGCGGCACTGTCTGGGTGGCGGCGTTGAGATGGGAGATGTGGGTGCCGACTTTTGCATCGCTCGTGGAGGTCACACCGGCCAGCGAGTTGAATACGGTTGGCGAGAGCGGACCATGACAGGCATCGCAGTTGCTGGTCTTTCGAACATTTGCGTGACAGAGTGAACCATTGTAGCAACCGGGCAGAGCCAGTTGATTGAACGAGCCTGCCGGGGCAAAGCGTGCCTGGTAATTGACCGGAGCGCTGCTCAGGTTCTTCGTGGTGTTGTTGTGGCAATTGGCGCAGATGGCGGCGTTCCCTTCGCCGGTGTTGACATGGCTGAGGGTGCCGGCGGCCAGGGTCCAGTCGGCTTTTTTCGGATGGGGTGCCGAGACGGTGTGGCAGGGATAACAGGACTGCTGGGCATTGCCGCCGCTGAAGTCGGTGCTGTGGCAATGCTGGCAGTACGAGAACCCTTTTGTTGCTCCGGCACTGGGATCGGTGCGGGCAAACGCGCCATGATTGACAGGGGCGCTCCAGGGCGCCGGATAGACCGTGGTGTCGGCATGTCCGGTAATGCCGTGACACATGGTCGCATTGAAGCAGCCGGTGTTACCTTTGAGATCCTGGGGCTGCGGTGTTCGGCTCGAATTGGCACCGTTCGTGTGGCAGATGGCACAGATGGCGTCATTACTGGTATCGGTCGATGGGTGCCCGATGCTCCCCGCCGCCGTCGTCCCACGCCATGGTGCCGATGGGTGGGGCGCGTTGTTCAGCATCCCGTGGCAACCGAGCACATTCATACACGAGGTCAGGGCGCGTCCACCCTTGAAGAGTGGGTCGGCAGTGCTGCCAGTACCGTGGCAGTTCCGGCAGTAGGTGAAGCCCGAGTTGCCAGCCATAGTGCTCCCTTTTGCCTTGGCACCGTGGTTTACCGGTACGTTCCAGGCCTGGGCCGGCACCGGGAAGAGGGTGGTATCGTTGTGGCCGGTTGCACCGTGGCACATGGAGTTATCAAAGCAGGACGGTGTTCCTGTGACCGCTACCGGCACGGTCAGTCGCTGGTTCCCCTGGTGACAACCGGCACAGACAGGGGCATTCTGGGTGTTGGTATCCGCGTGGGTCCGAGCCGCCGGCGTAGTGATCGTCCTGCGCCAGGGTGACGGTGAGTGGGGCGCCGTCTGGTGGCACGAGAAGCAGCTGGGGACGGAGCCATTCCCGGATAGAGGCTGGCCATGGCAGGCCCTGCAGAGCGCCATTCCGTCACCGGCATCCGGAGAACCCTTGGCGGCCTTGCCATGATTGTCCGCGCTGCTCCAGGGCTGACGCGGGTCGCTTGCGTGCCCCACCGCACCATGACAGAGGGTGCTGTTGAAGCAGCCGGGTGTGCCACTGGCATAGGTGGTAATAACAGGCGTGCTCAGGTTGGCGCCAGCTGTGTGGCACTGGGCGCAGACCGCGGCATTGCTCTGGTCGACAGAGGCATGGGTTCTGGTGCTCCCCCGCCATGGCTTTTTCGAGTGGGGCGCAGCGACTCCGTGGCAGGCGACACAGGAACTGCTGGTTATTCCGGCCGGGGTCGTTCCGCCGTTAAAGGCCGTGCCGTGGCATTTCTGGCAAAAGGCGAAGCCGTTCATGCCACCGAGCGCGGCCTTGGCCCGGGCACCATGGTTCGCCGGGTCGGCGAAGCCGGTTGGATGTGCCGACGGTCCCCGGGGATGGCAGGTGATGCCGTTAAAGCTCGCCGAAAAACAGCTCACGGCGCTGATTCCCCCCTTGAGGTCGTTGCCATGGCAGACAAAGCACTGGCCAGGCGAGGCAAGATAGACCCCTGGGTGATTCCCCCCGGTATTTACGTCGGCCCACCCGGCGGGATGTTTTCCTGCTTCGTTAATGGTGGCGCTGTCATTGGCAGTGCTGCACCCCCAGAGTACGGCAGTAACGGCGGCGACAGAGAAGAGTTTCACAAACCGTTTCATATGAACTCCCCCGAAGATTGCTCAGAGCGCAGAGCCCGGAGCTCTGATGTTTCGTACAGCCCTGAAACCTACGCTCCGAGCTACTGTTTGTGGCAAGCCATGCACTTCTCGTTGTTAGCCCGGCCGTGGCACTTGTAGCAGCTGGTCGGATCGATCTTTCCCTCGATCCGGTGCAGGGTCAGGAAGTCACCCCGGTGGGGCCGTTCGCGGTCGGGGCGATTGCCCAGCTTGATGGACGGCTTCATTTCGGTCTTGCCGGCATGGCAGTCGGCGCAGAACGACTGGGCATGACAGACCCCGCAGACCTGGGCGTCCCGGCCAGCTGCGAAACGGTGGTCCTTCACGAAGGCGGGAGTGTGGTCAAAGGTGGCGTAAGGCTTGAGAGCGCCCTTCAGTTGACTCCCTTCATGGCACTCGGTACAGAGGGGGCGGCCGGCGGGAAGCGCCTCCGGGTGGGTCGGCGCAAAGCTCGATTCCGGTGAAAAGAGGCTGCAGGCAGCACTCAGGGTGATGCCTACAGCGAGAACAGTGCCGATGACGAAGTTCCTGGCCATCATTTGTTCCCTCCTTTGCCGGTTGTGCTGAAGCTGAACTCTGCCCGCACCAGCCCCTTGAACTCGTCGTTGTACAGGGGATTGGCGCCGTAGCTCAGATCACCGGAAACCATAAGGGTCGGCAGGACGCGATAACCTGCCGAGGCGATAATCTCGTAGGAAGAGGGTTTCCCGTTAAGATTGGGATTGGTCTTGTCGTCGTAGAAATAACCGATGGCGTCCAGGCTGACGTTGTGCTTGCCGTGCTCATGGAGCAGCCAGCCGCGCAGTTCGTGATGGGAGAGACCGTAGGAGGGGATGATCGCACCGGTGGTGTTCCTGACGTCAGTTGCATTGATACGGTGATAGCTGATCCCGGCTTTGGCCATCAAGGCGGAGGCGGTCGCTCGCGCCTCGACACCGTAACGGTCGCTGCTGCCATAACTGTCCCGCCTGGTGTGTCGGTAGTCGGCAGTGAGCTCCAGCGGTTTGGCCACTGCCACGCTGACGCTGCCGCTGTAGGTGCGTACCTTGTCTCCGGCAAACTGGTCGAAGAGGAACGGGAGGTTTGTCCCGGAGTAGAGTCCCTTCATCCGCCGCTCGGCAAAGGATCCGGTTGCCGTGACAATTTTGGCAGGCTTGAGGGTGAGGGTGTAGTCGTGCTCGCCAACGCTTGAGGTGACACTGTTGTAAGTGGTCCGTCCGTTCAGTTCAAGGATTGGCAGGGGAGCGAGCCAGATGTCGCCACCCACCAGCTGACGCTGATTTTCGACGGTCTGAAGCGTCATGCCTCCCACAACCTGTCGGGATGGCGATTTGTCGGCAAAGAGGGTGGAGAAACCGATCTCACCTTTGCCGGCGAACTTGTACGAGAGCCTGGCACCAGCAAGGTAATCGCCCCGTGCGTCGCGTTCAACATCCATGGCTGCCGGCGCGCCTCCGTAGAGGGAGAGGGTCAGGCCAGCGGGCAGGTCACTCCGGACGCTCACCCCGTCAACCTGCTCGTTTGCCACCCCCTCGACTACGAAGAAACGTCCGGCTTTGATTTCGGCATTGGCCTTGGGGAAGTGGTACCGCAGGTAACCATAGCTGATGTCGCCGGTGGTCCTGCCGTCCACCGGGCTCTCGTCGGTCAGGTCGACCCGGCCCCAGCCGTAGAGGTGGAATGAGAGGTTGGCATCGGCGATTCCGTCGGCGTCAACGCCCAGGTACTGGGTGGCGGGCGCCAGGTTCTTCTTGGGGGCGCCGGGTGTACTCTGCTGCCGGAACCGGAACAGGGTGGTGCCGTTGACGCCGAGATCGGCAGCCAAGGCCCCGGCGGGCAACAGGATCGTGACCAGGACAGCCAGAACAGCCAGTCTTTTCATGTCCGCCCCCTCGCACTTGGAGATTTACAGGTTGTTATATCTCTAAAACGGTGGTTGTCAAATTGCCTCATGAAGATCAAAAAAGTCGAGAACGAATGCCGTGGAGATATTCGCGCCCCGTAGTTTTCATAACAACAATTGGCGATGGTCCTGAGAGAGTCTTGCCCTGTTCGCAGTACGAAAAAACCCCGAAGGAACTACCTTCGGGGTTTTCATCACCAAGCCCCCGCCTTTGCGGGCAGGGCTCGTTAGCCTTGGCCATTTAAGCGACTGCTAATAGACGCCACCAGGGGTGTAACCGGTCATAGTGTCGCTGCAGGCTGAGGTGGTCATGTTGCCGCCGCATTGGGCGCCACCAGCAGGGACACCGGGACCTGACAGAGGTTGCCAGTTGGTACTGCTCCATTGATTCGTGTTCCGGATGAACGCATACATCTTGTACGTCTCAGTAACGCCGCGAGGCCACATCTTGTCGGTGCCGTTACCGGCAAAATAGCTGAACCCGTGGGCATCTTCGCCCCGCGTCGGGCGGGTCGCCGTGTCGGTGCTGGCATGACATTTCTGGCACTGATTCGTCATGTAGGTGTCCATGCCGGAGTCTACGCTGGAGTAGAACGCCGAGCCCGAACCGTGGCCCATTCCGCCACTGGCTGTTTGATATCCGTTATGACATATCTTGCATAACGAGTTTGTAGTGTCGTATACCGTGCCGCGCAGGGTGACCGCGTTGCCGTGGGCGGAAACCGTACGGCGGGTGAGCGGTGCGCCGGAAACGTTATGGCAGTCGAAGCAGTTGATGACGACGCCGGCTGACGGTGTTCCGTTCGTCTTGGTTACGCCATAGGGGGCGTTCATCCGGCTGTTGGCCGCATAGCTGTTGTTCTGCGGCCCCTTGACCGGATGGAATGTGGAGTTGGTTGTGGCCAATTGCGAATCGACATCCACAACCCCACCGGCAACGCCGGCACTAAGTGGTGTCACATAACCGGCGCCAGCTATGGTCGTGTTAAACGGCTTGTACTGTGAGGTTGCAGCACCGCCTACCCGTGCACCGGGGTTGGTGGCGCCGGTGGCGTCGTGGCACTTGAGGCAGAACTTCTGGGTGATGACGTTATCGATATTGTTCGATGTGTTACCGGTAGTCGTTCTGGAACCGGTCACGTAGGTTGTAGTGAAGCGCTGGAAGGTGAAGGCCGCTCCCGACATGTTGGTGATAGCCGCCTCGGTCGTAGCACCGTCCGGGTCCCGCAGATCGATATTGCCATCCCAGTGCAGAGTTGAAGCCTTTCCGGTAGTAGAATCACCTTCGAGGTGACAGACGATGCAGTCCGCGTTGGTAACGACACCAGCCGCAGAACGCTTATGGCTCCATGTGTTGTTAAATTCTGAAACTATATCGGGAATAACCTCTCCCGGGCGACCCTTTGTTCGAGTTATGGCTTTATTGTGGCAATCTACGCAACCAAGCGTACCGCCCCAGTTGATGCTCACGTTGATGCTGCCGTGGCAACCGGGAGTCGCACAGGTACCGCCGGCGGCGGCAGTACCGGGTGTGTACCCAAGGGAGGCATTGATGTTGTATACCCCATTGTTGTGTGACGAGACATTCGGCGTGTACACGCCACCGCTGTAGGTTACGCTGTCGTGGCAGACGTCGCATGTCTGCTTAGAATGGGTTATTGTCGTGATGTGGGCATTGGCCTTGGGGGTGCCTGGTGCGTAGTTCGGACGACCGTCTGTTGCGCCTCCTACCCCATGACAGCCGTTGCACCCCAAGGTGCCACCCCAGTTGGCGTTGGTTGTGTTGGCAGGCACAGAGCCTGCGGGGGTTGTGGCTGAGGTGCCGTTGGAATGGCAGTAGGTGTTGGCGCAGGTGGAGCCGTTCCAGGTTCCGGTGGCGCCACCGATCTGTTTGAAGATGACATTGGGGCTGCCGTTCAGATGATAGCTTGCCGCGGTGTAGTCCTTGAACTTGTAGGCTGTGGCCTGGTCTACGGTTTTCACGTGACAGTTGGCACAGCCCTTGGTGTCGGTAAAACTTGCCACGTGCTTGGGATGGCTGTTGGCGGTGGGGGATGGGACAGGACCGCCGTTGGTGTAGTCCGGCGCGCCGGTGGTGGGATTGGTGGTGCCGTGGCAGCCGTTGCAGGAGTAGGTGGTGGCGGCGTTCCAGGCTGCCGGGTTCTGGTAGACGATGGAGCCGGGGTTGCCGTTGGAGTGGCAGTAGATGTTCGTGCAGAGCTTGGTGGCACCGTTGTATTTGGCGCT
>NZ_VLLN01000035.1 GCF_007830735.1 Geobacter argillaceus
TCCCGTGGTGGCTTCTCCCGCTGTTTCCGCTCAAGTGCAGCTTCGAGGCCATCTTCTACAAAACGCTTCTTCAGGTGTTCAATTGTCCGACTACTCACACCAAGTGCCTCTGCAGTATCAGCAACACTCCAGCCTGGACCATTATCACCGGCATCAGAAAGCAACAAGGCACGGGCGTGGACAAACCGCCTTGCGTGGGTCTTTCCACGCTTGGTTAAGGCTTCAAGATCTTTACGCTCCTGCTCGGTAAGTGTTACTCGGTATCTTGGCGACATGGTGGCCTCCTTGAATGAGTTACGCCAGTATGCCATATACCGCAATTAAACGAAATATTAAATGTTAAGTGGTAGTAGAACCACATTGCATTCTTGATATGCTCCTCGTTCGAATTCTCGATAACCATGATGTGAAACTGGCGTGGATGGAACATAACCGTGGTCATGGAAAAAAAGAGCCAGGAAATCCACATGTCATAGGAAAATTGCGGCGTCCCCAGTTGAAAGAGGTATGAGCGATCGGGAAATTGAACTGCGAAACGGGTAAAGATATCGGCAACGCCATCGAACAGACCGTACGTGACAAACACCCCAGCGGAGACAAAGGCAATCAGTTTCACAACTGATTGAACGGCAATGGCTGCAACCAGACCTTCATGGCGTTTCGAGGCATCCAGCTGTTTTGCCCCGAACATGACGCTGAACAAGCTCAGCAACAAGGCGACGATAATTGCTGTATCTACAGAAAAATGCGGCGTGGTAATAACGTTCTTGCTGCCACCCGCTACATCGAGAGGGGTCGTGAGGATATTGAATGCGTACGCTATGGCCTTGATCTGCAGGGCAATGAGCGGCATGATCCCTACGACGGTAAAGATGGTGATGATCCCGCCAAGCAGTGCCGACTTTCCGTAGCGGCTGGAGATGAAATCGGCAATGCTGAGGATGTTCTGTTCCTTGCTGACACGTACCATTTTGCGCAGCAAAAACCACCAGGTGAAGGCCATCAGAGTAGCGCCGAGATAGGCGGCGACGAATCCTATGCCGCTCGTGGCGGCCCGGCCGACGACACCGTAGAAGGTCCAGGAAGTGAAATGCAGCGCCAGAGAAAGGGAATAGATGTAGGAATTGGAGACGATGCTCTTGCCCGCTTCGCGCCTTTTTTCGGCAAAATAGGCCACGGCAAACAACAATCCGATGTAAAGGAAGCATGTAATGGCTACGGTGCCGATCGGCATCATCTCTGGATTTCCTCACCCCTTACGGGAACTGTTACGGCAGCATCCTTTGGCCATGCCTTTCCAAAAGAAAACAGTTCAGGCCAGGTTACGGTGCCGGGAGGTCATCGGCTCTAAGGCCGCCACAGATACCGGTCAAGCGGTATGCGGCCCTGCCCGTCGAAATGAACTCCTTCCTCTTCCAGGCGGAGCCGCTGCACCGTGTCGCCCGGGCCGCCATCGGAACGTTGACTGATCTCCCCCCTGGCATTGACGACGCGATGCCAGGGGATGGACGGATCATTGAGGGCGCTCAGGGCATACCCCACAAGGCGCGCCCTTCCGGGCATGCCCGCCAGGCATGCGACCTGGCCATAGGTCGTCACCCGCCCCCTGGGGATTCGGCTGACAACACCGTATATATCACGATAGGTCTCAGAGTTTATCGACATATTCAAGAGAATCAGGTCGTGTAATGGGCATTCTCCTCAACATACCCCTCGGTAAGGTCGCAGCCCCAGACCCTTTCCGAATATGGCCCCTTCCCCAAGACGATCTCTATCTTGACTTCATCCTTCTTCAACAGTTCGGAAATCTGTTCAAGCGGCACTTCGTCACGATCCAACGTACCGGCATCGATCCTGAGCCGATTTTCCCCTTCACCAAAGTGAATTACCAGATCGCCGATTGCCACGGTGTACTGGAACACCTTGCCGATGGCCATGACAAACCTTCCCCAGTTCGGATCCGCCCCATAGATGGCCGTCTTCACCAGCGGAGAGTTGATGACCGATTTTGCGGTCAACAGCGCCTGTTCTTCCGTCTGCGCCCCGGACACCACCAGCTCGATCAGCTTGGTGGCCCCCTCACCGTCCCGCGCGATCTCCTTTGCCAGGTACATGGCCATGTCCGACAGTGTTTCCTCGAACCCGACAGGGTCCACCGGACCGGCAAGACCATTGGCCAGGATGACAACAGTGTCGCTGGTAGAGGTGTCCGTATCAACGGAAATCCTGTTGAACGACTTGTTCGCCACCCTGTTGAGCATCAACTGCAACTGCCCGGAGGGGATCTCCGCATCGGTCATGAAGTAGCAGAGCATGGTCGCCATGTTCGGCTCGATCATGCCGGCGCCCTTGGCAATGCCGAGCAGCGTTGCGTTGCCCACCCGCGCACTCACTCGCTTGGGGCGTGTGTCCGTAGTCATGATGCTGCGGGCGAAACTTTCCGCATGGTGTTCAGTCTTGCCAAAGTCCTGCTTCAGCGTCTCGCATCCCTTGGCAATGATCTCCATCGGCAGACGCCGGCCAATGACCCCTGTTGACGATGGCAGCACCATGTTCGCATCGATCCCGAACTGTTCGGCCACCAACCGGCAGATTCTTCTCGAGTCCTCGACCCCTCGCTGTTCGGTGGCCACATTCGCGTTTTTCGAATTGACGATAACCGCCTGGAGCAGTCCGTTGCTCAGATGCTCCCTGCCGACCAGGACCGGCGCCCCGGGCATGGTGTTTCGGGTAAACACCCCGGCTGCCTGGCAGGGGACGTCGGACAGGATACCCCCGAAATCAAGGGTGCTGTCCTTTATGCCGATGTTTTTGCCAAACCAGGAAAAACCCGGCACGATCCGGATACCCGCTTCCATCATTCAACCTCCTCTATCGATATTTCGATCTTTACTCCGGCAACAGGCGGTGAAAACGCAAAAAGCCCCTGACAAAACAGCACCAGAACAGTGGTACATGTATATCAGGAGCCTTGAGGAGGACACCGTTCAGCATGTTTAGTGGCGGGGCAGACGGGGCTCGAACCCGCGACCTCCGGCGTGACAGGCCGGCACTCTAACCGACTGAGCTACTACCCCAACAGGTTGACACAACTAAAAAGCGTTTTGAATTCGCCGACAGATTTTTGCCGGGCAAAGATTGCAAACCGAAGAACAAGCAGTTTTACATCCGCGAGGGGAATGGCTTTGCGATCCGGAGCTTACCGTCAGGCGTCAAAACTTTCGTGTACGTATATACACTCGCCGGTCAACGACGTCAAATGAATTTTGGTAGTTATCCTGAAGTTTCGCTCACAAGCAGCAGTGTCCGTAAAAAGTTGCATTAGCCGGCTCTACTCTTTAAAAATTTAAAATAATCAGCGGGTTACCGCGTTTTTCGCTTGACATTCAGCAGAAAGTGGCGAGGGTGGTCTTCGTGACTATCCGATTTCAGCGGAGTTGCGAATGTCATCCCCCTTCGTCAAGGTGTCCCTTGGGCAGGCAGATGGAATTAGATAGATCAGCAGTAGTTGGCGAGCATCGGCGAAGTGGAGTGCCCGGCATAATTCCCTTCATCGGTTATAAATGCCCAGACAGCGGGATTTTCGGCTTCGGTCCGCTGTAACTGGCGCGTAAGGTTGGCGTGACACGGCTGGCGCATCCCATGATAGTCGATCAGCGGACCGATCGGGATAAAATGGATCGATAGCCGCGCCAGCAGCCGAATCAGGGCTGGCTCCATTACCGCAAACAGTTCATCGACACCATGCTCCCGGCTCATGCGCACAACGCCCCGCATCAGTCCCAGACTGAGCACCGGCAACGAAGGAACCACCCGTTGACCTTGTCCCCCGAGCGACTTGCTGATGGCAAACCTAGACACCTCAGCCGCTCCGCCGAAGATGAACTGCCGGTCGTGCAACATCTTATGGTTACAGATCTTCTGGATCGGAAAACTCTGATCAAGCTGCTTGTATTTCGGCAGAATCAGTCGGACATTACCCACGGCATTTTCTTGAGAATCCACAAGCAGCGTGTGGACCGACTGATCGTCAAAGGCATCGAACTCCATGCCTAAACTCCTATCGCAGGATTCGTACTGCTTCTCCACGCAGTATACTTGATAACGGAGCTGAAAAGCCTTTTGAAGCTGGTCAGAGGTAGCGACCGGCAGCAACTTATACGGTCCAAGGGGACCCTCAGCTACATCCGTGACATTTCTCGTTGATGTGTTCAGCAACATACGTCTTTCCTCCCTGTACAAGGAACAAAAAAAAACCGGGTCGTCGATATCGATGTGAGATATTTCGGCGACCCGGCTGTCTCGGTGAGACCCGTAGGCTTTCCGTCCCATCCTCGCGAATGGTTTAGTATTATCGTCTATCTATAAATTGCCTTGTGTAAATACCAAAAATTATCCCTGTTGGCAACTGCCTTTTTGTCTCACCGAAATCAGTACTGAGACGCAAGTACGCGATGCAGGCCGGCAGGTGTCGCCTCGGCTACGGCCACAGGAACCTTGAGAGCCTCCTCCAGAGCACTGACCGGCAGGTCGTCCAGAAAAACCCCCTCCCCTTCCTTCAACATCACGTCCGGGATCACCACCAAACTGCCAAGGTCGCGACCGTCCAGGGCGGCAACGATATCCCGGCCGGAGACGAGCCCGGTAACCGTAACGCTCTCACCGAACAGCCGGTTTTCCACTGGCACCAGATCAAGCGTAGCACCGGTCCGTTCGGCGAGGCTCCGGAGAAAATCAGCCAGGTATGGCAGGGGCGACAGGCCGCTCACCACGGTTGCGTGTACCGGGGGCAGAGGTTCGGCAGTAGCAATGACCTCCGCAGCCTCTTCCTGAAACAGGGGGATCATCCCCACCCCGTTTTCCAACTGGGGAAAGTCCCCGTACTCCTCAACCGGCGGGAATGGAAGTTCCGCTTTGAGAAAGAACTCATCGGCCAGAAAAAGAAACGGTTCCCCCAAGCGCTTGGCGACCTCCCTGGCTCTAGGCTGCCACTGCGCGATGAACGCGACTGCGTACTCCTTGGTCACTGGCTCCAGGTGCGGCAGTCCGCGACGATGCCGCGTAAGCCCCACCGGTACGATGGCCAGCGAAGTCACCCGCGGGTAGAGGGCTGCCAGCTCCGCCACCGTCTGCTCCAGCGCCTCTCCGTCGTTCAGCCCCGGACAGAGAACTACCTGCGTATGCATGGTAATCCTGGCTTCGGCCAACTCACTCATCACCTCCAGGATCGGCCTGATCCCCTTCTTCCCCAGAAGCCGCTCGCGCAGAGCCGGGTCAGTTGCATGGACCGAAACGTAGAGGGGAGAGAGCCGCTGTTCCTTGATCCGCGCCAGTTCTGCATCGCCGATATTGGCCAGGGTCACGTAGTTGCCGTAGAGAAACGAGAGCCGGTAGTCCTCGTCCTTCACGTAGAGCGGCGCGCGGAGCCCCTTGGGGAGCTGATGCACGAAGCAAAAGACGCAGCGGTTGCCGCACTTGGCCGGCGCAGGCGGGGCAAAGGTGAGCCCCAGCGGCTCTTCCTGCTCCCGCTCCACCTCCATTTCCCAGATCTCGCCATCTGCCTTGAGTATCTCCAACAAAAGCTCAGGCTCGTCGCAATAAAACTGATAGTCGATGATATCCCGCAACTGGTGGCCATCGATCGCCACCAGCCGGTCGCCGGGAATGATCTCCAGTTCCTCGGCAATGCTCCCCGAAGCTACGGCTGAAACGAGCAGTCCGGCCATTACCCCTCCTCCCGAAAGTAACCGCTGCCCCAATAGGTATCCCGCAGCATGCCGACAAACACCTTCAGCACCGCCGCCGCGGGAACAGCCAGGATCATTCCGGCAATACCGAACAGTTGCCCGCCGATGAGCAGGGCCAGGATGGTGAGCACGGGGTGGAGACCTACCCGGTCACCCACTATCTTCGGCGTGATGACCGCCCCTTCCAGGGCCTGCACGATAACGAACCAGCCGAGACAGAAAAGCGGATGGAGCAGATCGTGGAACTTGAGGAGTGCTAGGAGGGTCGACAGCACGATCCCCAGGATCGTCCCCACATAGGGAATGATGAAGGTGATGCCGGCCAGAGTACCGACCACCACTGCCAGGTCGATACCGATGAGGGAGAGGCCGATGCTGTAGAGAACGGCCAGGATGGCGCAGACCAGGAGCTGTCCCCGCACGAAGGCCGATAGGATACCGCCGATCTCCCGGCTACGGGTCACGCACTGCTCGCGAAACCTGAGCGGTACCAGGGCCAGGACACCCTCCTCGAGCTTCGGCAGGTCCTTCAGAAAGTAGTAGAGGTAGAGCGGGGTGATGCAGTAGCCGAGAACCGCCAGCACGACGGCCAGGGTGGAGCTGAAGGCCTTGCGGATGACTGCCAGCGACTCACGTACCAGGTCGAACGATACCCCCTTGAGCTGCACCAGGGCGCGGTTGACCTGCATCTGGACCTTCTCTGGCGTCTCGATCTCCAGGAAGCTCTTAACCTTGTGGGGAATGATCGCATAGAACCGTTCGGCGTACAGGGGGAGATTCAACTGCACGTTGGCGAACTCGTTTCGTATGGCCGTTGCGTAGAACGCAGCTATCCCTATGAGCAACAGGATAACGCCGGTAAAAACAATGACAATCGCCAGGGTACGGCTCCTGATGAGTTCGGCCAGTCGTATGACCAGAGGTTCGAAGAGATAGGCAAGCAGCAGGGCAATGAACAGCGGGAAAAAAATGGACCCGAGCTGATAGATGCCGTATCCCAGGAGGATAACGGAAAAGACGATAAGATACGGCAGGAATGGGGGGCGATTGGTCATGAGCGGCAACTAAAAGGCCGGGGAGCACACGACTCCCCGGCCTGGAGGGAAGAAATGTATCTACTGGTGGAGACGGAACGAACCGTCGGTGGAGGTGATGGTGGCAATGGCGTGCTTGTAGATCAGGATATCCCCCTGAACCTCCATCAGCACGGAGAAATTATCGAATGACTTGATATATCCCTCCATCTTGACACCCGACATGAGTTGAACCACCACCCGAATCTTCTCCTTACGGGACTGGTTCAGGTACTGGTCCTGGATATTGAATGGGGCTTTTGACATGGTTCCGCTCCTTTTCAAGAAATGCAATAACAGTTGCTAGGATACTAGCAAAACTTTTGGGATATTCAACCCATTTAATTTCCTGCTCCCGCCTGAACCAGGTCAGCTGCCGCTTGGCATACCAACGGGTATTCCGGGCGATGAGCCGCTTCGCCTCTGCCAGGTCAATACTCCCCGCCAACAGCTCCACCACTTCCTGATACCCTATTGATCCCATTGACTTATCGCCGGGAAGGCATCCCTGTTCCAGAAGCCGGGTCACCTCGGCCACCAGGCCGTCGGCGAACATCCGCTCCACCCGCTCGTCTATCCGGCAATAGAGTTCTTCCCGCTCCACCTCAATGCCGATCTTCAGATAGTCATACTGTGCGGCTGCGAAGCCATGTTCCTGCTGGTAGCGGGAAAGCGGGATACCAGTCTGCTGAAAGACCTCCAGCGCCCGGATAATCCGGACCCGGTCGTTCTGGTGCAGGCGGGCGGCAGTAACCGGATCTACCGCGGCCAGGCGACGCAGGAGCTCCTCCGGACCGTACTGTTCGGCAACCGCCTCCAGGTCCCGGCGGATCGCCTCGCTGCCGGCCGGCGAAGGGGCAAGACCGAACAGGAGCGCCCGGATATAGAGGCCGGTCCCGCCGACCACTATCGCCTGCCTGCCGCGGCGACGGATGTCGGCAATGGCGGCCTGGCCAACCTCGACAAAGTCGGCAGCGGTAAAATTCACCGACGGGGCAACGATGTCCAGCAGGTGATGGGGCACACGGCCCTTAAGCTCAGGAGACGGCTTGGCCGTGCCGATATCCATCCCCCTGTACACCTGCATGGAATCAGCGTTTACGATCTCTCCATCAATGCTTTCGGCGAGGCGGACGGCCAATTCCGTCTTCCCTGACGCGGTCGGTCCGACGATGATGACCACTTTCACCTGTTCCCTGTCCGGTTCCATGGTCCCTTTTCTGCCCGGTGCTGTGGGTAGGATCGTGCTTCTTGCCGGTCGGCGGGCCGGCATCTGTCGGCCGACGCCGGGAACGCTCGGCACCCTCGGTTGCCGGCTTTCCCCGGTGTTCTTCACGCCTTCCCGTTACGGTACGCCCACCGGCCTCGTTTCTGAACTGCTTAATTGGAGCGCCCCGCGGCCGTTTAACCGCTTCCGTAACCGGCAGGGGCGATGTCGGTTCACCGCCGGCAAGTGCCCTGGCCTCACTGTCGGAAAGGACCCGGTATTCTCCCGGCTTCAGGTCACCCAGGGCAAGCGAACCATAGCGGACACGCTTGAGTCGAACCACCGACAGCCCAACGGCCTCGCACATGCGCCGCACCTGGCGAAAACGCCCCTCATGGATCACCACCGAGAGCCAGGTATTGTTGTCGCTTGCCTTGATCTCCCCCACCCTGGCAGGTGCCGTCGGCCCATCCTCCAGCACCACGCCGCTGGCCAGGCTGGCAATCTGCTCAGGGGAGACCGATCCCCGCACCCGCACATGGTACTCCTTGTCCACCTCGTGCCGTGGATGGGCCAGCGTGTTGGCCCACGCCCCGTCGTTGGTGAGCAGGAGCAGTCCCTCGGTATTGTAATCGAGCCTGCCGACCGGAAAGAGTCGCTCCTTGGCCCCCTTCAGCAGATCGGTCACCACCGGGCGCCCCTGGGGGTCCTTCATGGTGGTGACATAACCGGCCGGCTTGTGCAGAAGGATGTAGACGTTCCGGGTCGCCGGACGCACCGGCTTGCCATCCAGCATTATCGTATCCTGCTCGGGATCGGCTTTGCTCCCCAGTTCCGTCACCACCTGACCGTTCACGGTCACCCTGCCGGCCGTGATCAACTCCTCAGCGGCCCTTCGGGAGCTGATGCCGGCCCGGGCCAGTATCTTTTGCAATCGTTCCTGCACGGTTACTCCATTCCAAAGAAGAAGGGCGGCCTCAACCGCCCTCTGCTCCTTCTTACCAGCAAACGAATCCTACCACAGAACCGGCATAGAAACATTATGCTCACCTTACGTTAGTTGCCCTGTCACCCGTACCACCCTTCGCAACGTGCTGCAGTTGTTGTCAATGTTTCGCGGTGGAAAGCTCGCACCACCTGTTATGCATCGCTTCATAGCCGAAGGTAAAGGTAAATACTTCATACAGCCCGCTCAAACCAACCAGAGCATACACAACCCGGGTAACGGCAGTTGCCTCACCCAAAATGGCAGTGACAACATTGAAGCCAAAGAACCCGATCAAGCCCCAGTTGAGTGCACCTATAATCAGCAGTACGGTCACAACTACGTCCAACACTTTCATAATGCCACCTCCTTCATCTCTTGCGAAGGTGGAAAGTAACAGGAGGAAGCGTATCAGCTTCCTGTTTTCATTATACTACGAAGCACTCGGTATTATTCCACAAACCGCGACATTTTGCGAAATTTCTGGTACCGCTCCTCCACCAGTTGCTCTGCCGGGATCTTCCTGAGCTCGTTCAGGTTGCGGCTGAGCGCCTCGTGCAGGGCTTTAGCCATGGCCTCGTGGTCGTTGTGGGCACCACCGACCGGTTCCTTCACGATCTCGTCGATGACCTCCAGCCCTTTGATATCCCTGGCGGTCAGCTTGAGCGCCTCGGCAGCCTGTGCGCCCTTGGTGCCGTCGGACCAGAGAATGGCCGCGCACCCTTCGGGGGAAATGACCGCATAGACCGAGTACTCCAGCATCATGATCCGGTCACCGACGGCAATGGCCAGTGCCCCGCCAGATCCCCCCTCGCCGGTGATGACCACGATGATCGGCACGGTCAGTGCCGCCATCTCCCGGAGGTTCCTGGCAATGGCCTCGGCCTGGCCCCGCTCCTCGGCGCCGATCCCCGGAAAGGCCCCCGGCGTGTCGACAAAGGTGATGATGGGGAGTTTGAACTGCTCCGCCATCTGCATGAGGCGCAGCGCCTTGCGGTACCCCTCGGGGTTGGGCATGCCGAAGTTCCGAAAGACCTTCTCCTTGGTGTCCCGCCCCTTCTGGTGGCCGATCACCATTACCGGCTCACTGTCCAGCCTCGCCAGGCCACCGACAATGGCGTGGTCGTCGCCGAAATTCCGGTCGCCGTGGAGTTCGACGAAATCGGTAAAGATCAGGTTCAGATAGTCGAGGGTAAAGGGGCGGTTGATGTGGCGGGCGATCTGGGCTGTCTGCCAGCGGGAGAGGTTGACAAAGACATCCTGCCGCATCTCCTCCACCTTCTGCTGCAACTTTGCCACCTCGTCCTTCAGGTCGATGGAGTCGGTAGAAAAGGCCATCAGCTCTTCGATCTTCTTCTCCAGCTCCGCGATCGGCTTTTCAAACTCAAGGGGTTGGTTATTTGCCATGAATAGCGTCTCCTTTTGATTCAAAAACAGAGATTGATAACGTTGAACTTAGAACATTGAACGTCGAACCGGTTCATTCAAAGCTCACCGCCTGGTACCCCACCAGGTTCCGCACCGCCAGCACCAGCTCCTCGGTGGGCGCGACGTTCCAGCTCTCGGGAAGGGCGATGGTAGCCCGGCATTCATTGGGGATCACCAGGTTGAGCCGGGCCCGGCAACCGCCGGCATGGCGGGCCATGATATCACGCAGGGACTCCAGCACCTCCCGCTCCAGACCATCGGCCTTCAGGGTCAGGGTGACACGGCTGGTCCCCTTCTCCAGCACCTCCCGGAACGGAACGATTGATGTGGCGATCACCTTGTTCGCCTTTTCCCCCACATCCAGGGTGCCGGTCACCAGAATCGGGTCGTCGCTCTTCAGATACTCCACCGCTGTAGCATAAATATCAGCAAAGACCACGACCTCCACGCTCCCCAGCAAATCTTCCAGGGTGACGAAGGCCATCCGGTCCCCCTTCTTGGTCAGGAGCTCCTTGAGACCGACCACGATGCCGCAGAGCCGCACCTCGCTCTTGTCCGCCAGTTCCCCCAGGGCAGAGGTATCGGTGGAGGCGAGACGCTTGATGTCCTGCTCGTAGCGCCCCAGCGGGTGGCCGGTGATGAAGAAGCCGAGGGCCTCTTTTTCGAAGTTCAGCAGCAGCTTCTCGTCCCATTCCGGCACGTCCGGCAGATGCCCCTTGCCGTTGCCATTGGCCTTGACGATCTCGGCAGTACCGAACAGGGAGACCTGTGCTGACTCGCGTTCCTGCTGGATCTTCTGCCCCAGGAGCATTACATCCTCCAGGCCGGCCATGAGCTGGGCACGTCGCCCGCCGGTGGAGTCGAAGGCGCCGCACTTGATGAGCGCTTCCACTACCCGCTTGTTGACCCGCCGCAGGTCCACCCGCTCGCAGAAGTCGTAGATATCCTTGAACTCCCCGTCTTTCCTGGCCTCGATGATCGCCTCGATGGCCGACTCACCCACGTTCTTCACGGCCCCGAGACCGAAGCGGATGGAGTTCCCCAGAACCCGGAACGAACGGTCCGAGGCGTTGATGTCCGGCGGCAGCACCTGGATACCCATCTCCCGGCAGTCGGCGATGTTCTTCACCACCTTGTCCGTGCTCCCCATGTCCTCGGTGAGCAGGGCGGCCATGAACTCCACCGGGTAGTGGGCCTTGAGATAGGCGGTCTGGTAGGCGACCAGGGCATAGGCGGCCGAGTGGGACTTGTTGAAGCCGTACTCGGCGAACTTGGCCATCAGGTCGAAAATCGCCCCGGCCTTCTTCAGGTCCACCTTACCCTTCTCGGCCCCCTCCAGGAAGATGTCCCGCTGCTTGGCCATCTCCGCCGGGTCCTTCTTACCCATGGCCCGCCGCAACAGGTCGGCGCCCCCCAGGGAGTAGCCGCCGAGGGTCCGGGCGATCTGCATGACCTGTTCCTGGTAGACGATGACCCCGTAGGTGTCCTTCAGGATAGGTTCCAGCTGCGGCAGGTCGTAGACCACCTTCTTCCGGCCGTGCTTGCGGTCGATGAAATCGTCCACCATGCCGGAGCCGAGCGGGCCGGGACGGTACAGGGCGCAGGCGGCTATGACGTCCTCGAAGCAGGAGGGCTTGAGCTTGGTCAGCATCTCCTTCATCCCCGAGGATTCAAGCTGGAACACGCCGGTGGTGTTGCCGGCCGAGACCAGGTCGTAGCTGGCCTTGTCGTCGTCCCGCAGGGTGGTGATGTCGAAATTCGGGTCCTTGCCCAGGCGGATCAGCCGCACCGCGTTGTGAATGACCGTCAGGTTCTTGAGGCCCAGGAAGTCGAACTTCACCAGGCCGATCTTTTCCACGTACTTCATGGAGTACTGGGTGGTAAGGGAACCGTTTTTCTGGTCCTTGTAGACCGGGCAGAACTCCTCCAGCACATCCGGGGCCACCACCACCCCGGCCGCATGGGTGGAGGCATGGCGGGCCAGCCCCTCCAGGCGGAGGGCGATCTCCAGAAGCTCCTTGACCCGGGGATCGGCCTCTGCCAGTTCCTTCAGCTTCGGCTCCTGGACCATGGCCTTATCCAGGGTGATCCCCAGGACCTCCGGCACCAGCTTGGCAATCCGGTCCACCTCGCCGTAGGTCAAGTCCATGGCCCGCCCCACGTCCCTGATGACCGAGCGGGCCGACATGGTCCCGAAGGTGATGATCTGGCAGACCTTGTCCCGGCCGTACTTCTCCGTGACGTACTGGATCACCTCCTCGCGTCGATCCTGACAGAAGTCGACGTCGATATCGGGCATGGAGATCCGTTCCGGGTTCAGGAACCGCTCAAACAGGAGGTTGTACGGCAGCGGGTCAATGTCGGTGATCCGGATGGCGTAGGCGACCAGGGAGCCGGCAGCAGAGCCGCGGCCCGGCCCGACCGGTATCCCCTGGTCCTTGGCCCAGTTGATGAAGTCGGCAACGATCAGGAAGTAGCCCGGGAACCCCATCTGCGAGATGCAGTCCAGTTCGATCCGCAGCCGGTCGGAGTACCCCTGCTCCTGCTCCGGCGTGAGGTCAGGGTACTTTGCCCTGATGGTGACCAGCCGCTCCTTGAGCCCTGCATAGGCCTGCTCCTCCAGCACCTCGTCCAGGCTCTTGTCCGCCGGCTTGGTGTACTGGGGAAAATGGTAGGTCTTGAAATCGAACGCCAGCTCACAGCGATCGGCAATGGCCAGGGTATTGGCGATCGCCTCCGGTGCGTAATGGAACGCCGCGGCCATCTCCTCCGGCGTCTTGACGTAGAACTCCTCGGCCGAAAAGCGCATCCGGTTCGGGTCGTTTATGGTCTTGCCGGTCTGGATGCAGAGCAGCACCTCGTGAGCACGGGCATCTTCGCGGTTCAGGTAGTGGCAGTCGTTGGTGGCCACCAGCGGCAGTGAGAGCTCCCGCGCCACCTCCAGGAGCCGCTTGTTGGCCACATCCTGCTCGGGCAGGGTGTTTTCCTGCAGCTCGATGTAGTAGCGGTCCGGGAAGAGTTCCGCGTACCAGCGGGCCGTGGCGGTCGCCTCATCCATGCGGCCCCGGCTGCAAAGGGTCGCCACCTCCCCTTTCAGACAGGCGGAAAGGCAGATCAAACCATCGCTGTACTGGGCCAGCAACTCCTTGTCGATCCTCGGCTTGTAGTAGAACCCCTCCTTGTGGCCGGCAGAGACCAGGCGGGAGAGGTTCCTGTACCCCTGCATGTTCTCGCAGAGCAGGAGCAGGTGGTACATGGAGGAGTCGCCCGCCCCGGACTCCTTGCTGAAACGGGAGCCGGCCGCCATGTAGACCTCGGAGCCTATGATCGGCTTGACCCCGTAATCCTTGCATTTCAGATAGAACTCCACCGCCCCGAACATGCTGCCGTGGTCGGTGATGGCCACGGCCGGCATCTCGCACGACTTGACCTTTTTCACCAGATCGCCGAGGCGAATGGCACCGTCAAGAAGGGAGTACTGGGTATGGAGATGAAGATGGACAAAGCTCATGGGGACCATTGGAAACATTTACTGTGGCTAAAAAATTTCAGCGATTATGACACGGGAGCGGAAAGGGGTCAATAAAGCAGTGACTGGTGACTGGTGACTGGAAAAAACTTTTCCCCTCGCACCTCGTTCCTCAGGCGCCGTGCGCGGCCAGCCGACGGAAATACTCGGCCCGGCACCAGTTCTCCACCTCGACCATGGCGCTGAACGCCTCGCCAAAACCTGAGCGGCCGATGGTGAAGACGCCGTGACCGTAGACGATCGCCCGGCCCGGGCCGGCAATGACCGGCGGCACCCGCTTGGCCAGACCGCCGGCGCCGATCTCGCCGGCAACCACCGGCGCCCCCCCCAGGTCGCGCACATGGGGACAGTCCCGCCAGCAGTCGGTGATGCCGCATTCAGCGTTGTCGCAGAGCATGCTCATCACCACGCTGAATTTCGGATGGCCATGGAGGATGCAGCAGGCGTCGCTCGTCTCATAGATCCGGCGGTGGGCAGCCAGTTCGCTGGAAGCGGTGATGCCGGTGGTGGACGAATTGTCCATGGCTACCGGATCGATGCAGCCGGGCAGTTCGTCAAGGCTGGCCGCGGTCTGGGAGATGTAGATGCGATCGTTGCTGCGCCAGGAAATATTGCCGAAAAAGGAATCGACCAGCCCGCGCTGGACGGTATAGCCACCGACCTTAGCCACCTCGTCGAGAATCGTTGCCGGGTCGGGCAAAGGTCCGGCCCGAAACGCCAGGCCATCCGCGGTCAACGGTCTCAGCCAGCCATCGCGGAATGAGGCAAACGCCTCTTCCTCGCCGGGCAGAGAGAATCGGTGGTGCAGCAGATCCTCCAGGTACTTGACAAAGGTGGCGTGAAAGATTGACGAATAGTTGATGTAGGCCTGCTCCACCGTGATGGCGCCCACCGCCAGGATACCGATCCCCTCGACGACAACCCCCTTGCGGCTGCCCAGCAGCCGCGCCAGAAAGGGTGCCGGATCGGCGGTGAGCTCATCCTGGCGTACGAACGGGATGTCGTGGAGAAAGGTGCGGGTTTCGGTGTCGCGGGGGATGATCGTGTGTTCGTCGGGTCGTGCGCGCCTCGCAAGGAGTTCGGCAAAGGGGAGCGATGGCTGGGCCACTACCAGGGCGATGGCGTTCAGATGGGTCAGGACCTGTTCGGCGAGCGTCGCCAGGGGGGGGATGCCGCGGGAGAAGAGACAGTCGTCCTTGACGGCAATGGCGATCCGGTCAGCATCTGCCGAACGGTCGGTGGCAAGTTTGGCTGTATACTTCGCAATCTGATCGAGCACCGTCTCTCCCGTGCCTTTTGCCGAACGGATGAGCTGCTTAACAGAGATGTCTAAGGTTGCTCAAAAATAGTCGGATCGTCGCACCCGCAGCAAGTTCCGCGGAGGCGTAGCAGCGCTACGCCGCACAAAGGAGCTTGCGAGGACGGCGGCGAGATGGCTGTTTTTCAGCAACCTCCTAAAGGAAAAGGCCGGGAAGAACCCGGCCTTTCTGTATTGGTGCGGTGGAATGGACTCGAACCATCACGAGATTGCTCCCGCCAGCCCCTCAAGCTGGTGCGTCTACCAATTCCGCCACCACCGCATGCTTGTTACGCTCAACCGAGCGTCTATGTCTGAATCGTTGTTTCCGGTTTATCTGCCAGCCATCAGCAGGGACCGATTAAATATCACCGGAACGGTCCGGTGTCAACAGAAATTTCCCTACTTTTGCGCCGGCGCTGCCGGTGCCGGGGCCTGCAGCGGCTGGCCGGTCGGGGCCGGAGCTGCCGGCTTGGTTTGCGCCGGCTGCGAGGCCGGTGCAGCAGGCTTCTGCGGCGCAACCTTGGGTGCAGACGACATGATGGACGAACTGCCCGACTTGCCGGACTGGTACGCCAGCACCAGTGACGTGAGCATGAAGATGATGGCAGCACCGGTGGTCATCTTGCTCATGAACGTGCTGCCGCCACCGGCGCCAAAGACCGACTGGCTGCCGCCGGCACCGAAGGAAGCCCCCATCTCCGCCCCCTTCCCTGACTGCATCAGGACAACGGCGATAAGGATGATACTTACAAAGATATGAAGAAAAATCAGCAGGTAGATCATGCTTCCGATCCTTTCCGAACTTTTTCGAGAAAGGGGATACATACCACATTCATGGTTCATTGGCAACGTGATTATTGTACCGTACCGTTGACGATGGCAGCGAAGGAATCGGCCTTGAGACTTGCCCCGCCCACAAGGGCGCCATCGATGTCGGGCTGGGCGATCAGCCCCCTGATGTTTTCCGGTTTCACGCTCCCGCCGTACAGAATCCTCATGGCCGTTGCCGTTGCCTGACCGTAGAGAGTTGCCACTTCCTGCCTGATGAAGGCGTGGGCCTCCTGGGCCTGCTCATCGCTGGCCGTCTTGCCGGTACCTATGGCCCAAACCGGCTCGTAGGCGATGACCAACTTGGCGAGGTCTGCTTCGGAAATCCCTTCCAGCCCACCTGCCACCTGTCGCTTCAGGACGTCGAAAGTCCTGCCGGATTCACGCTCCGCAAGGGTTTCACCTATGCAGAAGAGCACGGTGAGCCCGGCAGCGATGGCGGCCTTGATCTTCCGGTTGACCGTGGCATCCGTCTCGCCAAAGAACTGGCGCCGCTCCGAATGCCCGATGATGGCATGGCTGCAACCGGCATCAAGCAGCATCTTCGGTGATACCTCGCCGGTGAACGCCCCTTCTTCCTCCCAGTAGCAATCCTGGGCTGACAGCCTGACATTTGAGCCTGCCAGGGCATCGCGCACCCGGGACAGCACCGTGAAAACCGGCGCCACTACGATCTCCACCCCTTTGGTGTCCTTCACCAGCGGCATGAGCCCCGTAACGAGCTCCAGGGCCTCGGACGATGTCTTGAACAGTTTCCAGTTACCGGCAATGATCGGTGTTCGCATGAAGACTCCTTTATTTTCCCTTCACATCCAGCGCCTTGACCCCGGGGAGAACCTTCCCTTCCAGCAACTCCAGGAAGGCGCCGCCGCCTGTGGAAATGTAGCTGACCTTGTCGGCCACCCCTGCCTTGTTCACGGCCGCATCGGTATCCCCCCCGCCGATGACGGTGGTGGCGTAACAGTTGCCAACCGCCTCGGCTACGGCAAAGGTGCCGCGGGCAAAGGCGTCCATCTCGAACACCCCCATGGGGCCGTTCCAGATAACCGTTTTCGCGTCCCGCAGAGTTTCGGCAAAGAGCGCAGCCGAGGCGGGCCCGATATCCAGGGCCATCCACCCCTCGGGAATCTCCTGGACTGTGGCAATGAAGTTGGTGGCTTTCGCCTCGAAGGCATCGGCCACGACGCAGTCCATTGGCAGGTAGAATTTGACCCCCCTTTTCTTCGCCTTATCCATGACCTTCTTGGCGGTCGGGATCAATTCGTCCTCCACCAGCGACTTGCCCACCCCATACCCCATGGCCTTCAGGAAGGTAAAGGCCATGCCGCCGCCGATGACGATCTTGTCGACCTTGTTGACCAGGGTTTCCAGCACCTCCAGCTTGCCGGAGACCTTGGCGCCGCCCAGGATGGCCACCAGCGGCCGCACCGGGTTTTTCATCGCCTTGTCGAAAAAGGTCATCTCGTTCTTCATCAGAAAGCCGGCGGCAATCGTCGGCACGATTTTGGTGATCGCCTCCACCGAGGCGTGGGCGCGGTGGGAGACGGCAAAGGCGTCGTTGACATAAATCTCGCAGCCGTTGAGAAGCTTCCCGGCAAAAGCGGCATCGTTCTTCTCTTCGCCGGGATAGAACCGAACGTTCTCCAGCATGACCACGTCGCCGGGTTTCATGGCAGCGACAAGCTTGTCGACCTCAGGGCCGAAGCAGTCCGGAGCCTGGGTCACCTTCTTGCCGAGCAGTTGGGACAGCCGCTTGCTTGCCGGGGCCATGGTATATTTCGCCTTTTTCTCCCCCTTGGGCCGCCCCAGGTGAGAAGCCAAAACCACCTTCGCCCCTTGTTCGACGGCGTATTTGATGGTCGGCACGGCACCGGCAATGCGGGTATCCTCAGTGATGTTTCCCTTGTCATCCTGCGGAACATTGAAGTCCACCCGGATGAAAACCTTTTTCCCCTTCAGGTCCTTGAGTTGATCGATGTAGCGGATTGGCATATTCTCCTCCTTAATGGATTTGTTCATGGTAGGGGAGCGCTTGCTCCGCCCAACAAGGGCGCGGCAAGCGCCCCTACATTGATTTATTTTGTGTCATCTTGAATGAGACGGCTGTATCGGGCAAAAGAATGGGGAGGCAGTTTCCTGTCTCCCCAATCCTTCAGTAGCCTATTTGGAAGCGATCAGCTTAACCAGGTCAACGACCCGCTGGGAAAAGCCGCATTCGTTGTCGTACCAGGAAAGAACCTTGACCATGTTCCCATCGAGCACCTTGGTGCAGGCAGCATCGACAATAGAAGAGAGGAGGTTGCCGTTGAAGTCGATGGAAACGAGCGGCGCCTCCTCGAAGCCGAGAATCCCCTTGAGAGCCCCTTTGGAGGCCTTCTTCAGTGCTGCGTTGACCTTCTCGGCATCGGTCTTCTTCTTCAGGACTGCCACCAGGTCGACCACGGAGACGTTGGGGGTCGGCACCCGGATCGCCATGCCATCCATCTTGCCCTTGAGCTCGGGCAGGACAAGGGAGACCGCCTTGGCGGCACCGGTAGTGGTGGGGATCATGGACAGAGCCGCAGCCCGGGCCCGGCGCAGGTCCCTGTGGGGAAGATCGAGAATGTTCTGGTCGTTGGTGTATGAGTGAACCGTGGTCACGAGCCCCTTTTCGATGCCGAAGGTCTCGTGGAGAACCTTGGCCACCGGCGCCAGACAGTTGGTGGTACAGGAGGCGTTGGAGATGATGTTGTGCTTCTTCGGGTCGTACAGGCTGCTGTTGACCCCCATGACGATGGTGATATCCTCGCCGGTGGCAGGGGCAGAGATGATCACCTTCCTGGCGCCCGCCTTCAGGTGCAGTTCGGCCTTATCCCTAGCGGTAAACAGCCCGGTGGCTTCCAGCACCAGGTCAACCTTTTCCTTTTTCCACGGCAGCGCTGCCGGGTCCCGTTCCTTGTAGATAGTGATCGCCTTACCGTTCACCACCAGTTCGTCGCCTTTGGCCTCGACCTTGGCGTTAAAGGCCCCATGGACAGAGTCATACTTAAGAAGATGAGCAAGAGTGGCGGAATCGGTAAGATCGTTAATTGCCACGATCTCTATATCCTTTTCCTTAAGGGCTGCCCTAAACACCATCCTGCCAATTCTTCCGAAACCGTTGATCGCAACTCTGATTGCCATGTCCTGCCTCCTCAAAATTTTGATCTAGTGTACTCTATCACTCATCCGAGTCAAATGGACGCCGCATAATAAACATTCGCCGGATTTGCCGTCAACAACTTTGTTAACGATCAATAATCAGATTAACACGCATGCTGCGCCGCCAGAAGACGCATTGCGAAAAATTAATATCAAACAACTAATTCTATGGTAGTATTCATCAATTCGGGCTTAAGATTTTGTCGCACCTCTTGCACAGCGAATGAAAAACTCTTTAGAAAAACGCATCCTTATCTTCTCGTTCCTTGTCCTATCCCTGACCATTCTGGCCAACACCGGCATGGATATCATCGGTTTTCGCACGGATTACGAGAATGCCCTTATCCTCCGCTCCCAGAGCCTTGGTGCCTCCCTCAAGGGGTCGGTGGAAAAGGTTCTGGGGCTCGGTGTCGACCTGCTCGCCATAGAAGGTCTTCCCGCCAAGTGCCAGGAACTGGTGGCCAACAACCCGGAAATCGCTTATTGCGCTATCACCGATCCCGACGGCAGCCCCCTCTATATCAATAACGAGAAATACAGCCGGCTGAATTTCTCCGCCATTATCAAGTCGCTCAACCTGCGACTGAATGAGCGGACCCACCTGATCGGCGACGGCACCAAATACTACGACACGGTCACAACCATCAAAACCCCGGACGGCAAGGTGAGCGGCCTGGTCCATATCGGCTTCGAGGAAAGCGCAATCACGGACAAGGTCACGAAGATGGTTGTCCGCTCCGTCTTCATCCTGGCGGTCTTTTTGCTGGTGGTCTTCTCTCTCGTTGCCCTCTTCATCAGGAAGAGTGTCATGCAACCGATCACCAAGCTTCTGGCCGGGGTCCAGAAAATCTCCCAGGGGGCGCTGGACACCAAGATCCCGGAAGTACCGGTCTTCGAATTCAACGAGCTGGCCAGATCGATCAATGCCATGGCCGCATCGCTGAAAGAGCGCGACCTGGAGCTCAAGAGCCATTATCAGGAGCTCACCGACACCCACCAGCAACTCCAGGCCTCCTTCAACCAACTGGAAGAGATGAGTCTGGATCTGGAACGCTCGGAAGAACTTTACAAGTCCCTCATGCAGGACGCCAGCGATGCCATCGTGGTCCTGGGGGCGGACGAGACCATTCGGATCGTCAACAAAATGGCCGAAGAGATCTTTGGTTATTCTGCCGCCGAACTGCTGGGGCTCCACGTCACAAAATTCCTGCTCCTCCTGAACGTGGAAAACGTCCCCAGAGTCCACCGGCTGTTTGCCGCGACCCGCACCGGCGACCATGTCACCGACGAACTGCAACTGGTCAACAAAAACGAGAGCGTCGTCCTGGCAAAAATTTCCATCGTCAGTATCCAGCAGGGGAACGAACGGATTATCCAGGCCATCTTCCGTGACATTACCAAGGAACGGGAGATCCTGAGCAATCTGAGCAAGAGCGCCGCCGACCTGGCCCGGCTCAACCGGATGAAAGACTCGTTCCTGGGACTCGCGTCCCACGAACTAAAGACCCCCCTGACCGTCATCATGGGCTATGCGGAGCTGATCACCACCGATATGGCCGACCGGCTGGACAAGACTGTCCTGGAGATGATGCAGAACATCTCCAACGCAGCCATGCGCCTGGACAACATCGTCAGGGATCTGGTGGACATCTCCATGATCGACGAGCAGCGGGTCCGCCTCAAGTTCGAGGAACTGGACATCAACTCCCTGGTGGAGGCTACCGTCAACGAACTCAGCTTTTTCTTTTCCATGCGCCACCAGAAGATCCAGGTCAAACTGGATACCACCATCCCCGGCATCAAAGGAGACCGGATACGTCTGATGCAGCTCCTGTCCAACGTGCTGGGTAACGCCATAAAGTTCACTCCGGACGGTGGCACCATATCGGTTTCCACATCCGCCAAATACCTCCTCCGTGGCATCCAGCCCGCTCCTGACAACCACGCCCTTACAGTCGACAACGGCCGCAATCATCACCTGTATGTGCAGATCACCGTCAGCGACACCGGTATCGGCATCGACAGGGACGATCAGGTGCGCATTTTCGAAAAATTCTACGAAGCCGGGAATATCGAGGAGCACAGCTCGGGAAAGGTTGCCTTCAAGGCCAAGGGTGCCGGCCTCGGCCTGGCCATCGCCAAAGGGATCGTCCAGATGCATGGTGGTGACATCTGGGTGGAATCCCCGGGGCATAATCCCGACGATTTCCCGGGCTCCACGTTCCACATAATTCTTCCCGTCAACCCGGTCGCCGATCAAAGCAGCATCGATTACATGAGCATTTTCAGATAATTCTCCCTCTTGAACCAGACCCCGAACTAAGGTATAAGGAGATGTTCTGCCTACGACCTGCCCTGGCCAAATACGCCGGCAACGGCAGGAACGCGACTATCCTACGGCATCACGGGAGACAGTGTGTGCAGATCTGCCTGCTAGCCAGCGGCAGCAAGGGGAATGCGGTTTTCGTACGGAGCGGCGCTACAAGGCTCTTGATCGACGCCGGGTTGTCGTCCGTCGAGATCATCCGCCGGCTGGCGCTGATCGGCGTAAACGGCAGCGATCTGCACGCCATCCTTGTCAGCCACGACCATACCGACCATATCAAGGGGGCCGGCACCCTGGGCCGCAAACTCAAGATTCCGGTCCTGGTCAGCTACCCGACCCACAAGGCAGCCGAAAGCACCTTTCGCAAGTCAGAGGTGGTGGAGTTCGAATCGGGCTATTCCTTTGCCTTCCGGGATCTGATAATCGAACCGTTTCCGACCACCCACGACGCCTGTGATCCGGTTGGCTTCACCATAGAAAGCGGTGAAGGACGGTTTGGCTTTGCCACAGACTTCGGCATTGTGACACGACTCATCACGGAAAAGCTCAAGGGATGCCGGGCGCTGGTCATCGAGTCAAACCATGACGAAGAGATGCTCCAAAACGGCCCCTACCCCTGGCATCTGAAGCAGCGGATCAAGTCCCGGCACGGACACATCTCCAACAACGAATCGAGCCAGCTTCTCGAAGAACTGCTGCACGACGGGCTCGAAGGGGTCTTTCTGGCCCATCTTTCGGAGGTCAACAACGATCCGCGACTGGCGGAGAGTACCGCCACCACACTTCTTGCCGGCCAGAATGTTTGTGCACCGAGGCTGTTTGTCGGTGACCAGTACCGGCCAAGCGAACTACTGGAGATTTAGCCGGTTGCTGAAAAACAGCCATCTCGCCGCCGTCCTCGCAAGCTTCCTTGTGCGGCGTAGCGCTGCTACGCCTCCGCGGAGTCTGCTGCGGATGCGACGACCTGACTATTTTTGAGCAACCTAAGTTTTTCAGTATGCATTTAGATTTAGGCGCATTGCGCCGCCCGAACTTTAACGAGGAGTTTTCAGCATGATCGAACGTTACACCCGTCCTGAAATGGCCCGCATCTGGACCGACGAGAACCGCTTCCGGAAATGGCTCAATATCGAGATCTACGCCTGCGAGGCCCACGCCGAGCTGGGCAACATCCCCACTGACGCCGTCGACCGGATCAAGGAGAAGGCCAGCTTCGACGTCGACCGGATCAACGAGATCGAGCGGACCGTCAAGCACGACGTCATCGCCTTTCTCACCTCGGTGGCCGACTACATCGGCGATGACTCGCGCTTCGTCCACCTGGGGCTCACCTCCTCCGACGTGCTGGACACCTCCTTTGCCATGCTGCTGGCCGAGGCGAGCGACCTGATCATCGACGATATCCGGCGCCTGATGGCAGCCATCAAAAAACGGGCCTTCGAACACCGGATGACCCCGATGATGGGGCGCTCCCACGGTATCCACGCCGAACCGGTCACCTTCGGCATCAAGATGGCCCTCTGGTACGACGAGATGCGCCGCAACCTCCGACGAATGGAGTCGGCCCGGGAGACCGTGGCCTACGGCAAGATATCCGGTGCGGTCGGAACCTTTGCCAACATCGACCCCAAGGTCGAGGAATATGTCTGCCGGAAGGCGGGGCTCAAGCCGGCCCCCTGCTCCACCCAGGTGATCCAGCGCGACCGCCATGCCGAGTTCTTCTCCACCCTGGCGATCATCGCCTCCTCCATCGAGAAGTTTGCCGTCGAGATCCGCCACCTGCAGCGGACCGAGGTGCTGGAGGCCGAGGAATTCTTCAGCAAGGGGCAGAAAGGCTCTTCCGCCATGCCCCACAAGCGGAACCCGGTCCTGTCCGAAAACCTTACCGGCCTGGCCCGCCTGATCCGCGGCTATGCCGTGTCGGCCATGGAGAACGTGGCACTCTGGCACGAGCGGGACATCTCCCACTCCTCCGTGGAACGGATCATCGGCCCGGACGGCACCATCCTCATGGACTTCATGCTCAACCGCTGCGTCGGCCTGATCGAAAACCTGGTGGTCTACCCGGAAAACATGTTGAAGAACCTGAACCAGATGCGGGGACTCATCTTCTCCCAGCGGGTACTGCTCAAGCTGGCCACTGCCGGCGCCTCGCGGGAACAGGCCTACTCCCTGGTACAGCGAAACGCCATGAAAGTCTGGGAGCAGGGAAAGGACTTCCTGGAAGAGCTGCTGGCCGACACCGAAGTACGCGGCTACCTGCCGGAAGAGGAGATCCGCGAAGCGTTCGACCTGGGCTACCACATGAAACATGTGGACACCATCTTCACGAGGGTCTTTGGTGAATAGCATCCTGGAATTTTTCCAGCAGCAGGAAACCGACAGCCCCTATCTCTACTGGCTGAAGGAGATCCTGGTCGCGGTGGTGATCTTTGCCCTTTTCTGGGTGCTGTCGCGACTGCTCCGCTGGCTCCTCACGAACTGGGTGCCCCGGCTGACCGCCTTTACCGCCACTGACCTGGATGACCGGATTCTCAACAGGGTAACGCCGCCAACGGCGCTCTTGGTGGTATTTGCCGGACTCTACGCGGCACTGCACTCCCTGCCGTTTCCGGCAAATGTGCAGCTCTGGGTATCGGGTGGGGTCTTCGTCATCAACGTGGCGCTGCTCACGAACATCGCCTACCGGGCCACCGACGAACTGCTCGGCTGGTACGGCAACCGTCTCGCCCAACGCCACGGAGAAGGGCTCGACCGACAGCTGATCCCGCTCCTGGAAAAGCTTATCACCATCTTTGTGATCGCCACGGCCCTGATCATCATCCTCAAACACTTCAACTACGACATTCTCTCCCTGGTCACCGCCCTGGGGATCGGCTCCCTGGCCATCGGTATGGCAGCCAAGGACACCCTGGCCAACATGATCTCCGGCTTCACCCTGATGATCGACCGGCCATTCCGGATCGGCGACCGTATCCAGCTCAAGGACGGCAACTGGGGGGACGTGACCGACATAGGTCTCCGGACCACCAAGATCAAGACCGTGGACAACACCCTCCTGATCATCCCCAACTCCGACCTGTGCAACACCACGGTCATCAACCAGGCGTTCCCGGATGTCCGCGCCAAAGGCAGGATCAACCTCGGCGTCTCCTATGGCAGCGACGTGGAGCAGGTAAAGAAGCTCCTGGTCGACACCGCCCTGGAGGTTCCCAACGTCCTCAGGGAACCGATACCTGAGGCCTATTTCACCTCGTTCGGCGACAGCACCCTGCAGATGGCCCTCTTCTTCTGGGTTGAGGAGTACACCAAGGTATTTCCCGTTACCGACACCATCAACACCCTGCTGATCAGGCGGCTGGCCGAACATGGGGTGAGCATCCCCTACCCGACCCAGACCGTGCTGCTGCACAAGGAAGGATAAATGGCCAACAGAATCGAAATCGCCCTCAAGGACGGGGTGCGTGACGCCCGCGGCGAGCGGGTTGCCGGAGAAATCGCCCATTTTCTCCACCTGCCGGTGGCAGCGGTCCGGACCATTGATGTCTTTACCGTCGATGCCCCCCTCTCCCGAGCCGAACTGGAGCAGGCTGCCAGCGGCCCCCTGTGCGACCCGGTCATCCAGACCTGGAGCATCGATGCCCCCCAGGGCCACGACTTCGACTTCGCCGTCGAAGTGGGACTCCGCCCCGGCGTCACCGACAACATCGGCCGCACTGCCCGCGAGGCGATCGAGTACCTGACCGGCCGGCCGTTCGCTGCCGGTGAGGCGGTCTACACCGCGGTCCAGTACCTGATCAGCGGCCCTCTCACCAGTGCCGATATCGAACGAATCGCCACCGGCCTCCTCTGCAACACACTGATCCAGCGCTTCACCATCCTTTCCGCTGCCGACTTCGGTACCAACGGGGGCTTCCCGGCCACCCTGCCCAAGGTTAGCGGCGAAACAAAGGCCGAGGTCCGGGAGATCGACCTCAACGTGAGCGATGAGGAGTTGATGCGGATCAGCAAGGATGGAGTGCTGGCCCTCACCCTGGAGGAAATGCGGATCATCCGGGACCACTACCGCGATCCGCAACTGCTGGCCGAGCGTCGCACCGTCGGTCTTTCCGACCGGCCGACCGACGTGGAATTGGAGTGCCTGGCCCAGACCTGGTCCGAGCACTGCAAACACAAAATCTTCGCCGGCACGGTCCAGTACGAGGACGAAAACGGCACCAAACAGGAGATCAAATCCCTGTTCAAGTCGTTCATCCAGCGGACCACCAAGGATGTCCGGGAAAAACTGGGGGACAAGGACTTCTGCCTCTCGGTCTTCAAGGACAACGCCGGAGTGATCCGCTTCAACGATCAGCAGTCCCTGGTCTTCAAGGTGGAGACCCACAACTCGCCGTCGGCCCTGGACCCCTACGGCGGGGCGCTCACCGGCATCGTCGGGGTCAACCGCGACCCGTTCGGTACCGGCAAAGGGGCGAGACTGATCTTCAACACCGACGTCTTTTGCTTTGCCGACCCGTTCTATGCCAAGCCGCTCCCCTCCCGCCTGCTTCACCCCCGCCGTATTTACGAGGGTGTCGTGGAAGGAGTGGAACACGGCGGCAACAAGAGCGGCATCCCGACCGTCAACGGCTCACTGGTCTTTGATGAACGATTTGCCGGCAAACCGCTCGTCTTCTGCGGCACCGCCGGCATGATGCCGGCCGAGATAGGCGGCGAGCCGAGCTTTGAGAAGAGCATCAAGCCGGGCGACCTGATCGTCATGACCGGCGGCCGGATCGGCAAGGACGGCATCCATGGCGCCACCTTCTCCTCCGAGGAGTTGAACGAGAACTCGCCGGTGTCGGCGGTACAGATCGGCGACCCGATTACCCAGAAGCGGATGTTCGACTTCCTGATCCGGGCCAGGGACAAGGGGCTGTACCGCTTCATCACCGACAACGGCGCCGGCGGACTATCCTCTTCCATCGGCGAGATGGCGGGCGAATGCAACGGCTGCCGGATGGACCTGGCCAAGGCCCCCCTCAAGTACCCGGGTCTGGCCCCGTGGGAGATACTGATTTCCGAGGCCCAGGAGCGGATGAGCCTGGCCGTGCCGCCGGAGAAGCTCGACGAGTTCCTGGCCATGGCGAAGCGGTTCGGCTGCGAAGCCACGGTCCTTGGGGAGTTCACCGACAGCGGCACCTTCCACATCCTCTACAACGACCGGACCGTCGCCTACCTCCCCATGTCGTTCATGCACGAGGGGCTCCCCCCCATGCAGCTCCCGGCAAAGTGGCTACCGCCGCGCCACGAAGAACCTACCATCGAGATGAAGGGTGACTACACCGCCGACCTGTCTGCGCTTCTCGGCTCCCTCAACATCTGCTCCAAGGAGTCGGTGGTGCGGCGTTACGACCATGAGGTGCAGGGTGGGAGCATCGTCAAGCCGTTCACCGGCATCGCCAACGACGGCCCGTCCGATGCGGCAGTTGTCCGACCGATCCTCGACTCCTGGGAAGGGGTAGTGGTGGCCCACGGTATCTGTCCCCGCTACAGCGACATCGACACCTACCACATGACCGCCAACGCCGTCGACGAGGGGTTGCGCAACTATGTAGCCACAGGAGGCTCCCTGGAGCTGGTGGCCGGCCTGGACAACTTCTGCTGGTGCGACCCGGTCCTGTCCGAAAAGACCCCGGACGGTGCCTACAAGATGGCCCAACTGGTCCGCTCCAACCAGGCGCTGTACGACATCTGCCTGGCCTATTCCCTTCCGCTCATCTCCGGCAAGGACTCCATGAAGAACGACTTCTACGACGGCACCACCAAGATCTCCATTCCGCCGACCCTGCTCTTCTCGGTGATCGGCAAGATCGAGGATGTCCGGAAGGCGGTCACCATGGACGTGAAGCGTCCCGGTGACCTCGTCTACCTGCTGGGCAAGAGCGCCAACGAGCTCGGCGGCTCCGAATACCTGGCACTGAAAGGGGCGACCGGCAACCGGGTACCGGTGGTGAACCCTGTCAAGGCCTACCAGCGCTACCAGGCCTATCACCGGGCGGTCATGGAAGGGACTGTCGCCTCCTGCCACGACCTGTCCGACGGCGGCCTGGCGGTAGCCGCTGCCGAGAGCGCCTTTGCCGGCGGCTGCGGCCTTAGGCTCGACCTCTCCAAAGTCCTCTGGAAGGGAGATGCCGCTGAGAAGAGCGACGTGGCCCTCCTCTTCGGCGAGTCGGCCTCCCGGCACCTGGTGACCGTCCGTCCGGAGAAGCGGGACGCCTTCGAGGCCTTCATGAGCGGCAACTGTTTCGCCGCCATCGGCGAGGTCACCCAGGAACCGACCCTGACCATCACCGGCCTCTCAGGCAGCACCGTGGTCAAGGCGGGGCTGACTGAGCTGAAAGAGGCGTGGCAGCGCCCCTTGCGGGATCTTTAAGCGAACAATTCAACACGGAAGGACGCGGAACAAAGCGGATCACCACGGATTCTAGATTCAGAATAAACATCCGCGTCAATCCATCACAAATCCGTGTCGTTCCGCGTTGAATAACGAGGTTATCTTTAAATGAAAAAAACCAGAGCAATAGTTATCACCGGCAACGGCACCAACTGCGAGGTGGAGGCGGCCCACGCCTGCCGCCTGGGCGGGTTCGACGAGGCGGTCGTCGCCCACATCGCCGAACTGCTTTCCGGCGAGATCCGCCTGGACGACTTCCACTTCCTGAACCTGACCGGCGGCTTCCTGGACGGTGACGACCTGGGGAGCGCCAAGGCCCAGGCCAACCGCCTCAGGTACGCCAAGGTTGACGAACGGGAGGAGCACCTGCTGGACCAACTGCTCCGCTTCATCAGTGCCGGCAAGCCGATCCTCGGGGTCTGCAACGGCTTCCAGCTGATGGTCAAGATGGGGCTCCTGCCCGGCTTCGGCGGCACCACCCTGGAACAGGTGGCCACCCTCACCCACAACGATTGCGGCCGCTTCCAGGACCGCTGGGTATACCTGAAGGTCGACCCTGCCTCACCGTCCGTCTTCACCAAAGGGATCGCCAAGGGGATCTACCTGCCGATCCGCCACGGCGAAGGGAAATTCGTCACCGCTTCCCTGGAGGTCCTGGCCCGGATCGAACGGGAGAACCTGGCACCGCTCAAGTATAGCGATGCCGGCTACAAAGCTCCCACCATGGAATTTCCCCTGAACCCCAACGGTTCGGAGAACGCCATCGCCGGCATCTGCGACGCGACCGGCCGGCTCATGGGGCTCATGCCCCACCCGGAGGCTTTCGTCCACCGCACCAGCCACCCCCGCTGGACGCGGGAGGAGCTGCCGGAGGATGGAGACGGTCTGGTCCTGTTCAAGAACGCGGCAGAATACGTGAGACAAAACCTTGTCTGATCCGTTCCTCACCGATGTACAGCAACGTGGAGACCTTATGAATTTTTCACGCCCAGAAGAAGAGTGCGGCATCTTCGGCATCTTCAACCACCAGGAGGCGTCAAACCTCACCTACCTCGGCCTGTACGCCCTCCAGCACCGGGGCCAGGAAGCATGCGGCATCGTCTCCTCCGACGGCACAACCCTCCATACCCATAAGGCGATGGGGCTGGTGGCCGATGTCTTCGGCAACCAGGAGATCTTCCAGAAGTTGCCGGGACGCTCCGCCATCGGCCATGTCCGCTACTCCACCGCCGGCTCCTCCGTCATCAAGAACACCCAGCCGATCATGGTGGAGTACTCCCGCGGCGCCATCGCCGTGGCCCACAACGGCAACATCGTCAATGCCCAGCTGATCCGGGACGAACTGGAGGCCTACGGTTCCATCTTCCAGACCTCCATGGACACCGAAATCATCGTTCACCTGCTGGCCACCTCCAAGAACAACTCCCTGGTGGATCGGATCACCGGCGCCCTTGAGCGGATCGAGGGGGCCTACTGCCTCCTGTTCCTGACAGAAAGCCGGATGATCGCGGTCCGCGACCCGTACGGCTTTCGCCCGCTGTGCCTGGGCAAGCTGGGCGAGTCCTACGTGGTCGCCTCGGAGAGCTGTGCCCTGGACCTGATCGAGGCCGAGCTCATCCGGGAGATCGAGCCGGGCGAAATGATCGTGATCAACAAGAACGGCATCACCTCCCACTTTCCCTGGAAAAAGGTGACGCCGACCCCCTGCATCTTCGAGTTTGTCTACTTCGCCCGCCCCGACTCCTACATCTTCGGCAGGAACGTCTACATGGTTCGCAAGGAGATGGGGCGCCAGCTGGCGAGGGAGCACGGCGTGGAGGCCGATGTGGTCATCGCGGTTCCCGATTCCGGGGTACCGGCTGCCATGGGGTATGCCGAGGAGGCAGGTATCCGCTTCGAGCTGGGGTTGATCCGCAACCACTACGTGGGGCGAACCTTTATCGAGCCCCAGCAGGCGATCCGCCACTTCGGCGTCAAGATCAAGCTGAATCCGGTCAGGGAGGTGCTTGAAGGGAAACGGGTGGTGGTCATCGACGATTCCATCGTCCGGGGCACCACCTCCCGCAAGATCGTCAAGATGGTACGAAACGCCGGCGCCAAAGAGGTGCACATGCGCATCTCCTCTCCACCCACCAGCTACCCCTGCTACTACGGCATCGACACCCCCAACCGCAAAGAGCTGATCTCCGCCTCCCACACCATCGACGAGATCCGCCGCTACATCACCGCCGACAGCCTTGGCTATCTCTCCCACAACGGCCTGATCCAGTCGGTCGGCCCGGAGAACACCGCCCACTGCAAGGCCTGTTTCTCCGGCGATTACCCCATCAGGTTTCCCAACATGGGGATCGATCCGCAGATGGACCTATTTGATAAGGAGTATGTAAAATGACCGATCGGGAACGACTGAAGCAGATCATCCTGGAACTCTCCTACGAGAAGCGCAGAGTGACCCTCGCCTCCGGGCGGGAGAGCGACTTCTACTTCGACGGCAAGCAGACCACCCTCCACGCAGAAGGCGGGCTCCTGGTCGGCAGGCTCTTCTTTGATGCGATCAAGGACGTTGCCGGCGTTCAGGCCGTGGGCGGGATCACCCTCGGTGCCGACCCCATCGCCACCGCCACCTCCATTGCCGCCCATCTGGCGGGTAAACCGCTCCATGCCTTCATCATCCGCAAGGAGCCGAAGGGGCACGGCACCGGCCAGTGGCTGGAGGGGCGCAAGAACCTCCCCCCCGGCACCAGGGTCGTCATCGTCGAGGACGTGGTCACCACCGGCGGTTCCTCCATGAAGGCGGTGAACCGGGCCAAGGAAGAAGGGCTGGACGTGCTCGGCATCGTCTCCCTGGTGGACCGTGAAGAAGGGGGCCGGGAGAACATCGAGAAGGAAGGCTACTGGCTGAAGGCAATCTTCACCAAAGGCGAGCTGGTGGGGGAGTAGACCCTTGCTCCATAGGTAGTTGCAAAAAAAATCCTGATAAGCGACCCACGCCCCATCTGGGGGCGAATTTTCATAGAGTAACTTGAGATTCACCTCATGGTTGGCTATCTTAATGATGGCAGCCAGGATGAGGAGGCCGAATCGCCATTGGTGCTTTGTGCCCGTTGATCAGCGTGGTCCGGGAGCTGGCGGAGTTACCAGTCACGGCTTTTTAAGCCACACGGTGAAAACAGTCCCCTTCCCCACCTCGCTCTGTACCTCCAGCCTCCCGCCATGGGCCTCCACGATCTGCCGCGACTGGTAGAGCCCGATGCCCAGCCCTTTCTTCTTGGTAGTGGCAAACGGCTTAAAGAGCTCCCGGCGTATGTAGTCTGCAGACATCCCGCTTCCATGATCGACGACCCTGATGTGGGGTGCTCCGACCATCGCCACCTCGACGGCAACTTGGCTCCCGTCCGGCGAGGCCTCCACGGCATTAAGCAGGAGATTCAGAAGCACCTTCTGCAACTCCTCGGCATCGACCTTGACCACCAGCGGCTCGCCCCCGACGGTCACCCGATCGGCCGGCAGGAATGCCATTGCCCTGCGAACCACGGTCTTCAGATCTACCGGCTGCAGATTGAGCAGTTCCTTCTCACCCAGGTTCTTCAGCCGGCCGATCAGCCCCTGCATCTTGTTCACCGTGTTGTCGAGAGAGCGGAGCATATCCTGCTGGAAATCGGGATTATCGATGTAATGACGGGCGTTGTTGCCGGGGATGAGCGCCTCTGCGTAAAGCGACCACTTTTCCCAGTAGTTGAACAGCTCTGACTGAAGGAACAACCGAAGAGTGAAAGTTTCAAGGAGGGCAGTGACCAGCAGCGCGACGCATATGGAGAAGGTCGACAAGGAGCGCTCGCACCTTGAGCAGGGCATCCAGAACGAGAACAATATGGCGACCGCAATGACGGCTATGGAGAGAGTAGTCTGAACCATTCAAATCCGTGATGGGTGATGGTGACTCGATTACTGCAACAATTCCCGTCCAACACGCCCGCTTTTCCCAGCCCCGAGCCCAGAGCAGGTTCAGTGCCTATGCCGGCAGAAAAGCACGGATGACCGAATGAAAATCGCGAATGAACTGTTCGCCAACAGCACGAGCCCTTGCCTCATCGGCCTCGAACGGCACCGATATCCGGACGAACGTCGAATCGCGGCGGCGATAAAGAAAGGAATTGGCGATCTCGGCTGCCTTGAGGGAGTACTCATCGGAAAGGGAACGATCCCGCACCTGGAACCAGTAGAGGAACATCTCTTTGCTCTCCCCTTTCTGATAAATAGCGCGCACCAGGTTGATCCGTTCCGTGCCAACCATCAAAGTATCTCGCCGGGTGGAAACCTCGTACCAGCCACTTCCCGGCAGGCAGTGTTTGGGAGAATGGATGCCGCCGCTCTCCTTGCCGCCACCGTGGTAGCCTATGTACAGCCCGACCTTTGAACCGTCGTTGCTTCCGTACTGACGGGCTATGTAGTCTGTGGGCTTCAGCACGTTGAGCACATTCTCGCTGAACTCCGTCTGAGAGGTCATCCGCCACGGGCCGGTCTGCACCGGAAACTCGCTGAACGGCTTATTGGTCGGCACCGTGACGTCAGCATGAAGGTTGATGTAGAGTCCGACAACCGCCAATAGCAGATACACAATGAAGAAATGCGTCTTACCAATCATCGCCCCACCCTCCTGAGCAGCGCCCCTTCGGCAACAAGAAGCGCCAAGGCCAAGGCGAAAACGGCCAGGCCGGCGAATTCGTGAAAGAATCCTTCGGCTGCCTTGGCCCCCCACCACTGGGCCAGGATGCCGGTAACGATTACCCGCATGGCATTGGTGACGATGGCGATCGGCACGGCCGACACGATCAGGACCCACCGTTTTAGGTTTGAGGTCTGGATGAAGAAGGCGTAGGCCACGGCGAGGGCAAGGAGCGACATGAGGGAACGGGTGCCGCTGCAGGCATCGGCTACCTCCAGGGTGGTGGTGGGGAGCATGATGATGTTGCCCTCCCGCACCACTGCCACGCCGATCATCTTCATGAACGCGACGGATGCCTTGGTGATGAACAGTTTGAGCGGAAAGGCCACCGCGTCGTAGATGATGTAGGGGATGGGGACCATAAAGATGAGATAACCGAGCGGCAGGGCCATCTCCTTCAGCACCTCCCGGCCGAACCAGTAGAGGACCATACCGATGAGGAGGACGATCAAGGAGGAGCGCATGGTGAAGTATTCGGTGCCAAGCCAGGCAACGGTAAGCTGGAGAAGACCGAGGATAATCACGGCCAGGCCGAGGCCGTCCGGCTTCACGATGCGATCTTTAAGATCAGACCAACGCTGCCAGAGGAAATAACCGGCGATGATCGGCACCAGGAAGCCGTGGGAGTAGTTGTCGTCCTCATACCACCAATGGACCATCTCCGGTACGATTCGATAGTAGGTAGCAACCAGAAGAAGGATGGCCACCACCAGGTACAGTTGTCGAGCTTTCAGTTCTTGAGAGAATGTTGTCAAAAAACTCTCCTCACAATAAGATCGTTATTACGCTGCCCAATGCCAGGCCCCAAAGATGCCCATGAGGTTGCCTGCCAAAAAATATATCGACGAATCATAACAGAAATAATCATCAGCTGGCCTGTGGCCATCTATCTGCTACAATCACCATGAAAAACTATATCTGGCGCCTGACGATTCCCATGCGTTAATGGAAAACCGAGATTCACCATGAAAACAGCAGCCCACATATGCCGCTTGCACACCGGTCTCTTCCTTTTCATGGGAATTCTAAGCACGCCGGCAACTCACGCAGACTCCACCGCATCTACTCTGAAACCGTTTGCTGCTGCACCGGATCAAGTTCTGGTCCTTTACAACCGCGACTGGAAAACTAGGAGCCTGGCACCGCCACTCAGGTTTCACAAGAAGTTGCAGAGTATTATGCCACCATGCATACCGATGCTAAGACAGGAAAAAAGCCGCATCTTCTAGGCCTATCATGCAAGCACTTCGGTCATAACCATTTCAATTCCTGGTACATCAAAGAAGAGAGCCAGGACAATATAAACGGCATTGTCTTCACTGGCAAAGGAAAAGCCCCCGCCGATCCCAAATGGGTCAGGGATTCCCGTAAAGTTGAAATCCACATTAGTGACCCCGATGCCGATTGGAACTCTGTATCGATAACATGCCGTTCGGTGGAAAGCGGTCGGGAAGTGATTATCACTCCTCTTCGTCGCGACCTGCTGGTCATACGACCTGCTGGTCAGCGGCATTCCCCCCACCATTGGCGATGGTGCCGGCTACCCGCCGATTGATCAGAGCAAGGGGCGATGTTTCCGCTTTAACGCCGCGCAATTATTTCGGGGAACCGTAATCGTAGAATTCTCAATAAAGAACCGTCAGGGCAAAACCATTCGTGACCTGTCGCTCCGCTACCATGACGCGCGGGATTTCGCATTCTCCCCGAACGGTAAAGATGGTGTGCCTGATGACAAAATCACCTCAGAAGACATTCTCGACCCGGTCAGGAAATATCTTGAAGACCCCGCCAATACACTCCCCGACGGAACCCTGCTGCGTGACCATATCCTCTACATCGTCGTTGTCCACGGCACTCCCTATGCCGTACAAGGAGTGTTCGGGATCGAACATGGGGCGGTGAAGGTGGAAAATTCCCGCACCGGCTCTTCATCCACTCCTTCGGGAACAGCGACGAAGTGGCTTTTTGAGCCGATGTCGATACCGGCGGCATACGCATTGAGGTGTACCAGATGCTTGGGTAGTCTCATGAGCTTTCTCTTGAACGGCTTCTTCTGCTTCATCACTCCGGCCTCCGCAATAATGATCAGCAAGCCGGAAAGGGGAACTGTCGGATACGGCTCTCTTCTGAACGGGATAGCAGATGCTTCACCAATGACAAAATCGCCAGCTCCCGGACCATGCTAATCAACGGGCACAAGGCGCCAGT
>NZ_VLLN01000036.1 GCF_007830735.1 Geobacter argillaceus
GTCTACTTTGCCGGGCGGCTTATCAGCAGTGGCCGGCGCCTGAAACTGAGATTCAGCCGCCATGTGAAAGCCCATGCCGAAGCCTTTGGGCAGATCTACCACCGGCTGGCATACGGCTAGCGACGAGGAGCTGGCAAGCCTTGGAGGAATAGGTTTCCGGCAGGAACCCCCTGATATCGCTTGCCCGCGACCCCGGGAAAGACATAGCAAAACGGTTCAGTTGTCAAAAAACAGGGACTACAGGCCAATTTGAGGAGCCGATTTCTTGGGATTCAAGGAGCCGATCCGCCAGGCCCCTCCCACTGGCCCCCAAACCAGCAGATTGAGCAATTCACGTCACGGATTCAGGATATAATAAGCTACTTGAAGAAAAAATGAAAATGGCGAGCAGGGTTTTATTTACAGCCATCGACAGGGTCGATGACAAAAAACTTCCGTATACTCCTGTCGGGTTTTATCGGGATGTCAATGAATCGGGAGTTACTGTAGGTTATAATTTCAATGCAATTAACTTCAAAATCGCTGAGTTCTGCTCTTGGGCTTTAGATTTACAATACGATCTTCCGGAAATACTGGTTAGATTGTCAAAAAATTCCAGCATTAATGGAACTGCTACGATTCAAATGGCAGAAGGCACTGACGTCGAGGAAACGCCAAATAACCAAGGTAAAATACCAAAAGGTGGCAACCGAAAAGGCGCACTCGCAGAAGCATTAGAAGAAGCATATCTGAAATTCTGGAAAGAAGGAAACACCGAAATCCTCCGAAAAGGCAAAATTCGCGACTTTCTTGAGCGTTTGAAAGAACTTTCCGATGAAAAGGGGAATCGGAATTTTTCAAAATACATTGCAGACCGGATCGACAGCATAAAAATAACTCCTTCGAATTGCACCATTACCACGAAGGATCAATATATAAAATCAACTAACCAGCGGGAATATAAAGAAATAAGTCGAAATTACAAGCAAGGTGATGTCTCAAAACACTTGACCAGCCTAAGAAAAAAATATCCTCTTCCCTCATAATATTCATTCAAAAACCACGGATATGGAATTCCGTTACCACGGTTATGGAATTGTAGCCATCATAGAACGACCTCTATCGTAGTTAAATCTAGATGGAGGTTTTTTTATGCTATACCCACCTGTAGCACCACTCCCAGAAACCGGCTTTGTCCGGTTGTTCCAGATTATCGGCAACCCCAAAGCCACCCCACCCATTACAGCAATATTTCCAGTATCAAAAACCACATGGTGGAAAGGTATCAAAGAAGGCCGCTTTCCCCAGCCAGTTAAACTTGGTCCACGCACTACTGCCTGGCGCGTTGAGGACATCAGACGATTGATTGAGTCGCCAGATGAAGCGTCCAGTAACTCGATGAATCCCGGCTCCCAAACTGAACAGCAGCCTGCTCCTTTCGGCAGCCCTGCACGGTCCTACCAGAAACCACATCCTCACGGAGGAACGTATCATGGACGATACGACATTGAATAAGATAGAAATTGTGGCCCGACTCATCGAGATCCGTGAGGCATGCTCGGTGGCAACGTCGATGGACGACACCAACCTTAACGAGGTCATCGAGGAGATAGACCAACTGGCAAAATCCATTTTAGAAATTCTCGGCGTTCCAAGCTGAGATTTCGGGTTGTGCCTGCTCCTAGTGCCCCCTCCAAGCCGAACAAAGTTGAGCAACTATATGACTACAAAGGAGATTCCGAAACATGGAATTTAATGGAACCCTTCAAGATGAAGATATAACACCCAACGGAGATGCAGCCCCAAGATCTGAAGCGGCCATCGAAGATGGTATCGTGACTGATGGAGACTCATCTAAGCAGGATGCAAAACTACCGGCATCAGCAGCTGCGGCCCATACTGACGAACAGCTCGTAGAGACAATGGGTGGCAGTGAAACGTTTGTTCTGATGTGGCAAGCCAAGAAGCCGGGACTTTATGCACGCGTTACAAAAAAGGTTGATGACAAAATGAAAACCTATGATGTTTTCGTTAGTGCTCCCGTTCGGGTTATCGGCCTTGTCAGAGATATTCACAACACTAGTTGGGGAAGACTCATATCCTTTACCGACATGGACGGTCACGAGCATAGCCCGATCATCAAGATGGAGGACCTTGGCCGGAACGGGGAAAAAATAATAGCTGATCTCCGTTCAATGGGGCTATTTGTCCTTCCGGACCCAACATCCCTCAATAGATTGATTGCGTACATCAACAACGCAATCCCTGAAAAAGACCGAAGAATCCGCTGCACGGACAAATACGGCTGGCATGAAAATGTTTTCGTCATGCCTGGGCATCACATTGGCACTGGTGAAGAAGAGTTTCTTTATCAGAGTTCAAGTGCCAAGCTTCAAGCCTATAGCGTGAAAGGAACACTGGACGGCTGGCGTGAGCATGTTGCCCTTCCTTGCCGGGGCAATTCCCGACTGATTTTTTCCGTGTCGATGGCCTTTGCTGCTCCCCTGCTGAATATCGCTGAAATCGAAAATGGTGGGTTTCATCTGTACGGTAACAGCAGCATCGGCAAGAGCACTTCGCTTTATCTGGCAGCAAGTGTCATCGGCAATCCGGACGCCACAATCCAGAAATGGAACGCGACTATCAACGCAATGGAAGCAACCGCCAAACATTATAATGATGCCCTGCTCCCCATGGACGAAATCGGCCAGTCAGACCCCAAGCAGATCGGTGACACCACATACATGCTTGGCAACGGTTCTGGTAAAGCACGGGCTGACTCACGTGGCGAGGCCAGGAAAAGGGCATCATTCCGGAACTTGTTTCTTTCCAACGGCGAGAAAACGCTTTCAGATCACATGGGCGAAATTGGCAAGAAAGTGCGAGTCGGGCAGGAAGTGCGGCTTGTGGATCTTCCCGCTGATCCGGGAGCCGGTCTGGGGCTGTTCGAGACCCTGCACGGATTCGAAAGCGGCGCCAAGTTTGCTGACCAGCTCAAGCGGAACACCAGCGAATATCACGGCACACCATTTGTGGCCTTCATAGAGGCCATGGTCCGCAGGAAGGATAGCCTGGCAAATGAGATCCACGAGTACATCTCTAGATTTTGCAAAGGAGTGATTTTGGGAGATGCAAGCGGTCAGGTTCAGCGCGTGGCGACTCGTTTTGCACTGATCGCCTTTGGCGGATTGATGGCAACACAGGAAGGGATAACCGGCTGGGAAGAAGCGGACGCAGGAGAAGCGGCAGTTAAATGTTTCCAGCAATGGCTTGAACATCGGGGGGGCAGCGGAATCCTGGAAGAGACCAAGATCATCAATCAGGTCCGGGCCTATTTTGAGCAATACGGTGCATCACGCTTTGTTCCTTGTGGTTACAGGGACAAAACGCTTACTGCCATGGAACAAGAATTCAACATCAACCAGCGTGCAGGTGTACGGGTAGAGTACAACTCTGACAAAGATTCGTGTTTCTTCGTTTTTCCTGAAGTCTTCAGGGAAGTCATCTGTGCCGGTTATAATCCGACAAGCGTGGCAAAGCTTTTAGCAGAGCGCGGTATGCTCAAAAAATCTTCTGAAGGCAAATTACAATGCAATTTTCGAATTCCCGGAATCGGCCAAAAGAAAATCTACTACATCACCTCAAAAATACTGACTGACGGTTGAAACGGTAGGCACGCTTGTGAAACCGTTCAAAACAAGGGGTAACAGGGGTAACGGGGTAACTTGTTGTAACATACAGAAATTGAAGCACTTATTATTACGGCAATTGTTACCCGTAATGGACTAGGCGGGTAACATGAGATTCGTTACCCATAAAATGCCTGCTCCTCATGGGAGCGTTTGGCGAGAGGTAACAGGTTTCTTACGTGATATCAGACGGTTGTTATCAACGTTACCCCGTTCCCTGCGTTACCCGCAAAATACGAAGAATCTTAGGAGAAAATCGACATGAGTACAATTACTCAAACAAGAACAGGTGTCGGAACAAGACAGATTTCCGACCAAAGCATGAATATCATGACAGGCTGCGGACACGACTGCAAATATTGTTATGCCGCCTACAAAAGTCTTCAACAGGGCAAAATCCGGCAACGCTCTGACTGGCCGAATATGAGCAGGTCATATTCCGGAGCCATGAAAGATGACTACCCGAAGTATGACGGAGTGGTGATGTATCCGACAAGCCATGACATCGAGCCACGTCATCTTAACTATCACATAGCACTGATCCGTAAACTGATAGCGTCCGGAAACGAGATACTGCTGACGACAAAAGCGCACTATGAATGCGTGGACGAAATCAGTTTTGTCTTCGAGCGGTATAAAGAGCAAATCAGATTCATGTTTACCATAACGAGCCTAAGCGACGAGGTATCACGTTTCTGGGAGCCGAATGCTCCTTGTCCACATGAACGCCTGTTATCGTTGATGCTGGCATCCACGAGGGGATACCGGACAAGTGTCATTATCGAACCGATGCTTGAAGGTCCGACCGAGGCCAAGGCGATTTATCGCAGGGTGTTACCATTCGTTACCGATGAAGTCTGGATCGGTAAGATGAACAGTCCCACAATCCGAGTGGACGTTTCCATACCGGAAAACGATGCAGCGGTGAAAAGAATTCAGAGGATGCAGTTGCATCAAAATATCCTCGGCCTATATGATGAACTGAATGGCCAAGATAAAGTGAGATGGAAGGAATCCATTTTACGGGAAGTCGAGAAGCGAAACGAAAGCCGAAAGCCTCTTCCTATCGGTAATTCTCAAATTGTAGTTGCCCCAACAGCAGGCTATGATCTATCTAATCCTGGTGAAGTTGTTGGACAGCCAGACTATGAGGAAGAATACGATGATGAACCCATGTGTGAAGAACAGATGGAATTCATGCATCAGCAATACCTTGATTCACTCGAATAAAATAAACTGGCCCCTGCGACCATAATGGTCAATGGGGCCTGGTTATTTTCCATTCACTAGAAGTGATTTTCTGTCACACAATTCCAGCGGCCCACTTATGTGAGATGTCGCAACAAATTCAAGATAAATTGGTATGTTATCCCGTTTTTGCTTTTCAAATAATATAATTGCCACGCAAAGACCTGCTTCAGAAGGCAGGTGTTGCGCGTATTCCATGAAGCGATTACATATAGGGACTTTTCGGGATAATTAACCAAGATCTTAATGTAGTGATTTCCGGTCACTAGCACCGATATGAATTGCCATTAACGGATTACTGTGGTAAACGTAAATCGCATATCCATCTGAAGCGATTAGTGAACATAATCATGATCAAATACATCTGGCAACATAACGCATGGCCTAGCCTCACGTGGGATACAGACGCACTCCTCACGCCGTTGGGAGAATGTCGCCTATTGCAGGGAAAGCTACTCAGCAAGGTGGCCAGTCTTGGTTTCAATCTGGAGCATCAGGCCCAGGCGGAAATACTTGTAGAAGAAGCCATCAAAACCTCTGCGATTGAAGGGGAGCAGTTGGATGTTCAATCAGTCCGTTCCTCTGTTGCGAGGAAGCTGGGGCTTCCCTCTGCCGGATTACCGTTTGACAGACGAGTCGATGATCTCGTCTCGGTTCTTATAGATGCTACCCAGAATTACGATATACCTTTATCTTCTGAACGTCTTTGGGGCTGGCAAGCGGGCCTCTTTCCTACCGGCTATTCCGGTATGCATAAGATCAAGGTCGGAGGCTGGCGGGACAGCGAAGAGCCGATGAGAGTATTGTCGGGACCGATAGGCAGGGAAAAAGTTCATTTCGAGGCACCGCCATCAGACCGGCTTGACCAGGAGATGCAGAATTTTCTGTCATGGTGGGACGATAGCTTGGGGAATGTTGAAGGGATCATTCGGGCCGCAATAGCTCATTTGCGGTTTGTTACGATTCATCCTTTTGAAGACGGTAATGGCCGCATTGCACGGGCACTGACCGATATGGCGCTGGCACAGGATGATAAACAACGTGTCAGGTATTACACCCTATCCGCCGAGATCATGAGTGAACGGGAGGACTATTACAATATACTGGAGAAGACTCAAAAAGGTTCTTGTGACGTTACCGGGTGGTTGGTCTGGTTTCTGGGTTGCTATGCCAGAGCGATAAAACATTCAGATGACATGCTCAATGGTGTTTTCTCCAAGGCTGAGTTTTGGCGGACACATGCCCAGGACAAGTTGACTGATCGACAAAAGAAGGTTATCAATCGGCTTTTGGATGCAGGACCGGATGGGTTTGAGGGTGGATTGACTACGCAGAAGTTTGCTTCTATGACGCATTGCAGTCGAGTAACAGCTTACCGGGAACTGGATCAGTTGCATGTGATGGGGATATTGGAACGTGTTGGGCAAGGGCGGGCGGTGAAGTATGAGTTGACGCAACTTCGCCCCTGAACATTCAAATAAAACATGAATAAATACTAGCAATATTAGGAAGATCTTGTAGGCTCGATACTTTGATATTCATTGGAGGGTAAATGAGCACCATTTCAGTAAACCTTGATGGCCGAACTATTGAAATACAACGAGTCCAAGCCCCACTAAAGCAGCTAATACTCGACGTTGAAAACCCCCGAATTCAATATTATCTTGATACCCGCCTTAACGACAATATAACACAAGATAAAATTAAGTTTGCCCTTGCTGAAGGGAATGACCAATATGACAAATTAAGGGAGCATATCGAGCGAAACGGTGGAATTTATGATCCTATATGGATTGTTCCTGAGGGAGATTTTTTCAGGGTAATAGAAGGAAATACAAGATCTTTTGTATATGAAGAATTGTCAGAAAAATATGTGAATGAAAAAAAATGGAAAGAAATCCCTGCCTATGTTCTGCCACACAAGGTAAACAGAGATGCAATAAATTTTATTCGACTAGAAAAGCATCTTTTCGGACAAACCCCATGGGCAGCTTATGAAAAAGCCCGTGAGCTTTATAGGCTTAATGATGTGGAAGATTATTCCATTAAGAGGCTTGAGCAACTGACAAAACTATCGGCTTCAGAGATTAAAAACAATATTCAAGCATTTCAGGATATGGATCAACAATACTTACCCAAATATAACAAACCTTCAGAGAGACTTAAATTTAGTTATTTCGTAGAATTCAGAAAAAATAAAGAGTTAAAACGGCTTGTCAGTGAAGGTAAGATTTCTTTATTAGATTTTTGCGATTGGGTGGGTGAGGGAAAGTTTGGCCGAGGTGAAGATATTCGTAAACTTCCACAGGTGCTGAAAGATGAACAGGCGCACCAAGCACTTGTTGATGATGATTTTCAGGCAGCCCTTGACCAGCTTGAACAAAAGAATCCTGCCGCTAAATCGAAGCTATTTGAAAAAATTGAAGATGTAATTAAAGGTGTGTCTTTGATACCATTCAATGAACTTGATGAAATTAAAAGGGGGCTTCAGCCTGCAAAAGTTGATTCATTGAAACGGCTCTACATTACAGCAGAAAATCTTTTAAAAACAATTGGAACGATAAAGTAATGGCAGGCGCGAGACACCAATTTATACTCGGCTTGATAGTGAAGCTTATGCGAGAACAGGGGATTACCATAATAGGTGTAGATGGCAATTATCCAGGTTTGTTTGGCGAAAAGATCACAATGCCACCACAGATTTTACGTCATAGACCAGATATAATCGGTATCCGAGAAAATGGTCAAATATGTATTGGTGAAGCTAAAACTGAAAATGATCTTACCAACAACAGAACATATTCTCAAATTCAGGATTTTACATCAATAGAGCTAAATAATAAATATTGTGATGTTTTTATTGGAATCCCAAAATCATCAGGGGAATTATTTAGAAAGAGTATGATAAAACTAGGGTTATTAGGGTGTGAATACATACATGTCCTTTATATCCCTGAAGAAATAATTAATGAGTAACATGCAAAATTATGAAGCGAAGACCCAGGCTCTTCCACATCAGATTGAAGCGGTCAATTATATTGATCAACACCAGGAAATAGCTTTATTTGATGAGCAGGGTCTTGGTAAGACCAAGATTGTAATAGAGGCACTTTGTCTAGCGATGAAAAGGGGTGAAATTGAGGGCGTTTTGGTAGTCGCGCCGATGTCATTACTCTATAACTGGGAGCAGGAAGTTTCAAAGCATTCCTTCTTAATACCAATAGTTCTAAAAGGTACTAGGAGAGAGAAACGATACAAATTTTTAACAGGTGCTAACTTTTATATAACCAATTATGAGGCAGTTATAGCCGAACTTGAACGTATTAAAAGGTTTTGTAAGAGTTTTAATATTGCAATAGTTCTCGACGAATCTGCCAGAATAAAAGACCCTCTAACTCAGACAGCAAAGGCATTATTTGAGCTGAGGGCGTTTTCAAAAAAAAGAATAATAATTAGCGGAACACCAGTAGCTAATAAACCCGCAGACCTTTGGGCTCAATATTTCTTTCTCGATGGTGGCAAACTATTTGGTGATGATTTCAATGTTTTTAAATCACATTTCAATGAAAAAGATTCAGCATACCGCATTCAGCTACAAGACCTTCAAAAACAGGTAACCGCTCATTCTATACGCAGATGTAAAAATGATGTCCTTGAGCTTCCTGAAAAAATATTTACGAACATCTATGTTGAGCTTTGTGGAAAGCAACTTGATATGTACGTCACTCTTCGAGAGGAATTGAGGCTCGAAGTTGCGCGCATTTCCGGGGAAATAATTATCGATGAAGCAGATAATATCTTAAAAAAACTGCTTCGCTTAACACAAATAGCAAGTAATCCAGCCCTTATAGATAAAAGCTATTCAGAGGAGCCTGCAAAATATTTAATGCTTGATAGCCTTATCAATGATGTGATTTTACGCAGTGAAAAGGCAATTATTTGGACAGGTTTTGTCGAGAACATTTTATTATTAAAAAATAGGTTTTCGATTCACAAACCTCTCGTCATTTATGGAGATGTTCCTATTAAGGAAAGAGCTGATATCGTAAAAGACTTTCAAGAATCTGATATCAACAAAATATTGATAGCAAACCCATCTGCAGCGAGAGAAGGATTGACATTAACCAGAGCAAATAATGCTATATATTTGGATCGTAATTTTAATTTAGTTGATTATCTTCAATCACAGGACAGGATACATAGAATTTCCCAAGACAAGGAATGTAACATTTATAAAATAATGGCCAAGAACTCTATTGATGAATATATAGATAGAATTATTGAGGTTAAAAAGGATATTGCCCAATTTGTTCAAGGCGATTCGAACGAGGTTGCTTTGGACAGTTTTGAATTTTTGCTTAATAAAAGTGAGCTATTAAATCTATTGGGGGGGCAACATGGCAGTTGAGACGATTACCGTCATGGGAAGAGAAATATCTTATGAAATTAAGGATGTTGACATATCTAAGTTAGAATATTATTCGGAGAACCCTCGAATTAACTATATTATTAGCAAGCATCCGCCTGAAAAAATAACACAGGATTTTATTGAACAAGAGCTATTAAAGCTCGATTCAACTAAAGAAAGAATTAAAGATCTTGAGGAAAACAAAGGTCTTATTGATGAAGTTTATGTCTTAGGGAACCAGGTAGTTGAAGGTAACACTCGATTATGTGCTTTTAGGAGATTGAGTAAGAAGTACAAAGATGAGCCAAGATGGAAAACGATTAAAGCCAGAATATTACATGATAGTGTGAATGAAGAAGAGTTATTTTATATTCTGGGTACTTTCCATATAAAAGGTAAAACAAAGTGGGATGCCTATGAGAAGGCTGCATATATATATAAAATGATAAATGTTTTAAAGAAGAATCCAGATGACGTAGCAAAACAAATTGGAAAGCAACGAAAATCCGTTGAGGCTATGTTAAGAGCCTATGAGGTCATGTCCCAAAAATATTTAACTACTGAGCAAAATAAGAACAATAATTCACGAGATGAGCTAAAAAAATATAGCTATTTTGAAGCTTTCTTTCTGCAAAAAGACTTAACTAAAAGAGCGGAAGAAACACCAGTTTTCCTTGATGAGTTTATAGACATGGTTAAAACAGATAAACTTAAAAAAGCTCAAAACGTCAGAGAGTTGCCTAAAATATTAGATAATAAAAAAGCTTGCAAAGTTTTTTATCAAACAGAAGCAGATATTGCTTTTGATGAAGCTATACATACTTTGCATGAGCATCGACCTGACAAAGTAGACAGGTTTTATAAGAAAATAAGGGAATTTAGAGAAATCATTCAAGAGTCAGAAATTCTAAAAGTAAAATGCGAAATTGAAGAAAATAAAAATAAAAAAGCTGAATTAGATAAGTGTTTTAAAGAGTTTAAAAGATTTTGTAAAGAAATAAATTTGGATATAAGCTGATAGGGAGAAGAGGGATGATAAAAAAATTTCCTGCAATAAAAGTCATTCAGAACAAATGGATATTCTATGTGTTTAGCATGAAATCCGACATGCTTTATAATGTTGCATATGTAAGTCGCAGACAAAAGGATAAGAAATCCGGCTATCAAAGAAATTTATCAGAAAAACGAGCTACAGAAATTAGTATTTACATAGAAAGTTTAAAGGGTGTTATCCCGAATAACATTATCTTAAATTTTGATGTGGAATTGAATTACGATACCAAATCCAATGAAATTGGCTTTGATGTTAAAGATGATATTGCGTGGGTTATTGATGGTCAACATAGATTGTATGGCTTGTCTCTATGTGAAAAACCAATTGATGTGGTTGTTGTCGCTTTTTCAAAGCTAAATATATCGGATCAAGCCAAAGTTTTCAGAACTGTGAATTCAACTCAAAAAGGAGTCAATTCATCACTTATATATGATCTTATAGACTTAGCAAAAGATGCTACATTTATTGAAGAGCGTGCTCATGAATTAATAAAAAAGTTGAACGAAGAACCTGAATCTCCTTGGTATACAAAAATTAAAATGATTGGCACAGGGCCTGGATTAATCACGCAAAGTGCTTTTATGGAATGCCTAAAGCCACTTTTAGAGGAGAAAAAGGGGGCCTTAAGCATGTATTCAGAAGAAGAACAGTATGGAATTATAAAGAATTACTTCAATTCCATAAGACTTACTTTCTCTGATGATTGGGCCAATACTTCGTCTCTACTTACAAAAACTATGGGCTTTTATTCTACAATGTCTTTGCTTCCGACAGTTCTGCAATACTGTTTGTCAACGAGCTATGACTTTACAGAGTCAACAATAATAAAAGCCATAGAACCTATTAAAGAATATGATTTTACAAGCACCGGATCATTAAAAGGAGTTTCAGGCAAGGCTGGTGTGGAAAGAATAACTACTGAACTAAATACTATCCTCAAAGGTATTTGGTCAAAGAAAAAGAATAAGAAAATTAAGCTATGAAAACATGTGCAAAAATTATTTCAAATTTTATGTCAGTTAGTGGTGTACATGAAAAATACATAAAAGATGAAGTAATTACAAATCCACAAATACTAGTTTCAAATATTACTGGCGATTATGAGCTTTTTTATTCTTCAGATTTAAAGAATGTATTTTATAAAGAGGTTAATCATTATTTAGATAAAGCTTTGTATCAATATATACTCAGTAAATCATTGAGTGGTGTAGGTAAGTTGTCGTGGGGTGCTGTCAGTCAGTATTATTCCAACTTCTTTACGATCTGTGGACTTACACGATTGCATGAATTTGGGTACACGAGACTTGGTAACATCAACTGTGAATTACAAAATGATAATGCCGCCTTATATAAAATTAAAAAAATATCGGTTAATGGATTGCATAGAATAGTTTGGAGAAAATTTTACGAACTATTTAGAAAGTTCGACTATAAGTTGGAGCTATATAAAAATATTTATACTCCAAGAAAAAATCAATATTTTGAGAGTGATAGAAGAAATGAAATAAATTACAATCCCGGCAGGGGCTACACCGAGATTTACCAAAGTGCGAGTAATTTAAAAAAGCATGTAAAAGAAGTTGTTTGTGATAGTTACAATGAAACAATGTATGTGCACGGAGAGGACAGCTCAGATATAGATGCTTCAACTCAGTACAGAATTAGACTGCTTGCTAATATCATTTATGAGATAGACAACGTGAATGTGCATAGGTCAATAGTTAAGGAGCGGTTCGAGTCACGAAAAAAAATGATCTTGCACTATGAAGAAAATGTAAAATATCAAAAGAGATATTTATCTTGGCTAGAAGGTAATTAGATGAACGTATTATTAATTGAACCTGCATATAAAAACAAATATCCACCTCTTGGACTTATGAAAATTGCTGCATTTCATAAAGAGAAGGGTGATGTGGTGAAATTTGTTAAGGGCATGGATAAGAGCGTAAGAAGTGAAGTGTGGGACAGAATATACGTTACGACCCTTTTTAGCTTTTATTGGTCTCAGACAATCTCCACAATTAAGTATTATGAATTTAGTGTGAGAGATCCTCAAAACCTTTTCATAGGTGGCCCAATGGCTACCATAATGGCGGATGAAATTGAACATGAAACCGGTTTCAAAGTTGTCAAAGGCTTACTAAATGAAATGGGTAAACTACGGATCTCTGACGATGAGTGTATTGATGAAATTATTCCAGATTATAGCATCTTAGATGATATTAGTTATAAGTACCCCGCTCAAGATGCCTATTTTGCATATATGACGAGAGGCTGTGTTCGAAAATGCCCTTTTTGTGCGGTACCTAAAATTGAGCCTAATTATAAAAACTTTATATCTATCGGAGCACATATTGACAAAATAGATTCTTTATATGGGAAAAAATCAAACCTCCTTCTTATGGATAATAACGTCTTAGGCTCAGACCAATTTGAAAGAATCATAGACGAAATTAAGGATCTTGGTTTTCAAAAAGGAGCAACTTATATTCCTGAGAATGACTACGAAATATATTGTGATCGTTTAAAATTAAATCCAGATGACTGTTATGCCCGCATTGCTATTTTTGATTTAATAAAAAACTTTCCCGGACTGAGATTGACAAGATATTCCGAAGTTAATAATCATTACAACGAAATTGTAGATAAGTTTCAGCTATATGATAACTCCACTACTGACTTTGTTGATCGTCTACTTTCAGTAAGAAGTGAATTATCACCTATCTTCGAAAAGTATCGAAACAAATCTAAAAAACAGCGTTTAGTTGACTTTAACCAAGGAGTAGATGCTCGACTCGTAACTGAATCAAACATGAAGAAACTGTCAGAGATTAACATCAGGCCTTTAAGGATTGCTTACGACCATATAAATCTCACAGATGTATATTCTAATGCGGTTAGATTGGCTGCAAAATTCGGCATCACTCATCTATCAAACTATATCCTATTTAACTATCATGACAAACCTGACGATTTTTATTACCGACTTGAACACAATATAAAACTAAACATGCAATACGGAGTAAAAATATTTTCATTTCCAATGAAGTACATTCCTGTCACCGATAAAAATAGGGGTGATTATGTTGGCGTACATTGGAACAAGAAGTATATTCGTGCTATTCAGTCCGTATTGAACGTTACGAAGGGTTCTGTCTCACCTGGTGAATCTTTTTTTTATAAAGCATTCGGGAAGTCAATTGATGAATTTCATAAAATTATGCTTATGCCAGAATCATATATCATTCAACGACTTGCAAGTGAAGAGGCCGGATATACCGCTATGTGGTGGACTGAGTATATGTCTCTATCCAATGAAGTAAAAAGCAATGTCGATAAAATAATTCTAAGTAATAACTTTCATGCAGACGGAAACGAAACACCTCTCACTGAAGAAACAGCCATAAACTTCTTGCGACATTACGATAAAATAGATTAATTTAGTTCTAACGATATTTCAAATTACTATTTGATCCATTTCAGTATCTGAGCTGGGTGAAAGTCGGAAAGATTTAAGGGGGGTACCCCTTGAAAATATCTGGGCGAGAAACACTGAAACAGAGGTGAGATAGAGGAAACGGGACTCCCAACGAACTATTTGCAACCCCGGGGTCTCTTTTCCCGGAATAAATACAAAGCCGATTGTCGCTAACGCGATGGTCGGCTTTTTTTATTACAGAGCCGTAGCCACGGACTGACATCACTTGCAAGGAAGGAGAAGGAACATGACGGAACAGTATGACAGGCTGTTAAATCAGAAGGAGGTTGCAGAATGGATTGGAATGTCTGAAGCATGGATGGAGCAATGCCGTTTCAAAGGGACTGGTATTCCATATGTCAAAATTGGGAGAGCGTGCCGCTATCGAACAAGCGATGTACAGCGGTGGATTGATGAGCACATTGTAGGTTCCGGCATCTGAATTGCGGATTCCACTGATGCCGACCGGCAGCCCGGCGGGATGCCGACCGGCGTTCCAATACGATGCCGACCGGCTGTCCGGTGATGGCGACCGACCAAGTGACGTAGTCGTGAGGGGGGGGGCGGCTACTGTGTCACAGGTTCCGTTTCCCGGTCAAGTGACGACTTTCTCTTCCTCATAGAATCGCCTTTCAATTCTACCTTGTGACCGTTGTGCACCAACCGGTCCAGGATTGCGTCGGCCATGGTCGGGTCCTGCATGGCGTCATGCCAGGCCTTGATCGGCAATTGGCTGGTAATGACGGTAGATTTTCTGCCATAGCGGTCCTCTATGATTTCCAGGAGTTCCCTCTGTTCATCCCTGGAGATGGAAGATAACAGGAAGTCATCCAGGATCAATACCTCGCACTTGCCGAGGCTCGACATGAGCTTGAGGTAGCGGCCGTCATGCCGTGCGACAGCTAGTTCGTGGAACAATCGCGGCGTTCTTTGATAAAACGTGGTGTATCCGTCCCGGCAGGCTTTTTGTGCCAGGGCGCAAGCCAAGTAGCTCTTGCCGGCGCCTGTGGGGCCAGTAATCAGAATGTTCTGCTTGCCTCGAACCCACTGGTTGCCGGTCAGGGACATGACCTGGGAGCGATCCATCCCCCGGTCTGGCCTGAAGTCCAGATCCTCGATGCAGGCGGGTAGTCGGAGTTTGGCGGCTTTGAGCCGGCTCTGCATCCGGGTGTTTTCCAGCACCGTCATCTGGTGGTCTACAATCAGACCGAAGCGCTCCTCAAACGATAGCTGGGCCATGTTCGGGTTGGCGACTTGTTCCTGGAAGGCGTGGGCCATCGCGTAGAGCCGCATGGCGTTGAGTTTGTCGATGGTCGGTTGGGTCAGCATGGTTGCTCCTTTTGTTAGTGGTAGTACTGCGTTCCCCTGACGTTTTCGTGGGTGACGAGCGGCAAGGCCGGTGGGGTGATAAGTGGCCTTTTATCCAGATCATTCTCAAGGGTCGCCTTGATGCTTCTGTAGCTGATTCCCTTGATTGATATCGCACGACGGCAGGCGGCTTCCAGTCTGTCATCCCCGTAGCGCTTGGCCAGGGAGATGATTCCCCTGCAAGAACGGAAATTCTGCTCGGGATGGGTTCTCCTGCCGAGGATGACGGTTATCACCCCGGCGCAAGACTCTCCGATCCGGCCCGCCCATTGTGTCAGGCGTTCGGGGGTCCATTCGGCGTACTCCTGGTGCGACCTGGGCATGTGCTCAGGGAGGGTCGTGTGCAATCCTTTCAGCATCGATCTGGCGTGGGAAGCGACCCGCTTGCCGCTGTGGAAGCATTCGACCGTGGTTTCTGTGTAGCGCGCCCACAACGGTTCGCCGCGCAGACGATGCGGAGCGCTGTAGAAATGCTTGTCGATCTCGAAGTGGTAGTCGATTCCGAGCAGCACCTTTTTCCATTCGGCGTATTGGTAGGGGGATTGGGGCAGAGGCAGGAGCGCTGGGCGCTCCAGTTCTTCGAAGCGGCTTCTGCGGCATCCGGGCAGTTTCCTGAAGGGGCGATTGTTGAGCAGTTCCAGTCGCTCGGCGATGGCGGCGTTCGCTTCGGCAAGCGAGAAGAAGGTCCTTTTTCTCAGTGCCGCCAGGATGAAGCGCTGTACGATCTGAACCCCGACTTCGGCTTTTGCCTTGTCCTTGGGTTTGCGGACGCGGGCGGGTACGATGGCCGTGCCGTAGTGCTCGGCCATTGCCGAATAGGTCTCGTTTATCACGGGCTCGTAGCGGCAGGCCTTGGTCACTCCTGAGAGCAAATTATCGGGGGTGACGACCTGCGGAACACCGTTGATAAAGGCGAAGGTCCGGACATGCGAGCCGGTCCAGTCGGGAAGGGATTGGGTCCAGGTCGCTTCTGCATAGGTGTAGTTGCTGGCGCCGAGAACCGCCACGAACACCTGGGCCTCGCGGATTTCCCCAGTCGAGACATCCACGACCGGCAAGGTTTGACCGCAGTAGTCCACGAACAGCTTCTCCCCGGCGATGTGGAGTTGACGCATGGAAATATCGAGCCCTTTGTGCCACTTGCGATACAGGTCGCAGAAGTGGGAATACTGGATGCCTTCGGCCGTTACTTCCTTGTACTCCTGCCACAGCAGCATGAGCGTCAGATTCTTGTGGGTGGTGAGTTCCTTGTGAATGGAATGCCAGTCTGGCAGGGGAACTTGACGGCAGGTCGGATGGAGAACCGGAGGGTAGAGAAGCCTTTCCAGGGCTTCGTCGTCGATATCGGGTAAGGGCCAGCAGAGGCCGGCAGCCTTAGCGCGGGCGACGGTGTCGGTGACGGTCGTCTTGCCGACACCGACACCTATGGCAATTGCTTTCCTGCTCTGGCCGCATGACCAGGCAAGGCGCAGGATCTCTCTGATTTTTCGCATGGTAACTCTCTCCTGTGGCATTCCATCCTCCTCTAATGAACTGAGGGGAGAAAATACCGTGTGAGGTTACCTCGCGACTACATCAAAACCCCGGTCGGCTTGCACCGGAATCGCGGTCGGCTTGCCAGCGGAATGCCGGTCGGCATCGCTCCGGAATCGCGGTCGGCATCAGAGCGGAATGACGGTCGGCATGGACCGGAATCCGCATGAATTAAAGATTCCAGTATCACAGCATTCATTTGGGCTGATTCCGCATAGGCGGTTCAGCCCTTTTTCTTTCCAGGCTGGCCAGCCAATCAAACCACCGGAAAGGAGAAACATCATGGGAGCAAATGTCTACGAAATCGTCAACAGCCGGATCATCGACCTTCTGGAGCGAGGAACTATCCCGTGGCGCAAGCCGTGGGCAACGTCACAAGGAATGCCGAGAAACTTGGCAAGCATGAAAGAGTATCGGGGTATTAACGTCTTCTTGTTGGCGTGCCAGCAGTACAGTTCACCCTATTGGTTGACCTACAAGCAGGCGGAAGAACGTGGCGGGCATATCCGCAAAGGCGAAAAGTCCACCATGGTCGTTTTCTGGAAGTTGCTGGACAGAAGCAACAGTGCAGCAGATGAGAATAGCACCGAAGATTCGGGCGTATCTGGCAGAGTACCTTTACTCCGGTACTACAACGTATTCAATTTTGAGCAGTGCGAAAACATAGCCTCGCCGTCATCCGAGACACCTACCTACCAGTTCACCCAAATCGAGAGATCAGAGCAAATTATCAAGAACATGACCAACCGCCCGGAAATATCCTATGGCGGCAATCGGGCCAGTTATACACCAGTGAGTGACAAAATCAGAATGCCGTATGAGGACCGGTTCGAGAAAAGCGAAGAGTTCTATTCGGTACTGTTTCATGAACTGGGGCACTCAACAGGCCACCAATCACGGTTAGGCAGGAAGGAAGTTGTCGAACGTCATGAGTTCGGCTCAGAGGAATACTCGGCAGAAGAATTGTGTGCAGAATTCTGTTCGTCATTTCTCTGCGGGGTGGCTGGTATCAGTAACCAGACCATCGAACTTGCGGCATCTTACATTGACGGTTGGCTGAATGTGCTCAAGAAGGACAAGAAGATGCTGGTGGTGGCTGCTGCCAGGGCACAGGCTGCGGCTGATTATATCTTGGGGCGTAAACATGGAGAGGAGGAATTATGACTTCGATTACACCGACCATCAGGCTTTTCACATCACAGGAAGCCCAGGATTCAGGCATACGGATACAAGCACTCATCCTTGAGCATAACGGCAACAATTACCATCTTCACGGTGGCAGCAGGGATACCATTCATGCCTTCACGGAGGGGGTTTGCATCTATGTGCTCACAATCAACAACTCTGTCGGCTACATGGGGTTGAGCACGTACATGTCCTCTGAACCAGATCCGATAAATTCGGTATTCCTTCATTCTGTAGGGGAAATACGAGAGACGCTGGGAGCCAATTGGGAGCGCATGAGCCCCAGAACGATAATCACAAAACTAGTCAACTATCTGATCTAATAGGAGATATCACCATGTACTCACCCAAAATAAATGAACAGCATATTCCGGTCCTCTATCACCTCGGAAAACGCGTGAAGAAGCCAATGACTCGTCTCGTGAACGAAGCAATCAGCCAGTATCTGGAGCGCGAGGCGAGCAACACTGTGAGTGAATCTGGAACAAAAAGGTAATCATTCACTATGGCGCACGGTTTTGGCCGTGCTACTATCACAACGCTTAAAGGAGCATTACCATGGGAAAGACACCGATCATCGAGAAAATCCGAAAACTGCTGGCACTTGCCAATTCAAGCAATGAACACGAAGCTACTCTTGCCGCGTCACATGCTCAACGCCTTTTGTCGGAGCATAACCTGGCAATGGCCGATATCGAACCGGATAACAAACCGCAATCGGCAGACAAGGTGGAAACAACCGTATCCAAAACTTTGTCCAAATGGGTACGTCACCTGTCAGCAGGTGTATGTACGGCATTCGATTGTCAGGCCATTCATCATCCCGCCCTTGGAAAGATGAGTTTCATAGGAGTTGGCGCAGATGTTCAGATCGCTGCATATACCTTCGCCTATCTGGACAAGACGGTCAGGAAATTGTGTAGCAGTTACATGAAACACCATGTCAACGATAGCGTTCCCAATCGCCACCGTGAACTGATGAGGCAGTCCTACTATCTGGGAGCTGTATCCACCATAACGGGACGCTTGCGCGAGCAGAAAGTTCAGACACCCATCACACCCGGCGCTCTTGTTCCCATCAAGGAAGGTCTCATCAAAAAGGCCATGTCCGAAATGGGGCCGACCAGAACCGTCAGGAGCAGACGGAGCTACATCAATTCACATGCTTACTCAAAAGGCCAGCAGGACGGTCAGCAGGTAGGTATTCACAAAGGTGTCACCGGCAGTTCTCCCGCACAGACGACGATACCCAGATAAAACGCAACTACTCGCTACCACTCCCACTAATCCAACAGGGGTTCATGTAGTACGAGCCGTCACGTAAGCCGGTAGGTAAGGTCGGTGACCAAATTACTCATAGCCCACACGCCAAATAGTTAATGACGCTGCAAGTATCGAGAAACCTTGTGTCATCGGTTTTGGTGTGATGTATTGTTGGAGTATGTGGAGAGTTGTGGCAGTTGAGCGGCGATTAGGAAAAAATCGCAATCGGTATGCCAACATTATCGGTGAATAGATCGAGGCTCCGCCTCGTTCGGTCTCTCAAGATGCATTTGCCAAAGGCCGCAAATGTATCTTTCGAGATCCGAGTTGTGAAAACCGGTAGATTGTAGCTTGAGTCGTAATGGATTTTATGTGATATTGAGGACGTAGAGCAAAAAATATTATCTCAATTATTTGACGTTAAGCAGGTCATAAAAAGATTTTTGGAGGCAGTTTTAGAGGTAGTGGCTAAAATATAATTAAGGATAACTCTTTTATATTAGTATGTTATGTGTTTAGTTATAACGACTACCTCACTAGCTGAAAATGCTAGATAATTTTACCCTAGTATCCTCGGTCGGTACACTTTTAGTACACCAGTACTAAAGTGTATCTACCTGAGGATACGGGTATGTCACGCCATCATTTATCATGTTCTAGCGGCTATTATTACTACAGGATAAAGATACCTGTAGACCTAAAGCATCTCTTCCCTTCAACAATAATCAAGAAATCCCTCAAGACAACAGATGTAAAAGCGGCAAGGTGTCTGGCTGTAGGCATGGAGTATAAGGTACAACAGACCTTTACCATGTTGCGCACAGGTATGCTCACAGACGATTTGATTCGTGGTCTGGTAGCTGAATTGTATCCACGCATCAAGTCTGTTGAGCCTGTTGGAAAGGTGCTCTCGTCGTTAATAGTGGATTACGTCAAGGCTCATGAAGACAAGTGGACCCACAAGACCAAGACAGAGGTAATGAGCTGTCATAGGCTGATAGTGGATGTCATGGGCGATGTTGAGGTAAAGGCTATCAGTAGGCAGATGGTCATTGATTTCAAGGATACGATGGTCAGGCTTCCATCAAACCTCTACAAGATTCATGTGGGAAAGACCATCCAAGAAGTGCTTATGATGGCTGGTATCGTTCCTATGAGCACCACATCCGTGAACAAGCACATATTAAGGCTGAGTGCTCTACTGGGCTACGCTGTCAAGGAAGGCATCATACCAGCAAACCTGGCTCAAGGAATGATGATACCCGAGAAGCGTAGGAGCGACGAAGAGAGGAAGGCATATTCTTTCGAAGACGTGCAAAGCATTGTGACGAATCTTCCACGTACCCAAGATAGAGCCGATAGATTCTGGATACCTCTTATTTTCATTATTTGATAAAAGAGCCGAGGAGTAGCGGGTCAATTACGAAAATAATGAAACTTCGATTGCACCTTGCGTCACGCCTTCTCTTTACGCCTGCCTGTCACGTTTCCTCGCGATTGATTTCAAAATATCAATAGGTTTTGTCTCTTCTTCACCATTTTACCCACAATACGCGCATTCGTAGCGTATCCGCGCCTTAATTATTAAAATAATATTATGTTAGGTTTTTGAATGGCTCATTCCTTATCGTAATGTCCTGTTTGGTAAGTGGTTTCCTGTTTGGTGAGAGACGTTGGTACTTGGCGCAAATGTCGCTCTTGAAAAACCAAAACGTCGTTTGGCATATGCCGTGCTTATGGACAGATACAGAACGATGAAGTTACAGACAACCGGGATGGGTACGTATTGGGTGTTGTGTCCATAAAGATTGACATATCCATACGATAGATAAGCTGACTGATGGCAATAATGAGATACAGGGAGAGCATTCAGTGAAAGAATCTGAGCCATTATCGTATTTACGCATATTGGACTTCACCGGAGAGCTTGGGCCTTATGCGGCAAAACTGTATGCAGGTCTCGGCGCCGATGTCATTCACCTTGAACCGATGTCTGGTGATCCATTACGATCAATCAGGCCTTTCTATAACAATGTGGCTGGTAAAGAAAGAAGTTTGCAATTTATTTATTATAACGCCGGTAAACGTGGAATGGTTCTGGATATTGAAAGTGAAAGAGGGAAGGAAGTATTTGTCAAGCTGTGTAAGGATGCGGATATTCTGTTTGAAAGCTTTACCCCTGGCTATCTCGATGGACTGGGTCTTTCCTTTGATGTCTTGAGTGCGGTAAATCCCAAATTGGTACAAACCTCCATTACGCCGTTCGGTCACTTCGGACCGTACAGCGCGTATCCGGGATCAGACCTGACCTGCTCTGCGCTTGGAGGTTTTTTGTATCTGGCAGGCGTCGATAACGACAAGCCGGTACGGCCCTGTGACAATCAGGCCTACAGAATGGCTGAAGTATATGCTGCTGTCGGGAGTTCGATTGCCGCACTGTTTGCCCAGAGAACCGGCATCGGCCAGTTTGTCGATGTCTCCTGCATGGAGGCGGTTGGCATGGCCCTGGAGACTGCTGCCCAATGCTGGGATCTCGAAGGTACGCTGAGACGAGGGCGAGGTCGGGAGGCAGGCTCGGCCACGATTCATCCCTGTAAGGATGGTTTTGTGGCCATTGTCGCCATCATGGGCAGGAACAAGGTCATGTGGGAGCCGTTCATCGAATGGATGAAGGCGGAAGGTGTGGAAGAGTGGGAGGCCTTTGACAACGACAACTGGATCAACGCGGCCTACCGGGAATCCAAGGAGGGATACGACCTGTTCTGCCGCATATTCGAACGGTTCAGCATGAAGCACACCAAGCAGTATCTCTATGATGCCGGGCAGGCCCATCGGGTCGCCATCAGTCCGGTGAGCAACGGCAAAGACCTCCTGGAGAACCCCCAGCTGAACTATCACGACTTCTGGAGGCGGCTGTATCACGAGCCCGTCGGGGGCGAAGTGGTCTGTCCCGGTGCCCCCTACGAGTTCGGGAGTCTTGAATGGCGCCTGGGGGATTCAGCCCCCACCTTTGGCCAGCACACGGCCGAACTGCTTGGCGAATGCGGCTTCAGCGGCCATGAAATCGATGCGCTTGACAAGGAGGGGGTCGTTTATGTTGCCAAATCTTAGAAAAGCCCTCGAAGGGATTGTGGTGTGCGACTTTTCCTGGGTAGGGGCGGGTCCGATCGCCACGAACGTTCTCGGCCAGTGCGGTGCCGAGGTCATCAAGATAGAGAGCAGGAACCGGCCGGATCTCCTGAGAACAGGTGGCCCCTTCAAAGACGGGATCAACGAGGGGTTGGAGCGAAGCGGCTATTTTGCCAACCGTAATCCCAACAAGAAAGGGATTGCGCTGGACATGAGCCATCCCAAGGCCCGGGCCGTCGCCGTTCGCCTGATCAGGAAGAGCGACATCGTCATCAACAACTTCCGCGTGGGACAGATGGAGAAGTGGGGTCTCGGCTGGGAGGATGTCCGGAAGATCAACCCGCGGATCATCTACGTCACCATGAGCCTGCAGGGGGAAACCGGACCGCAGAAGAGCTACATGGGGTTCGGGGTCAACCTGAACGCACTGTGCGGGTTGACAGACCGGGCCTGCTTCCCGGGCGAACGCCCTTTCGGAACCGGCACGAACTATACCGACCATGTCATGGCCCCCAGCCACACGCTCTTTGGCATCATGGCCGCCCTGCTCGACCGGGAGAAGACCGGGAAAGGGCAGACCGTAGCCATCTCCCAGCTGACATCCGCCATCAGCATGGCCCCAACGAGTGCCATGGCCTACGCGGCCAATGGGGACATGCTGGGGCCGGCGGGGTTCGGCGATCCCGATGCGGCGCCCCACGGCCTGTTCACTGCCCTCGGTTACCGGAGATGGGTCGCCATTGCCGTGTTCAGTGAGGACGAATGGCGGGCGCTCAAGAAGGTGATGGGCAACCCCGCCTGGGCCGCGGACGAGAAGTTCGGCTCGCTGCAGAGCCGCAAAGAAAACGAGCAGGAACTGAACGACCATATCGAGGCATGGACAACGGGACTGCACGCGGACTGGATCATGAACGAGCTGCTCAGAAACGGGGTCAGGGCCGGGGTGGTCAACGACGCGCGGGGGGCCATCGAGGACGAGCACTTAAGGACGCGGGAGTTCTGGTCATACCTGGATCATCCGGTCATGGGAAACACCTTGTACAACCGGGCGCCTATCCGCTTTTCCAAGACCCCGCTGCGGATGGAAACGGCCGCCCCGTTACTGGGTCAGCATACCAGGGATGTGCTGAAGGGGATGCTCGACTATACGGACGAAGAGATCGCGACGCTCAGCGAGGAAAAGGTGCTCGTATAGCGGCCTTCAACCTCAATCCGTGACGGCTGGCGCGTCGACGGAGCGGCGCGGCAGCCGTCACGAATACTAAACCACCAGGAGAAGACCATGGATTTCAGCATACCCGAAGAATACATGATGCTCAAAGAGTCGATGCGGGAGTTCGTCAAGCGTGAACTGATGCCGCTGGAAAAGACCCTGCTGGAGCGTGAGCTTTCACTCTGGACTAAGCCCGGCCACCTTATCCCTGAAGAAGATCACAAAAGGCTGCTGAAGAAATCCCAGGAGCTCGGCTTCTGGGGCCTCGAAGTGGACGAAGAGTTCGGCGGCCAGGGACTCGGGATGCTGGCGAAGACCCTGGTGGTGGAAGAACTCTCCAAAAGTCTGGTCGGTTTCTCCAACCACGGCTTCACCCTCCCGCCGGACGCCCCCAACCTGTACTACCTGCACGAGTGCTGCGGCCCCAGGCAGCGGGAGAAGTACTTCGTACCGTACTGCAACGGCGATGTCGATTCAGCCATGGCCTGCACCGAACCGGGTGCCGGGTCGGACGTCAGCGGTCTGAAGACCAAGGCGGTGAAAAAGGGTAGCAAGTGGATCATCAACGGGACCAAGTCATTTATCAGCAAATGCGACTATGACAACGTCTTTTTCATCGTTATCGCTGTCACCGACCCTGCTGCCGCAACAAAGGACCGGTTCACGGCGTTTCTCATCGACCGGGAGCACCCGGGAGTAAGGATAGGCAAGGAGATCCCCGTCATCGGCCCCATGCCGACCTGGGACCTGATCCTGGAGGATGTGGAGGTGGATGACGACTCCATCCTCGGCGAGGTGGGCAAGGCGTTCATCCCGCTTCAGAATCGGTTCGGTGTCCGCCGGATCGAGCTGGCCTCCAGCTGCACCGGCATGGCGGAGCGGCTGATCCAGATGATGATCGACCAGGCCAACACCCGCGTTACCTTCGGCCAGCCGCTGGCCGACCGGGGCACCATCCAGAACTGGATCGCCGACTCCACCATGGAACTGGAGCAGGTCCGCTGGATGCTCTACTACACAGCCTGGAAATCGGATCAGGGGCACAAGGACCTGCGGATCGAAGGGGCGAGCGTCAAGGTGGCGGCGACCGAGATGTTGACCAAGGTGGCTGACCGGGCCATCCAGATTCACGGGGGCCTGGGCGTTGCGCATGAACTGGGGATCGAATATGTGGCGCGGCATGTACGGATCTGGCGCATCGTGGAAGGCCCGTCCGAGATCCATCGCTGGCTGATTGCCCGGCAGCTGTTGAAGGAGAAAAAGCCGTACAACCCGTTCATCGTTTCCAGTGACGAGGATTAACACTAACGAACGACCAAATATCGAGACAAGGGATATCAGGAGGAAGCAATGGGAGTTGATTTCAAACAAGAGGGGAATGTCGCCTACATCACGCTGAACCGGCCCGACGCCATGAATGCGCTGGATCCCGAGGCCCTGGTGCGCCTGGCGGAAATCTGGGCGGAGGTGAAAAATAACCCCGACATCCGGGTAGCGGTGCTGACCGGGGCCGGGGAAAAGGCCTTCTGCACCGGAACGGACATGAAAAAGGCAAAGGTCCCTGATGAATGCATGGCCGCGCTCTACTACAAGGAAGGGCAGCCGATCATTCCGCACATGAAGATGTGGAAGCCGATCATCGCCTGCATCAACGGGTTCGCCATCGGCGGAGGCCTGGAAATGGCCCTGGCGTGTGACCTGAGGATCTGCAGCACAACGGCGAAGTTCGGCCTGACCGAGACAAAGGTGGCGAGCCTTGCCGGCCTGAACGGCACGCAGTGTCTGCCGCGGGCCATCCCCCAGGCAGTAGCAATGAAGATGCTCCTGACCGGTGAACTGATCGATTCCGCCGAAGCGCTCAGGGTCGGTCTGGTCAGCGATGTAGCGGAGCCGGACCAACTGATGGAGCTGGCCAGGAAGTATGCGGAGAAAATAGCGGGCAATGCCCCCTTGAGTGTCATGGCCGCAAAACAGGCAGCGGTCATGGGAAGGGATATGCCGCTGCAGCATGCCATCGACTTCTCGTACCTGTTGTGGGGAATCCTGCGGGACACGGAAGACCGGAAAGAAGGTTTCACGGCCTTTGCCGAGAAGAGGGCACCACAGTATCGGGGCAGGTAGTTCCGGAACGGGAGCTATCAGATAACTCAGGTTGCTCAAAAGCAGTCAGATCGTCGCACCCGCAGAAAGCTCCGCGGAGGTGTAGCAGCGCTACGCCGCACAAGGAAGCTTTCGAGGACGGCGGCGAGATGGCTGGTTTTCAGCAACCTGCCAAGGAGTCAGATCATGCAGATAGTCGTCTTGGCGAAAGTGGTACCGGATTACGAAGTCCCGTCGGCGGACTTCGAACTGGTGGAGAACAGGGCGCATCCCCGGTACACGAGGATGATCGGGCTGTACGATGAAAATGCCGTCGAACTCGGCGTGCAGTTGAAGGAAAGGCATGACGCCGAGTTGACGGTTGTCTCCTATGGCCTGAGCGAGGATGTCCAGTTCCTCAGAAAGGCCCTTGCCATGGGAGCCGACAAGATCGTCCTCGTCGAGGGGAGCTCGGACGACCCGTACGTGATCGCCGCCAACCTGAAGGATGCCATCGACCGGCAGGGGAGCGTGGATCTGGTCCTGGCGGGCCGCCAATCCTCGGACATGGACCGGGGTGTCGTACCCGGCCTCTTGGCCGGCATGCTCGATTACCCGTTCGTACCCCAGGCCTGCAGCGTGGAGAACGTGGATGGGGGGTGGAAGATCGCCCAGATCACGGAGACCGGAAAGCGGCTGATGAAGCTGACCGGCAAAGGGGTCCTCTCCATCACCAGCGTTCCCGAGAACGTCCCCCGGATTCCGGCAGTGAAGGCGATCTTTGCCGCCAAGAAGAAGCCCGTGGAAAAGCTGGCCGAGATCGGGTCCCAGAAAATGAGCATTTCCGAGCTGTCGGTCACCATCCCGAAGATGGAATCGGTCTGCGAACTGATACCGGCCGAGGATATGGATGATGCTGTTCGTGTGCTGCTGAGAAGGCTCAAGGAGGAACGGTTCCTATGAAAACGCTGATCATTGAAACGGCCAATCCCAAGATCCTCGGCGAGTTGGTTACCGTCGGCCGGCTGTTCTGTGCGACCCCGGACGTTGTCGTGCTGGGTTCCGGCGAGCTGGCGGGGAGCTACGGCAAGGCCTATCGGGTTCCCGATACCCTGGGGGCAAATATCGGATCGGGTCTGGCCGACCTCATCCGCAGGGAAGGGTATGAACTGATCCTCCTCAGCACGACCGCCATCGGGAGCGGACTCGCCGGCCCCCTGGCGGTCAGCCTGGGTGCCCCGATCCTTTCCGAAGTAACCGGCATTGCCCCTGACCTGACCATAGAACGGTCCCTCTACGGCTCAAAGGCGGTTGCCCGCTACCAGGTGGCATCCGGGCCGCTGGTGCTGACCATCAAGCGCAAATACTTCGAGGCAGCAGTCCTGGAAGGTACGGTAGAGACCGTCGACCTGCCGGCAGGACCGCAGAGGATAGCGCTGTTGGAGGAAATCGACGAGGAGCGCCAGGGTATTCCCCTTGAAGACGCCGAGGTGATCGTTACCGGCGGGAGAGGGATCGGTACCGGTGACAACTTCACCATCCTCAACGACATGGCCGGACTGTTGAAAGGGGCAGTCGGGGCATCACGGGGCGCGGTGGACGAAGGGTGGATGCCGCCCGGTGCCCAGATCGGCCAGACCGGCAAGATCGTGGCGCCGAACGTCTATTTCGCTGTTGGCGTGTCCGGCGCAAGCCAGCACCTGGCGGGCATTTCCAACGCCAAGTGCGTCGTTGCCATCAACAAGGACAATGAAGCGAACATCTTCAAGCGGGCCAGGTTCGGCATCGTGGGCGACTACAAAAAGGCGGTGCCGGCCCTGATCAACGCCCTCAAGGAGAATGGCTGAGATGGAACGGGTCCCCTATTGGAATATCAGCTACGGCCTCTTGATCGACCTCCTGTCCCTGCCGGCAATGGCTGTCTTCGGGTACGGGATCTATCGCCACTGGTGCCGCATCCGGCAAGGGAAAGCGAGCATCAGACTGGGCCTGACCCTGGACGCACTGAAGCTGGGACCTCTCTATCTGCGGTCCTTCCTTACCCGGGGGATTGTTGGGACCCGTATCTACAGGAAACTGTTCACCGGCATTGCCCACGGCCTGCTGTTCTGGGGGATGGTCGTACTGACGGTGGGGACCGTGCTGGTGTTTGCCAATGTGCTGTTCGGCATCCCCGTATTCAAGGGGGAGTTCAACCGCCTGTTCATGGGCGCATTCCTCGACGCCGCCGGGGTGGCGGCCCTGGCCGGGGTACTGTTCCTCCTACGGCGGCTCTTTCCGCCTGAACGGTTGACCTGCTTCAAGGCCAACTCCGCCTTTATCCTGATCGAGGCGGTGATTGTCGCCATCATCGTGACCGGCTTCCTCATCGAGGGGGCAAGGATCGCCCAGACCGGTGCCGATCCCGGCTCGTTCGTCGGCAACTGGTTGGCAGCGCAGCTGGCCGGCAACGGAGCACTCCCCGCAATCCATCGGTGCCTCTGGTGGACTCACGGTCTGATCGCCCTCGCCCTGATCGCCTACATCCCCTTTTCCCCCCTGGTCCATCTGGTGCTGGCACCTGCCAACGCCGGGCTCGACATACCGGTCCCCGGCCCCAAGATGGGGGTCATCGATTTCGAGGCCTTCGAGGGCGAAGGAGAAGAGACGCCTAGCCTGGGGGTGAGCAAGCTGGCCGATTTCAGCCGGAAGAACCTGCTGGATATCTCCACCTGCCTGCAGTGCGGGCGGTGTCACGAGGTCTGCCCTGCGGCCCAGACCGGTAAACATCTTTCTCCCAAGGGGGTCATGGTCACCCTTGCCGAATATCTGCAGCAGGGGCGGATGGACGACGATTCGCTCCTCGAGACCATTTCCACCGATACCATCTACAGCTGCACCACCTGCGCCGCCTGCATGGAGGCCTGCCCCGTGTCGGTGAACCAGCCCAATGCAATCCTCAGGATGCGACAGCACCTGCTCATGGAGCGCTCGGAGATACCCGACATCATGGGCCAGGCACACCGGAGCCTGGAGGCTCGGCATCACCCCTTCGTCGGCACCGGCTTCGGCCCGAACGACTGGCGAAAGGGGCTGGAGGTCCCGTTCTATGAGAAGGACACGACCGAGTATCTCCTCTGGATCGGCTGTTCGGTCGCCTATGAAGAGCGAACGCAAAATATCGCCCGGGCCATGGTTGCCATCCTCAAGAACGCCGGCGCGTCGTTTGGCATCTTGGAAGAGAACCGCTGCACCGGCGACCCGGCAAAACAGATGGGCAACGAATTCCTGTTTACCGAGATTGCCGGCCAGAACATTGAAGAGTTCGACGAGCTGGGGGTGACCAAGGTCATCACCCTGTGCCCCCACTGCTTCAACAGCTTTACCCGCCATTACCCCTTGCTGGGTGCGAAATTCAACGTCATACCCCACGCGGTGCTCCTGCGCAACCTGATCGATGCCGGGACGATACGGCTTGCGAACAGCAGACAGACCATCTGCTACCACGACCCGTGCTATCTGGGCAGGCACAACAATGTGCTGTCCGATCCCCGTCAGGTGGTCTCGTCGGTGGGACAGCTGGTTGAGATGCCGAGATCGGGATGCGAAAGCTTCTGCTGCGGTGCCGGCGGGGGGAATTACTGGACCGAGGAGGAAGGAACCCGGATCAATCAGACCCGGGCCAAAGAGGCCCTGGATACGGGCGCGCAGACGATTGCCACAGCCTGCCCGTTCTGCATGCTGATGCTGACCGACGGCCTGAAGAAGTTTACGGAAGAGCAGATGGTGAAAGACATAGCGGAGCTGGTCTGCAGTCAGATGGAAGCATAAATGGATAATCCTTGCGATTGAACAGGTGTGTTCGGTTGCTTGGCCAGAGATAAGAACATTGAACGGAATAAAAGGAGGAACGACATGGCAAACCAAGAAGATGCCCCGAAGAAAAAGGTGAAGGAAAAGGAACCGGACATCACGTTTTTCCATCCGGACATCCTTGAAGTACCGGCGGACGGCAGTTCGCCCTACCTCAAAGGATATCGTTGCAAGAAATGCGGCCAACTGGATTTCAAGGTTACACTCTGCACCGGTTGCTGGGGGGAGGAATTTGAGGTGGTGCCCTTGTCCCGCAGAGGCAAGGTCTACAGCTTTTCCGATATCTATATCGGCCAGCCGGGGTTGGCTACACCGTATATATTCGCCTATGTGGACCTGCCTGAAAATCTGAGGGTTTTCGCTCAACTGGAGGGAGACGTCGGTACGTATCGCTGTGACGAGGATGTCGAGCTGACCATCGGACCGATCAGGATGAACAGCGATAATCTTCCGATCATGAGTTACAAGTTCAAGAAGATTGCGGCGTGACCATTGTTAATCACTAGAGAGATAGACAGGAGATGTATCCATGAAATTACAGCGTGAAGTTTATATAGCAGGTGTCGGTGAAACCAGGTTTGGCAAACATACAATCGATTTTGACGGCCTCGGGAGGGAAGCTGCTTTTCAGGCCATGAAGAGCTCCAATATTGATCGCCCCGATATGGTCCAGAGTGCCTATGTCGGTAACGGCTTCAATGACATGGTCACGGGGCAGACCGTATTTCGCGGCCTGGGCATGTGTGGCCCGAAGCTGCCGATCATCAATGTGCAAAGCGCCTGCTCGGCCGGAGCCATGGCCGTCTTCTGTGCCATCAAGGACGTTGCCACCGGCTTGACCGACCTCTCGATGGGGGTTGGCTGCGAGAATCACACCATGCACCGCCAGAGCGGAGCAGCGTTCAGTGCCGCCCAGTCGGATATAGAAACGATGCATGGCGCGGTAATGACCGGGAAATATGCCATGCGGGCGACACGGTACATGCACGAGACCGGCGCCACTATCGAGGATCTGGCGATGATCACGGTAAAGAACCGCAAGCATGCCACCCATAACCCCCATGCCTGGTTCAAGGGGGCGATCACGGTTGAGGAAGTTGTTAACTCGCGTATGGTCGCCTATCCCATGACGCTCCAGCAGTGTTGCGGTATTGCCGATGGTGCGGCCGCGGTGGTGGTCGGGTCGAAGGAGATGATGAAAAAGCTGGGGATAGCCAAGCCGGTGAAAGTTGCCGGTGTGGTCGTGGAGTCCGGCCCCTATCATAACAGGCCCAGGGATATTACCGGTGACGACATCACCGAGACCACGTCCGAAAAGCTGTATGAAGAATCAGGTATCGGTCCCAAAGAGGTCAACATTCTTGAGCTGCACGACGCCTTTACCATTGCGGAACTCCTTTACTATGAGTGTATGGGGCTCTGCAATAAGGGTGATGGGCTAAAGTTCCTGCGCGACGGGCAGTCAACCTATGGCGGCCAGTGCGTTGTCAGCCCTCGGGGCGGGATGCTCTCCTACGGTCACCCGATCGGCGCCTCCGGGGCCGCCCAGATTGCCCAGAACGTAAAGCAGTTGCGTGGGGAGTGCGGCGGGCACCAGGTCGGCCCGACGCCAAAGGTTGCCATGTCCCACGTCACGGGCGGTGGGCTTTCCGGCACCGAGCATGCTGCCTGCACCATGCACATGCTGGTAAAGGGGTGGTAGGAGAGGAGTCTGGTTCATATATTCTCAGCAAGAGCAAGGAGATGTAGTCATGAAAGACAGAACAGCACTGATCGTAGGCGCGGCAAACGATATAGGAGGAGCAATGAGCATCAGATTCGCCAAGCTTGGGGCGAGACTGGTTCTGATTGACTCCGACCGGCAGAAACTGGATGAGATTGCCGGCAAGGTAGCAGCGGCAGGCTCTGAAGCGGAGTGCATTGCCGCGGACTGTGCAAATTCCGGTGCGGTCAAGACCGTAGTGGACGCAGTTGTCAAGAAATATGGCTCAATAGATATCCTCGTCAACAACATCGACCATAAAGACGGCGTGCCGATCTCTGAAAGCAGTGTTGAGACCTGGGAGCGCTCCCTGAAGGACAACATAACCCCGCTGGTCTCCTTTTGCCTTAACGTGATTCCGGTCATGAGGAAAAGGAACTACGGCCGGATTGTGAATGTCGGCAGTCTCGACTATCTTGGTACACCGAATCAGTCTAACTACTGTGCGTCAAAGTCTGCCATCTTCGGGTTGACCCGCTCCTTTGCCCTTGAGCTCGCAAAAGACGGCATTACGGTCAATCAGATTCTGAAGGGCGATCTCAAGACGTCGGAAAATGTACTCTCCGCAGAGGCAGAAGAACAGAGTGCCGCGCGGTTGCCGGTGCAGCGTCTGGGGAGGCCCGATGACATCGCCTATGCCGCAGCGTACTTCGCAGCCGGCACGAGCGGATACGTCACCGGCCAGAACCTTATCGTGTGCGGCGGGAAAAGCATCTATTCGTCAATGTCCGCATAGACATTGTGGAAGCTAGTGAGGAGGAACATCATGGCGGGTTTACAGGGCAAGGTAGCATTGATAACCGGGTCGGCAAGCGGCATGGGGAAGAAAACGGCACAGCGGCTGGCGGAAAGGGGGGTGAAGATCGTCATCAACGATATCGTTCCCGAAAAGGTCGAGCAGACTGTCCAGGAATTCAGAGCGCAAGGGTTTGAGGTAATGGGGAAGGTTGCCGACATCTGCAATGCCTCAGCCGTTGCGGAGATGGTGAAGGAGGCGGTGGAGAGATTCGGCTCGGTGGACATCCTGGTGAACAACGCCGGGATGGAGAAGGCGGGCGCACTGAGAAATCTCAGCGAGAAGGACTGGGATGTCACCGTGAACGTCAATCTCAAGGGTGCATTTCTCTGCAGCCAGGCCGTGCATGGCTACATGGTGGAGAAGGGGGGCGGACGGATCATCAACATTGCTTCGCGTGCATGGCTGGGGGGAGCAGGGCAGGCGCCCTATGCGTCAGCCAAGGCAGGCCTGGTGGGCCTTACCAGGACCCTGGCCCTGGAGCTCGGCAGGAAGGGGGTTACCGTGAACTGCATAGCCCCCGGGCTCATCCATACGCCCATGTGGGACGAGCTGCCTGAAAAGAATCGGTCGGCATTTCTCGCCAAGCAGCCTACCGGCAAGATCGGCGAGGATGACGATATTGCCAATGCGATCCTCTTTTTCGTTGACGATGACGCCTCGTTCATCACCGGTCAGGTTTTTTATGTGTGCGGCGGGCGGAGTTTGTTTGCAGGGTAGCTTTCCGTAGCCAAAACAGACAGGCAATAATTGCTGAAAGTGAGCTTGAACAAACTGACATTTCTTCTCCAATCAGTACTAAACGGCATGGAGCATTAGTTCCTCTGTTGAATTGAAAGCGGGTGCTTAGTTATTCCGGAGGGTGCCGCACATGTCACAAACGATGAGGCAGTTCGTTTGTGTGTGGTCGTCGTCAATTTTTAGGACGACGAAGGTCACTAGTACCACTTAACATTTAATATTTCGTTTAATTGCGGTATATGGCATACTGGCGTAACTCATTCAAGGAGGCCACCATGTCGCCAAGATACCGAGTAACACTTACCGAGCAGGAGCGTAAAGATCTTGAAGCCTTAACCAAGCGTGGAAAGACCCACGCAAGGCGGTTTGTCCACGCCCGTGCCTTGTTGCTTTCTGATGCCGGTGATAATGGTCCAGGCTGGAGTGTTGCTGATACTGCAGAGGCACTTGGTGTGAGTAGTCGGACAATTGAACACCTGAAGAAGCGTTTTGTAGAAGATGGCCTCGAAGCTGCACTTGAGCGGAAACAGCGGGAGA
>NZ_VLLN01000037.1 GCF_007830735.1 Geobacter argillaceus
GCTTGGCCAGAAGGCTGACAACCTTGAGCCAGGTCTCCTGGCGGTGGGCCAGGCCGAGGTCGCCGGCAACCAAGGCGACGGTCTCGTTGTCTGTCGGCAGCGGCGGAACCACCATCTCCAGAATGCGCGGGATTTTGTTGAGCTGCCAGAATTCAGCATGAATATCGGAAAAGGGACGGACAAGCATTGTTCTCTCCAACACAAAAAGAAGATTCGGTCAAAGTATCCGGTAATCTACCTGAAAACGATGTGTTTTTGGATAATTATTCTAAAAGGATCAGGTCAGTAAAAAAAGCAATGCCGCATTGTAGGTACCATTTTTGTACCCAAAAATGCGCCATTGACTGAAGGTGGCAAAAAGTTCCCCATATTTGGTACCAAATTGGTAGTCAAAACAGCCACCATACAGTTCGGCATCCGAAACTGGAGACCAGATTGGATGCCGAACATGCCCCTACCACCAGTAGTACCAGCGCCAGTACCACCACGGTGCATAGCAAGGGCGATAGTCCGTGCTGGAGAAGGCGTACTTGAGCAGGGTCCAGTATGGTTTTCCCTTCACATAGCCGTGATAGAGCCGTACCTGCACCCGGTCCATCAGGATGTACGGCAGCGAGATGCTGGCGATGCCGATGGCCCAGTACCAGAAGGACTTCGGGAAAAAGAGTCCGACCAGCAGGCCGGAGATCGAACTGGTCAGCAGCGGTACGACAGTGGCGACCAGCACCGCCGGCAGCTTTGCCCGTTTCGGCTGCCGTTCCCTGAGCCACTGCTGGGCGTCATAGTATTTGATGCTATCTGACATGTGGTTTCCCTCAAGGTAGTAAATCGATTGTCAATCCCTCAACTCAGCATAAACAAGGAGCTGAGACCTTGCCATTCGTTTCCAAAACATTTTCGTACAGCGTAATGGCTTCGTCGATCTGCTTGATGCGGTATGAATCAGCCATCCTCTTGAATGCCTCGGTAATCGTGCGCCCGTTTTCCTCTATCTCAGGATACTCGACGACTCTGGCCAGATAACAATTGCGCTCATCGTCCCAGTTGATTTCAACTGAAGGGTGCTCGTCCTCGGTAAACAGTGGCGCGAGCTGCGATGGCGGCATGTCGTGAAGTTTGCAGAAATAATGGGGAAAATCCCGGCGCAATGCTGCAACATACTGGTCAGGGTCGGTGACGTCATGCGGAAGCCGAATGGCGTGTGCAGCAGAACCGGTATCGAATTTCCAACCGGCGCACCATCGGGCAAACGAATAAGAAATGGCCCCGAACTCCTTTGCCAGCATGCGGTTCAAAGAGAACTTCGACCTGGAACCGCGCCTTTCAATCGCCTTGATCCGGCCTGCTTTCCGCAGAAGGTCGTGCACATGATCTGCCCGTCTGCCGATGATCCGGGATATTTCAATGACACTCATCCCCATCTTGTATGCGTCAATGATCCTTTCATACAAGTAGTCCTCCAACCCGTCACAGATAACCATTTGATTGTCCCATTCTTCTCTCATCATTTTCTGTCTCCTTTACGTGTGTAGTGTGTCTGCGACATAAACCGTTTCCGGGGCCAACAGACTGATAGCCTTGCCGATGGCGATATCCAGCATGATCACCTCCCGGGCGCTCAGGTAAGCCGTCCCGATATTTCTGCCATTGTCAGCAAGGCTGACCTCCAGGGACTGGATGCCGTTTTTCTGCCGGGCGATCATGTTGAGTGACTGCGCACTGAAGTCGTCATCATGAAAAAGTGCCGTCGCCAGTTCGATCCTGCTGCCTGCCTTGCTGCTCCGCTTCCAATAGGCCTGCATGAAATAGTTCAGCGTCGATTTCACCATGGCCAGTTCTGAGAGGTCGTTGCCGATGACAAAATCCCAGAACTGAACACACACGTTAACATTCCTGTCGAACCGGTTCAGGTAATGCCCGCCTTTATCGCGGAATTCCCGGTGTGTTACTAATGCCTGGGCCGAAACCCGTATCCCGTGCAGGTTGAAGTCAATCAATTACCCTCCACCTCCTTCCATAATTTGCTCAGGTACGTTGCCGATACCTTCAGTTTCCGCTTCCTGTTCAGATAGTCGGCAATGGGGCGGAATCCCATGCCGTCAGCCTTCAGTTCCTTTACTTCACCCCAGTAGGCAAGGATCTTCTGGCGTAATACAGGTGTCCTCCCTCTTTGAATAAGTCCGGCAGCGCTCGCCTTGCGCAGGTGGGAAAAGTCGTCGTACTGCTCCTTCTCGGCCACCCGGTAACCTTTGCCCTTTACTGTGTCCCAACCGGCCTTCCGGACAGCCATGACAAAGGCACAGTACTTGTTGATCCTGCCGTGGAGATCGGGACGTTCCTCCTTGAGCTGGAACGACTTCTTCACTCCCTCCTGGAAAATTTCTATGATCATTTCCTCCGGCAGCGACGCCACCCAGGAAAAGAGCCTTTTTCGCTCGGACTCAGTCAGGCCGGTTATCAGGTTCAGTTGCTCGGTCATTTTATCCTCTCGTATAGGTCAGGGTTTCCCGTAGCCGGAAGTGGGAGGTTTCCAGAGAGGTCTGCTGCAGGGCCTGTTCGTGGTTCATCCCATGATTGATGCACTCCAGGTAACGTTCCTGGGCGAAGTTGTGTTTCAAACCATGACTGCCGCGACCCGGGGCATACTGACCGGTAGCCTTGGCAGCCGTTTTGATTGCCTCCACATAGGCGAAGTAATCGCTTTCCAGTTTCCCGTGCCGGGAAATATGTTCTTCCAGTCTCCGGTAAGTTGCGACGGAGACGTAATGCTCAGTTTCCTTGCCACCTTTCTCCACCGAAGCGACTATGCCCACCTCTGATCCGGTGACCGGATCGACAGTGATTCCGCGCAGACTGTTCATGGTCAGCGGGTTTTTCAGCCGCCGGTTGCTGGGTGCGCCGACCCCTTCGGTACGCAGGCCGCCTTCGTACTGCAATGATGCCTGCAACTGGAAAGTACCATCGCTGATGACGGCGATCAGCCGGACCGGATCGGGATAGGCCCGGTTGTCGAAGAGCTTGCTCGACTTTCGGAGCAGCTTTCTGCTTCTGGCGTAGAAATTCATGCGCAACTGTTCCGTGTTCAAGCGGGGAATCTCCAGAGTATGGATTTCAATATAGTGATTGATGGCGTACTCGAACTTTCCCAGTGCCGACAGGATGGTCTCCATGGTCTGGCGGGAGCGTTTCCTTTCGATGTAGTGCGCCAGCCGCTCCTCCAGGTACATCGCCATGTCGTCGTGAACGGACGCGGTATCAAGGATGGAAGTCCGGCCGTTGCCCATCATGAACGCCACGAAGCGATGGTTTTCGTATTTGTAGACTTTCCAGGAGCCGAAGGAACGGATGCCCAGAGCACTGTCCGCCTTTGCCTTGCTGATCGAGCGGACCGCATGGAAAACCGCTTCGGTCTGGGAGTGCAATGATGTCGGCCACCTGTGTTTCATTGATTACCTCTGACCGTTGACGGCCTGCGTGGTGAGATGACATGCTCTTTTCCCGGCATCGCCATGCCGACGGTAGCAGCTCCGTCTTCCTGCTTTTCGTAGTGTCCCTTGTATAAGGACCGGGCAAGTATCCCTGCCGTCTGTCCCTCTGTCTGTCGTGAACCGGGACTCTACCGGTGGATCACATCAAACAGGTCCTCGATTGTGCCTGCCAGAAAATGCCTTTCCAGGGCGCCGGACTTCGGGGGTATCCCGGTCCTTCCTCAGATTCCGGATCAACAGATACCTATCGTTGAGCGGAAACGCCTTTCCAGGGGCGCCGATACCGGGGGTTCTCCGGCCGTCTTCGGATTTCTGACTGCGTACGGTCATGCGAGGAAGAGGTGCATCGACCTCGACATGAAAGGGCTCTGCTCAGGTTGGCCAATCCCGTGGGTGGTGTCCGGCCGGGCCATAAGACTCACCAGCTCTGGTACACCGGGCAATGATGCTGCGAAAAATCGCTCCTATCTGAAAGTAGTAACTGTTTTGTTTGTTTCCTATATGGCTGCAACCTAGCGATTGTTTTATGCTTTCACCGGACAGCCTTCATGCTGGAACTGGTATTAGTGTTCATTTGCTGACGTTTGTCCCAGGTGTTGAGTTTGGCAAGGCCGTCGAGAAAATCATCTTTGAGGTCTTGCAGGAACGGAGCGGTTGCTCTGAAATCCTCACGGTTCTTCTGGCGATCTTCTTCGGACAGGGAGCACCAGTAGTCATCCCGCTCCTGTGCTTCCCGCACCTCTTCAGCCAGCTGCTCTTCCATCTTCCTGGCCTCAATACGCCTTCGTTCTGCTGCCTCTTCTGACCTGGCGTTACGAACTTCGGGAGGCTCATACCATTCCGGTACAATGAGGTCCACACAGAATGCCTGGAGATAGCCGCCGGGATTCCGGATCTCCTGCTGCTCACGTCGCCATGTTTCTGCGGCAACGTCAGCAGCCTGCACAACCGTCTCGCTACCGTGGCGTTTGATCAGAACCCTCAACTCTTTTTCAGAGATTTTTGACAACGGCGTGCCGGATAACAACAACCGGAACTGCTCTGTAGTTGTATTCTGGGTAATCTCTGTTATTTCTTCTGTTAAGGAATCACGGATTTTGAAGGTTTCCTTCCCTGTTTTTTTCGGGAAACGTTCCCTGACATTTACAGGGTTCCTTTCCTGCTTTTTGAGGGTATCCATTAATTCCAGTAACTTACCGCGTACAAATTTATAGTGGCAGGTGGGGGCTCCGTTTGCCTTCTTAACGACGGTCTGGACATAGCCATCCTTCACCAGGACTTTGACTATCTTCCTGACAACATCCTCTCGAAGTCCGACCCTTTCGAGCCAAGTCTTACCTTCAGCCTCTCTGCCTGTGCTTTCATTAATTTCATCAGCGGCAACGTCACCACCTGAAGCGCCGTCAAGCTCCTGTTGCTTGCAGGAAGGTTCATATTGTCGGTAAAACCAGCCGTATCCGATCCCCGGCAACTTGCGACCTCGAAAGTGGTAGCTCCAGGTAAATATCTCAGAAAGAATAATGGCCGTGTTCAGGTCACCAAAATAACGAACAAATGGTTTGAAAACCGTGAGTCTGTTTCTTGGGCTGTTGAACTCTGCCAGGAGATCTTCGACCTCTTCCACGGCATATAGCTTGTTATCTTCAGGCATATTTACTTCGCTTCCGGCACCCATTCGCCTCTGAAAAATGTATCTACTTCATCTTCATCCCAACGGATCAATTTTCTGGATAGTTGGAGACGCGGAGGCGGAAAGACACCGGCTCTGCGTAGACGATGCAGAGTCTGAACAGAGAATTTTCCCTTCTTGCAAATAGCTTCAATGGCGATCAGGTTCATATCAATTGCCTCCGGATTGTTTTTATAGCGTACAGTTCATACTTATAATATCATACGTATGATGTCAACGCTTTTTTAAGTATGAAATCATGCGTATGTGTGGTATCAATTGAAACATAAGGGAACTTCGAGGAATGCATGGAAAAACGTGACAGGCTGAAAATTCTGCGATTATTGAACGGATGCACACAGGATATTCTGGCGAATAGACTGGGTGTGCCCCGCACATCAATCGCCATGTGGGAAAAAGGAAGGTATGGGTTTTCCTCAGAAGTGACGGTAAAGCTTGCCTCGACATTAGGAGTTCAGACAGACTATCTAATTCTTGGAACCCCGGCTATCGCCAACGCAGTCTGGATTCCAATTCCTCCGTCCCGTCCCGACTACTTACGGTCAATGCAAGAAGACCTCACTGCATTGCTACCCCAGTTCCTGACCGAAAATAAGTTCAACGCCTCATATTCAGACAGTCTTGCTGACGGAAGCAGATTTTTCCTTCTTGGGCAGGACTATTACTTCGGTTGTCTGTTGATTGCCGACGCTAGGCTTGCTGATACTATAAATGTCGGTTTGAAACAGACAATTGACGAAGACTTGATAACAGGGCTTGACCACAAGATTGATAAATTGGATGGCAGCGTTTTTGAATTTGTACAATCACACTGGCTGCCACCTAGCCGTTTACCCCAGGACTTCAAGCGGATTGACGTTGTAAAGCTATGCCAGATGCTTGAAAAAAAACGCGGCAGTGAGGACAGTGGCGAGAAAAACGATTCCTTGAAGCTTATTTACAGAACATTCAATGAAGTGGTCAGGAAATACGATGTTCCCGACACGGCAATGGACAAGTTGGATGAGTTGTTTGTGACCAAGTTCAAGGAGTTGTCGTCAGTCCCAAGTGCCTCAATCAAAGTGACATCACTGATGACCGAAATAGGGAAGGCTCTGAAAAGTCTGGGGTGTCAGAAAAGAAAAGAGGAGCAATACTGATCGGGAAATGGTTTGAGTGTAGCAGAGGGTTCCAGAAGATCGAAATTGGTTCCATGATTCAATTTACGCACAGAGGTTCCACAAGAGGTTCCATTCAAGACAAAGCGGGTTAGCCCTTGTGAGCTAACCCGCTGTTTTTATTGGCGTCCCCGAGACGATTCGAACGTCCGGCCCCTTCCTTAGGAGGGAAGTGCTCTATCCTGCTGAGCTACGGGGACAGGAAATGCAATTTATAACTCACCAAGGCATGTTTTGCAAGGGGTTTCCCCGCGCTCAGTCGAAGGTTAGGAGGGAATGGACCTTTCCTTTTGGCAGTTTTTGCCGGCCGTGCAGGAAGGTGAGTTCGGTCATGAAACAACACTCCACCAGGTCGCCGCCCATCTGCTGCACCATGTCCACCACCGCAGCCATGGTGCCGCCGGTGGCCAGCACGTCGTCGGCCAGCAGGACCTTCTCGCCCGGCTTGATGGCATCGGTATGGATCTCCAGGGTGTCGGTGCCGTACTCAAGGTCATAGGTCTTCTTGAATGTCTCTGCAGGCAGTTTGCCCGGCTTGCGGACAAGCACCACACCGGCGCCCAGCTTGTAGGCCAAGGCAGCGCCGATAATAAAACCGCGGGCCTCGACGCCGACCACCTTGTCGACATGCTGACCGATATAGCGGTGGGCCAGCAGGTCAACCATCCGCTGGAACGACTTGGCGTCCGCCAGCAGGGTGGTGATGTCCTTGAAGATGATCCCTTTTTTGGGAAAATCCGGAATGTCGCGAATGATGCTCTTCAGATCGTCCATGCCTTCTCCTTGCCTATTTCGTTTCCATACGTGACTTTGCCTGCGCTTCGGCAGTTTCGGCCAGTTTGGTCAGCTTGTCCTTGGTCTTTGCCTCGATCTGCCTGATCCGTTCCCTGGTGACGTTATAGTTTCTGCCGATCATGTCCAGGGTCTGTGACTCCGCATCCTCCAACCCATAGCGGAGCTTAAGGATATCCCGCTCCTTCTGGTCGAACTCTCCGAGCCACTTCTCCACCATCTCGAACTTGTACTTGTTGTCGATCAGCTCTTCCGGCGAGACATTGTTGCTGTCCTCGATGGTATCGATCAGGAAGTAGTCGTTATTCTCCCCCATCGGCCGCTCGATGGAATAGGTCTTCTTGAGCAGGACCATGAGCCGTCGGACATAGGCCGGGTTTGAATCCATGGCCGTAGCCACCTCTTTCACCGACGGCTCCCGGTTCATCTTCTGCATCTGCTCGCGGGTCACCTTGAGCATCTTGTTGATGTCGTCGGAGACATGCACCGGCAGGCGGATGGTCCTGGACTGGTTGACCAAGGCCCGTTCGATGGACTGCCGGATCCACCAGGTGGCATAGGTGGAGAAACGGCACTCCTTGGAGAGCTTGAACCGCTCAACCGCCTTGATGAGCCCCATGTTTCCCTCTTCGATCAGGTCGAGGAAAGGGAGCCCGCGGTTGATGTACCGCTTGGCGATCTTCACCACGAGACGCAGATTGGATTCGATCATCTTGTCCCGGGCCGCTTTTTCACCAAGGGCGATCCGGCCCGCCAATTCTTTCTCCTCGTCGGCGGTCAGGAGCTTGGTCTTCTGGATGTCGCGCAGATAGAGCTTGATGGCGTCATCGAAGTGCTCCTCGACCGGAGCACGGACCTCTTCCTCCTCTTCCAGTTCTTCCTCTTCGGCCGCCAGTGCCTCGGGGTCGGGCTCAAGGAAATCGTCCGTCTGATCCGCCTGGGGCTCTTCACCGTTTTCTATCGAAAGATCTTCGTTATCCATTGGCAACTCCGGTTTCATTGATCCTCCGAACCCCAACCGTACTTTCCCACCAACCGCACGAACCGGCACCCCACCGACTGTTCCTGGACAATGGTGCCGTCTTCCTGTTTCCTGATCCTCATCAATACCTGCGAGTACAGGTCTCCCACCGGGATCACCAGCCTGCCGCCGGGTACCAGCTGATCGACGAGTCCCGGCGGGATGGACGGAGAGCCGGCAGTGACCATGATGGCGTCAAAGGGTGCCTCACTCTCCCAGCCCAGGGTGCCATCGTCCACCTTCACGTTGACGTTGGCATATCCCAGGCTGTCGAGCACCTTGCGGGCCTTGCTGGCCAGGGGGACAATCCGTTCAACGGTATAGACCCGATCGGCCAAAAGCGACAGGATCGCCGCCTGGTACCCGGAACCGGTGCCGATCTCCAGGACCTTTTCCCGGCCGGTCAACTCCAGGAGTTCGGTCATCAGGGCAACCATGTAGGGCTGGGAAATGGTCTGTTTCCCACCGATGGGGAGCGGGGAGTCGCTGTAGGCCTGAGCCGACATCGCTTCTTCCACGAACAGGTGGCGGGGAACCTTCAGTATGGCGTCGATCACACGGCGATCCTTGATGCCGCGGCCGACGATCTGGGTCTCCACCATCCGTTTTCTGGCGATGTCAAAGTTCATAAAATCACACTGCTTCCCGAAATTCGACAGACTATAGCAAATGGGTCGGGTAAAGTCTACATTCCGGTTAAGGGCCATTCCTTAAGGGTGGCAAAGGATTGATAGTTGGTCAGGTCCAGGTGCAGCGGGGTGATGGATACATGCCCCCTGGAGACTGCGGCAAAATCGGTCCCCTCGATATCGTGGAAATTCAGCTCAGAGGTACCGATCCAGTAGTAGTTACGCCCGCGGGGATCCACCTTGTCCACGATGGTGCCTTCGTAGCGACGTTTTCCCTGGGCCGTGATCAGCGGCTTCAGCAGCTGTTCCATGGGCAGGTCGGGGACATTCAGGTTGAGAAAGGTGTCACGGGGGAGCCCGCGCTGAGAAACCTTCTGCAACAGTGTTGCAGCCCAGTGCGCTGCCGCGGAATAGTTTTCCCCGCCGTTGTCGGTCACCAGGGAGACGGCAATGGCGGGAATCCCCATCAGGGTCGCTTCCCGAGCCCCGGCCACGGTTCCGGAGTAAATGACGTCATCTCCCAGGTTCCCGCCGCGATTGATTCCGGAAACCACCACATCCGGGTGAAAGTCAAGAAGACTGTGGACTCCCAGATTGACACAATCCGCTGGGGTACCGTCCACCGCGAACCAGTTGGGAGCGATCTGTTCGGCCCTGAGCGGATGATGCAGGGTCAGGGCGTGCCCGACGGCACTGCGCTCCCGGTCCGGAGCCACCACGGCTACTTCGCCCAAGTGGGCCAGTCCTTCGGCAAGCGCCCGGATGCCAGGCGCCTGAATGCCGTCGTCGTTGGTAATAAGAATCCTCACACCGTTCCTCCATCGTTAACGTGCATCGTAAGCGGTCCACCGGATACGGAAATCCGGGCAGGGTCAAAATGCTCCCTGCCCCAGGCAAGGATCTCGACAGGCGGGGCCGCATACAGATCAGCGGGCAGTTCCTGACCGAGAAACCTGAGTGCTGCCGTTACCAGCCGGCCCCCTGCTTGCGTCAGGTCAACCCCTTGGGCAATGGAGACGGCGTTGTCCCGCTTGGAAAGCTTTCCCCCACCAGGACCGGCTACCAGCGGCAGGTGGGAGTAGGATGGCTGACTGAAGCCAAGAAGCCGCTGCAGGTAGATCTGCCGCGGGGTCGATGTCAGAAGGTCCGCCCCTCTCACTACCTGGGTGACCCCCATCAATTCGTCGTCAACCACCACTGCCAGGTGGTAAGCGAACGGCCCGTCGGCGCGTTTCACCACGAAATCGCCGCAACTGGTCGCCAGATTCTGGCACTGCGCCCCTATGATCCCGTCAGAAAAGGTTAGCGTTTCGTCCGGCACCCGCACCCGGAAGGCGCGGGGCAGTTTGCCCGCACCGAGCCCAGACCGGCACCGGCCCGGGTACGGCAGTTCACTGTCACCATGGGGAGCGGATGCGAGCCGGGCGATCTCGGCACGGGAACAGCCGCAGGGATAGACGATCCCCCGAGCGGCAAGCCGATCCAGGGCTGCCTGGTAATACGGTTCGCGACGGCTTTGCCAGACCACCTCCCCGTCCCAGTGGAGGCCGAGCAGCTCCAGAGTGCGCAGGATATCATCGGCCATCCCCGGCACGACCCGGGGTTGGTCAAGGTCCTCCATACGCATCAGCCATCGGCCGCCACTCCGCTTTGCCAGGAGATAGCTGCCAACAGCCGCAACCAGCGACCCGAGGTGCAGCGGCCCGGTGGGAGACGGGGCGAACCGGCCGACTACCGGGGTCTTACTGGATTCCGGCTTGATGCTCACTGCGTGAAGCTCGGATCAGTCGACAAACGAACAGCAGTAGTCGGCAAGCGTCTTCACCCGCATGGTAAATTTGGAATTTGCCGGCACGTCGAACGACTGTCCCTCCCGAACCTGGCGCCATTCCCGGGTGCCGGGCAGGAGAACGTCCAGGTCGCCGGCAAGGATCTCCATGATCTCGGCGCTGGAGGTGGTGAACTCGTACTCTCCCGGCAGCATGATCCCCAGGGTCTTCTTGCTGCCATCCGGAAAAACGATGGTACGGCTGGTCACCCCACCGTTGAAAAAGACGTTCGCCTTGCGGATTACGGTTACGTTGGTGAATTCGGACATATGTCGCCTCCTTGATGTCGTAATGTGTACACGTTAAATAGAATGGCTGACAGGTACTGTCAACAAAAACCCTTACCACCGCCGGGTGGCACCCCTTGACCGGTGTGGTATAGTTCCACTATTAAGATTATTCGATGTCTTTGACCGGGAAAAGGCCGCCGCCTTTGGCATTACCATCCCCAACCCCAACCAGGTGGTGATCATGTTCCACTGTGGCAGCCGGGGGTTCGGCCACCAGATAGCCACCGACTACCTGCAAACCTTTCTTCGGGTGATGACCTCGAAATACGGCATCAGCGTCCACGACCGGGAACTGGCCTCCGCGCCGTTTCGCTCGCCCGAGGGAGAGGCGTACTTCTCGGCCATGAAGTGCGCCGTCAACATGGGGTTTGCCAACCAGATGATCAAGGGACAGAAGCTCCTGAGCGACATGGAGCAGCGCGGCATCTACGTGCGGACCGCTTCCTACGGCGGGCTTGCCGAGGAGGCAGGTTTCGCCTATAAGAACATCGATGAGGTTGCCACGGCCACCGAACTGGCCGGGCTCAGCAAACGGGTGGTGAAGCTGGTGCCGATCGGAAATATTAAAGGATGACAGGTTGCTGAAAAACAGCCATCTCGCCGCCGTCCTCGAAAGCCCCTTGTGCGGCGTAGCGCTGCTACACCTCCGCGAGGCTTCCTGCGGGTGCGACGATCTGACTATTTTTGAGCAACCTTGGACTCTTCGTCCAGAGTAATTGCAATTCACTTTCCTTAGGGGGGATCGACCGTTATGTGCAAGAAGATATTCATCGCCGCCACCGGCCAGAACTGCGGTAAAACCACCATGAGCGTATCGTTGATGCATCTGGCCCGAAAGAAGTACCAACGGGTCGGCTTCATCAAACCGATCGGACCGAAGATCGAGCTGTACGGTGACCTGATGGTGGATATGGACGCGGTACTCATGGCCAAGACGTACGGGCTTGAGGAGGATATCACCCTCATGTCGCCGGTTGCCGTGCACAAGAATTTCACCCGGGAGGTCCTGAACGGGGAGATTGATGTCAAGGAGCTGGAGAAAAGGATTGTCGACACCGTACGCCAGTTGGAGGACAAGTACGACTTTCTCATCATCGAGGGAGCCGGCCACGGCGGCGTCGGCTCGGTACTCGGGTTGAGCAACGCCCGGGTGGCCTCCCTGTTGAACGCCCCGGTAGTCATCGTCTCCGACAGCGGCATCGGCAGCGTCATCGACGCAGTCAACCTCAACCTGGCCCTGTACGAAAAGGAAAAGGCCGAAGTACGGGCCATCCTGGTCAATAAGCTGCGCAGCGAAAAACGGGACAAGATTCTCGACTACCTGAGGAAAGCCTTCATTCCCAGCGGAATCACCGTGGCCGGCGGCTTCAACTACACCCCGATCCTGGCCAACCCGACCCTGGCCCATGTCGCCAAGCTCCTCGATCTCCCTCTGCGGGCAACCAATGGGGAACGCAGCCGGATCATCCACCATATCCAGATGGGAGCAGCCTCTTCCCAGCGGGTTGTCGACCACCTTCAGGAATCGACGCTGATCGTCGTCACCGGCTCCCGTGACGAGCTCCTGGTGACCCTCTCGTCCCTCTACCATATCCCCGACTTCAGGGAAAAAATCACCGGCATGATCATCACCGGCAACACCCCCGTTTCCCGCATCACGCAGCAGATCGTCGACGACAGCGGCATTCCCTACATCCGCATCACGCTCAGGACCTCGGATGTCTTCATGGCCCTCATGGAAGACGTGGCCAAGATCACCATCGAGGATCAGGAAAAACTGAACTGGATCAGGTCAAACGCCGAGCACGACATCGACTTCGAGTCGCTGGACGCGCTCCTCTAGGCCCTGACCGTGCCATACCGGTTCCTGGAAGATATTGCCATTGCCGATGTGGCCTTTTCGGCGTGGGGAGAGACACGCGAAGAACTGTTCAGTGCAGCGGCCGAGGCGTTGCTTGCCACCATGGTGGGGGAACCGTCAGCCATTGAGCCTCGCGACTGCGAGACCATCCGTATCGGGCATGACGAACTGGACCTGCTGCTCTTCGACTTTCTCAGTGAGCTGGTTTTTCTCAAAGACGCCCGGCGACTGCTGCTGCGTCCCTGTTCCCTGATGATCGAGGGGGTGGATGACGGCTATCGCCTGGGGGCGGTTATGAAGGGAGAGAGGATCGACCCCATCCGCCACCGACTGCTGGTGGATGTCAAGGGGGTGACGTTGCACCGGCTGGCAGTCTCACTCGTCAACGGAAAATGGCAGGGTACCGTGGTGCTGGATGTTTGAGGCCTGAATCCAATTTTACATAATCAACGTAACAAAAGTCCCTACTCCCCCATCACCCGCCTGATCCGTTCCGCCGTCACCGGATGCGAGGAGAAATAGTCGGACACTCCTCCCCCCTTCTCTTTCCCGCCGTTTCGCCGGTCATGCTCCGCCTGAAGCCGTGCCAGCATATCAGCATAGACCTTTGGCCGGATATTGCGCAGCTTCATAAAGGCAACGGCCGCATCGTCGGCCTCCCGTTCAAAGTCCCGGGAGTACTTGGCATCGATCAGGGCAGTCGGCAGGGTAGCGGAAAGCGAGGTAATGGAGAGGATGTCGCCGGTGATGGCGGCGATGAGAAGACCGGTGCCGGAGTTCTGCAGCACGTGCCGCAGGGCGTGGCGATAGCGGACATGACCGGCTTCGTGGGCCAGGACCGCGGCGATTTCGTCGTCGCTTCTGGCCAGCCTGACCATGCCGTCGGTGACAACGATGATTCCCGAAGGCAGCGCAAAGGCGTTGGCGCCAAGACGATCACTGGCGCGAAACTCCAGCCGGTACTCCCTGCCGCCCGGCAGGTCCGGCTGCATGCGGCGAAACAGGGCTCCCACGGCCTGGCGGCGGTCGGCAGGCAGTGCAGACGGCTTCATGACCAATTTATCGAGCATGGCCAGGGTCTCGTTTCCCAACGTCCGTTCCGTGGCAGGCGGAACGGCAAGGGCCACATGTTTGGCCAGGGATGGGATGCCATATTTGATAAAGCCGGCAAGGACAGCAACGGTGACCAGCAGAGAGAGAACAACCAGGAACAGGTTCCGCTCCCATCGGTGAAGCAGCCGCTGGAACAACCCTGTCCCTTCCCGTTCCAGCAGTTCATCGAAGGGTGTATCATTTATGACTTCGCACAGGCTACCATCAGGGAAACGGAGTGAACGGCGGACCGTTCCCACCGGCGGTGCGACGCATATTCCGGCCAAAGGATAGCGCCGATCAACGCCATCCCCCTGCAGATGCAACTCATCTCCTTCTCGGACCAGAGAAACCGTCCGCCGCACCGAACTCCTGCCGTCGAAATAATAGCCGCGCACCTGGCTCATAACGCCACATCGACCCCGAAGATATCGCCGATCTCCTCGCCGGCCGAGCCAATGTCTCCGGGAATGACGGCCATGAAGGTCTCAAGGTCGCCGGTTACCCGCAGCGCCAGACGTTCAAGCCGGTAACGGGTCAGGCGCACCGATGCCCAGGGGATCAACAGCCCAAGGGAGAGGAAGATCGCCACGGCACTGGAGAGATAGAGCCAGGCCATGTCCCTTACCCGCAGACTGCTGACGAACCGGTTGTCCCTGATCCTGGTGGAATTCCAGGTCAGGTTGGCCAGCTCGGTCTGGACATAGATGGCAAAGTAGAGATAGATCAGGTTGATGGCGATGAAAGCGGTCGCCACCAGGAAGCCGACCCCGCGTTTAACGGTTTCATTGCCGGCTTTGCCGTTGTCAAAGAGAAGCGGGGAAAATTCCCGCATCGTGGCGGAGAGGAAGTAGGCAGCGGCACCAATGACGAGGATGAGCAGGAAAAACCAGCCGGCCGCTTTGAGGAATACCAGGTAATATTCCTTGAGCGAAGCGTCAAAGGCAAAGCTGCTCCGTCCGTATTCGCTGTTCTCCACCAGGAACCGCTTCTGGCGGTAGACGATGTACGGGAACAGAAAACCGAGGGTGAACGGCAGCAGGATCGGCAGCCCGGCAAAGACCAGGTAGGCCTCATCGTACTTTGGGACGAAATTGAAACGGATATTGCGGTGTGCTGAATTGCGCTGGTTGAACATCTTGGAGCGGACAATCAGCCACGGCATGGCAGCAAAAAAGACCATGCCCAGCGTGCTGGCAAGAAGTGGACTCACCCTGGTGCCGATTGTGTAGAGGAGGAAAAATGCGGCACCGATCAACCACCCCCGGAACAGCGCCATGGGATCGGCACGGTAGTCAAACGTGGCACCGCCCAGTTGGGTACAGCCGTAGAAATAACGCCGCTTGCGCACCTTGGCCCAGGCCGAATAGATGCCCAGGGTGACGATCTTGAGCAGGGTATTGACGATCCAGATGCCGAAATATTCCCGGGCCGTGCCGGTAAATGAGAACCGGAGCAGACGTGGAGAGCGGGGCTGCGGGGAAACCGGCGGCATTGGCAATGGCTCTGCAGCAACCGGTTCAACCTTTCGCAGGGCGGCGTCCAGGAGAAAAGCTTGCCGGCACCTGGGGCAGGTTGCCCGTTCGACACCGGCAGGGATTGCCCCCTCCTCCATCTCTCTGGTAAAGCCGCAGTGCGGACAGGTTATCGAAATGCGTGCCATCAGTCTCCCATCGAGTTCGTGCCTTGCAACTCTTATTTCTTCGTAGGTTGGGTTAGTGGCCTCATCGCGTAACCCAACAGCCTTGCATACTGCCAGCTTGGTCATGTTGGGTTACGGCATACACCCGCCTAACCCAACCTACGAACTGCGGTTCAATTGCCGTTAAGAGGTTCAAATCTCTTCGGCACGACCCGGCAGTGCTGAAGAGATCAGGCGATCCCTGCCAGTTCGAGTCTGCCCCCCCAGCGGCGCACCAACTCCTCGCGCAGCCTGCCATGTTCCGGCAGGCTCAGCTCGGGGTCCTGCTCGACCAGGCTAAATGCCTCCTTGCGGGCCTCTTCCAGAATGCGGCCGTCACGCAGGATATTGGCGATGCGGAAATCGGGAAGCCCGGCCTGGCGGGTACCGAGGAAATCGCCCGGACCACGGATCTCCAGATCCGCCTCAGCGATCCTGAAGCCGTCGGTTGTCTCCTCCATGACCCGTAAACGTCTGACACCGTCCTCGGACAGGCGGTCGGAAGCGAGCAGGAGACAGCGGGAGCGGTGACTCCCCCGCCCCACCCTGCCCCGCAGCTGATGCAGCTGGGAAAGGCCGAACCGTTCGGCATGCTCGATGACAATCACCGTGGCATTGGGGACGTCGATCCCCACCTCGATGACCGTGGTCGCTACCAGCAGTTGGAGTTCTCCGGTCTTGAAGGAGCGCATGACCGCCTCTTTCTCCTCGGGGCGCATCCTGCCGTGGAGGAGTCCCACCCGAAGTTCGGGGAAAATTTCGCTCTGCAGGTGTTCGGCCATCTGGGTGGCAGCCTTCAGCTCCGACGTTTCCGTCTCTTCCACCAACGGACAGATCAGGTAGGCCTGGCGACCTGCCCGCACCTCCTCCCGGATGATACCGTAAACCTGGTGGCGGCGCGACTCGGTGACTATCCGGGTTTCGACGGGAGTACGGCCCGGCGGGAGTTCATCTATGACCGACAGGGAAAGGTCGCCGAAGACGGTCATTGCCAGGGTCCGGGGGATGGGGGTGGCGGTCATGACCAGGATGTCCGGGTTCACCCCCTTCTTGCGCAACACGCCACGCTGGACCACGCCGAAGCGGTGCTGCTCGTCGATGATCCCGAGGCCGAGGCGCTGGAATGCCACCTTTTCCTGAATAACCGCGTGGGTGCCGATGACGATACTGGCGCTGCCATCCTCCACCTGCGCCAGCACCGCGGCTCGCGCCTTCCCCTTCAAGCCCGCGGTCAGGAGCACGGTCCGGATCCCCAGGGCATCGCACCAGCCATGGATATTCAGATAGTGCTGTTCGGCAAGGATCTCGGTCGGCGCCATGATGGCCACTTGGTAACCGTTCTCCACCGCCACCAGGGCTGCCATGAGCGCCACCAGGGTCTTGCCGCTCCCCACGTCCCCCTGCACCAGCCGATGCATCGGGTGGGGTGTCATCATCTCCTCCTTGATCTCGGAGAGCACCCGGCGTTGGGCGTTTGTAAGGGAAAAGGGAAGCATCTTCAGCAACGGTTTGGTATAGCGATGGGTGACCTGGAACGGAATGCCCGCCTCCAGGGTGAAACCGCGGCGCTTGAGAGCCAGCCCCAGTTCCAGGAAAAAGAACTCGTCGAACACCAGGGAGCGGTGGGCCGGCGTGGCGCCGCAATTCAGGCGCTCCGGATCAGCCTCTGAAGAAGGAAGATGGACCTCCTGCAACGCCCGGGCAAGGGGGAGGAGCCGCTGACGGGCAATGAGCTCCCGGTCCAGGACCGTGACGACATTGGCTGCGAACTGCCCCGCCACCCCCTGCATGATCTTCCGCATGGTCCGCTGCTGCACCCCTTCGGTCAGGGGATACACCGGCACTATCCGGCCGAAACTCGCCGGTTCCCGGGCCATGACCGCGGCCACCTCCTCGCCTTCGGCCAGCCATTCCACCTCCGGGTGGTGCACCTCTTTCTGGAAACCGAACTGGGCGACCTCACCGGTGAATATGGCCCGGCGGCCCTGCTTCCAGGTCCGCTTCATCCAGACGGCAACGAAATTGAACCACTTGAGGGAGACACTGCCGCTCTCGTCCCGGACAATGACCTCGAAGTACTTCCTTCCCCCCCTGGTGGTAAGCGCCTCAGCACTGACAATGGTGCCGGTGAACAGTTCGGTGCAGCCGGGGCGCAGTTTTGCAACGGGACGCAACTCCCGCCGGTCCTCGTAGCGGTTGGGGAGCAGGTAGAGGGCGTCCTCCACCGTGGTGATCCCTTTCCTTACCAACGCCTCGAAAAGCTTGGGACCGACCCCTTTGATGAACTGGATCGAGGTGGCGAGGTTCCTGCGATTGATCGACTCCTGGAGTGTCGGAACAGTTGCAGGCGCCGGCGCCCTGGTAAGCAGCAGCCTCCCCTCGCCGTCCGGCTCTACGGAGAGGCGGTCTCCGGGCGAAAGTCCGAGGGTGGCAATCAGTTCGTCGGTAAGGGTTACCGAGTTCTTGTCGGAAAGGGTGATGATGGGCATGTGTCTCTATCTCCGCCGGAGTTCCGGCGATAGTACCATTCATTGTCGGTCTTTGTAAGAAATTTCACAGGACTGGCTTGCCCAATAGTGTATATAAACTCCCCAGATGGTCACGCATCTTGACAAACAGCGTTACAACGATACGGGGTCGTCCCATCATTAACGGGTTGAGTTTCCCTTGTTAATTGGGTATAACGTCACAATTCAAGCACCATGGGGTGACCGTATGGCAGGCGACACCAGGAAATCGAAAGTATCAAAAAGCCGGTGGTTATCGTTGTCACTCGGCTTGTTCGGAATGGTCCTCCCCCTCCTCCCTGCCACCGCACAGGGAGCGGTACAGATCGAAAATACGACTATTGAGGAGACACCAACCCCGTCAGACAGTGCCGGCAACAATGAACTGCTCCTTTTCTGGGAAGAGAAGGAGCTCTACGTTGAGAGCGCTACGCGGGTCGAGAAACCGCTCGACGAGACCGCGGAGAACATCTCCGTGGTGACGGCCAAAGATATCGAGCAGATGAACGCCCACACCGTGGCCGAGGTCCTGAAACGGGTGCCGGGGCTCTTTGTCGACACCCTTGTGCAAGATTTCGGGAGTTTGTCGTCCATCTCGATCCAGGGGTCTGAGCCACGGCACGTACTGGTGCTCCTGGACGGCGTGATATGGAACTTCCTTGGCGAGGGAACGGCGGAGACCTCCACCATCCCGGTCCGGATCATCGACCGGATCGAGATCGTCAAGGGGCCGGCCTCGTCGGCCTGGGGATCGGCCCTGGGAGGGGTGGTCAACATCATTACCAAGAGCAGCGGCGACACCACCATGCCAAAGGGGGCACTCAGCGTCTCCTACGGCGAAAAGAACAGCCAGGACTATGGTGCCGAACTGTCCGGCAAGGGCGGGCCGGTCGGCTACTATCTCCAGGCCGGACGGCAGAAGTCGGCCGGCCTGCGCAAAAACCGGGCCTTTGATAACGACTCCCTCTACGGCAAGTTAAGCATCGCCCCGAACCGGGACCTGAACCTGCAGTTCACCATCGGCTACAGCGACCCGCAAGAGGAGTCCGGGGACCTGGTCATCCCTCGGATCGCGGTCAGAGCGAAGACCCGGCTTTCTGCCCTGCATGCCACCGGCAATATCGACTACCGCCTGGCGCCGGAGTGGGCGGTAAAGGGATCGGCCTACGCCCTGCGGCAGCGGTTCGATAATACTAACTACTTCATCACCCCCAGCGCGCTTTACAAGGAGCTGGTCAACGAGGAGCGGACCGTGGGGGGGGGGCTCAGGCTGACCTACAGCGGTGCCAGCCAGAGCGCGGTGGTCGGCGTTGACGCAAGCCGCGGCATCACCGACCAGACCAACATCTATGGCCCCTTTCTCCAGGGCAGAGGTGCGCCGGCCAGCGAATCGTTCAGCCCGAGCATCACCAAGTGGGCCCTCTTTGCCAACGACACGCTCAGCTACGGCAGGCTGGCCGTCACCCCGGGGGTCCGCCTCGACCACAACAACGTGAGCGGCTACTTCTTCAGCCCGAGCCTGGGGCTAGCCTATGAACTGGGGGAGCGGACCGTGGCCAGGGCCTCGGTGGCCAGGGGGTTCACCTCCCCGCCGCTTGGCTGGACCTCCATCGGCGGCATCTTCACCACCCCCAACCCCTCCCTGGGAGCTGAGCGGGTCTGGTCGTACCAGGTAGGGCTGGAGTCCGGGGTGACCGACTATCTCAACCTGAAGGGGACCCTCTTCCGGCATGACATGACCGATGAGATCTCTACCGATGTCACGCCGCCAGCCAACATCGGGAGCGTGACCCGCCAGGGGTTCGAACTGGAGGCCGAGACCGCACCGTTTCACAACCTCACCCTGCGGGCCGCCCACGCCTATGTCAACATCGACCGCCATAGCGACCCGGAAGCCCTGGTCCAGTATAGCTACCAGACCGGCATCAAGTACGACGACCGGCAGTCGTTCATGGCCCATCTGTCCGGCACCTACATCTGGTGGAACCTGCCGGCCAGCAGGCTCGCCAAGTACAACACCTTTATCTGGGACGCAAACCTGAGCAAGCGGTTCTCTGTCGCCGGCACGACCGGCACCGAGCTCTTCCTGACAGTCCATAACCTCTTTGCGAGTTCCAACTACACCATGGCGGTCTATCCCAATCCCGGCCGGTGGTTCGAGGGTGGGGTCAGGGTCAGGTTCTGATCAGAGATTGCCATGAAGCGCGCCTATACTGTCCTATTGCTGCTGTCCACCCTCCTCTCCGCCCTCGCTCCCTGCCGGACGGAAGCGGCCGAGGTGATCGTTGTCGGCGACACCCAGCTGAAGCCGGTGGTGGAGATCATTGCCGGGATCAGGAAGACCCTTGATGCCTCGCTGAAGGCCTACTCGCCTGCGGAGGTAAAGGGGCGGCTGGCCCAGCTGGTGGAGAGGGAAAATGCCAAGGTTGTTATCACCCTGGGCAGGGAGGCGATGAGCGAAGCACTGCATCTGCCGCCGACCACGCCGGTGATCTTCGACCTGGTCGTCACCCCTCCCCCGTTCAACAGACCGAACACGACCGGTTTCTACATGGCCACCCCGGTCAGGGAGTATGCCGAACTGATCAAGAACCACCTGCACGCCATCAAGCAGGTGGCAGTGGTGGGGAGTCGCGACCAGTTGCGTCTGCTCGTGAGGGAGGAGTCCCCCCAGGTCTCTTCCTACAGTGTCCGGAGCCCTTCGGACCTGGTCAGCACCGTGAACAGGCTCGATTCCGCCGACGCCATCCTACTCCTGCCCGATGTCTCCCTGCTGACCGCGTCGGCCATGGAGGAGACCTACCTCCTCTCCTTCAGGAAGGGGATCCCGCTGCTGGGGATCTCGGAACGGCACGTCAAGGAGGGGGCACTCCTTGCCCTGGTGGTCGATCCGGTCAATGTGGGGAAACAGATCGGGGAGTATGCAACCAAGGCGGTCAAGGGGGGCAGTGTGGGGCAGATACCGCCGTCCCCCCCGAGGAAGTTCGAACTGTACGTGAATACGAGTACGGCCCGGAAGATGGGGATCCAGATACCGAACGAAGTGATCCGGATGGCCAAGCGGGTCTATCAATAGCACCAGCATTGCCGGTTTAAAAAAAGCTCCGTGGGCGTGTCCACGGAGCTTTTTTAATCTGCATAGTCGCTACTACCCCCTCGTACCATCACTACGTTTTCTTCTTCGAAGGCTGATAGCGCAGGTCCTGCCGGATAATCGCTTCCAGCGTGGCGTCCAGCAGTTCCCGACGGCAATCGACCGCGTCGATGGCCCCGTTGCGCAGGAGGGTCATCTGGCGGCAACCGCCGAAACAGAGCGGCAGATAGGCGCATTCCAGGCATTCATCGTTTTTCCAGACATCCAGGTTATGGCTGGCGCAATAGTCTGCGACACCATCGGCGATAGTGCCGATCCTGAGTTCGTCGTACGCCATGAAGGCCGGGCATTTGTAGAGGGAGCCGTCGTAGTTGATGACCAGATCGTTGTCGAATTCGACGACACAGGCGGCAAGCCGCGGCTTGGGCGCCCGGAACCCCCGCCGGAGCGTCTCCTCCCGCAGAAAGAGGGACGCCTCCTGCAGCCAGGGGGCGTAGTCGCAGGCGCAGTCGGAGCTGAAATCCGCGACAACCCGCTGTCCAGACTTGGGGATGACCGGCGCAAAGAGGACGGTATGGACCCGGTCCGGGGTGATCCACCCATCCAGGAGATGGTCCAGGAGCGCGGGGAACTGCCGGTAGTTGTCGTGGGTAAAATTCCCGCCCAACTGTAGCGGCACCAGGTCGCAGACCTCGGTGATGTTCCTGACGATGGTGTCGAAGCTACCAAAGCCGGAGGCAAACGGCCGGCTCCGGTCGTGGAGCTCTTTGGGGCCATCCAGGGTGACCCTGGCCCCGACCAGTCCCAACGGGATCAACTCCTCTGCCACCCGCCGGTTCAGGAGGGTGCCGTTGGTAACCAGGGTGAAGCTGTAGTCAACCGACTGCGCCAAAGCGGCTGCCTGCAGGCGGCCGGAGATCTCCTTGATAAGCGGCAGGGAAAGGAGCGGTTCGCCGCCGTAAAAGGCGAGCTTGACGCTCCGACCCGGGTCGATCTGGTTGCGCCGGATCGCCGCCACCACCAGGTCCGCCGTCTCCGCGTTCATGTAATGGCGGCCACGGAAGCTCTCTTCGTAGCAGTAACCGCAGGCCAGGTTGCAGTCGAGGTTCAGCACCACGATACCGTTGAAGCTTCGGCGGCTGAGGTTGGCCGTGACAAAGAGATCCCGCATCTCTGCCCGTTCCGCAACCGGATCAGGGACCAGGAAACCGAGACGGGCCAGGGTCTCACCCTCCGCGCCTGCCAGCTCTCCTGCCCGGGCAGCCCGCAGGGTGGCGTCGCTCACCTGAACGATTGCCGAGCGTTTGGTGGAGTAAAGGAGGTTCTGCCCCGGCCGCTTGGGACAGGGGTAGCATTTCAGGTAGTGCGACAGGTACATGGCGATTTCCCAATAAAAAAGGGGAGAATCTGCTCTCCCCTTTTCGTATTATTCACCGGAAACCGGTTACAACATGACTGCAACGGTGTTGAAACAGCACCCCTGGAGCCCTTCCACGAGCAGTTCTTCACCCTCTTCCAACACTACCAGCTCGTCATTAAACAGTTCCATGTCGCTATCCTCCTTTCATCGATATTCCCCTAAGGGATCCATGTGTAGTAACGCACTAGCAACTTGGCGGGAACGGGAGGCTCTACTGTCACAATTAATGATCTATGCAGTAGCTCGGTGAAACCGTGAATATTAAATAATCATAATGCGTTAGGATGATTTTCGTACATTTGATGTGGCGATTTATATTATTCACACCACATGATGTCAAGCAGAAATCTTATTAAGAATCGAACATCTATATTACAATTTATTAACTAAGCTGTTTTTTAACTGACATACACAAATGCAGTTCAAACCACTCACTGAACTTTTGTACTCATACCTTGTCACTCTTTAGTTGTTGCGATTACTTTTCCCATAGTTAAGCATTGACTAACCCGTCAAATCTGTGTACAGATTACTGAAATCATAGAGGATTGGCCCAGCTGGACCAATTCATCGGCTAATTAAATACATCCCATTATCTTATTCACACCAAGCAATCATTTACTGTATCTTCGCCTTGATATGCCTTCTACTATGACCACAAGACCTGCCGTAGAAATCCTCATATATCTCATAACCTTTTTATGCATCGGCTTGGCAGTAAACTCCGAGGCAGCAGATGTTCTCGTGGTCGGGGATTCCCAACTCAAACCTGTTGTGGAGATCATCTCAGGGATCAGAAAGACGTTGGATGCATCCGTAAAGACATATTCTCCGCTGGCTGCCAAAGGGAATCTCAGGGGACTGGTTGATGCGGAGGGGGCAAAAGTCGTTGTGGCACTCGGCAGGGAGGCGATGGCAGAGGCAATGGCGCTCCCCACGAGCATTCCGGTCATCTATGATCTGGTTGTCACCCCTCCCCAAGGGAGCAGAGCGAACACGGCAGGTTTTTATATGGCGACGCCGGTCAGGGAATACGGCGATCTGATCAGAAAACACCTTCAATCCATCCGGAAGGTGGCAGTCATCGGCAACAACGAGCAGTTGCTTCTCCTGGCAAAGGACGAACCCCAGCTGGCAATACCCTACAGTGCGAGAACCCCTTTTGAATTCGTAACAATAGTAAAACAACTCGACTCCGCTGGCGCCATACTGTTGCTGCCCGACGCCTCACTTTTGACGGCTGCAGCCATGGAAGAGGCATACCTTCTTTCTTTCAGAAAAAACATCCCACTCCTGGGAATCTCGGAACGGCACGTCAAAGAGGGGGCACTCCTTGCACTGGTAGTCGATCCGGTCACTGTGGGGAAACAGATCGCGGAATCCGCTTCCAGGGCGATCAAGCATGGTAGTCTGGGCCAGCCCCCGCCTTCGCCACCCAGAAAATTTGACCTTTATCTGAATACAGGTACGGCACGGAAGATGGGGATTAGCCTCCCCGACGACTTCATCAGGATGGCCAAAAAGGTATATCCATGAAAATGACGTTCAGAATGAAGGCGCTGGTTTTCATGACACCGCTCCTCGTTGTCATTTCCCTGGTATATACCTATGAATCGATCAAAACCGAAAAGAACATCATCCGCAAGGAGATCATCAAGAGAGCGGAAACCATTACAACACTGGCAACCAAGACCGGCGAGCTGCCGATTCTTTCAGGGAATGCCGAGCTGTTGAAGGGGACCGTTTCTTTTTTGAGAGCCAACTCCGAAGCATCATCCGTCACCTTCTACGACCGATCGTTACGGATACTCATTCACGACGGCCCCACTATTTTCGGTAACCTTCCGCAATTATCCGCACATCAGCCCATATCCATGATCGAAGAAACGAATACGTTCGTGTTTTTCGCCCCGATATTCACCGTGAGAACCAAAGAGGATTTTCAGTTATTTGATTCAGCCGTCAATGTCCCTCAGGTTAAGGAACATATCGGCTGGATCAGAATCGGATTTTCCAAATCCCCCATGAGAGTGTACGAGAAGCAGATCGTCACACGAGGGCTCCTGCTTGCATGCCTGTTCACCACTGCCAGCGGCATTCTCGCATTCTTTCTCATCAGCATGGCCACCAGACCGCTGGCAAGAATCGTCACCGTTGCCAACGGCATTGCCCACGGGGATTTGAGCCAGGAAATACATATCGAACACCACGATGAGATTGGTGCCCTGGCCGAGGCCTTCCGGGCCATGAAAAATGCCATCCTCCAGGTACTGCAGGAAACAAACGGACTAATCATCGCGGTTCAAACCGGCAAACTCCATGTCCGGGGCAATGCGGATGCCTTTGAGGGGGGATGGCGGGAATTAATTAAAGGCGTCAACGATCTGACCGATTCATTTGCCAAGGCAAATGAGGAACTTCAGGAATCAAAGGAGGCGGCTGAAGCGGCAAATCAAGCCAAAAGCGAATTTCTTGCCAACATGAGCCACGAATTGCGCACCCCTCTCAACGCGATTCTCGGTTATGCGCAACTTCTCAAACGCGGAGAGAACCTGAACGAGACGCAACATCAGCAGTTGGACATACTCAGGTCCAGCGGGGAGCATCTCCTCTTGCTGATCAACGACATCCTGGATATGGGGAAGATTGAGGCACAAAAGATGGTCATAGAGGATGTGCCATTCGATCTCTCTGCCCTACTCCGTCAAGTTTACGATATCACCAGGATAAAGGCAGAAGAAAAGAGTTTGGATTTTCAGTACGAAACGCCCACCACCCTCCCTGCGAACGTTCGGGGTGATGAACGCAAACTCAAACAAATTTTGCTGAATTTCCTCAGTAATGCGATAAAGTATACCCGCCAGGGAACTGTCACCATGCACGCGAGCTATGATCAGAGTGATGCGGGACTCTTTCGTTGCGAGATAACGGACACCGGCATCGGGATATCTCCGGAAAAACTGGAATCAATTTTTGAACCATTCACCCAGCTTGTGGTCAGCAGACAGGTTCGGGAAGGAACCGGCTTGGGGTTGTCCATCACGAAACACCTGGTCAGCCTCATGCAGGGTAAGGTGGGAGTAGAGAGCACTCCGGGGTCGGGAAGCACATTTTGGGTGGAATTGCTGTTGCCGGCAGCTTCTAAAACCGATAGCACTGAGGAAGGGTCTAAACTGATCACGGTGGGATATCGTGGTGAACGAAAAAGTATTTTGATTGTAGATGATAATATAACCAACAGCTCCATGCTGGTTTCGTTTCTTAAGCCGTTGGGATTCGCGGTCACGACCGCGAAAAACGGCAACGAAGCGTTACAGAATTTGGCAACATACCGACCGGACCTGGTGCTCCTCGACCTGGTAATGCCCGAGATGGATGGACTGGCCGTGGCAAGAGAAATCAGGCAGCAACCGGTATTGGATACAACCAGGATTATCGGTGTCTCGGCAACAGTTATGGACAGTGCGCACAATGACGCATTTATCGATGCCTGCGATGATTTCGTATCAAAGCCGATCCGCTTGGAGTTGCTCCTGAAAAACATTCAGTCACAACTGGGGATCGAGTGGGAAACGGCACTGCCGGGGATGGTAGCAGCCACCACATTGAAAGAACATTCTGAAGCTACGGTGGTACCGCCCCATGACAAAATTCAGGAACTTTATGAACTGGCCATGCTGGGGGACATGAGAAAGATTCAGGCATGGGCCTCAACCCTGGTAGAATCTGACGACAGTTACATTCCCTTTTCAACTACGTTGCGTGAGCTTGCCGGCGGATTCAAGGCAAAAGCCATCATGGCGTTGGTAAAACAACACAGGGGAGCACCATGAACTCCATTGCCCGTATTTCGATCGAACCGGATGTGAGGCGTCCCACCATCCTGATAATCGATGATGATCCCAACAATCTGGCAATCCTGGCCGGGTGTCTGGAGAATGGTGATTTCACCATCTTGGTGGCCGAGGATGGTGAAAGTGGTCTGGAAAGGGCGGATTATGCCCGTCCGGACCTGATCCTTCTCGACGTCATGATGCCGGGAATTGATGGTTTTGAAACGTGCCGCAGACTAAAGGCCGCTGCCGGCACCAAGGATATTCCGGTAATATTCATGACAGCCCTTTCGGAAACAGAATATAAGGTAAAGGGATTTGAGTCCGGGGCTGTAGACTATGTTACCAAGCCGTATCAACGCGATGAGGTTCTGGCCAGAGTCGGGGTTCACCTGCAAATTCGTGAACTTACGAGTGACCTGCGACAAGCGAATGAGCTGTTGGAAAAACGAGTGGAAAAACGGACAGCTGAACTTGCCCGGGCAAACAGGGAATTGCGGGACGAAAACCTTCTGCGCAGACGCGCCGAGGAAGAGATCCGTAAACTGAATGAAGAGCTGGAGCAGCGGGTCGCCATGAGAACGGCGGAACTTGAGCTGTCGAATAGTCAGCAGGAATCGTTCAGTTACTCGGTTTCGCACGATCTCCGTGCACCGCTGCGAGCGATAGATGGTTTCAGCCGCATTATCCTGGACGAATTCATAACCGACTTGCCGATAGAAGCCAAAGCGTACATGGAAAGAATTTGCAGCAACGTGCAGCGCATGTCCATCCTGATCGACGATCTTCTCACCTTCTCGAGGCTTGGTCGCCAGCCCCTTGCAAAAAGGACCGTGGAATCCACGACGCTGATCCATGAACTCCTTATGGAGGAACTGCACGATGAGCAGGAAGGGCGGCCTGTCGAAGTGATCGTAAGCGATCTGCCCCCCTGCGAGGCCGATCCGCAACTTATCAGACAGGTGTTCCTTAACCTCTTGTCCAACGCCTTGAAGTATACGCGAAACTGTGACGTGGCCCGCATCGAAGTCGGTACGGAACATAGGGATGGCAAACAGATCTATTATGTCAAAGACAATGGTGCCGGCTTTGATATGCGCTACATGGACAAACTTTTCGGCGTTTTCCAAAGGTTACACGACAAGCACGAGTTTGAAGGTACCGGCGTCGGCCTGGCCATTGTTCAGAGCATTATCAACCGCCATGGCGGGGAAATCTGGGCAGAAGCAGAGGTGGGCAAGGGCGCGACCTTTTACTTTACTATTTGAGCCGCTGTTACTTCCTCATCAAAACGTCGTCAGCGTTAAACCTTGGCTGCTCCCGCTTGTCTCCCATCGAAAAAAGGCCGTCTCTATTAAGAGAAACGGCCTTTTACCCCAATTAGCCCATCCGGATTTTCAAAAACAGTATTTTCCCGACTCCTGCGAAGCCTGAGACAGCAACTGCTTGGCCTCAAGCAATCCTTCCACCGGACTGGTAGAGAGATTTGAAACCGTCTTCTGCATGCCGGTCAGTGCTTCCCCTGTCAGGGCGTAGGCACAGCAACGGGATGCGGCGGACTGGCACTGGGTCGCCAGTTCAAAGGTGACCACCTTGACCATGGCCTTGAGCAGATCCTGCTTCGCTCCGCTGGCAGCGGCAAACGTCTTGTCTGCCCTGAGCACGACACTTTCCAGGGCAAATATGGTGATGACCATGTCTGCAATTGCCAGCATAACCTCCTGATGGTCCTTGGCCGGCACCGCAGCACCAAGTACGGTCAAAAACAGCTGTTTAAGACTGGCGATTGTTGCGGCTGCCTGAGCAAATTCACCGGTATATGCTGTTTCAGGTTTCGCTCCCTCCTGGACCTTTTTCACCAGCTCCCAGAGTACGCTGCCGCCATTGTCGGCCTTACGGAAGAGCATGGTGGGGATAAGAATGCGGTTGATCTCGTTGGTCCCCTCAAATATCCGTTGGATACGCGAATCCCGGTAGTAACGCTCCACTGCGTATTCGGCGATGTAGCCATACCCGCCATGGATCTGCACCGCTTCGTCAACAACCAGATCAAGCTGCTCGGTGCAGAAGACCTTGGCAATGGCACACTCAGCGGCATACTCCTCAATCGCCTTCTGGTAGCGCTCGTAATAGTCGGCACCGGAATGATCCAGCTTAGCGAGCCGATTATCCAGCAGCCCTGCAACCCGATAGATCACCGTTTCTGAGGCAAAAATGGCAGCCATCATGTCCGCCAACTTCTCCTTGATGGCCCCGAACTCGCCGATCGGTTTGCCGAACTGCTTCCGCTCCGTGGCATAGGAAGCAGCCTCGGCAAAGGCGGCCTTGGCCATGCCCAACGTCTGAGTAGCCACCTTGAGGCGTCCCACGTTGAGCACGTTGAAGGCGATCTTGTGCCCCTTGCCCGGTTCGCCAAGGAGGTTCTCCACCGGTACCTTGACATTGTCCAGCAGAAGCTGGGTGGTTGAGGATCCCTTGAGCCCCATCTTCTTTTCTTCAGCACCAACGTTAAACCCTTCAAACCCCTTTTCAACCAGGAACGCGGAGAAGTACTTGCCGTCGATCTTGGCAAAGATGGTGAACAGGTCGGCAAATGCCGAGTTCGTGATGAACTGTTTGGTCCCGTTGAGGATGTAGTGCGTGCCGTCGTCGTTCAGGACAGCAGTGCTCCGGGAACTCAAGGGATCACTGCCACAGTCCGGTTCGGTCAGGGCATAGGCACCAATCCACTCACCTGACGAGAGTTTCCCCAGGTAACGTTCCTTCTGGTCAGGAGTCCCGTAATAGACCATCGGCAGTATTCCTATACCGGTATGGCCACTGAATGCCATGCAAAAAGAAGCCGCCGGAGCAACCTTCTCGATCATGAGCATATTGGTCGTTTTTTCCAGTTCCAGCCCACCATACTCCTCTGGAACCTCGGCGAGAAATAGACCAAGGTCCGCGCACTGCCGCATCTTTTCGACGACAAAGTCGAAATCCTTGTCTTCGATCCGATCAATATTCGGGAAAACCTCTTTCTTCATGAATTCTTCGGTGGTTTCCGCAATCTGCTTTTGCTCAGCAGTAAATTCTTCGGGTGAAAATATTTCCATACCGGCACTGTCGGCCAATAAAAATTCACCACCATTCAGAAGGCTGCTATTCATGAAAATCTCCTTGTCGCCAGTTGAACAAGCCTATAAACCAGATCGTCACCGCAAAGACGCAACGTTCGCCAAGTGAAACAATAGAAACTTTACGTGCTCCCCTTGCGCCTTTGCGGTTCGTTTGCTGATCTTTTACTTCTCTTCAGAATAGTCGTAGAAACCTTTGCCTGCTTTGCGTCCCACGTAACCGGCCTTGATCATGTTCCGCAAGAGGCCGGGAGCGGCGAAGCGCTCCTGCTTCATGTAGTCGTGGAAGATGTTGATGACGTGGTAGCCGATGTCCACGCCGGCAAAGTCCTGGAACTCCAGCGGCCCCATCGGCATGTTGCACCCCAGTTTCATGGCGGTGTCGATGTCCTCGGCCGAGGCCACCCCTTCCTCCAGGAGCCGCACGGCGTCGATGATGTAGGGGACGAACAGCCGGTTGACCACGAAGCCGGGGGTGTCCTTGCAGGTGATGGCGGTCTTGCCGATCTTCTTCGCCATGGCCAGGGCCAGGTCCTTGGTCTCCACCGCGGTCTGCAGGGCCGGGATGACCTCGACCAGTTTCATCATCGGCACCGGGTTGAAGAAGTGCATCCCGACGAATTTGGCAGGGCGTTTCACCAGGGCCGCCATTTCGGTGATGGCAATGGAGGAGGTGTTGGTGGCGTAGATGGTGTCGTCGCCGCAGACCGCATCCAGCTTGGCGAACAGTTCCTTCTTGACGCCCAAGTCCTCGAATACCGCCTCGAAGATGAACGGGACGTCCTTCAGGGTGCTGACGTCGGTGGAAAAGCTGATCCGTCCCAGGACAGCTTTCATCTCGTCTTCGGTGATGGTCCCCTTCTTGACGATCCGCTCCAGGCTCTTGGTGATGGTCTTCTCGGCCCGTCCCCAGACCGCGTCACTGACGTCGACCACCTTGACCTGAAGGCCGGCCATGGCCGCCACCTGGGCAATGCCCGCCCCCATGCTGCCGGCCCCTGCCATCCCTACAACCTTGATATCTTCGAGTTTCATAGTGTGCTCTCCTTTATAGTTGTCGTAAGTTCCGTACATTCAGTAACTGTGGGGCATGGGAGCCCGGTGGAGCGAAGCGGAAGCGATTCCCGCGGCCGATTGGCTGCAAGCCACATCAGCTGTCCGAGGTTAGCCCCAGGGGTCGAATCTCCTCGGAAGCCAAATCGCTGGAGTGGAGCGCAAGCGGGTTCCCATGCCCCACGGCCCCACCACTTCGCCTTACCTACTCAAAAAGTTCGGTTTCCGCTTCTCGCCAAAGGCGGTGAGCCCCTCTTTGGCGTCATGGGTCTGCAGGTTCTCCAGCCCATACCTGCGCTCCACCGCCAACGCCTGCTCCATGGGGAGATCGATCCCTTCGTTGACCGCCACCTTGATGTAGCCAAGGGCCTTGCCGGCCCCGGAGGCGAGCTTGTGGGCGA
>NZ_VLLN01000038.1 GCF_007830735.1 Geobacter argillaceus
TCGGCACTGCTCAACGGCGACGAAATCACTTTTCCCTTGAGCGAGAAGGGCACAGTAGCTCCTGATGATGTCGATGCCGGCGATCAGATCGCCTGGGGCATCCATGACTGCCAGGGCTGAAGAGAGGGACGTGAAACGGTTCAGGGCCAGCCCGACAAGGGCGATGCCGGAGTGGGAAGTGTAGAATTCTTCGTCGGACTGTTCGATCACAAAACGCTTCATGAATTCACCTGCCGGGTGAGTTTTTGTTGCATAGCAAAATAGCTTAATTATCAAAGAACTTCAAATGGTTACAGCTGGCAAATTTCAAATTGCTGAATTTGCCGTCACGGAGTCAGGTAATCCCAACCAAGTCCGATTCTTACAGAAAAACGTCGCAGCAACCGATAACAAGTACTGCCCGGCAACGTTATCCCCTGAGAAACTACGGCCCGTTCCATGAAAGTATTGCACATTATTTGCACCTTCAGCCTACTGCTCACCGCGGCTACCGCCCTGGCGGCCCGCACCTCGCCAGTGGACGGCGGGGTCCTGACCTCCGGGCCTGGCTTGCGGCTCGACCCGTTCGGCAGCGGCCGGATGGTCCAGCATAGCGGCTGGGACATCGCCGTGCCGACCGGCACCCCGGTCTACCCCACCCAGGACGGGACGGTCTACTTTGCCGGCCCGTACAAGGGGTACGGCAACCTGGTGGTGGTTGAGCACGGCCAGGGGGTCCTGACCCTCTACGGCCATAACTCAGAGATTCTGGTGAAGCCGGGCCAGCGGGTCGATACGAAGACGATCATCGCCCGCGCGGGGAGTACCGGTCGCTCCACCGGTCCCCACGTCCATTACGAGGTGCGCCAGCTACCGGCCAAACAGCGCCAGGAGCGCCGCGAGCAACTGACGGCGGAGCTGAAGGCGGCGGTCGAAGAACGGCTGGATCAGCTGATTGCGGATTTCGAGACCGGCAAGGGTGGGCCTGACCCCGGTTCATACCTCCCGCCGGATCTGGACGAGTGAGCGGGGCTTCCCCAATGACCCCCCAGTTTCATGCCTCCCTGATCAACGACCCCTTCGGCGACCCCGGCCTTTATATCGACTTCCTCTTTCAGCGCCGTGCCATCATGTTCGATATCGGCACCATTGCCCGGGTCCCGACCCGCAAGCTGCTCCGGGTCAGCCACGTCTTCGTCAGTCACTGCCACATCGACCACTTCATCGGCTTCGACCATCTGCTCCGTCTCTCCCTGGGGCGGGACAAGGTGCTTTCCCTTTTTGGACCGCCCGGATTTACGAGCCAGGTGGAACACCGCCTCGCTTCCTACACCTGGAACCTGGTCTACAGCTACGAGACCGACTTTACCGTCGTTGCCACCGAGCTGTTGCCGACCGGTGGAGCACGCCGCGCCGAGTTCCACTGCCGGCACCAGTTCCGGCGGGAAGGGGAGGCGAGATTCCGGGTGGTCGACGGCCTGCTGCTGGACGAGGAGGAGCTCAGTGTCCGGGCCACGTTCCTGGACCACAAGGTGCCGTGCCTGGCCTTTTCCTTGGAGGAAAAGGCACACGTGAACGTTCACAAAAGCCGGCTGGAGGCGATGGGGCTGCCGACAGGCCCCTGGCTGCAGGAGCTGAAGAAGGCCGTGCTCAGGGACGAGCCCGACGACCTCCTGATCCGGGTCTGGTGGCGGGACGGGGATAGCGTCCGGGAACGGTTCATTCCCCTCGGCGAGCTGCGTCACGAGGCGTTGCGGGTGGTGGCGGGGCAAAAGATCGCCTATGTGACCGATGTCGGTTTTACGGGGGGAAACGCCGGCCGCATTGTCGAACTCGCCCACGGCGTCGACTATCTCTTTATCGAGGCGACCTTCATGGATCAGGATGCGGAGCGGGCGCTGGACCGCTCCCACCTCACCGCCCGCCAGGCGGGTGAGCTGGCCCGGCGGGCCGGTGCCGGCCGGGTGATCCCGTTTCACTTTTCGCCCCGGTATCTTGATCAGGAGAACGCCCTCCGTGACGAGGTCGCTCAAGCCTTTGCCAATGTGCAACGAGCGACAGATGTTGATTTCCTTCCCCGTGATGACGTATAAGAACGATTCGAGAAATCCCACCCCTTTGGGGCGAGTGAGGTGCATGTGGCAACAGCGGTAAAGGAAAAAGTCAGCCTGGTCAGCCTGGGCTGCCCGAAGAATCTGGTGGATGCGGAAGTTATGCTCGGCTACCTGGCCCAGCAGGGGTATGAGGTGACCACCGACGAGCACGAGGCGGACATCATCATTGTCAATACCTGTTCGTTCATCAAGGAGGCCAAGCAGGAGAGCGTCGACACCATCCTCGACCTGGCCGACCGGAAGCAGGACGGCCGCTGCAAGCTGCTGGTGGTGACCGGTTGCCTTCCCCAGCGGTACCAGGAGGAGTTGGCCAAGGAGCTGCCCGAGGTGGACATCTTCGTCGGTACCGGCGACTATCCGCGGATCGCCGAGATCATCGCCGAGAAACGGGGGATCGAGGGTCAGGTCCGCTACACCGGCGACCCCAACTACCTGTTCGATCCGGAGATGCCGCGGCTGCAGTCGTCTCCCTATTACTATTCGTATCTGAAGATCGCCGAGGGGTGCTCCAACTGCTGCTCCTACTGCGTCATCCCGAGCCTGCGCGGACCGTTTCGCTCCCGTCCCGTTGACCAGTTGATCAAGGAAGCCGAGGCCCTGGTGGCCAGGGGGGTGAAGGAGTTGAACCTGATCGCCCAGGATATCACCGGCTACGGCCGGGACCTTCCCGGCGGAGTCAACCTGGCCGGCCTGGTGCGGGAACTGGCGAAGATGGAGGGGCTTAAGTGGATCAGGCTCCTCTATGCCTATCCTGACGGGATCGACGACAGCCTGATCGAGGTGCTCAAAAACGAGCCCAAGGTTTGCAAGTACCTGGATATCCCGCTTCAGCACATCAGCGACCCGATCCTTAGCGGGATGAACCGGCGCAGTTCCGAGGAGCAGGTCCGCGCGCTGATCGCCAGGCTCCGTAGCGAGATCCCCGACCTGGCCATCCGCACTTCGCTCATCGTCGGCTTTCCCGGCGAGACCGAGGAGGATTTCAAGAAACTGAGCCACTTCGTGGAGGAGGTGCAGTTCGACCGTCTGGGGGTGTTCTGCTATTCGCGGGAAGAAGGGACTCCGGCGGCAGAGCTGCCCGAGCAGATCTCGGAGCGGGTCAAGCGGGAGCGGTACAAGAAGCTGATGAAGAGCCAGGCAAGGGTATCCTTCAAGCGGAACCGGCGGCTGATCGATACCGTCGAGCAGGTGCTCGTGGAAGGGTATAGCGAGGAAACAGAACTCCTGCTGAAGGGGCGCTCCTCCCGCCAGGCCCCGGACATCGACGGCCTGGTCTACATCACCGCCGGCCTGGCCAATGTGGGGGATATCGTTCGCCTAAGGATCACCGATTCGTCCGACTATGACCTTATCGGCGAGATCGTTTCGGGGTAGTTTCGGCACCCCCTTTTCCCTTGACAACGGGTTGTTATTCAGTATTATTGCTGCGCCCCGAGGGGGGTCGATTTTATCCAGATTGGAGATGCTACATGGTTGAAAAGCTTGAGGAGATGAGAAGCCTCCTGCTCAAGATGAAGGAGGAAACCCTCCAGGAGATAAGCAAGTCAGTAAAGAACGGTTCCGGTGCCACCACCGACGAGCCGAGCGGCGACATCTACGACCAGGCCTCCAACGAGCGTGACCGGGAGTTGTCGCTCCTCCTGGGGGACCGGGAGCGGGAAAAGGTGCGCAGCATCGAAGAGGCCCTGCTCAGGATCGAAGAAGGTGAGTACGGCATCTGCGAGGAGTGTGAAGAGGAGATCCCGCTGACACGCTTGAAGGTGATGCCGTTTGCCCGCCTCTGCGTCCGGTGCAAGTCGGACATGGAAAAGGTCCAGGCGCAGAAGAAACGTTTCGAGGAGGACCGGGTCTACCGGGACATCGCCATCGGCGAGGAGGAGGGGGAGTAGGTCTCTTCCTTCGGTAACTGAAAAGAGGCGCTGTCTTCGTGGCAACGCCTCTTTTTTATTTCCCCAAGAGCCGGCCGTACTCGGCCGGGGTGATCCCGGTCTGCCAGTTCCCGGTCACTCTTCCCACCATTGAGCCCCCCCAGAAGATCCCCACCACCAGGATGGCGAACAAGAGCCCCGACACGATGACCTTGCTTCTCGTCAGTTTCATCCCCAGCGCCTTGTCGGCCCGGCAGAGGCTTATGCAGCGCCAGCAGCCGATGCACTCTGCCGATGAGACCCGGTCGCTGCTCATGACCGGCAGGTAGGAGGGGCAGACCTGATTGCAGACGCCGCAGCCGACACAGGCCTCCCGGTCCCTGGTCACCTTGACCGGCGACAGGCGCGACACGAGGCCCAGCAAGGCTCCGTAGGGGCAGAGGAAGCGACAGAAGGCGTTTTTGACCGGCACGGAGAGGATGAACAGGAGGCCGATGATGGCCGTAGCTGTCATGGAGGGGTGGCGGAAGAATTCCAGCAGCCGCACGTCCGCCACCTTGTGGTAGTCGGAAAGGATGAACGCCTGCACCTGGCCGGCCGGCATGGCGACCAGGATGGAGTAGAGGAAGAAGGCGAGGAGCAGGTACTTCACCCCCCTGAGCGGGATGTCCAGCCAGCGCGGCGGACGCAGGTTGCGCCGCAGGAGCGAAAAGCCCCCCTTCCAGAGGAGTTCGGACAGGGTGCCGATCGGGCAGATCCAGGAGCAGAACGCACGTTTGAGCAGCAGGGAGACAACGATCGCCGCCAGCAGGGTCACCACGGCGGCCGGGTGGACCGGGTTGATGGTGCCGCTGACGGCCCAGTCCTTTATTCCCAGGAGCCCGGAGATGGGGAGGAACGCCTCGATCCCCGGCGGACGGGAGGTGGAGTCGATCGTGCCGCCCGACTGGAAGAAGAGGACGAAACGGAACAAACGGTAGCCGAGGTAGAGGCAAAAGACGAGAAACGACCACTGGATGGCGATCCGGAGCGGCTGCATGAAACGGTTGGGCATGGTGGGCCTTTGTGACATATTATGTCGCATGGGTGGTGTATGCTGATTCCATGAACGCTCAGGAGGTTGTCATGGAACCGTTCGTTATTGTTGCTGCCGCTATCGTTGCATACTGCTCTTGGCTGGCCCTGGTGGATGAACTGCGCGACTGGAGGCTGCTCCGCCGCCGGGAGCGGGCTGCCGACCCGCGGCCGTCCGCGGTCAGGGCCGCGCCTCCGGTCGCTTCTCGAGCCGCGTATCCAGGAGATGGCGGGGGTGTACGTTGGCCAGTGATCGCAAAAGGCTCCGCTTGACGTGGGGGTAGCTCTTCTGCAGGTTGGTCAGGAGCTCCTTCATCTTTTTCCGCTGCTGGTCGGCCGAGCCGCAGACCGGGCAACAGCAGCAGACGACCGGGAAGCGGTTTTGCCGGGAAAACGGGATGATATCCTGTTCCTCCACGTAGACCAGCGGCCTGATCACCGTGATCTTGCCGTTGTCGGCCAGCATGCCGGGGGCCATCGCCTTGAGCGATCCGACGAAGAACTGGTTGAGGAGCAGGGTCTCCACAAAGTCGTCCAGGTGGTGCCCAAGCGCCAGCTTGTTGCAGCCGAGCCGCTCGGCCAGGGTGTACAGTGACCCCCGCTTCAAGCGGGCGCAGATGGAGCAGTAGGACGATCCGGGCCGGCGTTTTGACTGTATGATGTCGTAATGGTCGGTCGTTTCCATGTGGTAGGCAAAACCGCGCTCCCGAAGGTGATCCTCGATGATGTCGGTGCGAAACCCCGGATAGCCCGAGTCGATAGTGATGGCCACCAGTTCGTACTTGACCGGCGCCCGCCGCCGTAACTCCTCAAGGATATGGAGGAGCGTATACGAATCCTTGCCGCCGGAAACCCCCACCGCGATCCGGTCCCCCTCCACGATCAGCCCGTAGTCGCCGATCGCCTTGCCCACTGCATGTTTTATCCTGATATAACGCTTGTCTTCCGTCAGTTCCATTATCTCTCCCGCGCCCGAGAAAAGGCGGCCGGCGCAACGATCAGCCTACTGGAAATCCGCTCGGTTCGTCAAGGGAAAGGGGGCCGTTGATTCGTCAACTGCCGGTTGCTCGGGTATACTTCAAGGCAACGAACCGGTTCCCGGAGGCAGCCATGAAACTGTACGATATTTCCCTGTCGATTTCGCCCGATCTGCCGGTCTATCCGGGTGACCCGCCGGTGTCCCTGACCCCCCTCTCCGCCATTGCCAGGGGTGACCGGTATAACGTCACCAGTCTTACCATGACCACCCACAGCGGCACGCATCTTGACGCTGTCCGCCATTGTGACGATGGGGGTGAGACGGTCGACCAGGTGCCACTTTCGCTGCTGATCGGCCCGGTCAGGGTAGTGGAGGCATTTCAGTCACGGGATATCGATGCAAGCACCCTTTCCCGGCTCCCGGTACGGGGGCACGAGCGGGTTCTGTTGAAGACCGGCAATTCCCTGCTCTGGGGCAAGCCGGGGTTCCAGGGGGACATGGCCCATCTGACGCCGGACGGGGCCGAGTATCTGGTCAACTGCGGGGTGAAGCTGGTCGGTATCGACAGCCTGTCGGTGGAGTTTTTTGACGGGGATGGGACGGTCCATCGCCGCCTTCTGGGCGGCGGGGTGTTGATTCTGGAAGGGCTTAACCTGAGCGGGATTGCGCCCGGAGACTACGAACTGATCTGTCTTCCCCTGAAGATTGCCGACGGTGACGGAGCCCCGTGCCGTGCCATCCTGCGCCGGCATGAGGGGAAGACGGGCGGCGAGCCGCTCGACCCCCATTCCAGCAAGTGGCCGCTTGCCTGACGCGCATCGCTACAGCGGTACCGCAATCCCCTCCTTGGCGCAGATGGCGAGAAATGCCGAGTCCGGCGGGGCAGTGGCGGAGATGCTCCGTCCCCCCCGGGCAGTGAAGGCCATGGTCCGGCAGTGGAGCATCATCCGGCTGGCCGGCGCGCCGCCATAGGGGGGGTCGCCGATGATCGGCAGCCCCTTATGGGTCAGGTGGACCCTGATCTGGTGGGTGCGGCCGGTTAGCGGCTGCGCCTCGATCAGGGTGGCGCTTCCCGACCTGGCCAGGACCCGGAAACGGGTCAATGCCGGCTTGCCGGGCAGGGCGACCCCGTAGCGGAACTTGTTCAGCTTGGCAATGGGGGCGTCCACCTCCCAGCTCTCCTCATCGACGATGCCGGACACCAGCGCCCAGTAGACCTTTCCGACCTTTCCCTCCTTGAAGAGCCCGGCAATATAGGTGGCAGCCGGCTTGTTCTTGGGGAAGAACATCACCCCCGAGGTGCCCCGGTCCAGGCGGTGGATGACCCGCGCCGGCTCCTTGCTTCCCTGCTCGCGCAGGTAGAGGCCGACCGCGTACTCCACGGTCCCTTTCAACTGGTAAGGAGTGCGCTGGCTGTTGATCCCGGCGGCCTTGTTCACGGCCAGATACTCCTGGTCCTCAAAGAGCAGGTCTTCGGAAGCGTAGCGGACGTCCACGAACCGTTCCTTCTCCATTACGCCGATGGTTACCTCGTCCCCGGCCTGCAGCGGACGGGAGGTGACCCGCACCATGACCGTATTGACCGCGCAGCCGCCCAGGTCGATAATCCGGCGGATTTCACCCTTGCTCAACTGGGGAAATAACGCGCGGCAGCCGTCGTCTAGGCGCAGGCCGGCATGCTCCGCAGGGGTTCTGCCAGTAAGGATCATGATTCCCTCCCCGCTCCCCGGAACAGAGCCGCTATGGTCTTGCCGTCGCTGATCCTGCCGTCGCGGGCCATGACAAGAGCATCGGCCAGGGGCAGGCGTACCGTCTCGATCTCCTCGTACGCTTCCGGCTGCGCGATCCCCTGGTGCAGATCGGTGGCGAGAAAGAGGTGGATCGCTTCGTCGAACACCCCTGGTGAGGTGTGGAGCATGCCCAGCGGGATCAATGTCTCAGCAGAAAGGCCGGTCTCCTCCAGAAGCTCACGCCGGCCACAGTCTGCCGGTTCCTCCCCCTTGTCAAGCCGGCCCGCCGGGATCTCCAGAAGTGTGGCATCCACTGCCGGCCGGAGCTGCCGGATCAGGGTGACACTGCCGTCCGCGTGGAGCGGCAGCACACCGACCCCTCCGGGGTGGCGGACCACCTGAAACGTATGCCACCCCTTGCTCCCCACCTGCACATCGAACTGTTCCAGGTTTACCACCAGCCCCTGAAACAGCATCTGTCGGTCACGTGTAACCATCGATTTCTCCAATGCTAACGGCATAATAAACGGTAGTAACTTTTCCTGCAATCTGCTAGTGTCTGCCCGAAAATAAATCCATATGAAAGGCGACAGGCGAATGGCGCAGGCAAAATCAGGCGATACGGTGAAGGTTCATTATACCGGGAGGTTGGAAGACGGGACGGTCTTTGATTCCTCCGAGTGTTCCGACGACAATTGCGGGTGTGAAACCGGTCCCTTGGAGTTTAAGCTTGGCGAGGGGCAGGTGATCCCCGGTTTTGAGCGGGCCGTTGAAGGGATGAGCATCGGTGAGACCAAAACCGTCAATATCCCGGTGGCCGATGCCTATGGTGACCGGCAGGATGAACTGGTCGCCCAAGTCCCCCGCAGTGATCTCCCCCCGGGCATGAACCCGGAAGTGGGTCAGCAGCTGGAAGTGACCCAAGAGGACGGCAGTTCATTCCCGGTGCTGGTTATCGATGTTGCCGAGGACAACATCACCCTGGATGCCAATCATCCCCTGGCAGGGAAAGACCTCACCTTTGATCTCAAGCTGGTAGCCATTGGCTGATCGCAGGCTGGCAACCGTTGAAACAAAAAAGCGCGGGATCTGCTGACCCGCGCTTTTTTATGTCGTCTGTAGGTACCGGTCAGTTCTCGGTCAGGAAATGCTGTTCGTACAGGTCTTCCAGTGACTGCAGGTGCTTGCTCTCATCGGCCAGCAGCCTCTGGAACAGGCCTGCCATAGGGGCACCGGCGCATCCTTCGGACATCCGCTGATAAAAATCGATGGAGCCCTTTTCCAGGTGGATGGCGTAGGCAAGTGCTTCACGCGCATCCGAGGCCGGGCTCAACTCCTTCTTGGCCAGGGTATACCCCAGGTTCATGGTCGGCACCGGCTGGGCCAATCCTTCGCCAGCCCCCATCTGCCCTTCCACCAACGCCTTTTCCAACTGATGCTTATGGTCCAGTTCGTCCAGTGCCGCCTCACGCAGGATCTCGCGCGCTGCCCGGTCCTTGACCTTTTTCAGGGCCTCCAGATAGTGACGGAACCCCTCGTTTTCCATGGTTACGGCCATTTCCACTGCCGCCTCAAAGGTGTAGCAGACCTGCGCCTGGTCAGTCATCGCCTTAATTCCTCCTTGGTAAATCATGAACTATTTATCACAGAAGCGCTGCTGTATACAAGGAGATTTATCAGTTTCCGCCAGCAGTCAATTGCTGAAAAAATATCAGCGGGTAAACCGGCAATGCCGCGTTGGTTACGGCATAGCGGAGCATTAAATTGTATACAAAGAATTTTTTTATCTTGACTAAAGATGGGGCGGTCATTAAAATCCGGTTCTACTTTTCTCAGGATAAAGCTGTGGCGATTTTCAGCAACCTCTCATCCTATTTTCGTCATAATTCACCGTTATCCGCTGGCTGCTAGACCACGGTGTAAACACCAAAACAAAACAGGAGGTAGAAAATGTCCGAGTACGGTACCCTGCAAGACCGCGTCCGCTGTAAATCACTCTTGAGCAAGGTCATGAAGGCCGAGGAGACGATTCAGTTTTTCAAGAACGGCATGAATCTTGGCTGGTCCGGGTTTACTCCTGCCGGCTACCCCAAAGAGGTGCCCATCGCGCTGGCCGAGCATGTTGAGAAGAACAATCTCCAGGGCAAGCTGAAGTTCAACCTGTTCATCGGCGCATCCGTCGGTGCCGAGACCGAGGACCGCTGGGCGATCAACGACATGATCGACCGCCGCTGGCCGTACCAGACCGGCAAGAACATCGCGGCCGGCATCAACGAAGGCCGGATACGGATGGGCGACAAGCACCTCTCCCTGTTTGCCCAGGACCTGGGCTACGGTTTCTACACCAAGGATACCGAAACCGGCAAGCTTGACCTGGCCATCATCGAAGTCTCCGCCATCACCGAGGACGGCGGTCTGGTGCCCACGACCTCCTGCGGCGTCATCCCCGAGATCCTGATGGTCTGCGACCGGATCATCGTCGAAGTGAACACCGGCGAGCCTTCCTTCGAGGGTATCCACGACATCATTTCCTGCAAGACCCCTCCTAACCGCGAAGTGTTCAACATCACCAAGGCGGGGAGCCGCATTGGCACCACCTATGTTCCGTGCGATCCCAGCAAGATCATTGCCGTGGTCGAGTCCAAGCGTCGCGACAAGGGGCGCGCCTTTGCCGAGCAGGACGACACCTCCGAGGCGATTGCCAATCACATCATCGACTTCTTCAGCCATGAGGTGAAGGCCGGCCGTCTGCCAAAGAACCTGCTGCCGCTCCAGTCGGGTGTCGGCTCCATCGCCAACGCCGTTATCGGCGGTCTGGCCAAAGGGCCGTTCTCCAACCTGACCGTGTACACCGAGGTGCTCCAGGATACCATGCTCGACCTGTTCGACTCGGGCAAGCTGGATGCCGCTTCCTCCTGCTCCCTCTCCCTCTCCGAGACTCCGGGTTTCCCCCGTTTCTTCGAGAACTGGAATAAGTATTTCGACAAGATCACCCTGCGGCCGCTCTCCATCTCCAACGCACCGGAGCCGATCCGTCGTCTCGGGTGCATTGCCATGAATACCCCGGTTGAGATCGACATCTACGCCCACGCCAACTCCACCCTGGTTGGCGGGACCCGGATGATCAACGGCCTCGGCGGCTCCGGCGACTTCCTCCGGAACGGCTTCCTGAAAATCATGCACACCCCGTCGAGCCGGCCGAGCAAGACCGACCCGAACGGTATCTCCTGTGTGGTGCCGCACTGCTCCCACATCGACCACACCGAGCACGACCTGGACTGCGTCGTTACCGAGCAGGGCCTGGCCGACGTCCGCGGTATGGCACCGAAGGACCGCGCCCGGCGGATCATCGAGAAGTGCGCCCATCCGGACTACAAGCCGATCCTCAACGAGTACCTGGAGATCGCCACTGCCGACTGCCTCCGCCGCAAGGTGGCCCACGAGCCGCAGTTGTGGGACCGCGCCTTCAAGATGCACCTCAACCTGGAGCGCAACGGCACCATGAAGATCAAGAACTGGGACGTCAAAGTCGACCTCTGCGAATAGCCGGTTAGGGGACAGATTTGAAATCTGTCCCCTATCCATCAAATTCGGAAACAGGAAAGCCCCGTGGGAAACCGCGGGGCTTTTGCTATTTGTGCGCCTTCGGGTGCGCCTTGTCGTAAACTTCCAGCAGCCGGTCGATGGTCACGTGGGTGTATTTTTGGGTGGTGGAGAGGGAGGCATGCCCCAGGAGTTCCTGGATGGCCCGCAGGTCGGCCCCACCTTCCAGGAGATGGGTGGCAAAGGTGTGGCGCAGTGTATGGGGCGACACCTTTTTCATGGTGGCCAAGTGGAGGATGTAGCGGTCGATAATCCGGGCAACGCTGCGCCGTGTGAGCCTTCCCCCCCGGGCATTGAGAAAGAGCGGCGTCTCCGGCGATGGGTTATTGCGGGCCGCCAGGTACTCATCCAGGGCGCCGGCAGCCTTGCTCCCCAGCGGTACGATCCGCTCTTTTCCGCCTTTCCCGAGCACCCGGACCGTCATCCCTTCCAAATCCGCCCCCCCCACATTCAGGCCGGTCAGCTCCGATACCCGGATGCCGCACGAATAAAGGGTTTCCAGGATTGCCCGGTCCCGGGCCGGGAGCAGGTTGCTGCCTGCCGGAGCCTCCACCAGGGTGGTCACTTCGTCGATGTTCAGGTGGTAGGGCAGCCTCTTCTCCCGCTTCGGACTGCTGACCAGTTCCGCCGGGTTGGTGGCCACGACTCCCTGGCGCAGGAGGTAGCGGAAGAACGAGCGGATGGCAGCCAGCTTGCGGCCGATGGAGCTTTTTTTATGTTCCTTGTGGAGCAAGGCCAGATAGCGGCGGATCAGGAGGTGACCCACCGCATCGACCGATACCGCGCCTCCGGGCTCATTGCGGACAAAGGCGGCGAACTGCTCCAGGTCGCGGCAATAGGCCTCGACCGTGTGGGGGGAGGCGTTGCGCTCAACGGTCAGGTACTGGCAGAAACGGTCGATCTCCCGCTGCATGGCTGCTCCCCGGGCCGCCCGTCAGGCAGCCGGTTCCCCGATATACCGTTCACGCAGACGCCGCTCGATGACGAAACGGACTGTCAGCGGGAGCGCGGCCGCCAGAAAGATCAGCCCGCAGCCGACCCATTCCCGGGCGCTCAGCCGCTCCCCCAGCACCAACAGGCCGGCCAGCAGGCTCCAGACCGGATCGAGCGTGTAGATCAGTCCCGCCCTGGTCGGGGTGGTGTAGCGCTGAAAGGCGTTCTGCATGGTGAAGCAGACCACGGTCGGGAAGATGGCGCAATAGACAACGGTGCCGATGGTCGGCAACGAGACGCCGAGGGGAGGAAGCGGGGTGGCCAGTGCCGCCAGCCCGGCCATCAAGGCCACGACGGCGAACTGCACCAGTGACACCAGGTAGACGTCCTCGTCTTGCAGCACCTTGGAGACCGCAATGATCTGCACGGCAATGAAGAGGGCGCAGACCGTCGAGATCAGGTCACCCCGATTGAACCCGGCGCCGCCGCCGGTGGCCAGCAGCCAGATACCCGTCACTGCCAGGGCGATCCCTGCCAGGTTCAACCGGCCGATCCGGTCTTGCCAGATCAGCTTGCCGATAAGGGGGATGAACAGGACGAACAGATTGTTCAGGATGCCGGCCCGGGAGATGCTCGTGCCGCTGACGCCGTAGACGAAGCTCAGGTTGGTGACCCCCAGCGTAAGGCCGACGATGGCGCCGCGACGGAGGATCTCGCGGTTGAGTGCCTGAAGCCGACCGGCACATACGACGAGCATGATGATGGTTGCCAGGGCGAAGCGGCTGAAGACGAAAAGGACCGGCGGCAGTTCCCTAAGCCCCAGCTTGGTGAAGAGAAAGCTCCCTCCCCAGAAGACCGTGGTCAGGATGAGGAAAAAATGGACCCTGGCGGACGATACCGGTTGCTGTTCCGCGTGTGTGATCATGGGACGGTTGTACCAGACTCTTTCTGCCATTGCCAAACCTTTTGACTTTCCCGGGCCGAGGGCAATATAGTTCCTCCATGCATACCGTTTCACTGGAACAAGCGACAACCTACGACTACCCGGACCTGCGGAGGGCCATTGAGCGGCTACTTACGCCACTGGGGGGGATGGCAGCGTTTGTCCGGCCGGGTGAGCGGGTGCTCCTCAAGCCGAACATGCTCTCCGCCAAGCCGCCCGATGCAGCGGTGACGACCCATCCGGCCGTGCTGCGGGCCGTCATCGAGCTGGTCCGGTCGGCCGGCGCCATACCCCTGGTGGGGGATTCGCCGGGCATCGGCGGCATCAGGCGGGTGGCGGAGCGCTCCGGCATGCTGGCCGTGGTGGAGGAGACCGGGGCCACCCTGGTGCCGTTCGAAGAGATCAGGGAGACAACGGGAAGCGGCACCTTCCGGCGTTTCGCCCTGGCGGCGCCCTACCTTGACGCGGACCGGGTCATCAACCTCCCCAAGCTCAAGACCCACGAGATGATGACCATGACCTGCGCCGTGAAGAACCTGTTCGGCGCCGTGGTGGGGGCGGAAAAGCCGGCCTGGCACCTGCAGGCCGGTGCCGATCGGGAGCTGTTCGCCCGGATGCTCCTGGAGATCTACCTGCTCCGTCCTCCGGACTTGACCATCGTGGATGCCGTGGTCGCCATGGAGGGGAACGGTCCGGCCAGCGGCGACCCGCGCCGTGTGGGGCTCCTCATGGCCGGGGCCAATGCCGTGGCGGTCGATGTGATTGCCGCCGAGATCGCCGGCATCCCGAAAAAGCTCTTGTTCGTGGAACGCCAGGCCGAGAGGTTGGGGATTGCGGGCGTTGACCGGACGGAAATAGAGACGGTCGGGGCCTCGCTGGACGAGATCGGGGTGCGGCCGTTTCTTCTCCCGCCACTGGCCGATGTCCAGTTCGGCCTGCCCCGCTTCCTGCGGGAGCGTCTGCGCCATCACCTGACCACCCGGCCGGTAGCGATGCCGGAGAAATGCCGCCTTTGCGGCATTTGCCGGGATGCCTGCCCGCCGGGTGCCATGACGATCGAAGGTGGCCGGCTGCTGATCGACTACCGCCGCTGCATCCGCTGCTTCTGCTGCCGCGAACTCTGTCCTGACGCGGCTCTGGCTGTGAGAGAAGGGATGATCCTGAGGCTCCTGAAGCGGTTAGTGTGAAAAATTTGGTACCCCCCGTTGACAAGGGGTTGGGGGGTGATTACACTTATTTTACCTCGAGGCAGTTACGTTGAAGGGGAATTCCCGGAAAGGAGAAGCTCGATAAATGTGGACTCAAATTTTCATGCTTCGCCCGGTAACTCGCTGTAAAGAGGGTTGCCCTAGTTAGCCCGCCGGGACAAAGCGGCGGGCGGACCCCACCAAGGCCCCCTGGTTAACACCGATCAGGGGGCTTTTCTTTTGTCCTGAACTTCCTTTCGTGATATGCGTTGCGATCATTGCCGTTTAAATGCTGTCAACGCAACCGTCAGCGGTGCGTTAATTGTTGAAAGACGTTTCTCTGAGGGGTTATATGCGGAAATTTATCGTGTTGGCTGTCGTTATCCTGGCGGCTGGCGGCATTGCCTTTTTTGCCTTCGGGAAGAAGCAGCCCGAGTCGAGCTACAAGACCGCCAAGGTGGAGAGGGGAAGCATTGTTTCGTCCGTCGCCGCCACCGGCAACCTGGCGGCGGTGGTGACGGTCCAGGTAGGCACCCAGGTTTCCGGTACCATTCAGCGGCTTTTCGCCGACTTCAATTCGCCGGTGAAAAAGGGGCAGGTCATAGCCCAGATCGATTCATCCCTCTTCGCGGCCCAGGTTGAGCAGACCCGGGGGAACTTTCTCAATGCCCAGGCCTCACTGCAGAAGGCAAAGGCCGACTTGACCGATGCGAAACGGAGCCTGGAGCGGAACCGCCAACTCTTGAAGGAAGGGATAATTTCCCAGGGTGATTACGATACCGCTGAAAACAGGTACGAACAGGCTGCTGCCACGGTCAGGGCCGCCGAGGGGAGCGTAGTCCAGACCGGGGGCTCCTATCGGCAGGCCCAGACCAATCTCCGCTATGCCACCATCAGGTCGCCGGTGGATGGGATCGTGGTTTCCCGCACCGTGGATGTGGGGCAGACAGTGGCCGCTTCGTTCCAGACCCCGACCCTGTTCACCATTGCCCAGGACCTGACCAAGATGCAGATCGAGGTGAGCGTGGACGAGGCGGACATCAGCCGGGTCCGGCTCGGGCAGAAGGCGAGCTTCAACGTTGATGCCTACCCGGAGCAGATCTTTGCCGGCAAGGTGGTGCAGGTGCGCAGCGCCCCGATCATCACCCAGAACGTGGTCACCTACGTTGTGGTGGTGAACGTGGACAACGCCGAGCTCAAGCTCAAACCGGGGATGACCGCCAATGTGAACATCGAGGTTGCCAGAAAGGACGATGTGCTCAAGCTGCCGCCGGCAGCGCTGCGCTTCAAGCAGAAACTGAAAGAGGGGGAGGCGAAGGAGTCACGACAGGGTGCGACTGGCAACGGCAAGCCGCAAGGCCGACGGGACAAGGGGCAGCAGGTCTACGTGCTGAAAGAGGGAAAACCGGTCGCCGTACCGGTGAAGACCGGTATCGGCAACAACAGCGGTCTCGAACTGGTGGAGGGCCCGCTGAAGGAAGGTGACGAGGTGATCATCGAACAACAGAGTGGCGATTCCGGCAAGAAGAAGTCGGGCATGGGCGGTCCCATGGGACGGCCGTTCTAAGATGGCCAGCGTCATTGCCCTTTCCGATATCCGTCGGGTCTTTACCATGGGCGACCAGCAGTTCGAGGCCCTCAAGGGGATTTCGTTCGCCGTCGAAACGGGCGAATTTGTCGCCATCATGGGGGCATCCGGAAGCGGCAAATCCACCTGTATGAACATTCTCGGCTGCCTCGACCGTCCAACCTCAGGGGCATATCACCTGGACAGCCTCGAAGTGGGAGGGATGTCGCCGGATCAACTGGCGGCCATCCGCAACAGGAAGCTGGGCTTCGTCTTCCAGGGGTTCAACCTGCTGGCCCGCACCCCGGCACTGGAGAACGTGGAACTCCCCCTGATCTATGCCGGCATTCCCGCCAAAGAGCGTCACATCAGGGCGCTGGCTGCCCTGGAGCAGGTGGGGCTCGCCGGCAAGGAGAACAATCACCCATCCCAGCTCTCCGGCGGCCAGCAGCAGCGGGTGGCCATTGCCCGGGCACTGGTCAACAGCCCATCGGTCATCCTCGCCGACGAACCGACCGGCAACCTGGACAGCGCCACCAGCGATGAGATCATGCAGCTGTTCACCCGTCTCAACCAGCAGGGGATCACCATCATCATGGTCACCCACGAACACGACGTGGCAGCCCATGCGGGGCGGCAGATAACGTTCCGTGACGGAAAAATCATCGGGGACACGACGAACTGATGAACTTTCTCCAAACCCTGAAAATTGCGCTTCGCGCCCTGCGCACCAACAAAATGCGCTCGTTTCTCACCATGATGGGGATCATCATCGGCATTGCCGCGGTCATCGCCATGATGGCGGTAGGTTCCGGCGCCAGCTACGTAATTTCCCAGCAGATCGCCAGCATCGGCTCCAACATCATCCTGATCATCCCCGGCTCCACCACCAGTGGGGGGTTGCGTTCCGGCACCGGCGGCGCCCAGACCCTTACCAGCGACGATGTCAAGGCGATTCAAGCCGAATGCCCGTCGGTCGAGTCGGGCGCCCCGACGATCCGTACGTCAGGCCCTGTTGTCTACGGCAACATGAATTGGTCAACCATCATCATGGGGACGACGCCGGAGATGTTCGATATTCGCGAATGGGGGGTGGCCAGCGGACGGAGCATCAGCCAGCAGGATAATGACGGTGCCGCCAAGGTCTGTCTGCTGGGCGAAACGGTGGCGGAGAACCTGTTTGGGGGGGACGATCCGGTGGGGAAAATCGTCCGGATCAAAAAGGTTCCCTTCACCGTGATTGGCCTGCTTGATCACAAGGGACAGTCGCCCCAAGGGCAGGACCAGGACGATACCGTGTTCGTGCCGCTCAGGACGGCGCAGCACAATCTGGTTCGCTCCCAGTTCATCAATTCGGTCGGTGCGGTCATGGTGAAGGCCCGCAGCAAGGAGTTGCTGGCGAAGGCCGAGGAAGAAGTCCAGGCGCTGCTGGATCAGCGCCACCGGATCACCAGTGGCAAGGAACGGGACTACTCCACCCGCAACCTTTCCGAGATCCTTGCCGTGGCCGAGCAGTCGTCCAAGGCGATGTCGCTCCTGCTCGGTGCCGTCGCGTCCATCTCGCTGGTTGTCGGGGGGATCGGCATCATGAACATCATGTTGGTGTCGGTGACGGAGCGGACCCGCGAAATCGGCATCCGGATGGCCATCGGTGCCCGCAGGAACGACATCCTGCTGCAGTTCATGACCGAGGCAGTACTGCTCACCATGATCGGCGGCATCATCGGTATTTTGTTCGGCACCGGCGGAGCCGGCATCGTCTCGAAAATCCTCGAATGGCCGACCCTCATCTCGGTCAAATCCATCACCATTGCCGTGGTTTTCTCCGCCGCCGTTGGTATCTTCTTCGGTTTCTACCCAGCGAAAAAGGCGGCAAACCTGAATCCCATCGACGCGCTACGCTACGAGTGATCCCGGATTCTGTCGACGATTGCGCCGACAATTTTCGTTTGTATGAGTCAGTGACGAATATCAGCGCTGGTTGGCGAGGAGTTCGAACGCCCGTTTCACCCGCGAAACGATACGAATCGGCTGGACCGGCTTGGCGATGAAGTCGTGGAACCCTGCTGCCAGGGCCTTTTGTTCCTCTTCCGGCGAGGCCTTGGAGGTGAGGAGAATGACCGGGATCGAGGCGGTTACCTGGTTTCCCTTCAGTGCGCGCAGCATGCCGAAACCGTCCATCCGGGGCATCACCGAATCGCAGATGATCAGGTCGGGGTGCTGTTCGAGGGCCAGTTTCAGCCCCTCGATGCCGTCGTGGCCCTGGATGACGCTGTACCCCTCCTTTTCCAGCGCCACCTGGACCACCGTGGCAACCGGCGGGGAGTCTTCCACTATCAGCACCAGGCGACTTTGGCGCTGTTCGGGTTCTATCCGTTCGAGATAGTACTCTTTGATGGCGGCCACGATCTCCTGCGTCGGGGCAATGGCGGTGACAATCTTCATCCCGAGTTTTTTTGCCAGGTAATCGAAAGTGTCGCTGTCAAAGGGGTTGGCAACGGCCAGTGCCAGCACGCCATCCTTCGCCATAAGGGGGAAGATGGTCTTCTGGAGGGCTTGGTCTGCGGGAATGAGGTCGAACAGCTCCCGCGGGAAGAGGTTGCCGCGAATCCTGCGAACCAGCTTCATGCCGAACTGGGTGGCCAGCGCGCTGGCCAACTCCTCGCCGGTGATCACCCCCATCTCCTCAAGCACGGTTCCAAGCCGGCTGCCGCTACCCTTTTGCCGCGCCAGAGCCCGCTCCAGGGTCTTGTCGGTGATGATTCCCGCCTCTACCAGCAGTTCTCCCAGCTGTTTCTTTTGTGACATGACGTCCTCGCAGGAATGGAAAAACGATCTACCTTTAATTATCGGTACCAGGGACCAAAATTTAAATAAATCAAAGGGAATTTATCTAGAGAAACCAGCTGACCGTGGAGCAGAGGCGCTCCAGCAGACGGATGAACCACCCTCTCCGCTCGTGCTCATCCAGGCGGATCCGCCGGGAGAGGGCGAGATCGGTGGCAAACATGGCCGCGGCCTGACGACCGAACTCGTGGCTGTCGACGATGACATTCACCTCGTAATTACGGTGGAAGCTGCGCTGATCGAGGTTTGCCGAGCCGATGACCGACCAGTAGTCGTCGATCAGCATGACCTTGGCGTGGAGCATGGTCTTTTCCCGCTCATAGATCTCGATACCGGCCTTGAGGAGTGGAGCATAACTGCTGCGGCTGACCAGTTTGACCAGGGGGACGTCGTTGCGGGCAGGGAGCATGAGCTGGATACGGATGCCCCGGCGGGCGGCGCGGAGCAGGCTGCGCACCACTCGGGGGCCGGGAATGAAGTATGGGTTGGCGATCCGGATGATGCTGGTGGCGCCGGCGATGGCCATCCGGAAGGCACTCCGGATATACGACCGGGTGTGGTGCGGCCCGCCGCTGACTATCAACACCTGGTCCCTGCCGGCCCATGGTTGGGCAACCTCCGGTGTTGTGAGCGGTTTCGTGCCGGTTTCGTCCACCCAACTTTCCAGAAACAGCCGCTGCAGCTGACGGGCCGCCGGACCGTCCAGCGACAGCGCCACATCACGCCATCGTCCATGGTCCTCGCCGAAGCCGTCGTATTCATCGGCAATGTTCATCCCGCCGACAAAGGCCAGCCGACCGTCTATGATGGCCATTTTCCGGTGGTCCCGTTTGTCGAACCAGGCAATCCCCCGGCGAAATGGGGGGGGATTGAACGGTGCGCAGCAAACCCCGCCTTTTTCGAGCTTCCGAAAGTAGGCGTTAGGGGTTTCAAAACTGCCGATGTAGTCGTACAGCAGTAGTACCTGCACCCCGCGGCCGGCGGCGGCAAGCAACCGCTCGGCCAGGCGCCGGCCGGTAGAGTCGTCGCGGACGATGTAGAACTCCAGGCAGATGCTCTCCCGGGCCTTGTCCAGAGCAGAGAACAGGGTTGGAAAGAACTCTCCGCCGTGGGGAATCAGGGAGACGAGATTGCCCGGAGAAAACAGTGCCTCGGTGCTGCGCCGGAAGCGGCGAAAGAACCGGTGGGAGCGGAGAAATCTATGGCTGCGGGGGCGTCTGATGCGGGACATACCTTGACCATTCTGCCGGCGAGGGGTGGGGTAAAAGGTCGCCGGCCGCTTGGTTCAGCGGCCGGCCGGGAAAAGAAGGGACGCTACAACGAATCCATTTAGGCAGCGATAACTTCCGTTACCCCCGGTACCTTTTCCTTCAGGGTCCGCTCGATCCCCATCTTCAGGGTCATGGTGGACATGGGGCAGTGGCCGCAGGCGCCCACCAGCTTTACCTTGACAACCCCCTCCGGGCTTACGTCAACCAGTTCCACGTCGCCGCCATCGGCCTGCAGCGCGGGGCGGACCAGATCCAGCACTTTTTTCACTTCTTCGATCATAACTTCCTCCTTGGTGGTGCTTGCGTGTGAATATCCGGCAGTAACGACCGCCGGCTAGCGGGACTCCTTCTCCGGCAGGCCCGGTGTGGTCAGGGTGAAGGGGTCGAGCAGGCTGTTGAGTGTCTTGGCATCCAGAAGGCCGCGCTCGACGATGACCTCGCGAATGCTCCGGCCGGTGGCGACCGCCTCCTTGGCAACCTCTGCCGCAGCGGCATAGCCGATGGCCGGGGCCAGGATGGTGGCCAGTCCCACCGACTCCTCCATGTACTGGCGGCACCGGTCGCTGTTGGCAGAGATCCCCCGGACGCAGCCGGTGGTAAACTTCTGGACACAGTTGGTCAGGATTTCCAGCGAAAATAGGAGGTTATAGGCAATGACCGGCATCATGACGTTCAGTTCCAACTGCCCGGCCTGGGCTGCCATGGTGACCACCGTATCGGCGCCGATCACCTGGAAGGCGACCATGTCAATGACTTCTGCCATGACCGGGTTCACCTTGCCGGGCATGATGGAGGAGCCGGGCTGGACCGGCGGCAGGGTGATCTCGTTCATGCCGGTGCGTGGGCCGGAGGCCAGGAGGCGCAGGTCGTTGGCGATCCTGATCAGGTTGACGGCCAGCCCCTTCAGGCTGCTGCTCAGAGCAACGAACGGGTCCATGTTCTGGGTGGTTTCCACCAGATTGGCCGCCCTGACCAGCGGATAGTCGGCGGCATGGGACAGCTCCGCCACTACCTGATCAATGTACTGCTCCTCCGCATTCAGGCCGGTACCGACGGCAGTGCCACCGATGCCCAGTTCGCACAGGGCCGGGCGGCACTGCTCGATACCGGTCAGGTTCCTGCCGATGGCCAGGGCATAGGCGGCGAACTCCTGGCCGAGACGGATCGGTACCGCATCCTGCAAATGGGTCCGGCCGGACTTGACGATCTGGTCGAAGACGATCCCCTTGGCATCCAGGGCGTCGCGCAGTCCGGAGACGGCCGGGGCCAGCCGGTCGAGGAGACGCAGACAGGCAAGGCGCATGGCTGTCGGAAAGACATCGTTGGTCGACTGGGCCATGTTGACATGGTCGTTGGGGTGGGTCCGGGAGTAGTCGCCCCGGCTTCCTCCCAGCAGTTCCGCTGCCCGGTTGGCCAGCACCTCGTTAACGTTCATGTTGTGGGAGGTGCCGGCGCCGGCCTGGAACGGGTCGACCACGAACTGGTCGTCGAACTTTCCGGCCAAAGCCTCGTCAGCGGCCCGGATGATGGCCCGGCCGATGTCGGCAGGAAGGCGACCGGTGGCCATGTTGGCCCAGGCGGCACACTGCTTGATGAGGAGCGTGGCCCACACCAGCGCCCGGTGGGGCTTCAGGCCGGAGATGGGAAAGTTGGCCAGCGCCCGGGCGGTCTGCGCCCCGAAATAGGCATCGGCCGGCACTTCCACCGGACCCAGGGTATCCCTTTCCAGTCGTGTGGCCATGATACTCCCCGCCTTTCGCCTACTTCCGCCCCTTGAGGCTAGCGTACTGCTCGTCGATTACCCGCAGATGCTCCACCTCTTCGTTCCTGAGGGTCTCCAGCATCTGCCTGCCGTCGGGATCGGTGGTCTTTGTCAGGAGTTCTTCGTAGTAGGCGATCCCCTTCTGTTCGATATCCCGGGCGATCTGCAGCGCCTCCCGGTCGTCGGTGGTATAGGTGACATGGGGGGCGCCGGCAGCATCCGGCTCCAGTTCTATGGTGGTGCCGCCGTAGAAGACCCAGCGTCCGCTTTCGTGGAGCGAGGTGCAGAGCTCGTTCAGTTTAAGGTAGTGCCCCTCTTCGGTCTTGGCCAGCCAGCGGAAGATCCGTTTGCCGGCCGGGTCGAAGGTCTTGTGCTCCGCCTTGGTATAGAAGTCGAACGTCTCCTTTTCCATCTCCATGGCGCGCATAATGGCGTCCAGTATTTCCTTGCGGTTCTCGCTCATACCGCCTCCTTTTTCAGCAGGTCGCTGAAAAACAGCCATCTCGCCGCCGTCCTCGAAAGCCTCCTTGTGTGGCGTAGCGCTGCTACGCCTCCGCGGGGGCCTTCTGCGGATGCGACGACCTGACTATTTTCGAGCAACCTGCGCTCTTGTTTAGATGGTCCTGCAGGGTCAGCAGTTCATCGACGCTTCTGCTGAGGAAAACCCGGCTTCCCAGGCTTTCGGGGAGGCGCAGGTCGATGTCGTAGCGGTCGCCGACAAACAGGCACTCTTCGGCTTCGGCGCCGATGGCGGCCAGGTGGCGTTGAAGGGTCTCCCGGTCGGGTTTGGGGCGCCAGGTGTCCTCGATGGTGAAGGTGTGACGGAACACGTCCGGCAGTCCGAGCGTCCGTACGATCCGGTCGGTCAGGAACCGGTTGTTGTTGGTGTAAATGTAGAGCCCGTACCGTCCGGCAAGGGCGCTGAGCAGCTCGTTCACCCGGTTGTCCGGGACGATGAGGGCGGCCGGATCAATCTCTTCGGCAAAGTGGCGGTGCAGGGCGGGCAGGTCGCCGCCGAGCTCCCGGCAGGCACCGCTCAGCGGGGTGCCCCAGCCCGTGGCCTCGGTAAGCCGCTCCTTGGTCGACCGGATCAGCCGGTCCGCCTCCTCCATGGTTACCGACCGCAGACCGGCAATGTAACGGCAGGCCGACTGGTGGATGGCAAGGGCCAACTCATGATCGACATAGAGGGTGCCGTCCAGGTCGAAAACAATGGTGGTCAGTTGTTGCGCCATGATGCCGTCTGCTCCTCGCCGGGTGCGGTAAGTGCCCGGATGATCCCAGTCTATCAGGCGCGGGGGCGGGTGTCAAAGGGCGCTGGCCCAGTCGCCGAGGCAGAGCAGACGCGGATTGGACACCCCCTTGGCCTGGACCAGCACCTTGAAGGTGTCGCCCATGCCGCCGTCCGGGAGCATCAGTTTCTTCAGGGCCAGCCGGTCCTTGATCGCCTCGGCTTCGCTGGTTGCTCCTGCTTCCAGACTGGCCAGCTCCTGCATCATGCCGGTGGCCATGAGGAAGCGGTACTGCTCGCCAAACCAGACCGTGCTGAGCCCGACCTCTTCGCCGAAACGGGAGAGGGTGGTGAAGTCCACATGGGCGGTCATGTCCTGGAGGCCGACCCGGATATAGGGATTTTCTTCCACGGTATGGCGGTAATAGCAGAGGAGGGTGCCGTTCTTGCGCATCGGGCCGTACAGTTCCTGCGCCAGGTAGCCGTAGTCGATGGTGAGGACAAAGCCCCTTTCCAGGGCGTTGGCAACTGCGGTAAGCCAGTCGAGGGCTGCCAGTCTGATCTCCGCCCGCTGACCCGTGCCGAGGGTGGCACCGATCCGCTCCAGGTAACTGGCCAGGGCTGGTGTCGAAGGGGGGGCCAGGACCTCCCGGAACTCCTCGCCGTCGGCGGTGACAAAGACCTCCCGCACTCCTTCGTCGGTCATCTCCACCAGATGGGCCGGCAGGGCATCCACCAGTTCGTTGGAGACCAGGCAGCCGGTGAAGGTGACGGCGCCGGTGGTCAGCTCCTCGGGACTGCTCCAGGCCAGGCACGCCGCGTGTTCCTTGAGCAGCGCCCGTTGTGCCTCCCGCAGGGAGGGTTCCCTTTCGATCAGGCGGTAGGTGACGGTCCGGTAGAGCTCCGGCTCCAGGTCCCGGATACCGTCCATGATGTCGCAGGCCAGGCGGCCGCCCCCGGCCCCCATCTCCACGGCCTGAAAGGTGTCGGGCCGCCCCAGTTCCTGCCACATCCGGCAGATCTCGCGGGCCAGAAGCCGGCCGAACAGGGCGTGGACATTGCTGCTGGTGTAGAAATCACCCTCGGTGCCCACCTTGCGGCCGGGGGAGGTGTAGTAGCCGAGCCCCGGTTCATAGAGGCAGGCCTCCATGAACCGGGCAAAGGTCAGGGGGCCGTTCCGTTGTATCCGGGCCAGCAGTAGCTGCCGCAGGGGGCGATCATCGTCGTTCATGAGTGGTCTCCGGAGAAAACTACTGTATAGTGCACGGCCCGCAATTTGTCAACGACGGCTCACGTTGCGGACTGATAGCAGCTTGCCAGCCGGCCGGCGATAGCGCGCACTTCCTCGCGCAGTTCCGTCGGTGCCAGCACCTCGGCCTGGTCGCCGTAGGAGAGTATCCAGGAGAGCATCTCCATCCTTCCGCCGGCCAGCAGGGAAAGGGTGACGCTCCCGTCCGGGCCGGTGTGCAGCTCCTGGCTCGGGTGCCAGACCCGGTCCCGGACGGCATGGGCGATGGCCGGTGCAAACCTGACCGTGAGGGGGATCGATTCTTCCCGCACGATCCCGAATGCCCGTTGCAAATGCTCTTCGGGGGAGAACTCCGCCGGGATCTCGAACCGTTCCCGTGAGATCTCAACCCCCTTGATCCGCTCCACGGCAAAGGTTCGGAGGGCCTTGCGGTTGTGGGCGTAGGCGATCAGGTAGAGCCCCCCCTTGTAGAGCATGACCGTGTACGGGTCGATCCGGTAGGTGGTTGCCCTTTTCTTTCCGGGAGCGCGGTACAGGAGGGTGGCCCGGTACTGGTGGATGAGGGCATCCTGCAGGGTGCGGAGGATGTCGTGGAACGGGCGGTAGTCGCGTCTCCCCTGGAGGAGCGGGAGTGAGATGCGGCCGATCCGTTCCAGATGGGCCGCATAACGCGGCGGCAGGGCGGAGTTGATTTTGCGGAACATGGCCTCCAGGTCGTCGGCAAAGGGGGTGCCCACAAGCGGCTCCATCTGGGAGCGGAGAAAGTGGAGGGTCATCAGTTCCGGCAGGGTGAAGGTGATGGGGGGGATGTTCCTGAAGCGGGTGGTGAAGCGGTAGACCTTCCGGTCCCCCTCCCGGTCTCCCACCAGCGGGTAGCCGGCATCGGCGATGGCGATCAGGTCCCGGTGGATGGTGCGGCGGGTCACCCCGGTCTCTTCCACCATCTCCTCGATGGAGAGGCCGTGGCGCGCCTCGATGAGGCGGATCAGGTCGTGGAGGCGGGCGGCCTGGGAGTACTTTTTTGCCGGTTTCCCCTTTTTCATGGTCCCTCCGTTGGTCGGTCCGAATTAATGCGGAGGGTAGCAGAAAAAGGCCCGCGTCGGAAGGGACATATTGTGTCGCAAGCCTTCGATGCGGATCTGTTCAGATCAGAAGCTCATACGCAGGCGCAGACCGTAAACTTCTGCCGGTCCCCTGTCCCGGTTGTAGCCGGGGTTCCTGATGTACTGGAAATCAGGGCTGGCCTGCAGATATCGGCCGATCTGGACCCGGTAGTACAGTTCCAGGATCTGCTCCCAGTCGTAATTCAATCTGCCGTCGCCGACGAGAAAACCAAGGCCCCCGGCTGCCAGGTAGTCCTGGTGTTCAGATGAGAGGCCGTGGGCTGCATAGGCGAACCCCACCCGGTCATCTCCACGTCCCCAATGCACGCCGCTCACCTGGATGCCTGCGCTCAGGTGCTGATCGACCTCGGTAAACGTAAAATCCTCGTTGTGGCCATCGTTCCATCCCAGTCGGCCGAAAAGGCCCGTTTCCCCGTCGTCTGTCAAAGGTTGTTCGACGTTGAGGCCGAAACCGTACTTGCTCCGCCCCGACTTCTCATTGGCCAGGACGTCTGGTACGGCCGAGTTGGTGCGCCCGATGGCCAGTGCCTCGTCATAATTTCCCATGCGCGCTCGATTGTAGTAGGCAAGGAGGCGGACCGTCGTTCCGGCGTCGTTCGGTTTGATGGTCAGTTCCAGGTTGCTGCCCCCGGCTCGGAAGATGTGATAGTCAAAAATATTGCCGTTGGCGGTGGTCGGCTCCAGATAGCTACCTAACGCCAGTTTCCAGCGCGGATTGACCAGGGCTGCGGAGAAGCCGTAGCTATAGGCACGGGTATCCCCCTGGTAGTCCCATGCCGTATTGTTGATGAATGCATAGTTGAGGAACTGGGTCCGTGTATTGTTGGCGTAGCGGTTCTGGTCGAAATCATCGGCTACCGACAGTTTGCCCGCCTTGATCTCTATCCGGCTGACAGGCTCGTTTCCGGCAAGCTGATCCATTCCCCGCTCCACTTTTCCGGACTCCGGGGAGAGGGGGTGAATGTAGCGGAGGAACAGACGAGCTACGTAAGGCCCGTTCCCCAGGTCAGCAGGGCCGGTCCGGATGACGTCGCCGTTGGGATAGCCACCGAGACCGATGCCGTTGCTTATCCCCGCGCCACGAGCCATTTCGATGTCAAGATACGCTTGCAACGAGGGGAGTAGTTGCGAACCCAGATACACTCCGTATATATGCGTGAAGTCGCGTCCTCGTCCCGCGTCGGTTCGCAGGCTGTGCTCACCGCCGTAGGGAGAGTGGAAGGCCGGCATGTTCTGATAAATACCGTTGAACTGCATCCCCAACAGCTCGGGGAACCAGACCGGCAGATTCTCCTTTTCAGCCTTGGCCGAAGGTTGTGTCTCAATATGATTCGTATCAGCACCTGACGGTAACACCGTAAAAACGTTCAGGGCGATGGAGATGAGAATAATACACCACATGTTTAGTGTTACAGCTAACATCAATCCTCCGTTTCAATGATATAACATTATAATGCTTCACCATTTAACCATACACTGAATCCACTTATTTCATTAATAAAGTTAGTTATGCCGGAGCGTTTCAGTAATTCGGCATTTCGTGTGCAACTGCCCATGAATGCCATTACCACCAACAAACCAATCATTATTGTCCGACTATGGGAGAAAAACCCTCGCCTTCAGGCGAAAACTTCAGTTAAACTCGCTGGATGGAACACTATCGAACATCATCGCATACACGGTTTGACCTAAAGTGCCATTTTGTGTGGATCACCAAGTATCGGAAGCCTGTATTACGAGGAGAAGTGGGCACTCGGCTTCGAGAGTTGGTGGTAGAAGTCTGCAAGACTAATGATGTAGAAATCTTGCAGGGTCATATATCAAAGGATCACGTGCATCTGTTCGTGTCTGTACCACCCCATCTGGCCCCGAGTAAGCTGATGCAGTACATAAAGGGCAAAACGTCTCGCAAGTTGATGATGGAGTTCAAGCAC
>NZ_VLLN01000039.1 GCF_007830735.1 Geobacter argillaceus
AAGTTCAGCGCCCGTGCTTTGCAACTTGCGAACAACCTTGTGCAGCGAATCCAGGTCGCCACCGATCGTGCCGTAGAACCGGACATCACCGTCACGGCCGACATCAGCCAGTGCGACATCGATGGAGTCTTTGTGAACATCAAGCCCGACAAATATGGTATTCTTCTTCATGACCTGCCTCCTTGGTTGTGGCTCTGTGTGGTGAATTCCCATTCCCAACATAACCCACGTTTGCAAGGGGCAGGTCGCTTACTTTCTACTGACAGACATTATGTCTAGCGCCATTCTGTGGTGTCCCCGGAATTTCCGGAATTTGTACGGAATTTGGCACTCCTGTTTCATGGGCCGCGCCTTCAGCCCGGATTCGCCGCCGCCGATGACCCAGTGGATATCATGAAGATCAACATCCTCCAGATCCTCCAGCAGCGGCTCCACCGAGAGGAAGCGGACTTAAATGCGGGCAGACAACCGGTTCTATGACAAGGGAATCCCATCCTATAATCGCTATAGCAAAATCAACTTACCTCAAACTGTAGTGGACGTTTCCTCCATTCTCCAGGGACAGTAAGGCTGCCTTGCGGTCGAGACCACCGGCATAGCCGGTAAGGGACCCGTTTGCTCCCACCACACGGTGGCATGGGATGATAATGGTGATCGGATTGCGCCCTACGGCGCCCCCCACTGCCTGGGCGGAAGGCGTGCGCCCTTCGCGCTGTTCGGCCAGTCGCCCGGCCAGTGCGCCGTAGGTCGTGGTCTCCCCGCTGGGTATGGTGCGCAGAAGCGCCCACACCGCCATTTGAAATGGTGTTCCCCCGGTGGCAAGCGGTATGTCGAAGGCCCGCAACTGTCCGGCAAAATAAGCGGTGAGCTGAGCGCGTAATGTCACAAAAACAGAGCGGCTTTGGTCCGATTTCCAGTCTCCGGCATCATCCGGCGCATATTTCTGCCCGACAAACCAAAGTCCGCACAGCTCGTCCTGTTCTGCCAGCGCGATCATTTCACCCAATGGTGTACGGATACTGCATTTTCCTTTCATGGCGTATCTCCCAATGTTGTTTTACCGCAAGTGGTTCACACCGCACCCTCCACCGGTTCTTCATCCTGATACTTTGAAGCATAGCATGGCTCGCGGTGTATCTGCTTGCCGTTTTCTGACCAGGAGTCAGGTTTTATGCGGAGGGTGAAGGATGATGCGGTAAATTCCTGCCGTGACGCCAGTCTCAGACTTCTTCTCAGGTTTGCAGTCGAACCAGTGTATACAGATTCATTAACGATAACGGCATTATACCGCACCGAAAAATCTTCTTGCATATAAAAAGGTATTGTGGTACCAATTTACGCAAAGACCCTTTGTTGCTGGATTTCAAGGCCTCCGGCCAGGTAAGTTCTGTTTTGCACGATGACGAGTTGTAGATCCGATCAGGAATGAAGCGATAGCATCGTCAGTTGTACCATCAGTTGATTTGAACAAAAACTACGAGGAGGGAATATGTCCAAAACACCGTATCGTTGGTCCATGACTGCCGTGGGGGAACCCATGGTAAGGAGCGAGTTTGCTCCGATTCAGCCGGGAGCAGGGGAGGTCGTGGTCGAGGTTGCCGGCTGTGGCGTCTGCCACACCGACCTTGGGTATTATTACGATGGCGTCCGTTTTAACCATGCACCGCCGTTGACACTGGGCCACGAAATCAGCGGCCGGGTGGTTGCTGCCGGTGCCGGCGCCGAAGCTTGGCAGGGTAAGGCAGTACTCATCCCGGCGGTCATGCCGTGCGGTGTGTGCGATCTCTGTCTGAGCGGCCACGGGACGATCTGCCGCAAGCAGCTGATGCCCGGCAACGACATCCAGGGTGGCTTCGCCTCCCATATCGTCGTGCCGGTGCGCGGCCTCTGCCCCGTGGATGAAAGCCGACTGAAGAGCGCCGGACTCGAACTTGCCGACATATCCGTCGTGGCCGATGCCGTGACCACCCCCTATCAGGCTGCGGTGCAGGCGGAGATCACCAAAGGCGATCTGGCCATTGTCATCGGCGTCGGCGGGGTGGGTGGCTATGCGGTCCAGGTCGCCAATGCCCTTGGGGCCACGGTGGTAGCCATCGACGTTGACCAGGCAAAGCTGGACAACATGGCCAACTACGGCGCAGCCCTGACCATCAACTCCCGGCAGGTCGAGGGAAAGGAGCTGAAGAAGGCGATCCTTGGTTTCGTCAAGGAAAAGGGGCTGCCCGAAACCTGCTGGAAGATCTTCGAGTGCTCCGGTTCAACTCCTGGCCAGGAAACCGCCTTTGGCCTCCTGACCTTCGGCGCCACCCTCTGCGTGGTAGGTTTCACCATGGGCAAGATCGAACTGCGGCTCTCCAACCTGATGGCATTCCATGCCAAGGCGCTGGGTAACTGGGGATGCCTTACCGAACTGTATCCGGCGGCATTGGACCTGGTACTGGACAAGAAAATCGCCCTGGCCCCCTTCATCGAGAAGCATCCGCTGGACCAGATCAACGAGGTCTTTGCCGCCGCCCATGCCCACAAGCTGACCCGCCGCGCGATCCTCGTCCCCGGCGCCTGATAAGGAGATAGAATCGATGTCGAATGCAACTGAAAGCCCTCTCAAGGTATCTCTGGAGCGTGACGGCAAACTGCTCCGCCTGACTCTTGCCCGGCCCAAGGCCAACATCGTCGATGCCGCCATGATCGGCGCCCTGCGGGCGGCCCTGACCGAACATCTGCCCAAGCCGAACCTCCGGGCAGTACTGTTGTCTGCCGAAGGTCCCCATTTTAGCTTTGGCGCCAGTGTCGATGAGCACATGCCCGGCTGTTTTGCCCAGATGCTCAACCAACTGCATGCCCTGGTCCGGCAGCTGGTGGAGAGCCCCGTTCCCGTCCTGGTGGCAGTGCGCGGCCAATGCCTGGGTGGCGGGCTGGAGGTAGCTGCCGCCGGCAACTTCCTCTTTGCCGCACCGGGCGCCATGTTCGGCCAGCCGGAGATCAAGCTGGCGGTATTTGCCCCGGCCGCTTCCTGCCTGCTGCCGGAGCGGATCGGTCAGGCCCAGGCCGAGGACCTGCTCTTCTCCGGTCGCAGCATCAGCGCCGATGAGGCACTGCGGATCGGCCTGCTAACCGCCATTGCCGAAGACCCCGACCAGGCGGCCCTCGACTACTTCGACCAGCACCTGGCAACCGTGAGCGCCAGCACTCTCCGTTTAGCAGTGCGGGCAGCCAGGGCCAAAGTCGTCCAGCGGATCAGCAAGAAGATCGACTTTGTGGAGAAGATGTACGTGGAAGAGCTGATGTCGACCCACGATGCTGTCGAGGGGCTTACCGCCTTTACGGAAAAACGCCCGGCCCAGTGGCAGGATCGTTGAAATCTGACAACCAACACCAACGCAACCAACACCAAACAGGATACAAAGGGGGAGCAACAATGGATCTCAAGGGAAAAAATGCCATCGTAACCGGTGCGAGTCTCGGAATCGGCAGCGCCATCGCAATTGATCTGGCAAAGAACGGCGCCAACGTTGCCATCAACTACCGCAAGCATTCCGAGGAAGCCAACGCCATCTGCGAGGAAATCCGGAAGATGGGGCAGAAGGCTATTGCCGTGCAGGCCGACGTGGCCAGCTTCAAGGATGCCCAGGCGATGGTGGACAAGGTGGCCGCAGAATTCGGCAGCGTCGACATCCTGGTGAACAACGCCGGTGTGAACCGCGACTCCGTTATCTGGAAGATGACCGAAGAGCAGTGGGACGAGTGCCTTGCCATCAACCTGAAGGGGTATTTCAACTACTGTCGCGCCGTTGCCCCGCTGATGAAAGAGCAGGGGAGCGGCAAGATTGTCAACGTCACCTCCATCAACGGTATGCGCGGCAAATTCGGTCAGACGAACTACTCCGCCGCGAAAGCCGGCATCATCGGCTTGACCAAGGCCCTTGCCCGCGAACTGGCAAAATCCAATGTCAACTGCAACGCCATCGCCCCGGGTCTCATCGAGACCGAAATGATGGCAGCCCTGCCGGAAGAAGTGAAGCAGAAGTCGCTGGCCGATATTGTCCTCGGGCGCATGGGTAAGCCGGAAGAAGTGGCCTGGCTGGTCACCTTCCTCTGCTCCGAAAAATCCCGCCACATCACCGGCGAGTGCATCAAGGTGGACGGCGGCCAGTACATTTAATTCAACGTTGCAATCAACATGATACCAATGTAGGGGTAGGCCTGTGTGTCTGCCCAAAACCAGGGCGCACACACTGGTACGCCCCTACATGATACATGTCACCTTGATATCAAAATGAAATAACGGAAAACCACGATTCTCTAAATAACGGAGGTTTCAATGCGTGAAGCAGTAATTATCGATGCCGTACGTACGCCGGTGGGCAAATTCGGCGGTGCACTGAAGAATGTCCGCTCGGACGATCTGGCGGCACATTGTATTTCCGAACTGGTCAAGCGGACCAAGGTCGATCCGAATCTGATTGAGGACGTGATCCTTGGCTGCACCAACGGGGCGGGCGAAGACAACCGCAACGTCGGCCGGATGGCGGCACTGTTGGCAGGACTGCCCTACTCGGTTGGCGGGCAGACCATCAACCGCCTCTGCGCTTCGGGTCTGAACGCCGTCAACAGCGCGGCCCAGGCCATCAAGGTCGGTGAGGGGAATGTGATCATTGCCGGCGGCACCGAGTCCATGACCCGCGCTCCCTTTGTCATGGCCAAGGCCGAGTCGGCGTTCTCCCGCGACATCAAGGTCTTTGACACGGTCATCGGCTGGCGTTTCACCAACCCGAAGATGACCGAACCGTACGCCAAGGAAGGGATGGGCGAAACCGCCGAGAACGTGGCGGTACGGTATGGTCTCACCCGCCAGGAGCAGGACGAATTCGCTTTTGCGACCCAGAGGAAATGGGCCGCAGCCGATGCTGCCGGCAAGTTCAATGACGAGATCGTCCCCGTTATCATCCCCCAGAAGAAGGGTGACCCGATCATTGTTTCCAAGGACGAATTCCCTCGTGGCAACGACATTACCATGGAGCAGCTGGCCAAACTGCCGGCCGCCTTCAGAAAGGACGGCACCGTCACCGCCGGCAACTCCAGCGGCATTAACGACGGCGCCGCTGCAGTCCTCTTGATGGAAGCCGAGACCGCCAAGAAACTGGGCTACAAGCCGCTTGTACGGGTTGTCGCCAGCGCGGTAGTTGGCTGCGATCCCTCCTACATGGGACTCGGTCCTATCCCGGCGGTCCAGAAGGTACTTGCCCGGGCCGGTCTGAAGATCAACGACATCGATCTTTTCGAGCTGAACGAGGCCTTTGCCGCCCAGTCCATCCCCTGCATCCGCGACCTGGGGATCGACCCGGCCAAGGTGAATGTGAACGGCGGGTCCATCGCTATTGGTCACCCGCTAGGCTCCACCGGTGCGCGCATTACGGCGACGCTGGTCCACGAGATGAAGCGGACCGGTGCACGCTATGGCCTTGTGTCGCTCTGCATCGGCGTTGGTCAGGGGATTGCGACCATCTTTGAACGGGTGTAACGTGAAAAGCGGGAGATGGTAGGGACTTCATGCCATCTCCCGCTGTATATCTGGTATACTAATGAAACCATAGGGGCGGGGTGACCACGCCCCTATTCGTTTAGTGGGGGAAGGCGGTTATGTCCGAAGAGTCCAGAAAACTGCGCATCGATTTCCACGTTCATCTCGGGCTCTACACCTATCACAAGCCATGGGTGACGGAGTGGATAAGCAAGCTGTATCCCAACGGGTATGACGAATTCATTAACCGCTACAGCGACCCGGGCGAGTTCGAGGAGCTGCTGACCGCCGAAGGGGTCGATTACGCCTGTATCCTTGCCGACCAGTGTCCCATTACCACCGGGATGTGCACCAACGAGCAGGTGCAGGAGTTCTGCAGGGGGAGAAAACGGCTGATTCCGTTCTGCGACCTGAACCCCTATCTGTACACCGACCTCGGCGCCGAACTCCGCAAAAAGGTTGAAGTTGAGGGATTCCGGGGGGTGAAGCTGTATCCCAACTATCAGCACTATTATCCGAACGACGCCAGGATGTACCCTCTCTACCAGGCGGCCCAGGATCTGGGGATACCGGTACTGATCCATACCGGGTCATCGGTTTTCAAGGCGTCTCGGCTGAAGTACAGTGACCCCCTCCACCTGGATGACGTGGCAAACGATTTTCCCTCCCTCAACCTGGTCATGGCCCATTCGGGCCGGGGCTTCTGGTACGACCGGGCCTTTTTCCTGTCCAAACTGCACCCCAATGTCTATATGGAACTCTCCGGGCTACCGCCGGCAAAGCTGATGACCTATTTCCCCGAACTGGCACGCAATACGGACAAGGTCATCTTTGGCAGCGACTGGCCGGGACTCCCTTCCATCGGCGGCAACATGGACGCCGTCAGTAATCTGCCCCTGTCTGCCGAAGGGGTGGACAGAATCCTCGGCGGCAATGCGGCACGGTTGCTGCGCCTCTGAGTGCCTTGGTGGCCAAGCGGTCACCTTTGCCGCACCTTGTTTCCCTGTCCGGATAGCGTAAAAAGGGTAACTTCGCGCATGAAGACAATTCTGATAGCCGACGATGATCAGGCCATCCGCCGCACCCTGGAACTACACCTGACGGAAGAGGGGTATGACATCCTTACCGCGGCTTCCGGCAGCGAGGCGGTCGATATCGCTCTCACCAAGGGGGTGGAGCTGATGCTTCTCGACCTGCGTCTGTCCGGAATGGACGGCTTCGAGGTCCTGACGCTGGTCAAGGAGAAACTCCCGGCCCTGCCGGTAGTCATGATCACGGCCTATGATGACATGCAGACCGCCATCAAGGCCATCCGTCTCGGCGCCATCGATCATCTCGGAAAACCTGTCGATCTCGATCACCTGGACGAGGTGATTGAAAAGATCTTCGAGATGAACGTGCTGTCCCGCAACGGGATCACCCTCAGTGACTCGCCGGACCAGCCGTTCGAGCAGAATGTCATGGTCGGCCGTTCGCGGGCCATGAAGGAAGTGTACAAGACCATCGGTTCGGTGGCCGACTCGACGGCAACCGTGTTGATCCAGGGAGAGAGCGGTACCGGCAAGGAGATGGTGGCCAGGGCGCTGCACTTCAACAGCCAGTTCCGCAACCGTCCCTTCATTGCCGTGTCCTGTTCGGCCCTTGCCCCGACCATCCTGGAGAGCGAGCTGTTCGGTCACGAGAAGGGGGCCTTCACCGGTGCCTACCGGACGAAGCCGGGTAAATTCGAGCTGGCCCAGGGGGGCACGCTCTTTCTCGACGAGATCTCCGAAACCAGCCTGGGAATCCAGGTCAAGCTACTCCGTTTCCTGCAGGAGAAGGAGTTCGAGCGGGTCGGCGGTATCGAAACCATCAAGGCCGATGTGCGCGTCATCGCCGCGACCAACAAATCCCTATCCACCCTGGTGGCAAGCGGCGAGTTCCGCATGGACCTGTATTACCGTCTCAAGGTGGTCACCATCGATCTTCCGCCGCTGCGGGAGCGGCGGGACGACCTTATTCTGCTGGTTAAGTTCCTGCTGGAGAAGATGCGCCACGAACTGGGCAAGGGTGTCGATATCGTGCCGCAGGAGACCATGAAGCTGATCCTCGAACATTCCTGGCCGGGCAACGTCAGGGAGCTGGAGAACACCCTCCGCCGGGCGGTACTGTTCTCTCCCGGCAATGTCCTTCTTCCCGAGTCGCTCCATCTGGACGGCAACAAGGATGGCGAGCGGCTCCCCCTGACGATCAAGTCCCTCGACGAGGTGGAGAGGGAGCACATCGAAAACATCCTCGCCTTCACCGGCAATGAAAAGAAGCGGGCCGCCACCATTCTCGGCATCTCCCGCCCGACCCTCGACCGGCGCATCCGCGAATACGGGCTGGAGTAGAGCGCTGCTAGCCGCAACCCGTAGCGGTCGAGCCATCCCACCTCTCCCTCGTCACAAATTCAACCTTCAAGGGCCGCCCCTTTAGTTCATGTCAACGGTCTGGAAGAAAGCGCATGCTTTGCAGTGAAGAACATCGGAAAGCCGTGTGCGGGAAAACCGCATGCACGGTTTGATGAGGGAGGGCAGGGTGAAACCTGCTCTCTACTCTACCCAGAATTCCCTGTCCCCGAAACAGCAAGCGGTTGTCTGGCGTGACCCTTAAAGCAGTAAAGCAGCAACGCCCCCTCCCCCATCATTGACAACACCCCTGCTGCAACATTTTGTTACACTGAACCCATAAAGCCTTCATGGGCGCGGTTTCATGGGTGTAAGTGTAATATTTTGTGACATCGCATTTTGTTACACCGGCCTTCTCGGCCCGGGCTAACCATCATTAATAATTGTTCAGTTCGGTAAACCACCGGCTTTGCCGGTGTGACTATAAAAGGCTATGCCGTTCCAGCGTAAAAAGCGACATTTCCTCCTGAGGAAAGCCCCGAAGGGCCAACGACAGGAGGAAATGCCATGCGAGAGTGGCAGAGTTTAGCCCATGTAAAATGGGAGTGCAAATACCATGTGGTGATCGTCCCAAGGTACCGTAAGAAGGTTCTGTACGGCCGAATACGATCAGAAGTTGGGAAAATCATCCGTCAGTTGTGTCGTCAGAAGGAAGTGGAACTCATAGAAGGGCAGGCATGCCCCGACCATATTCATCTGGTATTGAGTGTTCCACCGAAGTACAGCATAGCAATGCTTGTCGGTTACTCTACCTTTTATTGTCCTAGAGTGACCATCAACAAAAAAAGCCGCATCCGAAGATGCGGCTTTTTTTGTTGATGCGAGGTGAGGAATTACTTCGCTGCCGGAGCTGCTTCAGCAGGCTTAGCTTCTTCTTTCTTCTCGGCTTTCTTGGCTTTTTTAGCTTTTTTAGCTTTCTTGGCCTTCTTAACCGGAGCTTTTTCTTCTTTCTTCACGTCAGCAGCAGGAGCAGCAGCCGGAGCAGCAGCCGGCTCAGCGGCGCAAACGATACCGGCGAAAGAAAGAGCAACGATAGCGGCAACGAGGGTGGAAAGAACTTTTTTCATGTGTAAATCCTCCGAGAGTTTGGTTTCTAATTAAGTGTAAAGCACACGGCATGCCAAAGATTTGTGGTTTGGTAACTTGCTGAAATAGTGTCGTATTGCGAGGCTGGACCAGAGGCGTCAATGTCGCGACCACCTGATAAGCTCCAGAGCATACCTCATTTGCGGTTGTTCCCTTAAGGTAAAGTTGTATGTTGGCCGCAAACAACGCTCCTTAAGGAATTTGCTCCCCCCATCGATCTGAAGCCACGCATCCGCTTTACGTGCATCTTGGCCAGCATCGGTACCTCGTTGTCCTCATAATTGTAGATCTGACCTAGAGATGTGCCGAGCCGGAACCAAACAGGTAAAATTTGAACATTAGAAATACAGCAATTTCCTTTTGTAAATAAGTACTTTTTAAACTATTTTGCTCAGATAGTGTAAAAATTGAAGTCGTAAGAGACTAATTATCACCAGCGTATGTATAAAATGAGTGCACATAAAGCCGAAAATAGAATAGTAAACACAAAAAATATTATCCCGACCCTTTTAAAACTATTAGCAATAGGTATGACCTTATCACCATAAACTGGATTGTTCTTATAAATACCTCTATTAATAATTTTGGTTTTCATAAATATTTTAACATTTTTCAACACTATCTTCATATAAGAATATCCAAGAATAGGCATTATTATACATCCTATAATAATTATTATTTTGAAGTTTTGTGGCATGAGCTCACTCCTTGTAGTGAATTAAGAATAATATTTTTTGTTGAAAATAACTTGCGTATAATTGAAAATAAGAAAATCAATTAATGCAGCAACCGAATACAATATCAAACAGCCTAATATAAATGGTAGCCATGCTAACCCAGCAACTCCCAACGAAGCTATTCCTGCTGCTATAACTAGTTGCGCTACAACATCTATCACTGTAGTATATACATTAATTTCTAAATTTTTTCCAAAGGCATCTCTTATGAGAAGTGTCCCCACGATGCCTGCAACGGCTCCAGCTAATACAGAAATCAAAGCACCTATTACTTCACTGACTGCAATTGCGGCTGCAATCCATCCTCCCAATACAGCGACAAGTAAGAAAACACTTGCCCAAAGCACGAACATCCATGCCCCATTCAATCCACCGCTAATCATATACGCCCCTGCTCCTGTTGCAGGGTCTATAATGATGTACCCACATCCCGTCCAGCCGTTAAAACTGATGTTGGTCTTGGAGACGGTAACCACCTTCCCGGCATTGACGGCATTCTGGATGTCGTCCTTCACCTGCTGGTCAACCTGCAACTGCGGCAGAACCGTGGCAATATTCGACTGATTCACGGTATAAATTGGTATCCCTTGGTCGTTGGCAATCTTCAGCGCCTTGACCGCACTTACTCCTTGCGCCGGATTTTCGGGGGTGGAGAAGAACTGCTCCGGCACGCTGTGCTCCAAGGCCGATGAAGTCATACCGCTGCTGAGCATGAACTGCTTGGCAGTGTCGTTGTTACCATCTTTTGCCTTCACCACGCTCATAAGATACTTCGCATCCATATTAAGTCCGCTGGGGCTGACAAGACGCGGTATTCCCCAAAGTGTCAGCACCTTGAGCTTGGTGGCGAAGACAGTCTCCGATGGCAAGGTGATCGCGTTCACCCTCATGGTCCTTGCGGCTATGTAGTTCATCGTACCCAGTTCCGCATGGTAGGTGAGCGCAGTGGTGTTGAGCAAATCACCGATGAGATCATCCTTGGTGAGACCGGCAAAGTCGTTGTTCTGAATCTTTGCTTTTGTTGCTTCGAGTTTTGCCTTGAGATTGGTGAGCTGGTCCTGGCTGATTCGCCCCAGGTTGAGCCCGATCGCCTGGTACACCCCGGCGTCAATGTAGCTGACCACCGGCGTGGCGCCGCTCGTCGGATCGGAAAAGGTCATGGTGAAGATGTTGGTGCCGCCAAGCCCCACCGGCGCTCCGGTCGCCACCACCTGTCCATCGATCCGCAGTTCCGGTTTCACTTTGATGAGATATGCGGGTAGTGAGCTTGGGAGTTCGTTCGACTGAATCGGCGTGCCGTCCGCATGGGGCTTGGGCAGGTATGAGTTGATCACCGCCTCATCCTGGGGAGTGGCGGGAGAATAACTGAGGGTGATCTTCTTGCCTGCAAGTTCCGCCAGGCTTTTGCTTATGTTCAGGGAGGTATCGACGACGGGTGGGGCAGCCGGGTCGATGGGGGGAAGATCGACGGTGTCGTTCTTCACGTTGAAGGAGAGCTTTTGCCGGAGGGTGTCGGGAATGTTTGCAAAGGTCGCTCCCTTGACGGCGGTCCGATACGGCAGGGTACCGAGGAGATAGGGGAATTCCTGCTTGATGATCTCCTTCTTGCCGAGGATATCCCCGACTGTGGCGGTGGGGTAGTTCTGTTTGATGTAGCTCTGCACCCGCGTCTGGTAATCCTGCATGGTCTGCTGGGTGAGAAGGGAGTTGACGCCGGTGACGTACCCCTGGGCCTCGCTGATGGTGGCCGTGGACTTGATTTGTGTCAGGAACCCTTGGGCATCGAAGGGGACGGCGCTCTTGATGTCGATTCCTTGCGTGAAGTTGTACTGCTTGAAGCTCGGGTCGAGCCTGATCCAGGTATCCCCTTTGCCGTTGACGTGCTTAGCCCCGCGGGAGGGGATGTAGTTGATGAAGGCTTCCACCCAGACATGTTCCATGCGGGCTGCAACGATCTTGCCGCCGGCAACGAGCCCCTTGGTGGGTATCCCGCCGCTGGACATGAAATCCAGCGCACCCAGGGGGTCGGTAAAGCCCCCTGCCCAGTTCATGACCTTGTCGATGGGAAGCTCGACCGTGCCGGTGACGTACCGGGCATGGATGCCGGCGGCCCGCAAGAGGGCAATAAGAAGGGAGGCGGTGTCGAAGGCGTTCCCCTGTTTTGTCAACAGCGTCATCTGGGCACCCTGGATGGAGCCCCACGTGGGAACGAACTCGATGTTGTTCCGCACCCACTCGTAGATCTTCACCGGACTGTTCCCCAGTTCCTGCGCCTTGGCCCTGATCTCCGGTGTAAGCTGAACTTCTATGGTCTGCGCCAGATCGTCGGCAGTGGGAGGATTGACGGCATTGATGCTGCTTGAAACGAGCAGCCCGGCCAGCGACCCGGCCGAGGCGACCATGATCCGCTTTTCGTTTCTCCAGGCGTTCTTGTCCTTCTTCAAATCCCGCTCAAACTCCTCCTTCTTCATCCGCGGCTCGCGCTTTATTACCTTCGGCTGCCGGTGGGGAAGATTGTTCGGGTCCAGAGGCTGGTGCCGCGACGGCGCCTTTACCTTTTCCAGGTGCCGGCGGGTTTTCTCAACCTCACCCTCAGCCTCGACGTTGTCTTTAGCCTTCTCAACCCGTTCGATATTCCCCTTCAGCTCGGCAAGGTTATCGTCATAGTGCTTCACGAACTTATGATGCCGCGCCAATATCTCGGCGGGAAGCTTGGCGTCCTTCAGCCGCTTCTCCGTCGCTGCGAACTGCTTCCGGATATCCGCATCAAGCGCTTCTATTTCACCCTTGCCAGCCGTCAGCCGCTGTTTCTTGCTCTCGAGATCCCCCTTCGGGTCGGCAAGGGTCTCACGCAGCTCCTCGGTGACCTTGGAAAACCGCTCCTCCGTCCCTTCGGCCTTCTTCTGCCGCTGTTCCTGCGCCTTCCCCTTCTTGACGGCTTCCTGCGCTGCATGGGCAATGCTGAATACACCGCCCGAAGTCCAAGTGAAGAAACAGACTACAACCGCCGCTATCGTCCGAGAATATTTGCGCAACATCGTTCCTCCATGACAACGAAATAAAAAAAAGCCTACCGTCGAAATGGTAGGCCTTTTCTTTGACCACTTCGACAACCCCTCTTTCCAGCCTAAGCTGGACAGGTGGCTTTGCGTCCCCAGGTTACCCATGGGTTTGCCCGTTCGGTGATTTTCCGAATTATTTTGTTCCTTCGTCCATTCTCAACAAAAAAAGTCCATTCCCGATCGGCGCAAACTCGATCGTAAATGGACCCTTGCCATCCCTCCTCTTTTCATTAAAGCCTACACAATGGGCTGACTAATACTAACTCGTATAAATTGAGTACTCCGATAAATAAATAGATGTCAACAAGAATATTTCTCCACTTTTCAAACAACTTCATTGGACCGGAGTTGAGACCTGTCGCATTACGCACAATCTTCTCACCCCTATCTGCGGCTGCGCTCACTCCGGAGCGACGCAGATTCACCCGCCTGCCGACCTCGACACCACTGTGCCCAACCTACTTTTCCCATTTGCATTAAGATAGCTCATATGTTATTTTAAGACATATAGCCAGTGAGGTGTTAATGGGGACAGCGCGGGAAATCATCAGATATAAGAAGGAGCGAGGCGGCCGGATATTCGAGGTGGTTATCTGGCATCTCACTGAACGGCTCCCCGGTAGCACACATCCCTACAAATACCGACTGTTCTACGGCAATGCTGACGGTAGCTGCATAGTCCGCTACGACAACGAGCGCGGCAAGGGTGACCATCGGCACCTTCCCGACACTGAAGAACCCTATTCCTTCACGACGTTGCTCAAACTGATTGAGGACTTTGAAGCGGATACGGAAAGGATGTGATCGCCATGAAAGAAAGACGGGACCTTAAAATCGGCATCAAGAGTGACAAGGAGTTCTTTGCGGAACTGAAAGGGCTTGCCGGGCGGATCGACGACGGTTGGCTGCCGGAAAAGCCGGTCGAGCGGCTTTATTTCGATGATCTGCCATCCCTTCTCAAACACCTGACTCCCAAGCGGTTTGAGCTGCTGGCAGAACTACGCCGTATGGGGCACGCCAGCATCAACGCCCTGGCAAAACATCTGCACCGCCAGTACCGTAACGTCTTTGACGATGTCAAGACCATGGAGCGGCTGGGTCTGGTGGAAAAGGACAGCAGCGGCCATTTTTATGTGCCGTGGGACGAGATTGACGCGAGCTTCAAACTGGTAGCCTGATTTTCCGACACTTGGAAGCGGTGATCTACTTCATGAATGACTTGATAAGCAAGGCGATTATGCCGCCGATAACGGTCCCGAGCATCCACTTCATGACTTCCTTCTGTGCTTCGGCCGCTGCCTCAGCCTGCTGCTCGGTATAGCCGGCTTCGCGCAAGCGTTTTGTGTACTTACAGGGTATCAAACGCTATCGTTGCCATGCCTTCATTACACAAACGATAGTCTCAATCAAGCCGCCTTACTCGGCGTTACCACGACGATCGAGGGTGAACGTTACCGTCCTATTCGCTCCTTTACATTAATCCTTCCCCTCTGCTATCATTCGCCGGTTTATGAAGATCAAGCGCCTGGAAATAATCGGCTTCAAGTCGTTCGTCGACCGGACCATCCTTGATTTCCCCCAGGGGGTGACGGCTGTCGTCGGTCCCAACGGCTGCGGCAAGTCCAATGTTGTCGATGCCATCCGCTGGGTCATGGGGGAGCAGTCGGTCAAGAACCTGCGGGGCCGGCAGATGGAGGATGTCATCTTCGGCGGGAGCGAGGGGCGGAAGCCTTTGGGGATGGCCGAGGTCTCCCTGGTCTTTTCCGCCGAGGACGGCCGGGTGCCGGCAAAGTATCTGAACTTCAGCGAGATCCAGGTGACCCGCCGGCTCTTTCGGGACGGGGAGAGTGAATACCTGCTGAACAAGACCCCGTGCCGGCTCATGGATATCGCCGAGCTGTTCATGGATACCGGCGTTGGCGCCAGGGCCTACTCCATCATCGAGCAGGGGCGGATCGGCATGATCCTCCTGGCCAAGCCCGAGGAACGCCGCTTCCTGATCGAGGAGGCGGCCGGCGTCACCAAGTTCAAGTCCCGAAAGCTGATGGCCCTGAAGAAGATCGAGACCACCCGCCAGAACCTGCTCAGGATCGGCGACCTGGTGGGGGAACTGAAGCGGCAGCTCGGCTCTCTCCAGCGTCAGGCCAGGAAGGCGGAACGTTTCCGGGCGTTCCGGGAGGAGTTGAAGGAGATCGAACTCCTCATGGTGGCGCGGCGGTTTGCCGCGCTTTCGGCCGACCGGCAGCGGCTGACCTCTGACCTGGCAGCCCTTGCCGAACGGGAGACAACAGCTGCCGCCGACCTGGCCGGCCGGGAACTGGCCCTGGAGCAGTTGCGGATGTCGCTGTGCGACGAGGAGCAGCTTCTTGCCCAGGGGCAGGAACAGCTCTATCAGGTGCGGAGCGAGTTTCAGACGGCAGAGAACCGCCGTGAGCTGCTGGGCCGGGAGTTGACGACCTGTCGTGAGCAGATGGTGCGGCTCAACGAGGATCTGGCAAGCCTGGAGCGGCAACTGGTGGAGGCCGGGGCTGAGCAGCGCCTGCTGAACGAGCGGCGTGAGTCGTTTGGCCTGGAAGCGGCCGGAGAGGTCGATGCCCTTGCAGAACAGGAGTCAACGCTCAGGGAGCTGACCGAGGAGGAGAAGCAGACCGCGGCCCAGTTGGAGGACGAGCGGCGTACCCTGTTTACCCTTCTGGCCGAGATCTCCCAGTACGGCAACCAGGAAAGCAGCGCGCTCCGGCGCCTGGAAGGGTTGGCGGAACGTGCCGAGCGGAGCAGGCGTGAAGGAATGACCCTTGCCGAGCGCCTAGTCGAGGCGAACGGCCGGTCCGGTGAACTGGCAACAACGGTGGCTGCCGGCAAGAATGCCCGCGAGGAGCTGCAGGGGCAGCTTTCCCGACTCCGTGGCCGGGAAGAGGAGCTGAGGGAGAAGCTGGCTCTGCTCGACCGGGAACTCCAGCAGCAACGCGATGAACTGAGCCGCACCGCCTCCCGCCTTCACTCCCTGGAGGAGTTGGAGGCCCAGTTCGCCGGCTACGGTCAGGGGGTCAGGAACGTTTTTCAGGCCAGCGGTTTTCGGGAGCGCTTTCGGGGGGTGGTTGCCGATCTGGTGGAGACGGCCGAGAAGTATGAGACCGCCCTGGAGGCAGTGCTCGGCGAGCGGCTCCAGGCGGTGCTTGCCGCTGAGACGGTCGATGTCCTGGCTGCCGTAAGCCACCTGAAAGAGACTGCCGGCGGGCGCTGCTCGTTCCTGCTCCCTTCGGTGTCGGTTCCGCCGGCCGGTGACGGGCTGTCCGGCGCCGACCGGCTCCTCGACCTGGTGCGGATACTGCCCGAGTACCAGGAGCGGATCGCCCCCTTTCTCCGGGACGTGTACCTTGCCGAAGACCTGAACGCAGGTCTGGAACTGACCCGGCGCCATCCGCACCTGACGTTCGTCACCCCCCAGGGCGATCTGGCCTGCGCCGGCGGCATGGTGGCCGGCGGTTCCCGTGAGGCGGCACAACAGGGGTTGGTGACCAAGAAGCGGGAGATCCGGGCGCTGACCGGTGACGTGGCACGACTTGAGGCGAATGTCGCCACGCTGGGCGCTGACCGGCAAACGACCGGCACTGCCCTGGCCGCCGTGGAAGAGGAGTTGCGGCAGGTGCGCCAGGAGCTCCATCAGGCGGATATGGCGCTCCTCAACGCCGAAAAGGACCTGCAGCGGGCCGGGGAGGAATGCCAGCGCCTGGAAGAGCGGTTGGCGGTCAAGGCGTTGGAAGACGATCAGCTCAACGAGGAGCGGGAGCTGCTTGAAGCGGAAGCGGCAAACGTGGGTCAGCGGCGGGAAGAGGCCGAGGCGGGCAAAGGTGATCGTGAAGCGGCAGTGGCAGTCCTGCAGGAATCCCTCGCCGTGCAGCGGCGCCGTATCGAGCAGGCCCGGGAAGAGGTGACCGCCCTTAAGGTGCGAACTGCAGCCCTGAACGAAAAGCGGGAGTCGACCCAGCGGGCGCTGAAGCGGGTCGAGGAGCTTCGTGGCGACCTGGCTCAGCGTCTCGACCGCCGGCGTGAGGAGCTCACCCGGAGCGAGGCGGAGTCCTTGCGCCTGACCGGTCTGCTGTCGGAGCAGGAGGCGGCGGTAAAAGGTCTGGTCATCCGGCAGGCCGAAGCCGAGGAGGCGGTCAGTGCCCTGCGGGAACGGTTCAACGTCTTGTCACAGGGGAGCCAGACCGATGAGACGGCACTGAAAGGGATCAGGTCGTCACTGGACGAACTCCGGCGCCAGGTTGGCGTTCTGACCCTGCAGCAGTCGGAGCTGAACCTGCAGTTGGAGCACCTGGAAACCGTGGTCCGGGACAAATACCGCCTGTCCATGGATGAAGTCCTTCCCCGCTCCAGCGGGATGCAACTGGACGAGGAGGAGCGTCAGGCCCGCCAGGCCGAACTGCAACGACTCCTGGACGAACTGGGCGAGGTGAACCTGACCGCCATCGAAGAGTATCGGGACCTGGAGGAGCGCCACGCCTTCGTGACCGCCCAGATGGCCGACCTGGAAGAATCGCTGCACGCCCTGCAGCAGGCTATCCAGCGGATCAACCGGACTACCCGGAAGCGTTTCCAGGAGACGTTCCATCTGGTGAACGCCAAGTTTCAGGAGATCTTTCCCCGTCTCTTCTGCGGCGGCAAGGCCGAACTTCGTCTGACCGACGAGGAGGATCTGCTGGAGACCGGCATCGACATTATTGTCCAACCGCCGGGGAAGAAGCTGCAGAACGTCACCCTTCTCTCCGGGGGGGAGAAGGCCTTGACCGCGGTCGCCCTCATCTTTGCCATCTTCCTCATCAAGCCGTCGCCATTCTGTCTCCTCGACGAAGTGGATGCGCCGCTGGACGATGCCAATATCGGTCGGTTCAACGATATGATCAGGGAGATGTGCGCCGTCTCCCAGTTCATCCTGATTACCCACAGCAAGACCACCATGGCGGTTGCCGACACCCTGTACGGCGTGACCATGGAAGAGCCCGGTGTGTCGAAGGTGGTGTCGGTGAGGCTGCAGTAATCCGGTTGAGAAGGGGGGGAACGTGCCGTTCCAAACCATTCTAACAGAGCTGGTGAAGCGAGTTCCCGGTGCCACCGGCGCCATACTTGCCGATTGGGAAGGCGAAGCGGTCAGCCAGTACTGCCCTGCAGGGGACGAGTATGATCTGAAGGTGCTCGGTGCGCACAAGGGGATTATTCTGAACCGGATGCGTGAACTCCACGGGGCACTTGGCGCGGGAGAGCTGCTGGAGACCGTGGTTACCGCGGCCGACCAGCATATCCTGGTCGGTGCGGTGGGACCGGAATATGTACTGGTCATGACTGTGGAGCGGGCAGCTCTGGTCGGGCTGGCTCTCTTCCATTTCCGTTCCTGTATCAAGCCGCTGGAAAAGGAGATTTACTGATGGCAGAGAAGAAAATTAAGAATAAAAAAATGCAATAAAAACATATTGTTGCTTTGTTAAGCCTGGGCCTATTTGTGATTATGCAACCCCTGGTGCAACCTCTAGCCGTTTTACTACCCCCCTTTTTTCGACCCGACCGGGAGCCTTTTGTGCCCCGGTTTTTTTCTCCTTGAACATATACCATTAAATGGGATACTGTTTGTTATGGCATGGACCGTGATATTTACCAATAAGGCGGCGAAGCAGTACAAGAAGCTGCCTCAGTCGGTGCGCGATACCATTGACTTGTTGGTGATGGAGATCCGGCTTTCCGGGCCGGTACGAGGCAATTGGAAGAATTACTCAAAACTCGAAGGCCGGAAGAATCAGCATCACTGACATGTGAAGAGCGGCAAGCCGACATACGTGGTGGTGTGGGAAGAATCCGAACGAGGTATAAGGTTTGTGGAGGTCATTTATGCAGGCACTCACGAAAAAGCGCCCTACTGAAAAGATGGTGGAGGTTCGTTTCCGGGGGACCGTTGCCAGTATCAACAAGTTGCGCAGGGCGGCCAAGGCGTTGGAGGTGACAGATCTGCTGGAGGAAAAGGAAGTCTACACCCCTGAAGAGTTGTCACCCGAATTGCAATGGAACAGCAGCGGCGTTGCTCTCCGGGGTGCCAGGGGTAAAGAGGGGCTGACGCAGAAGCAGCTCGCCGAGTTGACAGGTATTGCCCAGCATCATATCAGTGAGATGGAAAACGGCAAGCGGCCTATTGGCAAGGAGACCGCCAGGAAGCTGGCAGCGGCGCTGCATGTTGATTACCGGGTGTTTCTGTAGCAGATCAAGGCTCCCCTTCCTGGAGGTGACCAATGAGTTACCGTGAGATGTCGAAAACGCTCCTTCAGCAGGAAAACCCGCGGGAGCTTAAGCGATTGAAGGAGGCGGGAATTCTGGAGCAGACGGTGGTCGAGGTCGGCGAGCTGTTCGACGATCAGGAGCAAACGATTGTCGAACAGATGACCGCCGATCTTCCGGCCGGCATGTCGGACCTGGAGCGGACGCAGGAAGAGAACATGGCGCGGATAGTGGCGCGGGAAGTGACCGCGCATGATCTGGCCGAGTTCTGGCGGTCGGGGGGTGACGAGTGAGCGTGTTTAGGAAGCTGCTGCAATACCTGGGGGTGGCGAAAAAGCCGGAACCGGAGCGCCGGCAGACCTACAACGTGGCCTCGTTCGACGAGAGCGGTAAGCGGGTGACGGAGTTCCATTTCAGCCGAAAGGTGGAACGGCCGGACGAGGTTGATAAGTAAGTGGTTATGGTAGATCAAAAACAGAATATCTACGAGTTTCCCCCTGCATGGCTTCCAACTGGCAGGACCCAACTGATTATGACCACCTTGTCTCTATTACCTGACTCCGTGACGGAAAATTCAGCAATTTAAATTTACCAGCTGTAACCATTTGAAGTTCTTTGACAATTGAGCTATTTTGCTGTGCAACAAAACTCACCCGGCTGGTGAATTCATGAAGCGTTTAGTGATCGAACAGTCCGACGAAGAATTCTACACTTCCCACTCCGGCATCGCCCTTGTCGGGCTGGCCCTGAACCGTTTCACGTCTCTTTCCTCCGCCCTGGCAGTCATGGATGCGCCGGGCGATCTGATCGCCGGCATCGACATCATCAGCATTATCCTGCGCCGGGTCATGCGGGTTATCGAGCGGACCATTGACAAAAAGGGGCAGATGCTGCTTCAGCCCGACATCGAACTCGAAGGGTGGTGGACAAGCCTTACGCTTGCCGATCAGGAGATCATCGAACTGTACAATCCGTCACGAGGCCAAACGCCGGCGGGTCAAGACGGTCATCCAGGAGCTTGTCTACTTTGCCGGGCGGCTTATCAGCAGTGGCCGGCGCCTGAAACTGAGATTCAGCCGCCATGTGAAAGCCCATGCCGAAGCATTCGGGCAGATCTACCACCGGCTGGCATACGGCTAGCGACGAGGAGCTGGCAAGCCTTGGAGGAATGGGTTTCCGGCAGGAAGCCCCTGATATCGCTTGCCCGCGATCACGGGAAAGACATAGCAAAACGGTTCAGTTGTCAAAAAACAGGGACTACAGGCCAATTTGAGAAGCCGATTTCTTGGGATTCAGGGAGCCGATCCGCCAGAGTCCCTCCGCTGGCCCCTAAAACCAGCAGATTGAGCAAGTTACGTCACGGATTCAGGGCAAACTTATGACCGGTTTTCGTGCAACCTGTTTCATGTCGGGCTTTGTGCAACCTCTCGTACAACCTCAAAGGGGCTGGCAATGGGTGAAATGTAATGAATGACGATTCGGGTAACGTCAAGCGAATAAAGGGGAATTTCTGGGGGTTTTGAAATTTTCTGAAAAGCCGTGAACAGGGAGATTTACTGATGACAGGAAAAAAGGGGTTCTTTCGCGGGCTGATGGATAAGCTGGCCGGATCGGAGCTGCCGGCTGAAGCTGTCCGCCCGTCAGGAACGGAGTCCGGGGAGAGCGATGCCACCGCGGTTGCTGAACCGGTACCGGGGACTTCGCAGCCGACGGCCACGTCTGCTGTTCAGGAAAAGCCCCGTCTGGGCTTTTTCGAGCGGCTGAAACAGGGGCTCAGCAAGACCTCCGAGAGCCTGGTGGGACGAATCGACCGTCTGGTGCTGGGGCGGAAGCAGATCGACGCCGACACCCTCGAAGAGCTGGAAGAGATCCTCATTACCGCTGACATCGGCGTAAAAACGTCGGTGGAACTGATCCGCACCCTGGAGCAGCGGTTGAAGCGAAATGAGCTGCAGGATGGCGCGGCTCTGCGCTCAGTGCTTAAGGAAGAGATACTCGCCCGCCTGGAACGCTTTGCCCAGCCTCTGCAGGTGGGAAATGCGTCGCCGTTCGTAATTATGGTGATCGGGGTGAACGGGGTGGGGAAGACCACCACGATAGGCAAACTGGCCAGCAGGTTTGCCGGTGACGGCAAAAAGGTGCTGCTTGCGGCCGGGGACACCTTCCGGGCTGCGGCTGCCGAACAGTTGCTGGTCTGGGGCGAGCGTGCCGGCGTGGATGTCATTCGGCATCAGGAAGGGGCCGATCCGGCAGCGGTGGTCTTTGACGCCTGCAAGGCGGCCGTGGCTAGGCAGGTGGACGTGCTGATCGTTGACACGGCCGGTCGCCTCCATACCAAGGTAAACCTGATGGAGGAAATGAAAAAGATGCGCCGCATCGTTGGGCGGGAAATCCCCGGTGGCCCCCACGAAACGCTGCTGGTGCTGGATGCGGCAACCGGCCAGAATGCCCTTTCCCAGGCCCGCCTGTTTAAGGAGACCGCAGAGGTGAGTGGCATAGCCCTGACCAAACTGGATGGAACCGCCAAGGGGGGGATTGTCCTGGCAGTGAGCAACGAGTTCCAGATTCCGGTCCGCTACATCGGGGTAGGAGAGGCGGTGGAGGATCTGCGTGATTTTGATCCACGTCAGTTTGTCGAAGCCCTTTTTCAGTAGCCATTTCCAATAATTACTTGACTTTTTGCCAGCAATTCTCCTAATATCGGTCCGGTTTATTTATGGAAGCTGAGTTGTTACATACCCTGCAGGAAAAGGTGGATGCGCTGGTGGCGGCCTATCAGCTGCTCCAGCGAGAAAACGGCCAGCTCCGACAGGAGTTGGACCGACTCTTGGCTGAGCGGAGCGGGATCAAGGAGCAGGTCAGCCGGATCATTGCTTCTATTGAGGAGATTCAAGGGACGTGAGCGGTTCCCACTGCATCAGGATTCTCGGGCGGGAGCTTCAGGTGAGAAGCAGCGCCACACCCGAAACGGTGCAGGAGATCGAGGCGTTTGTCAATGATACGGTCGCACGGGTCGAGTCCAGGGTTCGGGGGGGCGATAGACTTGGGGTGGCCATCCTTAGCTTGATGACTCTTGCAGAGGAACATCTTGCCGTTATAAAGAAGCAGGATCGCAACAAGTGCAACACTGAGCAGGTGGTGGAGCTCATCAGGACAATCGATGAGGTTCTGTCTGGTGCAGCTTAGGACGGTCTCCTCCGGGGGGCGTGACGATATAGCAGAGACGTGGTTGGGAAGTTTCAGTGGCTTCAGCAGGTGAATGTTGCAGTTCCCTGCTTCTGATAGGAAAGAGCATGTTACACCGCCAGAGATGCGACATAAGGATCGACTGAACATACTGCCGGTTTCCTGAAACGCACTATTTCTATCCCCTGTCACCACCTCCCTCCACTCTCCTGATTGCCCTCCATTCAAGGACTGGCCCGCTGTGGGCCTCTGTACAACTGTCGAAATGGTCTGGTATGCCTAAACGTTCGCTACGTAGCCAGATGCTTGCCCGCCGGCGTGGGATGAGTGTCACCGAATGCAGCCGCCTGAGCGACCTGATCCAGAAGGCGGTCATCAGCTCGGCGCAGTTTGTCGCTGCCCGCTCGCTTGCCCTGTATGCGGCCTGTGATAATGAAGTGGCTACCTCTGAGATTTGCCGTGCCGCCCTGGCTGCGGGAAAGGAGCTGTGCTATCCGCGGGTCGAGGCAGGTTCTCTCGTGTTTCGAGAGGCTTCCGGCGAGTGCGAGCTCGTCTGTGGCTCGTTCGGTATCCCCGAGCCGCAGGAAGGTTTCCCTCCGCGCGATCCCGGAGAACTTGATCTTATAGTGATCCCCGGTGTGGCCTTTGACCTGAAAGGGCACCGCATCGGCTATGGCAAAGGTTTTTACGATCGAACCGTCCATCTACTTGAAGGATCGGGGAGGCTGGTTGGTCTTTGTTATGATTTTCAGCTGGTTGATGCAGTTGCTGGTGAGCCCCACGATGTCCTGATGGATCTGATCATCACCGAAAGCCGCCAGGTCGGGCGGGGCTCTTTATCAATATAGAAGGGAGAGTGCCATGAAGATTGAAGTTGCCTTGTTGTTGATGGCTGTTGCGATTGGTGCGGGGGTTCTGGTCGGTTTTTTGATGAAGAAGCGATCGGCGGGACCGGCCGCCGTGAATGTTGATGAGCAGGCTGCCAAGATTCTTGAAGATGCCAGGCGTGAGGCTGAGACCACTCTGCGGGAAGCGAGCCTGAAGGCCAAAGATGAGGTGTATCAGGCCAAGGCAGAGATCGAGCGTGAGACCAAGGAAAAGAAAAAGGATTTGCAGGCCCTGGAGAAACGCCTTCAGCAGAAGGAAGAGAACCTCGACAAAAAGATAAACCTCTATGACCAACGGGACCTGGACTTCGGCAAGCGCGAGCAGGCGTTCGCTCAAAAGGAGCAGGCCTTGGGTCAACGGGAGGAAAGAATCTCCCAGCTTATCGAAGAGCAGCGGCAGCAGTTGGAGAAGATATCGGGTATGACGGCGGCGGAAGCCAAGGCCGTTTTGATGGAGGCCATGGAGAACGAGGCCAAGCTCGATGCTGCCAAACGGATCAAGGCTATTGAAGAAGAGACACGGGAAACGGCTGACAAAAAATCCAAGGAAATTCTTTCCCTGGCAATTCAGCGCTATGCCGGCGATTATGTTGCTGAACGCACGGTCTCCGTGGTCCCCCTGCCTTCCGACGAGATGAAGGGGCGGATCATCGGTCGCGAAGGGCGGAACATTCGTGCACTGGAGGCTGCGACCGGCATCGATCTGATCATTGACGACACCCCCGAGGCGGTCATTCTTTCCGGCTTCAACCCGGTGCGTCGCGAGGTGGCGCGGATTGCCCTGGAGAAACTGATTGCCGACGGGCGTATCCATCCCGGCCGGATCGAGGATGTGGTGCACAAGGCCGAGGAAGAAGTGGAGCTGACCATTAAGGAGGCGGGTGAGCAGGCGGCCTTCGACCTTGGCGTACATGGCATTCACCCCGAGATCCTCAAGCTTATCGGCCGTCTCAAGTATCGGACCTCATACAGTCAGAACGTGTACCAGCACTCGCTGGAAGTCGCCTTCCTCTGCGGCGTAATGGCTGCGGAGCTGGGGATCAACGTCAAGCAGGCCAAGCGGGCCGGCCTGCTGCATGACCTCGGGAAAGCGGTAGACCACGAGGTTGAGGGCTCCCATGCCGTTATCGGCGCCGAGATTGCCAGGAAGTACGGTGAGTCGCCGAAGATCGTCCATGCCATCATGGCGCACCACGAAGACGAGAAGCCCAACTCCGTGCTGGCGGTCCTGGTTCAGGCTGCTGACGCCCTGTCCGGTGCTCGCCCCGGAGCCCGCCGCGAGATGCTGGAAACCTACGTGAAGAGGCTCGATGATCTTGAGCGGATCTCCACCTCGTTCGGCGGGGTCACCAATGCCTTTGCCATTCAGGCCGGCCGCGAGATCCGGATCATGGTCTCCAGCGAGGAAGTGAGCGACGAGCGCGCCGTGGTACTGGCCAAGGACATTGCCAAGAAGATCGAGACGGAGATGACCTATCCCGGCCAGATCAAGGTGCATGTGATCCGGGAAACCCGGGCTGTCGAGTATGCCCGTTAATATCCTGTTTATCGGCGATATTGTTGGCAAGCCGGGCAGGCAGGCGGTTGAGCGCGAGCTGCATAAGCTGGTTGACCGGTACCGTGTTGACCTGGTGATTGCCAATGGCGAGAATGCGGCCGGCGGGTTCGGCCTGACTGTTGAGACGGCAAAAGAGCTTTTCGAGCAGGGAGTGCAGTTCTTTACCAGCGGCAATCATATCTGGGACAAAAAGGATGCCCTGGAGTACATCGGCAGGGAATCGCGGCTCATCCGCCCTGCGAACTATCCTCCCGGAACGCCGGGGCAGGGGAGTGCCGTAGTCAGGACAGCGGGCGGGGTCAAGGTCGGGGTGCTGAACCTTGAGGGGCGGGTATTCATGAACAGCCTGGAATGCCCGTTCCGTACCGCGGATAGTGAACTGGAGAAGCTGAAACAGGAGACCCCGGTCATTTTTGTTGATTTTCATGCAGAGGCGACCTCCGAAAAGTCCGCAATGGGCTGGTACCTGGATGGCAGGGTGAGCGCCGTGGTCGGTACCCATACCCATGTACAGACCGCTGACGAGCGGCTGCTTCCCGGCGGCACCGCCTTTATCACCGATGCCGGCATGACCGGGTCGTTCGATTCGGTCATCGGCGTACGCAAGGACGAACCGATCCAGAAGTTCCTGACGCAACTCCCGGCGAAGTTCGAGGTTGCCAAAAAGGATGTCCGCCTGAATGGGGTGGTGATATCTGTTGATGAAATTACCGGCAAGTCGTTGGCGATTGAACGGGTCAATATCGCCTGCCATTGAGAAAGGAAATGGATATGTCCGTAGCTGCACAGATGGAACAGATAAGGCGGGGCGCCGTAGAAATCCTTCTGGAGAAGGATCTCGAAGAGAAACTCCGAAAATCCATCGATACCGGCGTGCCGTTGAAGATAAAGGCCGGGTTCGATCCTACCGCTCCGGATCTCCATCTCGGCCATACCGTCCTCCTGCACAAGATGCGTCAGTTCCAGCAACTGGGCCATGAGGTCTATTTTCTCATCGGCGACTTTACCGGCATGATCGGGGACCCCACCGGCAAATCCGAGACCCGCAGGGCACTGACCCGCGAAGATGTGCTCGTGAATGCTGAGACGTACAAGGAGCAGGTCTTCAAAATACTTGATCCGCAGAAGACGAAGGTCGTCTTCAACTCGGAGTGGCTCGGTAGGCTTACGGCAACGGACATGATCGGCCTGGCCGCCAAGTATACCGTGGCCAGGATGCTGGAGCGGGACGACTTCGGCAAACGGTTTGCCACGCAGATGCCGATCAGCATCCATGAATTCCTCTATCCCCTCATGCAGGGATACGATTCGGTGGCCATGAAGGCCGATGTGGAACTGGGGGGCACGGACCAGAAGTTCAACCTCCTGGTAGGCCGTGAGTTGCAGCGGGAATGGGGGCAGCCACCCCAGACCGTTATTACCATGCCCCTCCTGGAAGGTCTGGACGGGGTCAACAAGATGTCCAAATCCCTGGGCAACTACATTGGCATCAACGATCCGGCCGATGAGATCTTCGGCAAGGTCATGTCCATTTCGGACGAACTGATGCTCCGTTACTATGAGTTGCTGAGCGATCTTACCCTGGTTGAGATCGAAGATCTGAAGAAGCGGCTCAAGGATCATTCGCTCCATCCCATGGAGGTCAAGAAGCAGCTCGGTCGCGAGATAGTCGCCAGGTACCACGGGACGGCAGCGGCCCAGGCGGCTGAGGAGAATTTCGTCAAGCGGTTCCGGGATAATCAGGTACCGGAAGAGATGCCGGAAATCACCCTTGGGCGCGAGGGTGCCACCATGCTCCTTGCCAAAATTCTTGCCACTGCCGGGCTGGTTGACTCCAACAGCGAAGGGCGCCGGGCCATCAAGCAGGGTGGGGTCAAGGTGGATGGCGAGAAGATCAACGACGAGCAGGCTGAACTGTCCTGCGAAGGAACCTATGTAATCCAGGTCGGTAAGCGCCGCTTTGCCAAGATCACATTTTAAAAATAGCCTATGCCGCATTTTTTGGTTGACGGATGGACGTCAAAAGGGTAAAAACGCGATTCCTTGTTAACGACGGTCCGCAAGGGGATGGGGCCGGGAGGAAAAAAGAGACGGCGCAGAAAAAAGAGTTTGACAAGGGAATCGGTTCTGAAGTATAAACGCGATTCCTTGTCAACGACGGCCTGCCAGGGGATGGGGCCGGGCAGAAAAAGATTGGCGCTGAAAAAAGGTGTTGACAGGGAAAGCGGATCTGAGTATATTGCGAAGTCTGCTGACGGCAGGTTGGTCTTTGAAAACTAAATAGCAGATAGCTAAGCGAGTGGGTTCTCGAAAAACAAGAAGAGAACTGCAAAGAGCAGTTCAGACTTATTCAGTACA
>NZ_VLLN01000040.1 GCF_007830735.1 Geobacter argillaceus
ATGACGTCGACGATCCGAGACCGCTGAACTGCAGGGTGCTCACCATGCCGGCGCGGGATGAGCGGGGCGACCGGCGATACCACGGTGGCAATGGCGTAACGGCTTGAAACTGGTCCTGGAAAATGAGGAGACCGATTGATGTCCGTACTGTCCATTATCCTTGTGCTGGCTGCCGTGATCGCGGCGTTCTTCCTGGTGGGGGTGCTGACGATGTACCGCAGCATGTTCATGTCGACGCGGGGGAAAAGGATCGCCGACTACCCGAACCCGCGCAAGGCGCTGGTTATCCTTGATATCCAGGAGGGGGGGAGAATAAAAGGGTCAACTCTCCATATTCCATTTTTACGATGAATTCAATCTTTAGTGGATAATGGAGAGTTGACCCCTATTCTTTTACTATTCTTTTACTCGGCTTTTGTCCGGCGCCAAGAGGGCAAGTCCTTCCCGGGTCGGCAGCTCCAGATTGACGCTCACCCGGTCGGCAAGGAGGCCGGCTCTCTGCACCAGGAGCGGGTCGGCACCCGGGACCAGTTTCAGGTGGATGTAGCCGTTGAAGCGGTACTGTTCGCGCAGTGTCCGTACCGCCTCGATCAGCATCTCCATGGTGTAGTCGGGGGAGCGGACCACGCCGGTACTGAGGAAGAGCCCCTCGATGTAGTTACGGCGGTAGAAGCCGATGGTCAGTTCCGCCACCTCCGCCGGGGTCAGCAGCACCCGCCGGGTATCGTTGCTGCCAAGGCTACCCAGGGGAGCACCCAGGCAGCGGCCGCCGGGGTCAGCAGCACCCGCCGGGTATCGTTGCTGCGGCGGTTGACGCAGTAGGCGCAGTCGTAAATGCAGCTGTTGGTCATCAGGAGTTTGAGGAGGGAGACGCAGCGGCCGTCGCTGGTCCAGGAGTGACAGATGCCGCAGGACGCGGCATTGCCGATGCCGTCCTTGTTGCGGCGAAAGCTGCCGCTGGAGGCGCAGGAGACATCGTATTTCGCGCCATCGGCGAGTATCTTCAGTTTGTCCATCAGGTCGGTAGCCACGGCTGTTGTTCCCCTCCGGCAGTTTGGCGAAGGGTAGCATGGGGCTGTGACATAATACGTCATTTATCCGGAAACCGTGTCAACGGGGAGTTGTCGGGGAACTACAAGGGACCATATCTATTCAGGAGCTATATTGGGGCAGTGAGGGCAGGGGTGAGAAGCTTGCCGAGCGCTAAAGCCGATGCGGATCGGGCATGATTGCTTATCGAAGGTCAATAGTCGCTTAAACCTGTTCAAGTGCAAAATGCTATGGTAATTTTTTCTCATGTGCACAGGCAAAATGTTACGTTTGGATAGATCACCTATAAAGAGGAATGAAACGAATGAGTGTTTGTGACTTTAGGCGGCTAAATACGCTGACATTGGATTCTGCACAGAATTCAATACGACAATATTGCCTTCTACCTGGCCCTTGGCTTTACCAATATGATAGATATTTCGAGACAACGCGGACTGCACAACCTGACATTCGACTGTTAGAGTTGCTGGAGACGGTTCGCGGTAGTGGATGGGGCATGAATAGGAATGGTCAATGTGCTCATATTTCAGACGAGATTAAAAGTGGAAGAATTTCAAAGGGAAACATCGAATCCTTTTGGAATAAAGTCGATTTACTGAACAAAGTGAGACTTCGAGATTTGCCGAATGCGAATCAGGAACAGCTGAGAGAAATTGAAGTCACTTTTGATAACATCCGTACAACCCTTAGGAAATGGCATTCAAGTTCTGATAGTCTCTGTTTCTTGACGAAAGTGATTCTTATGTTCAACTGGGGGGAATCTCCAGCTTTTGACACACGAATCCGTGACGTGTTGAAAGTAAGAAATAACATTTCAAGCAAGGACCTTGTAACCGCTCTCAGGGAAATTGGAGTCTGGATACAGAAATTTGAATCAAAATACGGCATGCAGCTGGATGAACTGGCAACCAACGAAATGAACTCCTTGGATCATTTTATGGAGTTAAAGCCGCTTCCTCTTGGGAGAAGCTTCGACATGATGCTCTTTTCACTATAAAGGGGAAGTCGGTGGGGTCAGGTTAGACTTTCGGACATTTGGAGAAGTCGGTGGGGTCAAAAAGGAGAATAAAAGGGGCAACTCTCCATATTCCATTTTTACGATGAATTCAATCTTTAGTGGATAATGGAAAGTTGACCCCTATTCTCATAAAAGGGTCAACTCTCCATATTCCATTTTTACGATGAATTCAATCTTTAGTGGATAATGGAAAGTTGACCCCTATTCTTCCCTCCGAAATTGCGCCGCCCCGGATCCATCGGGTGACCAACAGCCATCACGACAGATCCGAGTACCTGTTGATTCAAGGTGTAGGCGCCTATGATTTCATCAAGGAATGACGTCGACGATCCGAGACCGCTGAACTGCAGGGTGCTCACCATGCCGGCGCGGGATGAGCGGGGCGACCGGCGATACCACGGTGGCAATGGCATAACTGCTTGAGACGGGTCCTGGAAAACGAGGAGACCGATTGATGTCCGTACTGTCCGTTATCCTCGTGCTGGCTGCCGTGATCGCGGCGTTCTTCCTGGTGGGGGCGCTGACGATGTACCGCAGCATGTTCATGTCGACGCGGGGGAAAAGGATCGCCGACTACCCGAACCCGCGCAAGGCGTTGGTTATCCTTGATATCCAGGAGGGGTACGCGGGAACGGCCGCCAGGCAACCGGTTACCGAACCGCCACCCAATGGGATGCTCTCCACGGTGAACCGGCTCATCGACCGCGCAGCCGGGACAGGCATGGAGGTGGCCTACATCCGCCAGGTCTTCGGCAACAACCTGTTTGTCCGGCTGCATGGCGGCAGACGGTGGGGGAGGGTGATCATCGACCGCAGGATCAAGATCATCAACGGGAACGATTTCGCGAAGAACCGGACCGATGCCTTTTCGAACCGGAATTTTGAACAGCTGCTGATCGACCGGCAGGTTAACGAACTGTTCCTGGTCGGGGTGGATGCGGCCTACTGCGTGTATTACACCGCCCTCGGCGCCCTGCAGCGCGGCTACCGGGTCACGGTGGTCCGGGACGCGGTCATGTCGCGAAAGGCTATGACCGACGTGCTGGAGCGCTACCGGCGCAGGGGGATCTGCGTCATCACCAGCGACGAACTGCTGCGTGGCGGGAGTTGAAGTACGCCAGCTTTACTGCCATGTTGCTGCCGGAGTATCCTGGCAGCACCTGCGAATTTTTGCAGAAAAATCACAGCAGGCCTCCCTTGTAATCGATGGTAGTTTTGTTAAGCTATGCTAACAATCCAATTCGTTCAATACGTACGGGGAGGACAACATGAAGATTCCAGTAGTCTATTCCGACCAACGCCGCGGGGTTGTGAGAGAAGACGAGTTGCAGGAGTTGATCCGGTTGAACAAGGTCGTTAGTTTTCAACGTCAGTATGATGACTGGGTGAAGATCGGAGTCGATCCGACCCGTGGTGCCGGTGGAAGGAGATATCGGGGCCCGGAACGCCGGGGGGATGTCAATTCCAATTGCTGAACCGCATGGCGTCGGGCATTCACCACGGCTGCGCTTCATCCTGTTGCCGCAGGAGGTGACCGATCCGGTCATTGAAGCGCAGCTGTTCTATCAATAGCCGAATACCGGCGCAACGGATCGAGGTTGTTTCCAGTGACGAACTGGTCCGCACCGAATAAATCCAGATTCGGCAGTTGCAAAAAGTCCTCGTTTGCTCCGATTCTCCTGAGATTTGATTTGCCCTTGACAGGGCATCAATTATAGATATATTGTTGACCAAATGGTCGGTTTATTAAAGGTGGAAGATTATGTCAAAGGGTGAAGCGACAAGGGAAAAAATCTTGGAAACAGCAGCCGAACTCATCAACCGCAAAGGGTTCGGGGCCACCAGCATTAATGACTTGCTGGGAGCAACCGGGTTGAAGAAGGGGAGCCTCTACTTCCATTTTTCCGGCAAGGAGGCCCTGGGGTTGGCCATTCTGGAGAAGGCGCGGGACGGTTTTCTGACATTTCTCGATATGTCCCTGTCCGGCGCTACTCCTGGGGAAAAGCTGGACAACTTTCTCAATAAGGTCATGAGAACCCACAAGAAGAGCGGGTTTGTAGGCGGCTGCATTTTCGGCAACACCGCTTTGGAGATGGGGGATGCGGAGAGCGGTTTTGCCGGGTTCATCGAAAAGGTGTTCGAGGAGTGGGTGGAGCGGCTACGGACGGTCGTCGCGGCGGCCCAGGATTCGGGAGAGGTAGCCAGCGACCTTTCCGCCGACGTTCTGGCGGGGCACATGGTGGCTGCCATTGAGGGAGGGATCATGCTGGCCCGGCTGAAAAAGGACGAGAAGCCGCTTCGCGACGCACTCACCGCGGTACGCGTTCTGCTGCAACGCTGAACACAGCATTTTTTTTGGATGTAAAATAAACCAAATGGTCGGTCCATAATCTGTCAAGGTCATAGGACGAGCACTCAAACCATAACCGACAAGTAAAGGAGTCATGGGAATGAAAGTACTTGGTATTTCAGGCAGCCCGCGTCAGGGGCAGACGACCGACATCCTGGTTCAGGAAGTTCTGAACGGAGTCGAGGGCGATACGGAGTTCATCTCTCTGAGCGGAAAACGAATCGGGTCATGCCTCGGCTGCCTTGGCTGTGTCAAGGACAATGTCTGTAAAATCAAGGATGATATGTCAGAGCTTCGACAGAAGATTGTCGCAGCGGATGCCCTGGTCATCGGCGCGCCCAACTACTACGGTATGCTCAACAGTCTTTCCCACTGTTTTTGGGAACGTTTTTACCAGTTCCGTCATCGGGAGGGAGATGAGATAGCCGGCAAACTCGGGGTAGCGGTGGGAGTTGCGGGCAGGACGCCTGATTTGCCAGTCAGGGATATCGAAAATTTTTTTACGTACAACAAGATCGAATGTATCGGCGCAGTGACCGCGGTCGGCCCGGCAAGCTGCTTCACATGCGGCCATGGCGAAACCTGTCGGGCGGGCTCGATTCATATGACGTTCGGCCCGGGGACGAAAATTACGAAGGCTATTACCCCTGATCTTGCCAAACAGCAGGAAAAAATCGCCCAAGCCCGGGCACTTGGTCGAGAACTCGGCAACCGTCTGCTGATGCGGTGAACGGAGAAGCACCGAACAGGGAAAGATCTCCGGGTTTGTCTGAGCGGTGGAAGCGTATATTTCAAAGAGCTGGAAGGCTCGTCGTTTACAACTCCCGCCATTGCGGGGAAATTCAAGGGAAAAAGGAGAAAGCAGATGGCACGCATAACCACGGTGGAAGTAAAGGCGGTTTCAGGGGAGACGGAGGCGATTTTCAAGGAGATCGAGGGGGCGTTCGGTATGGTGCCGAACCTCTTCAAGACCTACGCCAACCACCTTCCCCTGCTGAAGGCCAACTGGAACAAGGTCAAAGCGGTCATGATGGAGGGGGTTCTGAGCCCCAAGGTGAAGCAGACCATCGCGGTGCTGGTCTCGAGGGATAACGGCTGCGCTTACTGCGTGGCAGCCCATACCGGGGCATTGAAGGCCATCGGTATCTCCGATGAGGAGATTGCCCGTATTGAACAGGACATCGAAAGGGCCGACTTCAGCGCCAAGGAAAAGGCGCTCATCGGTTTTGCCCGAAAGGCGAACTCCGCGCCACTCAGGGTTGGGGATACCGAATTCGACCCCCTGCACAGTGCAGGCGCCACGGATGCCGAGATCGTGGAAGCGCTCGGTGTGATGGAGCTTTTTACCGCCTTCAACAAGTTCCTCGATTCACTGCAAGTGGATATCGATTTTTAGGAGCTTCTTTTAGGAGCTTCTGATTCACTGAAAAATGATAACGGAGTGAAAACATGAAACCAGACAACCGGCTACCTCCGGTGTTGTTGCTGCTGCGGCTGAGCGTGTTTGTGGTTATGCTGTTTTGGACCCTCGATAAGTTCGTACGCCCGGGACACACGGCCAAAGTGTACGAGAGCTTTTATTTCATCAAGGGGCTTGGCTATAGCGCTGCGTATGCTATTGGCGCCATTGAACTGCTGATTCTCGCCGGTTTTCTGGCCGGCTTCCGCAAGAAGTTTACCTATGGCGCAGTGCTCCTGCTCCACGCAATCTCGACCGTCTCGTCATTCAAGCAGTATCTGACACCGTTCGAGGGCGCCAACCTGCTGTTTTATGCGGCATGGCCAATGCTGGCGGCCTGCTTCGCCCTTTACTCCCTCCGGGACCTGGATACGTTATGCGTTACATGCACAGGAGGCGTTGTCTCCGGAAAGGAGTGACAAATGAGTTTTCTCGACATTGAAGGGGACTTCATCAGGGGGAAAGTACTCCCCGATTTTAGCTGGGTGTCGTTTGAGGAGCCGACCGAGCCGAACCGGCTGGCAAAACCGGTCTCCCAGTGCCGGGTGGCCCTGGTCACCACCTCGGGGGCGTGTATCCCCGCAAGCCAGGAGCGGTTCGACACGAAAAACCGGCTGGGTGACGACACCTTCCGCGTCATTCCTAACGGAACCGATCCGGGAGAAATAGCCCTTGCTCACCCCGGCTACGACACCCGTCGGGCCAAGGAGGACCTGGATACGGTTTTTCCTTACCAGTTGCTGAACAAGCTCGCTGCCCAACGTGTGATTGGCGAGGCGGCCCCGCGCCACTTCTCCTTCATGGGGTTTGTGCCGCGCCCCGAGCGTCTCATCTGGAGAAGCGCGCCACAGGTCGGCCGGCTTCTCATGGAGGATGGCGTGGATCTCGCCATCCTCGTCCCGTCGTGACCGGTCTGCTCTCAGTCCGTGGGACTGATCCAGCGGGTGTTGGACATCATGGGGATTGCCACTATTTCGCTCTCCCTGGTGAGAGAGACGACCGCACTTGTCAAGCCTTCCAGGGCGCTGTATATCCAGCATCCTTTCGGTCTTACCCTGGGTGATGTCGGGGACGCGGCAACCCACGAGGCGGTGCTGAGAGACTGCCTCCGCTATGCCGCGCAGGGACTTCCCGCCGGAACGATCATAGATCTTCCCTATGTCTGGAAGGACGACCTGCGCGAGCGGCAGCTCCGTAAAGAAGCACACTGAACGGAAAGGAAATGCGCCGGTGATGGAAATCCACGATGAAATCGAGATAACAGCGCCGGTTGAGCGCATCTGGGAACTTCTGACGGATGTCGGATTGTACCCTCAATGGAATCCGCTTTTCGTCAACGCTGAGGGAGAGTTGAACACCGGAGCCCGCCTCAGGCTGACCGTGAAACTTCCCGGAATCGAGCCGTTCACCATAACACCTACGATTCGTGCCATCATTCCTCCGACGGAGCTTAACTGGCGGCACCGCTTCCGGTTCCCCTGTCTCTTCGGCTGGGAGTACAGCTTCAAACTTGAGCCATTGGGCGCTGATCGGCTGCGTATAACCCAGCGGTCGAGCTTCAGAGGGGTGTTCGCGCCGTTGTTCGCCTTCGGACTGGGAGCGGCGGTCAGGCAGGGATGCGAAGCGATGAGTGCGGCCTTGAAGAGATGGGGCGAAAAGGGTTCCATCCAGTGTCTCAAATGTTGAAACTCATCAAGGGCTGGATAGACAAGGGGCAAACAACAATTGACAGTAAGTATATTGAACAAGTGGCTGGCCCAATCCGGCCAGCCACGAGGATTGCATCCTGTTTCTTATCAGGTACCATTTAATGAAGTTCTTGAGAAAGGGAGAGCATGGAGAAATTTGCCCTGAAAAATGACGCAACCGCATTGGAAAAGGTTAAGGAGTATTACGGAAAGATCCTTACCGGGACAAAGGATCTCAAGACGAGCGCCTGCTGCTCCATCGATGCGGTACCCGAGCATCACCGCCGGATTCTGGCAGAGATCGACGGAGAGATACTCGACCGGTTTTACGGCTGCGGCTCCCCGATCCCGCCCGCCATCGAAGGGTGCACGGTGCTTGACCTCGGCTGCGGCACCGGCCGCGACGTCTACCTTGCCTCGCGCCTGGTGGGTGAGGACGGCTTTGTCATCGGCGTCGACATGACCGACGAGCAATTGGAGGTGGCTCGTCGCCACCGGACCTCCCAGACGAAGAGGTTCGGCTTCGCACGGCCCAACGTCGACTTCCGGCAGGGGTACATCGAGGACCTTGCGTCCTTGGGGATTGCCGACAATTCGGTCGACGTGGTGATCTCCAACTGTGTGGTCAACCTCTCCCCGGACAAGGAGCGGGTCTTTGCCGAGATCTTCCGCGTCCTCAAGCCGGGAGGGGAGCTCTATTTCTCCGACGTCTTCTCGGGGAGGCGGATTCCCGAACGGTTGCGAAACGACCCTCTCCTCTACGGCGAGTGCCTGAGCGGTGCGCTTTACATCGAGGACTTCCGCAGGCTCCTGGCGAGGCTCGGCTGCCCGGATTACCGGGTCGTCTCCAAGAGGCGGATCTCCCTCGACAACCCGGAGGTCGAGGCACAGGCGGGGATGATCGACTTCTACTCCATGACCGTGCGCGCCTTCAAGCTGCCGGGACTTGAGGACATCTGCGAGGACTACGGCCAGACGGCCACGTACCTGGGTACCATCGCCGGGATGCCGCACCGCTTCCCACTCGACGACCACCATCTCTTCATCGCCGGCAAGCCGATGCTGGTCTGCGGCAACACCGCCGCCATGGTCGGCGAAACCCGCTTTGCCCGACACTTCCGGGTGACCGGTGATCGTACCCATCACTTCGGTCCATTCGCCTGCGCCCCTGCCGCGGCCAAGGAGGCCGGTGGAGACCCGTGCAGCGGCGGGGCCTGCTGCTGAGACCCGAAAGAGAGGACACACCATGACGTTGATCTTCGCAGTCTGCATCGCCCTGTTCCTCGCCTACGCCAACGGGGCTAACGACAACTTCAAGGGGGTGGCGACCCTGTTCGGGAGCGGCACCACCGATTATCGGCGGGCACTCCTGTGGGGGACCGTGACCACCGCGGCAGGCTCCCTCCTGGCGCTCCTGTTTGCCCGGGGGCTTCTCGCCGCCTTCAGCGGCAAGGGGCTCGTGCCGGATGCGGTGACCACCATGAAGAGCTTCCAGATGGCGGTGGTCTTCGCGGCCGCGGCCACGGTCATGCTGGCAACGCGGTTCGGCTTCCCGATCTCCACGACCCATGCGCTTACCGGTGCGCTGGTGGGGGCAGGGCTTCTGGCCTCCTCCTCAGGAGTCAATTACGCCAAGCTCGGCACGAGCTTCTTTGCACCGCTCCTCGTCAGCCCGCTCCTGGCGATTGTTCTGGCCATGGTCGTGTATCCGCTGTTTCATTTCGCCAGGGTGCGTCTGAAGATTTCGCGGGAGAGCTGCGTCTGCGTCGGGTGCGAAACCGCAGATGCCGTCCCTGTCGGGGCGACACCGGGAGATGCCCTGGCAATGACCGCTGTCCGGACGTTTCCGACGATGGCCGTGGGGAACCGGACTTCATGCCAGGAGAGATATAATGGTCAACTCCTCGGGGTCAACGCGAGCACTGTCCTGGATGGCCTCCATTACCTGAGCGGCGGCATCGTGAGCTTCGCCCGCGGCCTGAACGACACGCCGAAGATCGCCGCGATCCTCCTCGTGGGAAGTGCGATTTCCCCGGCCGCTGCCATAACCGGCGTCGCGCTCTTCATGGCTGTTGGCGGGCTTCTGAACGCGAGGAAGACGGCCGAAACCATGGCCCACCGGGTGACGGCCATGAACGCCGGCCAGGGTCTTACTGCCAATCTGGTCACCGGCTTCCTGGTCATCTTCGCCTCGAAGCTCGGGCTCCCGGTCTCAACCACCCACGTCTCGTGCGGCTCGCTGTTCGGGATCGGCACCGTAACCAGGCAGGCCCGCTGGCAGACCATCGCCGGCATCCTTGCCGCCTGGGTGACGACGCTGCCGGTGGCGGCGCTGCTTGGCGCCGTCATTTTCCTCCTGCTGCGCAGGATGATCGGTTAAACAGACCAACGGGGGAGGATACCATGAACGAAAGTGCGCTCTCCAATGGTGCGACGAGACCCGCACTCAAAGTGGTCCTGGCAGTCGCCGCAGTCGTTCTTCTGCTGGCGGCCGGCAAATATTTTCACGTTCAGGAACTCCTGAGGGACGTTCTTGCCCGGATCGCAGGCCTTGGCATGTGGGGGCCGGTGATCTTCATCGCCATCTACATTCTTGCCAGCGTCCTCTTCATTCCCGGCGCCATTCTGACCCTGGGGGCGGGGGTCGTCTTCGGCGTGGTCAAGGGGTCGGTCATCGTCTCGATAGCCGCGACCCTGGGGGCTACCTGTGCCTTCCTGGTGGGGAGGTACCTGGCCAGAGACTGGGTGGCGGGGAAGATCGAAGGGAACCGGAAGTTCAAGGCCATTGACGAGGCAGTCGCGCGAGAGGGATGGAAGATAGTGGGGCTCACGCGGCTCTCGCCGGTCTTTCCCTTTAACCTGCTCAACTATGCGTTCGGGCTTACCAGAGTCTCGCTCCGCCACTACTTCTTCGCCTCGTGGATCGGCATGTTCCCCGGCACCGTCATGTACGTTTACATCGGCTCCCTGGCAGGAGACCTTGCAAGGCTCGGGAGCGGGGGAAGGACCAGGACCCCTGCCGAGTGGGCGCTCTATATCGTTGGCCTGATTGCCACCGTGACGGTAACGGTCTACGTGACGCGGATCGCCAGGACGGCCTTGGAAAAAAGGAGCTGACAATCTGAACGACAGGAGAACGTCGTGAAAAGCGTGACGCATTTATTGCTGTGCCTGCTGCTCCTCATACCGGCAACGGCCCCGGGAAGCGATTTCGACTACACCCATTACGAGGCGCTCCTGAAGAGGCACGTGAGAGCGGGAGTGAAGATTGATGGTATCGCGGTCAATGCCGTAGATTATGCCGCCCTCGCCCGGGAGGCGAAACATCCCGATTCGGAATACGGTCTCCTCCTCAGGGGGCTTGCCGCCTTTGATCCGGCTCTCCTGAAAAGCCGGGAAGAGAAGATCGCCTTCTGGGTGAATGTCTACAACATAGCCGCCATGAAGACCATCGTCGATCACTACCCGGTGGACAGTATCAGGAGCAGGAAGATAAACTGGCTCGGGCTCCCCTGGGACCGGAAGGCGATTGCCGTCGGTGGGAAGGACTATTCCCTCGGAGAGATTGAAAACGATATCCTGCTCGACACCTTCAAGGACCTCCGCATCCATTTCGGCATCAACTGTGCCTCGGTGAGCTGTGCCGACCTGCGGCCGGAGCCGTACCGGCCCGCTGTCCTCTTCACGCAGCTCGAAGAACAGGGGCGGAGGCTTCTCGCAAACCCGAAAAAGGGAATGCGGATTGATCGGGCGAGGAACATGGTCTATCTCTCGCAGATTTTCAAGTTCGACAGGAAACACTTCGATGCGCTCGGCAACGGGGCGCTCAACTTTATCCTTCCCTACCTGAAACCTGCAGAGAAGGAGTTGATACGAGGAACCGCCTTCGGGGTGGATTACCTGGATTACGACTGGAAGGGCAATGACAGCACTAACGTCCGGTGAGGCCGGAACAGGAGAAATTTATGAGTAAAGGCCCGTTGATCCTCCCGGAAAATGATTACAACCAGTCCCTGGTCAATGACGTTCACCCTTCCGGGTGGATAAACCCGGAACCGGCCGACTGCTACAACCTGGTCGTAATCGGCGCCGGGACCGCGGGGCTGGTTACCGCCGCCGGCGCGGCCGGGCTCGGGGCAAAGGTTGCCCTCATCGAACGCCATCTCCTGGGGGGTGACTGCCTCAACTACGGCTGCGTCCCCTCCAAGGGGATCATCCGCGCCGCCCGGGCCATCTTTGATGTCCGGACCGCCCGGGAATTCGGAATAATGGGAGGGGAGCAGCTTTCCATTGATTTTGCCGACGTCATGAAACGGATGCGGCGGATCCGGAGCGAGATCAGCCCCCATGACTCGGCGCGGCGCTTCCGGGACGAGCTGGGGGTCGATCTCTTCTTCGGTACCGGGAGGTTCACGGGACCGGACGCCATCGAGGTGGAGGGGAAGAGGCTCCGTTTCAAAAGGGCCGCCCTCTGCAGCGGGGCGAGGGCAGCGGCACCACCGATTCCGGGGATCGAGGAAGCGGGGTACCTGACTAACGAAACGGTCTTCTCGCTGACCTCCCTTCCTCCGCGGCTCGCGGTCATCGGCGGCGGGCCCATCGGCTGCGAGCTGGCCCAGACCTTTGCCCGGCTCGGGAGCAAGGTCACCGTCATCGAGTACGTGGGACATCTCCTCTCACGGGAAGACGCGGATGCCGCCGAGGTCGTCCAGCAGGCCATGATCCGGGATGGGGTGGAACTCTGCCTTCAGGCAAGGATTGTCGGGGTAACGCGCAACGGCAGTGAGCGAATTATCCGCGTGGAGCAGGATGGAAGCTCACTTGAGCTTGTCGTTGACGAGATACTGGTCGGCATCGGCCGCGCCCCCAACGTGGAGGGGCTGGATCTGGAGGCCGCCGGGGTGGCCTACGATCCGAAGCAGGGGGTAAAGGTCGATGAACGGCTCAGGACCTCCAATCCGCGGGTCTTTGCCGCCGGCGACATCTGCTTCCCCTACAAGTTCACCCACACCGCCGACGCCCTGGCCCGCATCCTCATCGCCAACGCCCTGTTCATGGGGAGACAGAAGTCATCGGCCCTTGTCGTCCCCTGGTGCACCTATACCGATCCGGAGGTAGCCCATGTGGGTATGTACGAGAAGGATGCCGCGGGCAGGGGGATCGAGGTGACCACCCTCACCGTACCCCTTGCCGATGTGGACCGGGCGCTTCTGGACGGGGAGGCCGAAGGCTTTGCCAGGGTGCATCTCAAAAAGGGGACTGACAGGATACTCGGGGCGACCATCGTCGCCCGCCACGCCGGCGAGATGATCAACGAACTTTCCCTGGCCATGACAGCGGGGGTGGGGCTTTCCGCCATAGGCCGGACCATCCACCCCTACCCGACCCAGGCCGAGGCAATCAAAAAACTGGCCGACGCCTACAATCGCACCAGGCTCACCCCCTTTGTAAAGAAGGTCCTTGGTGCATGGCTGGGGTGGCAAAGGTCGTAGTCGGAACTAACGAAAAGGAGTCAGGACACCCATATGGTAGCTGCTTTCGCGGAACGGTTGAAAGAGGTAAACCCCCTCTACATAGCATTTGACACCCTCAAGACACTGCAGATCAATCTCGGCAACCTCTGCAACCTGAACTGCACCCACTGCCACGTGAGCGCCTCGGCCAGGGGTACGAAGGTCATGGGAACGGGGGTTATGGAGAAAATCGCCCGGTTCCTTTCCCGGCACCAAGGGCTCACCCTCGATATAACCGGCGGTTGCCCCGAGATGAATCCGGACTTCCGGTTTCTCATCGAGAGAACCGATGGGCTGGCCGCCCCCCGGATCGTGCGGAGTAACCTCGCCATCATGGCGGAACCGGGAATGGAGTGGCTGCCGGAGTATTGCAGCAGACACGGATTGACCATCACCGCCTCGCTCCCCTGCTACCAGGAAGAGAACGTGGATCGGCAGCGCGGGAAAGGGGTGTATGCGAAAAGCATCGCGGTGTTGAAGGAGTTAAATAGCCTCGGCTACGGTAAAACGCTGGAGTTGAACCTTGTCTACAATCCCGGAGGGCATTATCTTCCCGGCTCCCAGGAGGAACTGCAGGGCGCCTACAAGACCGAATTGTTCTCAAGGCACGGCATCGTATTCAATAACCTTTTCACCATAACCAATGCCCCTGTCGGTCGGTTTAGGGATTACCTTGAGGCGCAGGGCAGTTACGAACGGTATATGAATCTCCTCGCCATCCGTTTCAATCCTGCTGCCGCAGGAGGCATCATGTGCCGGACTCTCATAAGCGTCGACTGGCAGGGAGGGATTTACAACTGCGATTTCAACCAGGCAATTGGCATGCATGTGGCCAGGGACGATGGATCACCAATGACGATCGATGACCTGGATGAGGCCGCCATGGTGGGTAGGGAAATTCATCTTTCCCAGCATTGCTATTGTTGCACAGCTGGCGAGGGTTCCAGTTGTGCCGGGGCCTTGGCGTTATAGTTTTCCTCGAATCGGAGTCCGGGCGCCAATCATGGAGCAAGATTCACCGCGAAGTTGCTACCGACTGGTGAGCCCATATAGGTCAGCGTTTCATAATCTTCCCGAAGTCCTTTCCCAACTCCATGGAAACAGGATGGGCTATCTCCGCTCTTCCCATGGGGGAGCCAACTTTACTGCCGCTTTTGCCCATTTGAACGGATAGACCAGTCTCTGCTTTCCGTCGATCCACTGGTTAGCCGTACTCACAAAGGTGGCGACGCCATTGGTTTGATATTTTACCGGCCCCATCAAGGTTTCAAACCGACTGGTAAGCACGGCATTACGCACTTTTTTCCCGTCAAGGGTCCCGGCCTTTTCTATCGCCTGCCACAGGATTTGGGCCAAGGCATAGGCGGACCCGACTGAAACAGACGTTTCGCCAAAGCGCTTCTGATATCGTTCTCCCAGTTCACGCGCTCCCGGAAGAGGGAACTCCATGGACCAGAAGCCGTCGCAGAGGACATACTGGGCATCTTTCCCCAACTCCTTCGAGAAATTCCCTGACCATGTACCCTTCCAGCCGTGAAGGTAGCCGACACTGAAGTTGTTCTTTTTCATCTGACGAACAAACGTCATGCAATCCGTATCCGAAGCAAAAATGAGGATCGCGTCCACACCCATGGCCTTTGCTTTCTGTATCTGGGTGGAGTAATCCCTGGACCCAGCGGGTAGAGTTCCTAGCAGTGCTCCGTCATAGCCGTACTTTTGGGCGACGGACTGGAACCGATCGGCGAAGACGTGTCCATCTGCGGTGTCTTCAATAAAGAGTGCCGGTTTCTTGGGGTGCTTATCCTTGGGCATGCTGTTCCATAGCTGGAAAGGGACTGCGACCCCTTGTTCAAGGTCGAAGAAAAACAGCGTGGACCACTGGAACTTATGCTTCAGCCATGGTGCCAGCCAGGAGATCGATGCGTGACAGTATTTTTTATATTTTTCTGCCGCAACACATGCGGGGATCACGCTGCTACTCCCTGAAAAACCACTCAGGAGCAAGTCCACGTTGTGACTCTTTATCAGCCGCTCCACTGCCTTCGCAGTCTTGCCCGCATCAGATTCGTCATCCTCGATTACGAGCCTGACCGGCAGTTTCCTCCCGTATTCCTTTACAAAAATGCCACCTTTGGCGTTGACGTCCTTGACCGCTTCCTCGTAGGCCCATTTCTGTTCCCTGCCTGGTCCGGACAGTGCGCCGGTCAAGGGGAGTTGGGTCCCTATGACGATTTCGCTTCTGGTCGCGGCTTGAGCGGAACGGTCACCGAGAAGACCTGCCACCATGGCTGTGATCACAATCCCCAAACAGCATTGCCATAGAATCCTATGCAAGCAGTCCGCATTCAACTTTTCGGAGCACAAATATAGCGGCATGATTTTCCTGTCTGCCCTACGCTGACCAACAGTTTTATTCGTCAGACGTGACACCTCACCTGTCGAACTATTGCTAATTATGTGCCATGGAAAATGCTATATGATAACAGTCTGTTATGTTGTGTGGGGCGGCAAGGGGGGCTGGGGTGTTACGTTACGGAACGCTGGCTGGAAATGTGTCGTGGATTGCGAGAAGGGAATAGCGATACAAGCGGTTTACAGTCGTAACATCCCTATGGGGTTACGTGAGGGGAGCCCATAAAGGGGGTAATCGATCATGAGGAGGATAACTAACAACTTAATAATGTTAAATAGTTATGATCCTTTTGGGGCGGGCTGAACGTTCCTGTAGCTGATGGTGACACCGGAATGCGCATTCTGTTACGAAAATACCCATCGGTCATGACAGCCCGAAGCGCTCAATGCGTTCCCAAAGCGACTTTCGTGAAATGCCCAAGGCCTTGGCGGCAAAGGTGCGGTTGCCGTCGTACAGCTGAAGTGTCTTGGCCAGCAACTCTCTCTGCACCTCCTGAAGCGTGACCCCTCCCGGTGGTAACTCCTTGAGAAACTCGCCCGACGGTTCCTGGTCGGGAGATAACTGTTCGATCATATGGGGCGGTAGTTCATGTACGGTGATTTTTTGTCCTTGTCCCAGGATCGTCAGCCGATCAATCATGTTTTTCAGCTCGCGGACATTGCCCGGCCACGAGTAGGCTTTAAGTGCCTCAATGACTTCGTTGCTCATTTCCCGCACGGGCCGTCCATGCTCGGCAGCTGCCGCCTCGATGAAGTGTGCCGCGAGCAGCGGAATGTCCTCCTTGCGCTCCCGCAGTGGTGGGATGGTTAACTGGATCACTTGAAGGCGGTAATAGAGGTCCGGCAGAAAACGCTGTGATCGGACCTCCCCCTCCATTTCCCGGTTGGTTGCGGCAATGATGCGGGTGTTGACGGTTCGTGTAGTGCTCGAACCAACCGGTTCGAATGTGCGCTCCTGCAGGAAGCGCAACAGCTTGGCCTGCAAAGCCAGACTCATATGGCCGATCTCGTCGAGGAACAGCGTGCCCTGGTCGGCGGCTTCGAGACGACCGATACGGCTGGTGGTCGCACCCGTGAAGGCACCTTTGACATGGCCGAACAGTTCCGCCTCCAGAAGTGATTCGGACAGTGCCGCGCAGTTGATGGAAACAAGGGCGGCCTGACCGCGCGGGCTGTTGAAGTGGATGGCTTTGGCAAACAACTCTTTGCCTGTGCCCGTTTCCCCGGTAATCAGTACCGTGGCGTCGGTGGGTGCTACGGCCTTGACCATGTCGAATACTTTGCGCAGGGCCAGACTCTGCCCCACGATGTTGTGGAAACCGTACCGCCCGGCAACTTCCGCCCGCAGTGCCGTCAGTTCGGCCCTCTGCTGACGCTCGCGGATGGCTTTGCCCAGGATGAGCAAAAGCTCGTCCGTGTTCAAGGGTTTGACCAGGTAGTCGTAAACCCCTTCCTTCATCGCTTCAACGCTGGACTCGATGGTGCCGTGGGCCGTCATGATGATGAATTGGACCATGGGATCCACGGACACCAGATGGCGATACAGCTGCAGGCCGTCCATGCCGGGCATTTTCAGGTCGGCGAGGACAGCGTCGAACGCCGGACCGGCTTCGAACAGGCGGATGGCCTCCTGGGCGAGTGAGGCCGTGACCACTTCGTAACCCTCGGCACCCAGCACCTGACGCAGCGCCCTCAAGCTGCCGGCGCTGTCATCCACCACAAGTACTCTTTTACCGGCCATCAATCTTCCTCCTTAGGTGCGACCTGGTTGCAGGGGAGCAGCACGGTCATGGTTGTTCCCGATCCGGGTGTGGACTCAATGCGAATGGTGCCGCCATGGCTCTCGATGGTGCTCAGGGTTAAAGCAAGCCCCATGCCAGTACCCTGTTCTTTGGTGCTGTAGAACGGATCGAAGACGCGCTGCAGATCCTCGGCGCTGATCCCCTCGCCGGTATCGGCCACTCGAATTGCCACCATCCTCTCCCCGGTTTCCGACGACAGCAACGAGGTGGCGACCGCGAGGGTTCCCCCTCCGGGCATCGCATCGCATGCATTCACCACCAGATTTACCAGGGCACGTTCGATCTGGAAGGCATCCACGGGGATGTCGGGCAGGGATTCGTCGAGATTCAGTTCGATCTGCACCTTCTTCTCCCGGGCAAGAGTGGCATGTGTTCTCAGAACGTCGTCGACGAGTTCGTTCATGTTCATCGGCGTCAACGTCGGCGACGGCTTTTGCGCATAGCGCAGAAAATCGCTCACAAAATTATTCAAATGGGATATTTCCTCGATGATGAGCTCGACCGATTCAACGAGTTCGGGATCATTGACCGACTTGCGGCGCAGATACTGCGAGGCCATATTGATGGCGTTAAGCGGCGTGCGAATCTCATGGGCAACGCCGGCAGCCACCCTGCCAAGGGAAACGAGTTTCTCGGATTTGACCAGTTCATCCTGGATGTTTTGGAGGTTCTTTGCCATCTGGTTGAACGATTGGGTAAGTGCCCCGAGTTCATCGTTGGATTCCGGCACCACCGTTGCCGGCAATTGCCCCCGGGAGATGGCGGTAGCTGCCTGGGCGAGCTGCCTGATCGGATGGACGAACCGCCAGGAATAAACGATTCCCGCACCGATGGCCAGCGAGGCAGAGATGAGGACTATGATGAACACTCGATCCTTGATCGCCGTCAATCTTGCCTTGAACTCTCCCACCGGCAGGGTAACCGCCACCACCCAACCGTTATCCTCGACGGTCGTGAACGTTGCTACCTTTGGCCCATGATAATCGTAATAGGCAGTTCCCTCGCGATTCTTGAGCATCTTCCTGGTGAGCTCTTCCAGCGAGGGTGCGGAAAGCTTGTCGGGGTCCTTGTCGATGAAACTGGCTTCTGGGTGAAACACCGCCCGACCCGTCTGATCCAGCATGAACGGATACCCGTTTTGTCCAACCCGGCGGGACAGGAACCGCCGGGCGAGCTCATTCATGTCCAGTTCCAGAATAACGGTTCCCGCCGGCCGGGTCCAGACGTCGAACAGCTGATAGCTGAGGCGCACGATACGTTGCCCCGACGTTCCCAGGGTCATGACGCGGGAAATCGTGAGATCCTGCTTGGCGGGTGCTTGCCTGCTCTCCATGAGCGGCGCGTTGATGACCATATCATCGCGGGTAATTGTCGCGACTTCCGCACCATCCTGATCGATATAGGCTATCCTCAGGTACAGGTTGGTCTTGCGCGCCAGATCCCGAAAAAACTGCTCTATCGCTTTCTTCGATAGCTCCGCTTCCGACTCCAGGCCGTAAAATTTGTTGTAATGGTAATCCTTGAGCGCAGGTAGGGCGGAGAGCATGCTGATGTCCGCTCTGGCGGTCTTAAAGTCCTGATTGGTCTTTTCCGCAATTTCCCGGGCAAGATTCTTTTGCCCTTGACTGAGCAGGTCGGTAACTATCCCGTTGGTTACGTTATAGGCCATCAGCCCCGTAACGAGTACCGGCAGCACAACCAGGGGGAGGATCATGACGATCAGTTTATTTGTGATTCCCAGTCGCATTACGGCCTCGGACAGTTCTTTTTACCGGCTGGGAACGTTCATCCCACAGGGATCCCGGCTGCTCATTCCAATATGCTTCTGCCAATGTCCGACCCGTCAACATCCCGGTCGGATGATTCTCGATGCTTAAATCCCAGTGGAGTCCATAAATCTGCACCCGCTGGGCAACGTAAATCCCATATGCCTCGTTGAATGCCCTGGTCTGGAGGTCGTTCAACTTCTCACGGCGCAACTTCGGGCTCGCCTCCCGCACGTAGGAAAGAAGCTGCTGGTCGAATGCCGGATCGTACATTATGGAATAGGGCGATTGCGAGTAGAAGAGGGCCGTGGGCATAAAGAAGGCGTTCAGGGTCGGATTCGACGTTATCCAGGCAGTCATGTCCCATTTCCGTCCGGGTCTGCGCGACTTGGTCTTATCCTCCATGGCCAGGCGCAGGAATCTCTGCCACGGCACGATGGTCAGATCCATCTCCAAGCCCACCATCTTCAGCTGTGATTGTATGGCGCGCACCAAATCCGCCGTATCCTCGGACGCGAGTACCCGGACCTTGAAACCGAGCGGGTAACCTGCCTCTGCCAGAAGTCGGCGGGCTCGTTCCAAGTCAAACGGGTACGGTTTGAGTGCCGCGTTATAGCCGTTCTCTACGGAACTGGGAGGGGTGGACAGGCTGGCGGAACTCCCCTTGTCCACGTATTCTATGAGATGTGCCCTGTTTACCGCATAATTGACCGCTTGGCGCACCCGACGGTCGGAGAACGGACTATCATAGTTCTTTAACGAGACCCAGAACGCGACGGCTTCCTGTCGCTTCGTAACGCGGGTATTGGGACCCGACATGACCGTCAGCGAGTCCGTTCCCCTGAGCTTCGTCACCAGATCGGCCCGACCCTGCATGAGGGCATCGACCTGCTGATTTCGCGGCACAAAAAGAAAGGTCACATCGTTGATGCGGGGGAGTCCCGGCTCCCAGTAATCCCTGTTCGCCGACAGCCGAATCGAGTGACCCGGCGTTCGGCCGGCAAAGCAGTAAGGGCCTGTACCAACGGGCTGGCGCTCCAGACCGTCATCGCCGACTTTCGAGAGGTATTTGGGGGGGACGATCATCAGGAACATTGGCAGGGTTGACGGCAGGCGTGCGTCAGGGCGGCGGGTCACGAGATCCACCGTATAGCTGTCCACGATCTCAACGCGAAGCTCCGGGTCAAGCATCATCGCATTGGCAGCCGGAGGTTTTCGATGAATCTGGCGATCCACACTGAATTGGACCGCCCGCGCATCGAACGGCTCCCCGTTATGGAAGCGCACACCTTTGCGCAACCAGAATCGGTATCTGGTCGGGGACAACTCCTGCCAGCGTACGGCCAGGCGCGGCACCAGCCGGCCATTGGAGTCGTAATCGATCAGACCTTCGTAGATCTGATTGATGATGACGTCGGAATACTGATCAAACGACCGATGGGGGTGCAGGGTGGTCGGTTCACTTGAGGAATCTATGACCCGCAGGCTCCCCGTGGCGGGAGTTGTCAGGAACAGGATAAAGAGGATTGTCAGGCGCAGAATGATCGTCAGCTTAGTCCGGTGGAGCCACTGAACGGGGGGGGACGGCGCGGCATCCGCTGTCAGCGGGGTAGGGTGGGCTGGCATGTTGACTACCTGTAGTTTGATCTGGTGTCCCGTGGTAATTCATTCCTTCAAATTGCGGTTATTTCGGGATCAAGACCTCATCAATCCTCGCGCTGACCCTATCATGGTGAAATATTTGGTGTCAAGAACGCTCACTTTACCGGTCTGAATCGGAAAACTGACACAAGCGGGTACCGCCGGAACCGGGCACACGCCGATGGCGTTTTTTGATTATCCCAGGCTGATGCCTGATTTGCCGGGAGAGAGTATATTGTTGGGGTCGAGCGCCCTTTTAATGGAGCGGTTCAGTCGTCGCATGGATGGCCCGTAGAGATCGGCCGTCTTGTCCATGAAGGCAATATTGGTGCGGTTGATACCCCAACCGTTTCTGCCAAAGGAGCTTAACAGTTCGTCATAGCAGTTGTAGGCCTTCTTCATGGCATCAGGCCTGGAACGGTCGAAGAAGATGTCGATGTTGTGCCGTACATCGCGCCAGCCGACGATCAACTCGGCTATGTATTCAAACCCGTATTTACGGAGGATCTGGCTGGCAATCTTCACCTGCCGGTCGCACTCCCCGGGCCGGGCCGCCGTCGTGGGCGAGAAGCGCATGTAGCCTCCGCGGGCACGCAGTTTGTCAAGGCCGGTTTCCTGGGTGGCGACCCCTCCCATCATCAACTGCTTGCGATACTGAAAGACCGGATCGTTCTTGGCCTCTTTCTCGGTTATTACCTGGATCTGACTGCCAAACGCGCCTTTGAAGGCACCGGAGACATACGACCAGTTGAGTGCTACCTGCTCAGGAGATCCATAGACGGCGCCGTACAGGTTCCAGGCTGCGTTGCCGGCCTTTCTGCCGTTCGCGCTGGCCGACTCCCAGGCAGAGCTGGTCAGGGCACAGGCATTGGGGACGATGTTGGTCTGACGCAGCAACATCAACGGTTTCAAAATGCCACCCAACATCTCCACCTTGGGGAATTTGATGCAAAATGGCAGGTAACCGCCCGGAGGAGGGGGAGGCATGAGCCATATGCCGAGCTTGGTGACGATCCCGTTGTTCCCCTGGGAGAAGAGACCGTCGACGTAAGGCCCGTACCCCCACTTGAAGACCTGCCAGCTGGTGGAGTTGGGGATCCCCCCCATGCCGGTGCGCAGGGGGGTCCCGTCTGCCAGGACCACCTCCATCCCGCAGGAAAACAGAAAGTGCTCACTGTAAGGCGTGTAGCCGCAGCCACGTTCGAGGGTATTGCCGACGATGCTGACATTGGCCGATGACGAAGGGACATCCAGCCAGAGATTGATCTTGTTCTTCTTGAGGTACTGATCCAGGTCGCTGTAGGTCACGCCCGGTTCCAGCAGGCAGTAGCCGAGTTCCTGATCGACCTCAATGATCTTGTTCATTCCCTTCAGGTCGAGCACGATCTGACCAATCGTAACCGGGGCAGACGAACCATACCCCTCGTTTTCTCCGTTGCATATCGTCCAGAGCGGGGTCTTGTACTTGTTGGCTATGCCGACTATGGACTGAAGTTCCTTGACCGTCTTGGGGTACATGACTGCCGATGGCCGGTGCAGATGCTCACTCACGGCAACAGTCACCCTCATATAGGGCTGCAGGGAAGAAGGATCGATGCGAACCCGGTCTTCACCGAGAATCGCCCGGTACTCCTGGATGGCTTTGGTAAACGTTTCTTCCGTGACTCCCTTGGGAAGTGCGATATATCGACTCATCTTCATGCCTCCTGGACAATTTCTCGCAAGATTATTAAACCTGTTCCGCCAACGGCGTGCCGTCTGTCAGGCCAGGTTGATTCCTGATTTGCCCGGCGCCAGAATATTGTTCGGGTCCAGTTCCTTTTTCAGGGTGTGGTGGATCTTCCGCATTTCAGGGCCGAAGGTATCTGCCGCTTTTTCCATGAAGGCGGGGTTGGTGCGGTATATCCCATAACCATGCTTGGCGAAAACCTTTAACAGTTCGTCATAGCACTTGTAGGCCCGTTCCATCTCTTCCGGGTGATTGCGGTCGTAGAGCAGATCCATGATGTGATGCATCTCGCGCCAGCCGATAATATACTCGGCAAGGTAGTCGAAGCCGTGCTTGTTGAGGACTTCAGTGGCGATCTTTACCTGCTTGTAACTTTCAGAAGGCCTGGCCGCCGCTACTGGCGCAAACCATATGGATCCGCCGCCCCCACGCCAGTTGTAGTAGGTGAACTCCTGAAGTGAACTGCCGCCCATCATCATCTGACGACGAAACTCGAAATTTATATCGTCCTTGGCTTCCTTTTCGGTGATGATTTCCACCTGATTGCCGAACTTGGCCTTGAACGAGCCGGACACATACTTCCAGGCCAGGGCCACCTGATCCGGCGATCCGTACAGGGCGGCATAGAAGTTCCATGCGCCGATGTGGCACTTGTCCATGATCTGCTGGATGACCTGGGGGGGCAGGATCCCCTTCCCCTTGTAATAGGAATCGCGGCTGGTCGGCTTGCCGTTTTCGTCATAGTTGCAGTAGCAGGCTGCCTCCAGAAGGGAATTCACCACGACGCAGCAATTGGGGATGATCTGACTCATGCGTAACGGCATGATGGTCTTGATGATCTCGGGAAGCATCTCAACCTTGGGAAACTTCATCAGAAAGGGTACATAGCCTCCCGGTGGTGGGGCTTTCATCAGCCAGAAACCCATCTTGGTGACGATGCCGTAGTTGGACTGGGTGAAGATGCCGTCCACATATGGCCCATACCCCCATTTAGTGGCCTGCCAGCTGGTGGAGTTGGGGACTCCCCCCATTCCGGTGCGAACAACATCACCATTGGCCAAAACCACTTCCATGCCGCAGGAGAAGAGGAAGTGGTCACCGTACGGGGTGTAACCGGCTCCCCGGTCGAGGGAGTTGCCCACGGGGCCGACTATCGCCGACGGGGATGGCACAGAGATCCACAGGTTCATGTTGTGACGCTTGATGTACTTCTGGATATCGTAATAGGTCACCCCCGGTTCCACCAGGCAGTACCCCAGCTCTTCGTCCACATGGATGATCTTGTTCATTGATCTCAGGTCGAGGACGATCTGCCCCAGGGTAGCCGGAGCAGCGGAACCGTAGCCAAAGTTCTTGCCGGTGCTTATTGTCCAGAGCGGCGTCTTGTACTTGTTGGCTATGCCAACAATGGCCTGGATCTCTTTCACCGTTCGCGGATACATCGCCGCGGACGGCTTGTGCAATTCCTCTTTCTCGGGATACATGATCTTCGTATAGGACTGCAGTGATGCCGGATCGGTACGGACCCGTTCCTCGCCCAGAACTGCCCGGTATTCCTTGATTGCCTTGGCAAAAACTTCTTCGGTAACTCCCTTGGGAAGAGCAATGAAATTACTCATAGTCAAAACCTCCTCGATTACAGCCGTGCGGAAAACGTTATCCTGCTCCGGTCCTCATAGGTGATGTAGTGGAACGTGCCGCCGCTGTCGACGATCGCCTCGTGCACCATGGCAAAGGTGGCCGGGTCTACCACGCCGACAAAGGTGTTGGCGGTACCCTTTGCCTCTTCGTAATGATCTCTGGTGTTGAAGTAGCGGTCAGTCAGCGATCCTGTCAGGGAGTGCACTGTCCAGGCGCCGGGGGCGTTTCGGTTCATCATCTCGACAAACTCGTTCGCCTTGCCCAGGCTGGGGACGTAGAGACAGACCCCGGTAATCTGTCCTTGGATGGCTGCTTCGGCCTGACGGGTCTGAGTTCCGGCTCCGGATACCGCCAGGGCCGCCCCGGCAGAGAACAATGTCTTGAAAAAGGCTCTTCTGTCCACATTCATCATTTCTTTGCCCCTCCTTCCTTCGCCGGTACCGGTTTGTACTCGGGGTGGATCTTGCGATACTCAGCCACCTCCTTCAGATAGGCGACGATGGCATTCAGTCCCTTTGGGGTTACTTCCGAAATCCTGAACGCCGGCATCGCATTCAGGCCGAAGCGCGCGTTATTACGGATGTACTGTTCGTGCAGTGGGTTGCCGTTCTTTGACTTCATGTCGTAGATGCTGATCGGCCCGGTACGTTCAGGGCTTTTGTGACACAGAAAACAGTTCATTTCAAAAACGTAGGGCATTTTCGGTGGTTCCTGTGCCCGGACACCGGAGCTCAACAGCACCACCGAGACCAGCACCGTTGTCAGTATTTTCGAGGTTTTCCGGTTCATACTCTCACTCCTCATCGGTAAGGTCTTTCCAGTTATAGGATTGCCCGGTGAACACTTATTTGCGGACAGCTTCATCATCTGTGGCACCGGGCAGGTCGGTTTCAGGTACAAGAATGTCCACCTTCGGAGGTACAAAATCGGCTCTCACCCTGGCGGTATACTGCCGGGTGAATTCCCGCTGGCTCAGGGTCAATACATAGCTTGAGAGGCACTCGACCTGATAGTCGTTCAACGTGGGAACATGCATGGGCGAGCCGGGGGTGACCTTTTTGGGGTTTTTGAAGTGCTCCACGACCCAGGCCTGCTTGGAGTGGCCCCCCTCGATATGGGTGTAGTCGAAGCTGCCGGGGTCCTTGTCGGCAAAGGCGCTCAGCTCGGGGCCGACGGCGCCCCCCTGCTTGTCGATCTGGTGGCAGCCGGCGCAGTGCATCTCCTTGAACAGCTCCCGCCCCTTGACCAGCTTGTCGGCGCCGATGGCGGCGAAATCCTTGTGGCAGATCCCGCAGCGGGACTGCATGAGCCCCTTTTGCACCATCGGCACCGGCCAGTCGGCGATGGTCTTGTGGGCGGCCCCGTGAACGGTGGTGGCCAGCCCCTGGCCGCCATGGCAGATGGTGCAGCCGTACTTCTCCACCGGATGCTTTTTGAGGAGTTCCGGATTGGGGTGGGCTCGGAACGGCTGCCTGGCGTCGGCAAAGAGGGGGTCGTCGATCCCCAGGTGGCAGGTGGGGCAGCGTTCGACCTCCTTGAACTCACCGATCACGACCTGCCTGACCTCCGGCTTCATGGTCACCACCCGGTCGAAGAAGGCCGGATTCTTGTCGCGGCTGATCTTTTTCAGGAGCAGGTCCCGGTATTCTTCCTGATACTGCTTCCATTCCCGCTGCCCGTCGCGGACTACCGTCATGCCCAGGAGGGCGAGACAGGCCAGTCCGCAGATGACGCACAGTGAGGTAAGTTTGCGCAAGACTGCTTTATCCATCTGCGTATCCTCCAAAGTTCCTCGCATCCCGTCTTCACGCCATCTTTACCCGGTCTTCAATCGCAAAATCCTCGACGTAGCCCTGCTACGCCTGCGGTTTTGCTCAATCAGTCCGGCCAAATCTGGCATAAATCCGGGCGCGATCTTTCGCACCATTGTGCTCAGACAACGAGTTTGGTCCGTTTCTGGTTCACCTTGGACG
>NZ_VLLN01000041.1 GCF_007830735.1 Geobacter argillaceus
GGTGGCTTCTCCCGCTGTTTCCGCTCAAGTGCAGCTTCGAGGCCATCTTCTACAAAACGCTTCTTCAGGTGTTCAATTGTCCGACTACTCACACCAAGTGCCTCTGCAGTATCAGCAACACTCCAGCCTGGACCATTATCACCGGCATCAGAAAGCAACAAGGCACGGGCGTGGACAAACCGCCTTGCGTGGGTCTTTCCACGCTTGGTTAAGGCTTCAAGATCTTTACGCTCCTGCTCGGTAAGTGTTACTCGGTATCTTGGCGACATGGTGGCCTCCTTGAATGAGTTACGCCAGTATGCCATATACCGCAATTAAACGAAATATTAAATGTTAAGTGGTACTAGGGAGGCAGAGCAAAACCGATGAAAAAAGCGCTGATAACGGGTATTGCCGGGCAGGACGGTTCCTATCTGGCGGAGCTGCTTCTGGCAAAAGGGTATGAAGTGCATGGCCTGGTCCGTCGGATCGCCATTGAGGACACGGAGCACAAGCTGAAAAACCTGCGGCATTTGCAGGAGAGGATCATTCTGCATGTCGCTTCCCTGGATAACGTGCTTTCCATCATAAAGGTAGTTAAAGAAGTGGTGCCGGATGAATGCTACCATCTGGCCGCTTCGAGCTTTGTCAGCTATTCGTTCGAGGACGAAATATCGATCCTCAACAACAACGTCAACAGCACCCACTATCTCCTGGCCGCCATCAAGGAGTTCGCTCCGCAGTGCCGGGTCTATTTCGCCGGCACCAGCGAGATGTTCGGCAATGTGGACCAATCACCGCAGGATGAGAACACCCCGTTCAACCCCCGCTCCATCTACGGTATCTCCAAGGTGGCCGGTTATCACCTGATGAAGAACTATCGCCTGCAATACGGCATGTTCGCCTGTTCAGGCATCCTGTACAATCACGAATCGCCCCGCCGGGGGTACGAATTCGTCACCAGGAAGATCGTCTCCACCGCGGTGAAGATCAAGCTGGGGATGCAGGATTCCCTCACCCTCGGCAACCTGGACGCCTACCGGGACTGGGGGTATGCACCGGACTACGTGCAGGCCATGTGGCTGATGCTCCAGGCGGACGCGCCCGACGACTACGTCGTCGCCACCGGGGAGACCCACAGCGTGCGGGAGTTCGTGGATACAGCCTTTTCCGCTCTGGGGCTGGACTACCGGGAATACGTCAGGGTGGACCCGAAATTTTTCCGTCCGGCAGAGTCGGTTCAGCTCTGCGGCAACCCGGGAAAAATCATGTCCCGGCTCAACTGGAAACGGTCGGTGCCATTTTCCGACATCGTGACGATGATGGTCGAGGATGACATGAGAAATCAGGCATCATGCAAGTAGGTCTTAACGCCATAAGTCTCTATCCCGGGGCCATCGGCGGGATGGAGACTTACTTTCGCAAGCTCCTCCAGTGGCTGCAGGTGATCGACCATGGGAATGACTATACGCTCATCTGCAACAGCAGCCACAAAGGCGAATTTCCCCTTGTCAATGCCCGCTTTTCATCGATTGGCTTCACGTATGAACAGGGCTCTTTCAACTGGTTCATTCGTGGCGTGCTGCGCAATGCGCTGGGGCTGGACCCGTTGCGGGGGCGGTTTAACCGGCTCGGCTGCGATGTCATTCACCATCCATTCAATGTGTTGAACCCGTTACAACTCAAGGTTCCTGCCGTGCTGACGGTAAATGACATACAGCACGAGTACTATCCGGAGTTCTTCACCTCGGCCCAGCTTTACAAAAGAAAGGCTGTTTTCAGGCCGTCGGTTGAAGAGGCGGCACGTATCATCACCATCTCGGAATTCACCAAGCAGTGCATTGTTGAAAAATATGGGGTGACGAGTGGAAAGATTGACGTCATCCACATCGGTTGCGGTGAAGAGTATCGGCCCATTTCCGATGTTGCGGCCCTGGCTGCGGTGAGGAAACGTTATGGGCTTGAGCGTCCGTTTATGTTTTATCCGGCGGCGACCTGGCCACATAAGAATCACGCGACTCTCCTGAAAGCCATAAAGCTGCTCAGGGACCGACACGCATTCGATGGGGAGTTGGTCCTTTCCGGGATTGCCATGCAGTCCCATTCGAAAATTCTTGCCGAGGTGGAAAGCCTTGGCTTAAGCGGTGCCGTGCGGGTGCTTGGCTATCTGCCATACGAAGAGCTGCCGTATATCTACAATCTTGCGGTTATGATGGTATTCCCCTCCCGCTTTGAAGGGTTTGGCATCCCGATCGTCGAGGCGATGGCCAGCGGCTGTCCCGTTGTCTGTTCCAATGTTACGTCATTACCGGAGGTTGCCGGTGATGCTACTGAACTTTTCGACCCCTCTTCCGTGGAAGAAATGGCAGAGAAGATTCGCCTGGTCTGGGAGAGCGAAGATATTCGTGCAGCCTTGCGGCTTAAGGGTATCGAGCGGTCCGGTCTGTTTGCCTGGGATGAGATCGCCAGGAAAACTCTTGCCGTGTATGGAAAGGCGTGCCGCTGATCTGCGCATCCTTGATAATCTTAAACTGGAACGGCCGACAGTACCTGGACGACTGCCTTGGTTCCCTGGCGGACCAGACCTTCCGCGACTTCGAGACCATTCTGGTGGACAACGGCTCCACCGACGGTTCGGCGGCCTATGTCCGAGAGCGGTTTCCGTGGGTACGGCTGGTGGAGCTGCCGGAGAACGTGGGATTCACCGGGGGGAACGACCAGGGGCTCAGGGCGGCGGCAGGGGAGTTCATCGTTACCCTGAACAACGACACCAAGGCCGACCCCGGGTTCCTGGAGGAGCTGCTCCGGCCGGCCCTGGCCGATCCGCGGATCGGGATGGTGGCGGCCAAGATGCTCAATTTTTATGATCCGGGGCGGATAGATTCGGTGGGGGTCAAGGTTGCCGGAAACGGCCTTGGGTACAACATCGGCGTGGGGGAGGAGGACGGGGGGCAGTACGACGAGCCGGCCGAGGTCTTCGGCCCCTGCGCCGGAGCGGCCCTCTACCGCCGGGTCATGCTGGACCAGGTCGGTTTCTTCGACCCGGAGTTCTTCGCCTACTACGAAGACCTGGACCTGGCCTGGCGGGGCCGGCTGGCCGGCTGGCGCTGCGTCACCGCGCCGGGCGCGGTGGTCTACCACGTCCACTCCGCCACCAGCGGGAAGATGAGCCCGTTCACCGTCTACCAAGTCCAGCGGAACAAGTGGTTCACCCTGATCAAGAATTGGCCCGCCTCGCTCATCCTGCGCCAGCTGCCGTGGATCATCTCCTTCGACTTGGGGGCGCTCGTGCTGGCTCTCCTGAGGGGGCGGGGCTGGTCCGCCCTGCGGGCCAGGGCCGACGTGCTCCGCAGCCTGCCCCGGCTTCTCGCCAGGCGGCGAGCCGTCCAGGCCGGGCGCCGGTTGACGACAGCCGAGATCGCACGATTCCTGGTGCCGGCGGACCGGGCACTGTCGACCTTTGCCCGGAAGGTGGCGGAGCGGTGAAGATCGTTTTCCTGGCACCGTTCGGCATCCGCCCCAAAGGGACGGTCATCGCCCGGATGCTACCCCTGGCAGCGGAGCTGCAGCAGCTCGGACACCGGGTGACCATCGTTACCCCCCCCTACACCAACCCCGAGGACTCGGGGAAGGAGGAGGTCGTCAGGGGGGTGCTCCTTAGGAACGTCCGGCTGGGGCCGCGCAGCAAGGCCCTGTCCGCCCTGGCCCTGTCGTGGCGGCTCTTCCGGGCAGCCCTCGATGAAAAGCCGGACCTGGTCCACCTCTTCAAGCCAAAGGGGTACGCGGGGTTCGCGGCGATGCTCCTGCTCTTGCTGCGCCGGCTCGGCCTGCGGCTCCCGCCGGTCGTGCTGGATACGGACGATTGGGAGGGCCGGGGGGGGATGAACGACCTCCTCGACTATTCCTTGCTGGAAAAACGCCTGTTCGCGGCCCAGGAACAGTGGCTGCTCAGAAACGCCGCTGCCGTGACCGTGGCGAGCCGGGGACTGGAAGAGCAGGCAGGCGGGATGGGAATCCCGCCTGAGCAGCTCCTTTACCTCCCCAACTGCGTTGCCGCGGTGCCTAAAGGAAACGGGGCCGCGGTCCGTGAGCGGTTAGGGATCGGGCAGGAAGCACCGGTGGTTCTCCTCTATACCCGCTTCTTCGAATTCGAACAGCAGAGGCTCTACCGGGTGTTCGGGGAGGTCTGGCGCCGATTGCCGGCGGTCCGCTTCCTGGTGGTCGGCAAGGGGCGCCGCGGGGAGGAGGGGGAGCTGCTGGCCGCCGGCCGGGCCGGCGGTTTTGCCGAAGCCCTGCTGCTGGCGGGGTGGGTGGACCCGGCGGAACTCCCCGACTACCTGGCGGCCGGGGACGTCGCCATCTACCCCTTTGCCGATAATCTGGTCAACCGCTGCAAGTGCCCAGCCAAGCTGACCGAGCTGCTGATGGCCGAGAAGGCCGTGGTTGGGGACCGTGTGGGACAGGTGGCCGAGTACGTGAGGGACGGCGTCTCCGGTCTCCTCTGCGCTCCCGGCGACTGGGAGGTCATGACCGCGAGGACGGTGGAACTCCTGCGTGACCGGGAAGGGCGGCAAGCACTGGGCAAGGCAGGGCGGCAGTATCTACTGGAGCATTACAACTGGCGTGACTACTCCGGGCAACTGGAGAGATTCTACAGGGAGCATGTGAACCGATGAGCGAACGCAAGAAGGACCTCCTGGCTTTGGCCGGCATGCTGGCGATCCTGATACTCTTCTTTTCCCGGATACTTTTCACCGACAAGATCGTCCGGGCACCGGACATCATCAACGAGTTCCTCTGGACCGTGAAGGCGTACCGGGAGATGCCGCTACTCGATATCTTCCGGTTGAACCTGCATCCCACCTGGAACCTGTTCGTGAACAGCGGCACCTCCGATGGCGGCGGTTCGCTTTCCATGCAGTTTCTCTATCTCCGGAACCTTCTGCTGCACTTCATCCCCTTGCCGGCCAACATCGCCTGGTTCATGGTCGTGCATCTTTTTATCGGTGCCGCCGGGGTCTATGCCTGCTGCCGTCTGATCGGCACCGGTCGCTTCGCGGCCTTCTTCGCCGGGACAGTCTTCGCCCTGGCGCCGGAAAATGCCTCCCTGATCAATGCCGGCCACGTCATGAAGATCGCCACCATCTCCTTTGCGCCGTGGGCCTTCTACTGCTTTGAGAAAGGGTTCAGGACCAGGCGGACCTTCTGGTTCCTGGCCACGGCCGTGGTCCTCGCTTACCAGTTCTTTAACACCCACTGGCAGATCGCCTTTTACACCTGCCTCTGCATCGGTGCCTACGGCCTTTTCCGGTCGCTGATGCTCCTTGCCGACCGGGAGGAACGGTCTTCCTTCCCCCTGCCGCGGCTGCTGGGGATGAACCTGGTCGTGCTCCTCTTTTTCCTCTCCACGGTTTCCATGTCCCTGTTCCCGTTGGCCGACTGGTCCAAGGATACCAACCGCGGGGTGCAGAGCGGCGCCAACCAGGGGAAGGGGGGGCTCGACCGGGATGAGGCCATGTCCTGGTCCCTCCCTCCCGAGGAACTGGCCGGGTTCGTCATCCCCGGTTTCTTCGGGCTATCGCGCCAGGAGGCCGGGGAGAACCCCCTCAACATCAAGAGCTACTACTGGGGACGGATGGTCTTTACCCAGACGGTCAGTTACATGGGACTTCTTCCCTGGCTGCTGCTGCCACTGCCGCTGATATTCCGCCGCGACCGCTACACCTGGCTCGCCGTGGCCGGCATCGCCGGCGGCATCCTCTTTTCCATGGGGAAATACACGGTAGTCTACAACCTGCTGTACGACCATTTCCCCGGCATAAACCGTTTCCGGGTACCGAAGATGATGATGTTCGTCCCGGTCATGGGGCTGGCTATCCTGGCTGCGCGGGGGATCGACTGTCTGATGGACGCGGAGCTGCGGGAGACGAGAGGCTTTCGGCGCTACTTCCTGGGGATTGCGGCTGTGCCATTGCTGCTCCTCGCCCTCCTGGGGATCGAGGCCGGGGGGAAGGGGTACTGGCTTGCCAGGTTTGCCGAGATACTGAACCAGCCGACCCGTTACGAGCAGGGAGCCTACCTGGCAACGCAGCGCTGGGACAACCTGATGCTGGAGACCGGGATCGCCGCCGGCCTTGCCGCCCTGGCAGCAGGTACGTTCCGGCTCCTCGGCCGACCTGGCCGAACGCTGTCGTTACTCCCCGCGACGCTGCTGGTCCTTTATCTGGTGGACGTCGGGCGGATCAACGACAAGTTCCTGTTTCTGGTGCCGGCGCCAGCGGCTGCGGCCAGGTCGGCCAAGACGCCGGTAATGGATTACCTGCTTCGCGGTGGTGACCAGCACCGAACCCTGCCCATGACCGGCGGTGACCCGATGTTATACGTCACGAACCGGATACCGGTGTTGTTCACCTCCAACCCGGTCCAGCAGCAGCGCTGGCAGAATTTCCTCGATGCGTTCAACCTCGCGTCACCAATGCCGGAGCTGATGAATGTCCGGTATCTGGTCTATCCCGCGGCCCAATATGCCCAGGAACAGGCGCAACTGGGCGACAAGTACGTCCCGGTTTTCCAGTCGCCGGACGGCAGCGAGGTGGTGCTGGAAAACCGGACGGTCATGCCCAAGGCCTGGCTGGTCCCATCGGTGCTGAGTGTTGCCCAACCCCAGCAGGCCCTGGGTATCATGCAGAGCCCGCAATTCGACCCACGGCGGCTTGCCCTGGTGGAGAGCCCGCCTTCCCTGCCAATGGCCCCTCCGGAATCGGCACCTGCAGCAGGAGTGGGGACTGTCCAACTCAAACGGTACGAAGGGGAACATATCGACCTTGCGGCTTCTACTGCCGCCAATGCCCTGCTGGTGCTGGGTGAGAAGTACTACAAGGGATGGAAGGCAACGGTGGACGGCAAACCGGCCGAGATTCAACGGGTTGACTATATCCTGCGGGGGGTCTATCTGCCGCCGGGAAACCATGAGGTGCGGTTCGTCTTCGATCCGCTACCGTTCAAGGTGGGGAAATATCTGACCCTGGCATCATTCGCGCTGTTTGCGACAATGCTGGTAAGGGAGTGGAGACGGCGGTGACTAGTGACTGGTGACTCGTGACTGGTAAATGCGAAAGGCTGGGAGAGTCTTCTTCCGGCCTTTACCTGAGGGGGGAAGAGCATTACGTTTCCCCAGTCCCCACTGCCTTACTTCCCCAATTCCTTTGCCCTTGCCGTGGCCGCGTCAACGGCATTCATGATCGTGGCGCGGAAGGCTCCTTGCTCCAGAGCACGCAGACCGGCAATAGTGGTGCCGCCGGGTGATGTTACCTGGTCCCGCAGGACTGCCGGGTGCTCTCCGGTTTCCTTGAGCAGGCGGGCCGTGCCGAGTACGGTCTGAATGGCCAGGGACAAGGCAACATCCCTTGGCAGGCCGTTTTCCACCCCGGCGTCGGCAAGCGCCTCCACAAACGTCATCACATAAGCCGGACCGCTGCCGGAGAGGCCCGTGACGGCGTTCATCAACTTCTCGTCAACCACACTGCAACTGCCGGTAAGGGTAAAGATTCTTTCGACAATGGCGATGTCTTCATCGGTGGCCAGACTGCCGCGGCACACTGCGGACGCACCGGCCATGACCAGGGCCGGTGTGTTGGGCATGACGCGAACAACACGGACCGGTTTCGGGAAGGTCGCCTCGATGGCGGCGCACTGGGTGCCTGCCATGATGGACACCAGGAGGGTGTCGTCCGGAAGCAGATCTGCCAGGTGTACCAGGACCCGTGCCGCCACCTGTGGCTTGATGGCCAGAAGTAGGATGGGAGTGCCGACCAAGTCCCTGTTCTCTGCCGTCACCTGCACATGATAACGGTCAACGAGATATTCACGTCTCTTGACCAACGGCTCGGCGACGAGAATGTCGCTCGGCGTTACGCCGCCGGTCAAAAGCCCCCGGATGAGCGCCTCCGCCATATTGCCGCCGCCGATGAAGCCTATTTTTTTGCCTTTCAGCAGACTCTCACTGTTCACTTGCATCCCCCATTCCGATCCTTCTGTAAGCCATTTTCCGTTGGTACTCAATTTTTCGTGTAAAGTCAATTGGTTTCAATCGGTTGGTCGGTGGCTGGCGTGCCGATACCAGCCGAAGGAAAATCATTGACAGCAGAAAGTGTATATACTAAACCTCAAAGGTTACATTCTGTCCAGGCAAAACCAGTTCTCAGTGACTCAGCGGAGGTATTCATGAGCAAAGTTCTGATCATCGGCGCCGGCGGCGTCGGCCAGGTTGTTACCCACAAGTGTGTCCAGCGCCGGGACATCTTCAGCGAAATCACCCTGGCCTCGCGGACCAAGGCCAAGTGTGACACCATTGCCGCCCAGCTCGATGGCAGCATCAGGACTGCCCGGGTTGATGCCGACAATGTTCCCGAACTGGTGGCGCTGATCAAGCAGGTGCAGCCGAAACTGGTGATCAACGTGGCGCTCCCCTATCAGGACCTGCATATCATGGATGCCTGTCTGGAAACCGGCGTGGACTATCTCGACACCGCCAACTACGAGCCGCTGGATACTGCCAGGTTCGAGTACTCCTGGCAGTGGGCCTACCAGGACCGCTTCAAAGAGAAAGGCATCATGGCGCTGCTCGGTTCCGGGTTCGATCCGGGCGTCACCAACGTGTACACCGCCCTGGCGGCCAAGAAGTACCTGGACGTGGTGGAGGAGATCGATATCATCGACGCCAATGCCGGCAGCCACGGCCAGCCGTTTGCCACCAACTTCAACCCGGAGATCAATATCCGGGAGGTGACCGCTACCTGTCGCCATTGGGAGAATGGGCAGTTTGTCGAGAGCGCACCGCTTGCCACCAAGCGGGTCTTCGATTTCCCCGAGGGGATCGGGCCGATGAACATCTATCGCCTGTACCACGAGGAGATGGAGTCGATCGTCAGGCATATCCCCACTATTAAGAAGGCCCAGTTCTGGATGACCTTCTCCGACAACTACCTGAAGCACCTGGAGGTGCTGCAGAATGTCGGGATGACCCGCATCGACGAAGTGGAGTTTGGCGGCCAGAAGATCGTGCCGATCCAGTTCCTCAAGGCGCTTCTCCCCGATCCGGGGAGCCTCGGGCCGCTGACCAAGGGGAAGACCTGCATCGGCGTCATCGCCCGCGGCACCAAGGATGGGAAGCGGAAACAGGTCTACATCTACAATATCTGCGATCACGAGGCCTGCTACAAGGAAGTCCAGTCCCAGGCGATCAGTTACACCACCGGCGTGCCGGCCGTGGTCGGCGCCATCATGATGCTGACCGGGAAGTGGCACGGTCAGGGGGTCTGGAACATGGAGCAGTTCGATCCGGAGCTGTTTCTGGAGGTGCTGGGACCGATGGGGCTGCCGACGGTGGTTGTGGAAGGGGAATGGCCGGAATTGTAGGGGCGAACCTCGTGTTCGCCCTTTACTTGAATGCGGGCGATCACAAGGATCGCCCCTACGACATCAGGAAAACCATTGACCGGTATCGACATCGACAAAATCCTGCACCTCGCCCCATCCCCCGCTTACGTGGTGGACCTGGGGCGGCTGCGCCACAACCTGGCCATTCTGGACGAGGTGCAGCGGCGCTCCGGCGCGAAGATCCTGCTGGCACTAAAGGCCTTTGCCATGTGGTCGGTTTTTCCGGTCATCCGCGGAACCCTGCAGGGCGTCTGCGCTAGTTCGCCGTGGGAGGCGCGGCTCGGCCGGGAGGAGTTCGGCCGGGAGGTGCACTCCTTTGCCGCCGCCTTCAAGGAATCGGATGTTGCCGAGTTGCTCCAGGTCTCCAACCACCTGGTGTTCAACTCATTCAATCAACTGGAGCGGTTCCGACCGTTGTGGGGAAAAAGTGGCGTCTCCATCGGTCTGCGGGTGAACCCGGAGCATTCGGAAGGGCATACCGCCATCTACGACCCCTGCGCCCCCAACTCCCGACTCGGCATCCCGCGCCGAGAGTTCGACGGCAGGTCGCTTGAGGGGATCGAAGGACTCCACTTCCACACCCTCTGCGAGCAGCTGTTCGAGCCGCTGGAACGGACTGCCAGGGCATTTGAGGAAAAGTTCGGCCAGTTCCTGCCGCAGATGAAATGGCTCAACCTGGGGGGCGGCCACCACATCACCCGCGAAGGGTACGACATCGATGCTCTGGTGGAACTGGTGCGGTACTTCAAGGGGAAGTACGGCGTAGAGGTCTACCTTGAACCGGGGGAGGCAATCGCCATCGGTACCGGCATCCTGGTCGGCGAGGTGCTGGACGTGGTGCACAACGAGATGGATATTGCCATCCTGGACGTCTCGGCCACCTGCCACATGCCGGACATCCTGGAGATGCCCTACCGACCCGGCATCACGGGCGGTTTTGATCCGGGCGAGAAGCCGTACACCTGCCGCCTGGGCGGACCGTCCTGTCTGGCCGGCGACATCATCGGCGACTGGTCTTTTGAAAGACCGCTCAAGGCAGGCGACCGGCTGGCCTTCGAGGACATGGCCCACTACACCATGGTAAAGACCACTACCTTCAACGGTATCCAGCACCCGGCCATCTGTACCTGGGAGCCGGAGACGGGCGAGCTGAAGGTGGTGCGACGCTTCGGCTACGAGGATTTCAGGAGCAGGTTGTCGTAGGAGATGCATTAATACAGCGAAAGCAACGGGGATTTTCTATGTCCGAACGCTGGTCGATTAACGATTCTGCCAAGATCTACAACCTGGACAACTGGGGTGCCGATCTCTTTTCCATCAACAAGAAGGGGAACGTCTGTGTCCACCCCTCGTCCAGTTCCAAGAGCTCCATAGACCTGCGGGCACTGGTGGATGACCTGATCAAGCGCAAGATCAAGCCCCCCATCCTGCTCCGCTTCATGGATGTGCTGCAGGGGCGGATCGCCAGCATCAACCGGGTTTTCAGGAACGCCATTGCCGAGAACGACTACCCGGCAAAGTACCAGACCTTCTATCCGATCAAGGTGAACCAGCAGCGGCAGGTGGTGGAGGCTATCGCCAGCTACGGCAAGCGGTACAACATCGGCCTGGAGGTCGGCTCCAAGCCGGAACTGGTGGCCGGCATCTCCATCTCCAGCGGCAACAACCTTCCCATTATCTGCAACGGCTACAAGGACACCGAGTACATCGAGACCGTCCTCTACGCCACCAAGGTCGGTTACGACATCACCCTGGTGGTCGAAAAGCTGTTCGAACTGGAGAAGATCATCGAGCTGGTGAAGCGGACCGGCATCCAGCCAAAGCTGGGTATCCGGGTCAAGCTTTCTTCCAAGGGGACCGGCAAGTGGGCCACCTCCGGCGGCGAGGACGCCAAGTTCGGCTTGCGGATGTCGGAAATCATCGCCGCCATCGATCTCCTGGAGGAAAACGGCCTGATCGATCAGGTGAAACTGATCCACTTCCATATCGGCAGCCAGATCACCAAGATCGACAAGATCAAGACCGCCCTGATCGAAGGGGCGCGGGTCTATGCCGAGCTGCGCAAACTGGGGGTGGGAATCGAATACGTGGATATCGGCGGCGGTCTCGGGGTGGACTACGATGGCTCCAAGTCCAGCTACTTCTCATCCGTCAACTACTCCATCGACGAGTACGCCAACGACGTCATCTACCAGATCAAGAACATCTGCGACGATGCCGGCGTGGAGTGTCCCAACATCATCTCCGAGTCGGGCCGGGCCACGGTCGCCCACTATTCGGTGCTGGTGACCAATGTGCTCAACACCAACACCCAGCGCCTGACCCCTGATTTCGAGGAGGACCTGACCACGGCGGAGAAGCTGGCGCCGACCGTCAAGAAGCTGGTGGACATCCACAAGAGCATCGACCGCTATTCTCTCCGGGAGGACTACCACGACACCCTGCAACTGATCCAGGAGGCGGTGAGTCTGTTCAATCTCGGCTACCTCACCCTGCAGGAGCGGGCCATGGCCGAGTGGCTCTACGGCAAGATCATCAAGAAGATCAACAGCATCGTGGAGAAGATCAAGCCGATCCCGGAGGAGTTGCAGAACTTCCAGCTGGCCCTGCGCCAGACCTACTTCGCCAACTTTTCCCTGTTCCAGTCGGTCCCCGACTCCTGGGCCATCGACCAGCTCTTCCCGATCGTGCCGCTGCAGCGGCTGAACCAGAAGCCGGACGTCATCGCCTCCATCGCCGACATCACCTGCGATTCGGACGGCGAAATCACCAGTTTCGTCGGCGAGAACGGCCGGACCAAATTTCTGCCGTTGCACAAGATGCGAAAAGACGAGGATTACTACATCGGCTTTTTCCTGATCGGCGCCTACCAGGAGATCCTGGGGGACCTGCACAACCTGTTCGGCGACACCAATGCCGTTCACATCACCTTCAACAAGAAGACCGGCTACATGATCGATACGGTCATCAACGGGGATGCCTGCTGGGAGAGCCTGAAATACGTGCAGTACAAGGGACCGGAGATCCTCAAAAGGGTCCGTGAGCATCTGGAGAAGGGGGTGGCGAAGCGTCTGGTCTCCATCGAGGAGAGCAGCCACTTCATCGAGCTCCTGGACCGGACCCTGCTGGGGTATACCTACCTGGGGGAATAACGGACAAAAGGTTTGAGCAGACAAAGGCCCCTGGCATTCCGCGAAGGAATACCAGGGGCCTTTTTGTTGCCTGTCTCCCGGGAGGGCGACTACTTGGCCGGCGCTTCCGCCGGCTTCATCTGGTGGGCCTTGTTTCTATCCTGCATCCGTTCCCGCATGGCATCGTGTTTCTTCTGCTGCTCAGGGGTCAGGATCGGCCGGATCTTTTCAAAGGTAGCGCCGTGGAGTTCCTTCATTCGGGTGCGGCGTTCGGCGCCGGTGAGCTTTTCGTTGTCGGTCGCCTTCAGTTGGGCCGCCTCCTCATCGAGGATCGGCTTGATCTTCTCCTGCTGCTCCGTGGTCAGCCCGAGGTTAGTGGTAAGGCGTTGGAGGTGGCGGGCGGGGTCGGGCTGGCCCATCCCTTCTCCCCGGTGCATCATCTTCGGTCTTCCCTGCGGCGGTTCACCGGTCTGGGCCATTGCCTGTCCGGCCAGGAGTGACAGGCTGAGCACTCCTGCCAGCATGATGGCCAATCGTTTCGTTCTGTTCATGATAGATCTCCTTTCGTACTTCAGATTTATGCCATAAAAAACGGACGACTTCCCGGTTGGTTGACAACGGGGGAAGAAAAGCGACCACGCTGAAGATATTCGTGTCGTCGATCGCGGTTACCCGCTGAACCGACTCTGCCAGAGCGGCTCCTGCGGTATCATGGTGATGCCGTGGTCCGGGTTGGCGGTGGCGTGGCGCAGGATATGGAAGACGGCTTCCGCCTGATCTGCCTTGCCGAGCGCCGTAGCGGCCTCGTCGGCGGTCAGCTTCTCGCCGGGGCGCGACCGGAGAAGAGCGAAAAGATCTTCTTGAAGTTTCAGCACCACGCCGGCCGCCTTCTTGCCCGCTTCCACTCCGGGCTGGTGGTAGGCATTGATGCCGACCAGGCTGGCATAGAAACCAACGGCCCGCTCGTACAGGGCGATGAGCACCCCGATGGTTCGGGCGTCCAGTTCGTCCACGCTGATGGTGAGCGATTCCCGTCCCTTTTCGGCCAGGGCTTGGCGGGTCCCCTGAAGAAAACTGAAGAGGTAATCGCCGCTGGTCACCTCCGGCTCGACGGCCAGAGATGCCCCGGCCCGGTCCTTCAGCACCTGGATGAAGGTGACGAAGAAGTTGGGCACCCCTTCCCGGAGTTGCTGCACATAGGCGTGCTGGTCGGTGGAGCCCTTGTTGCCGTAGACTGAGATACCCTGGTTGACCACCCGGCCGGTCAGGTCCAATTCCTTGCCGATGGATTCCATGATGAGCTGCTGGAGATAGCGGGAGAAGAGCAGGAGGCGGTCCCGGTAAGGCAGGACGACCATATCCCTGGCGCCGCGGCCGTCGGTGGCATGGTGCCACATCAGGGCCAGCAGTGCCGCCGGGTTTTTGCGGGTTTCCGGGCAACGGGTGAGGGTGTCGCAGGCTTGCGCCCCGTCCAGGAGCCCGGCGATGTCGATCCCCTGGAGGGCTGCCGGCAGGAGCCCCACCGCCGACGTGACCGAGGTCCGGCCGCCGACCCAGTCCCACATGGGAAAGCGGGCGAGCCACCCTTCACTGACAGCGGTTTGATCCAGTTCGCTCCCGGCCCCGGTCACGGCCACGGCATATCCGGGGAAGGCCAGGCCGGCCCGCCCGTAGGCGACCCTGGCTTCCAGCATGCCGTTTCTGGTCTCCTTGGTGCCGCCGCTCTTGGAAATGACCACGGTCAGGGTTTCCGTCAGGCCGGAACCGATCTCTGCCAGGACCCGGTCCATCCCGTCCGGGTCGGTGTTGTCGAAAAAGTACGGTTTCATCCGGTCAGCAGGCGAACCGAGTGCATCGGCCACGAACTGTGGGCCCAGTGCCGATCCACCGATGCCGATCACCAGCAGGCGGCGAAACGGTGTGCCGGCCGGCGTGGTAATGGCAGCCTCATGGATGTCGGCGGCGAACTCCCGTACCGCCCGGACGGTGAACTCGATCTCGGTCGTGATCTCCGGGGTTGGAGCCAGCTTCGGGGCGCGCAGCCAGTAATGTCCCACCATCCGGCCTTCGTCGGGATTGGCGATGGCACCGTGCTCCAGTTCGGCCATGGCGGCATAGGCCTGCTGCATGGCCGGTTCCATGCGGGGGAAAAAGTCGGTGCCGAACTGCATGCGGCTGATATCCAGGGTCAGACCTATCCCGGTACAGACGCAGAGGTGTTCCTGAAAACGTTTCCATAGCTCCTGAGAAGTCATCGTGTTCTCCTGTAAGGGCGCAGCATGTCCCGCCCCCGCGATTTCGAAATGTGGCACCGGATCAGTTGTCTCCCTGTCCTGCCGTTGCGGCCATAAAGTAATACCACATCAGTTCCCGGCCGCAACGGTCGGAACCGGTCAGGGATGCCCGATTTGACACGGTGGGAAAATTCCTCTATACTGCGCCATCTTTTTCAATGTAGCCGCCCGGGTGCCGGATTTCCGCTCCAGTGGTGCGGCGGTGGACCCCCAATGCAGCAGATCCTCCCCCTTCTTTTTATCATGTTCATGGCAGTACCCTGCGTTGCCGCCCAGCGTCCGGAACTGCCGGCCACTCCTCCGGCCGACGAGGCGATGCTCACGACCCGCACCGCCACGGTGGCCTCCCTGGGGCGGGAGGCAGAGCTGTACCGGTCCCTGGGGCTTACCGACAGCGAGACCTTTGCCGCCGAAGAGAATCCGGCGCACCTTGTTGACGAGATTGAACTCAGTTTTCCCCAGATCGAGCTTCCGGAATCCGACATCCCGCTCACCCTGAACGGCAAGGTCGAGTACTTCGTCAACTACTTCCGGACCAGGGGGCGTTCCTTCTTTGCCCGCTGGCTCTCCCGTTCCGAACGGTACATCCCGCTCATGAAGGAGGTCCTCAGGAAGGAAAAGCTTCCCGAAGACCTGGTCTACCTGGCCATGATAGAGAGCGGTTTTACTCCCCACGCCGTATCCGTGGCCAGCGCCGTGGGCCCCTGGCAGTTCATGTCCGGCACCGGCAAGCGCTACTCCCTGCGGATCGATCCGTGGATCGACGAGCGGAGAGATCCGCTGAAATCGTCCATTGCCGCGGCCCTGTACCTGAAGGAGCTTTACGCCCTGTTCAACAACAACTGGTACCTGGCTGCAGCAGGCTATAACGCCGGCGAGAACAAGATCCTCCGGGCCATCGACAAGTACAACAGCCGTGATTTCTGGGAACTGACCAAGGGGTCGTACCTGAAGCGTGAGACCAAGGATTACGTTCCGAAGCTGCTGGCAGCGGCCATTATCGCCAAGGAGCCGGCCCGTTACGGGTTCGCCGACGTGGCCTACCTGCCGCCGCTGGAGCTGGACACGGTAACCATTCCCTCCCGGACCGATCTGGAACTGGTCGCACGCATCACCGACGTACCGTATCCGGTCCTCAAGGAGCTCAACCCGGAGCTTCGCCGCTGGTGCACTCCGCCGGATTATGCCAACTACCAGTTGAGGCTTCCGAAGGGGAAAAAGGGGCTCTTTGAGGCTGAATACGCAAAGATCCCGGAGAACAAGCGCTATAGCGAGCGGATCGTCTACACCCGCTACCGGCCGAAGAAGCGGGAGACCCTGGCCGCCGTGGCCAGGCGGTTCAATACCTCGGTCGAGTCCCTGGCTGAAGCGAACCACCTGAAGAGCACGGCCCGACTGCGGGGCAAGACGATCCTGGTACCGGTCACAGTGGAGAAATCGCCGGACAAACCGGCTGAACAGGCACCGCTGCTTGCCGCTGCTGCCGTGAACACGGTGGCGAAGGCCGACCCGCAGGAAACGAAGCGGTTCTACACGGTGAAAAAGGGTGATACCCTGGCATCGCTGGCCCGGCGGTTCAATGTCTCGGCCAGGATTCTCGCCGCCTGGAACAACATCCGGGAGCGGGTGGCCCTGCGGCCCGGCAAGCGGCTCATTGTTGCCAAATACGTGGACAAGGATGCTCTGCCGGGCAGCAGCGAAGAGAAGAGTTGATCGTTTATTATCCTGAATCGTCTCAAAAAGGGGTTTAGTCTCAGTATGTACAATATCATCATCTCCGTTGCCCTCGTCGTTGTCACGTTCCTGGTCCTGAAGCTCGCAGTGGGGCTTTCCTGGTGGCTCTCCCTGCTCATCGGCCTCGTTCTGGGTCTTGGAGCCTTTGCCCTCCTCAGCCGCTACGTCATGAAGAAGGTCGAGGCGATCATGTCGTCGGCCATGAAGGATCTGCAGACCCAGCGGGTCACCAGAAAGGAGATGCAGTTGCAGTTGGTGGACAAGGCGATCCGGGAGATGCAGCCTGCCCTGCAGTACGGCAAGTGGCAGATCTATGTGACCGGCCAGGTCAATTCGGCCATCGGCATGCTCCACTACATCAAGCGCGATTTCTCCACCGCCTTTCCATACCTGCAGAAGGGGTTCTTCAAAAACTGGGTCACCATGGGGATGCTGGCGATCAGCTACATGAAGCGGAACAAGCGGGACAAGATGAAGGATGCCTTTGAAAAGGCCGTGCTCGGCACCCCCAGGGAATCCCTGCTCTGGGCGCTCTATGCCTGGTGTCTGGCCGATGGTGGCGACACGGACAAGGCAAAGGATGTTTTGGAGCGGGGGTTGAAGAAGGTCGCCGGCGACGAGAACCTGACCCAGAACCTGGCACTCCTGAAGGACGGGAAGCGGATGAAGATGACCGGTTACGGCGAGATGTGGTACCAGTTCCACCTGGAGAACCCGGCCACTATCCAGAAGCAACAGATGGCCGCCATGGGCGGCGGGATGCGGCGGCGGGTCATCCGCAAATGAAGAGTCTTACCCTGAAAGCCCCTGCCAAGGTCAATTACCGCCTGGATGTCCTCAGTCGCCGCCCCGACGGCTATCATGAGCTGCGCATGATCATGCAGCGGATTGGCCTGTGCGATGAGATCACCATCACGGTAAACGACCAGCCGGGGATCGAGGTGTTCTGCGGGAGGGAAGGGGTGCCCGACGGCCCGGACAACATCGCCTGGCGGGCGGCCGATGCGCTGCTCAGGCGCAGTGGCCGCCGGGAAGGTCTCACCATCCGGATCGACAAGCGGATTCCGGTAGCTGCCGGTCTCGGTGGCGGGAGCAGTGACGGAGCCTCGGTCCTCATGGGGGTAAACGAATTGCTCGGTCTCGGACTTTCCGACCGGGAATTGATGGCCATCGGCGTGACCCTGGGTGCTGACGTGCCATTCTTTATCTTTCAGCGGCCCGCCCTGGCCGAGGGGATCGGCGAGCGGCTCACCGCCCTGGAACGGACTCCCGATGCCTGGATTGTCCTGGTGAACCCGAACATTCATGTCTCCACCGCATGGGTCTATCAAAATTTACAATTGACAGACAAAGGTGAACCGGCTAAATTACCGTCCTTCATTGGGGGGATTGCCGAGCTTTCCGCGCTCCTGGCCAATGATCTGGAGGCGGTCACCATCGGCCGGTTTCCGGTTATCAACGAGATTAAGGAGCAACTCCTGGCAGCAGGGGCACAAAGTGCCATGATGTCCGGGAGTGGACCCACGGTCTTCGGTCTGTTCGAGGACGAGCGGGTTGCGCGGCGCTCTGCTGAGGAGATCGCCCGTCGCGAGGGGTGGTTCACGGCGGCGGTTCCTACGCTCAACTAGGTCTGTTTCAGGCAAATTTATTGGGGTGTCGCCAAGCGGTAAGGCACCGGATTTTGATTCCGGCATTCCCAGGTTCGAATCCTGGCACCCCAGCCACACTTATTACCAGGCACCGGCCCTAAACGGCTTCGGTGCCTTTTTTGTCATCTTCGGCAAGGAGAATTGCGGATGAAATTATTGAAGCTGGTATTGGCGGTTATGCTGGTTGTCCCGCTGGTCATGGTTGGTTGTACGAAGAAAGAGGAAAAGGCCGAGCCGGCCAAGCCGTCGGAGGGTGCGGTGATCAAAAAGGAGACCGTGGTCAAGGTCCCGGAGGAGATAAAGGGGAAGTGGAAGGGTGTTACGCTGGCCCTTAAGGAGAAACAGGGCGATAAGGTCCGGACGTATTCCGTGGATATCGGTTCAACCCTGAGCGTTCCGGGCTCCGACCTTTCCATCAAGGTGCTCAACTTTTTCCCCCATTTCATCATGGAGGGGATCAATCTCACCTCCAAGTCGAATGAAACCAAAAATCCCGCTGTAGAAATCAGGATCTATCAGGGGGATAAAGAGCTGTACCATGGCTGGGTGTTTGCAAATTATCCGACCACGAATCTGCCTAAAGAACTCACGTTCGACCTGGGGCTGATAGGGGCAATGCCGGCGGGTAACGAATAGTGGGAATGCGCATCTCGCCCTGACGATTGGGAGCCGCGTTCGCTCAAACGGTCCGTTTTTCTTGTTGACTTTAGCTGGCCCGTAAGGTAAAAAACTGATTTCCCAGAGGGAATTTAGTCGATCCCCTCAACCTCCGTAACACATTCCGGCCCGGCAGCGGGCCTTTCTCTTGGCGGTCGCGATGCACGACAGGATAAAGATTTTCTCCGGTAATTCCAATCCCGGCCTGGCAGAAAAAATCTGCACCAGTCTGGGGCTTACCCTCGCTACGGCAAAGGTCCGGACCTTTTCCGACGGCGAGATCATGGTGGAGATTGGCGAGAATGTGCGGGGGCGGGATGTCTATATCATCCAGTCCACCTGTAATCCGACCAACAACAACCTGATGGAGCTCCTGATCATGATGGACGCCCTGAAACGGGCATCCGCCGATACCATCACCGCCGTGATCCCGTACTACGGGTATGCCCGTCAGGACCGCAAGGCAGCCCCCCGCACGCCAATCACCTCCAAGCTGGTGGCTGACCTGGTCACTACCTCGGGTGCTGACCGGGTGGTTACCGTTGACCTGCACGCCGGTCAGATCCAGGGCTTCTTCAATATCCCGGTGGACAACCTCTACGCCGCTCCGGTTATCCTGGAGCATCTGCGCAAGCGGTTCTCGGATGGCGGTGTTGTGATGGTCTCCCCCGATGCCGGTGGCACCGAGCGGGCGCGGGCCTTTGCCAAGCGTCTGAACTGCACCCTGGCGGTGATCGACAAGCGGCGTACCGCACCGAACGTGGCCGAAGTGATGCATCTGATCGGCGACGTGCGTGGCAAGGTAGCCGTCATTCTGGACGACATGATCGATACGGCCGGAACCCTTACCCAGGCAGCCACTGCCCTGAAGGAGCATGGTGCCACCGCCATTTTTGCCTGTGCCACCCACGGGGTTCTTTCCGGACCGGCCATCGAGCGGATCAACGGTTCGGCCATTCAGGAAGTGATCATTACCGACACGATCCCGTTGGGGGATAAAACGGCCGCTACCCAGAAAATCACGGTGCTGAGCGTTGCCGATCTCCTTGCCGAAGCCATCCGGCGCATACACGAAGACGAATCGGTCAGTTCCCTCTTTGTTTAGGGTCCGGGCCGTAGCCGTACCAATACGCAGCAAATTTCCACCGAGTGGAGGCAATAATAATGGAACAGAAGCAACTGAATATCGAGCTGCGCGACAAAACCGGTAAGGGGATTTCCCGTCAGCTCAGGATAAAGGGGCTTGCCCCAGCCGTGGTGTACGGCAAGGGGATCGAGCCGGTAGCCGTCAGTGTCAACGCCAAGGAGTTTTTCTCGGCCGTTGCCGGCGAAGGCGGGCAGAACACCCTGATCACCCTGCAGGGTGGCGGTGCTCTGAACGGCACCGTGGTGATCGTTGCCGACATCAACCGCGAAGCGATCAAGGGCGGTCTCCGTCACGTGGACTTCCACAAGATCGCTCTCGACGAGAAGGTCAAGGTCGAGGTTTCGGTTCGTGTCGTCGGTAGCGCCAAAGGGGTAAAGGACGGCGGTCTGCTGGACCAGGCCCTCCACAAGCTGCAGATCGAATGTCTCCCTACCGCTATTCCGGAACATCTTGACGTGGACGTTACCGAGCTCACCATCGGCCACTCCATCCATGTGGGCGAGCTGAAGCTTCCTGCCGGCGTGAAGGTCCTCGATGATGCCAAGGCTTCGGTAGCCACCATCCTCGGCCGGGCCAAGGAAGAGGCGGCGCCGGAGGCCAGCGCCTAGTCGTTTAGTCGGACCGATACGTCATGTCAACAAAACTGATCGTGGGGCTGGGGAATCCCGGCCCCAAATATTTATGGACCCGCCACAACGCGGGTTTCATAGTTTTGGACCGCTTTTCCGGACAGGCCGGGATCGGTGTCACGCGCACGTCCTTTTCCGGGCTGTATGGCGAAGGGAACTACCGCGGGCACCGGCTGCTGCTGCTCAAGCCCCAGACCTTCATGAACCTCTCCGGGCGGGCGGTGGCCGAGGCGCTCCGCTTCCACAAGCTCACTCCGGCAGACCTGATAGTCATCCATGACGACCTGGATATCCCCTTTGGCAGCCTCAAGGTTAAAGAGGGTGGCGGCCACGGTGGCCACAACGGCCTGCGGTCGCTGGCCCAGGAACTGGGCGACAACGGCTACCTCCGGATCAGGATCGGCATCGGCCGGCCGGCCCATGGCGATGTCACCGGCTACGTGCTCCAGAACTTCACTCCCCAGGAGATGCAGAGTGTTCCGCACCTGGTGGACGGGGCCGTAGATGCGCTGGAGATGCTTCTGGACGCAGGGGTTGCCAAGACCATGAGCCTGTTCAATAACAAGGAATTTGTGTAGTAGCGGCGACTGGAGACTGGAACATCCCTGTGTACCTGCCCAAGCTCCGCTTGTCAGTCCTTTTGTCACGGCAGTAGCCAACTTTCATCACGCAACAAAAAGGAACGTTCATGGGTTTCAACTGCGGCATTGTTGGGCTCCCCAACGTGGGGAAATCGACCATTTTTAACGCCCTGACCGCGGCCGGCGCCGAGTCGGCCAACTACCCCTTCTGCACCATCGATCCCAATGTGGGGATTGTTCAGGTCCCTGATCCCCGTCTTGATCAGTTGGCTGCGATCGTGAATCCGGAAAGGATACTGCCGACCACCATCGAGTTCGTCGATATTGCCGGCCTGGTAAAGGGAGCGAGTCAGGGCGAAGGGCTCGGTAACAAGTTTCTCGGCCATATCCGGGCGGTTGATGCCATTGTCCATGTGGTTCGCTGTTTTGACGACGAGAACGTGGTGCATGTGAACGGCAGCGTTGCCCCCCGCCGGGACATCGAGGTGATCCAACTGGAGCTGGCCCTGGCCGACCTGGATACGGTGGAAAAACGGCTGCAGCGGGCCGAAAAGCTCGGACGCAGTGGCGACAAGAAGGCCAAGGACGAGGTGGAGTTCTGCCTGCGGCTCAAGGGGCTGCTGGAAAAGGGGCTGCCGGCCCGGGGCGTTGCCGAGAGCGAAGAGGAAAGCCTGGTCCTGCGCGACATGCACCTCCTGACCGACAAGCCGGTCCTGTACGTGGCCAACGTGGCCGAGGACGATCTGGACGGGAAGCATCCGTTCGTTGCCGAGGTCGGGGAACTGGCAGCTGCCGAAGGTGCCCGGATGGTAACGATCTGCGGCCGGATCGAGGCGGAGATCTCCGAACTGGACGCGGATGAGAAGCATGAATTCCTGGCCGGCATGGGGCTGGAGGAGTCGGGTCTCGATCGCCTTATCAGGCGTGGTTACGAACTCCTTGGACTCATTACCTACTTCACGGCCGGCAAGAAAGAGGTGCGGGCCTGGACCATTCCGGTCGGCACCAAGGCCCCCCAGGCGGCCGGAGTCATCCACAGCGACTTTGAAAAAGGGTTCATCCGTGCCGAGGTGATTGCGTTTGCGGACTTCATCGCCGCAGGCGGCGAAGCCGGGGCCAAGGAAAAAGGGCTGATGCGACTGGAAGGGAAGGAGTATGTGGTGAATGACGGGGACGTCATGCACTTCCGGTTCAACGTCTGACATTGTTTCATATACAGAAGGCAAAGGGGCAGGCCTGCGCGAGCAGCCTGCCCCTTTCTTTTGGCCATGCGTCAGAGCGTGGGCATCAGAGCGTATGGGAGAGCCGCCTCCCCGCCGACATGCTGCTGACCCGCCAGCGGCACGAACTCTTTCGCCTCAAAGTTCGTCGCCATGCTCCAGGCCTGGGCCACCGGCTCTATTTCGGCCGGCGTGGTGAATGCCTGGTACGCTTCGACAATGAGCAGGGTAAAGGCAACCATAAGCACGTCTCGGGTGAGGAAGTTCCGTACGTCTTCCGGGACATTCCCTCGCTCCTGAAGGATTTCCGCGACGAGATCGAACGGGCAGGAGGCGCAATATGAACCGCACAATCGGGATAAAGGGCAAACAGGATTTCTTCGCGGAGCTTGAACGGGACTGGACGGCAATCGACAAGGGGGAGAAGGTCCCGGGGCCGATCCACCGGGTCTTTTTCGAGTCGGCGGAGGTGTTGTCGAAGGTCATCACCCGGCAGCGGCACAACCTTCTGAAGACGCTCCACGCCAACGGCCCCTTGACGGTCCGGGCTTTGGCAGCGCTCCTTGAGCGGGACAAAAACGTGTATGAGGATGTGAAAATACTTGAGGAATCAGGCCTAATAGAGCGCGACAGCAAGAATCGTATCGTTGCCCCGTACGAAAAGTTGACGATTGGGAGAGGAACTGGTGTCGGAGAGGAACTGGTGTCGCGTCTACACTTTTGACAAATGTGTAATGTGTAGACGCGACACCGACAGCACGCGCTTAGACATCAAGATTGGCTTTCAGCGCGGCGCGACCTTCGCTTGCCCTGTCTGTGGTGCGCCCGCGCCGGCATATGATACGAGCGAGAAAACGTGGCGGCATTTGAATTTCTTTCAATATGAGGCATACCTGACTGCCCGCGTGCCTCGGGTTAAGTGTCCCAATGCCGCCTGTGGAGTGAAGCAGGTTCAGGTTCCCTGGGCACGTACCGGCTCCGGCTTTACGCTTCTTTTCGAGGCCCTGGTCATGGCCTTGGTTCGTGAGATGCCCGTCAAAGCGGCGGCCGCCCTTTTAGGCGAACACGACACCCGCATCTGGCGTGTTCTCGATCATTACGTACAGAGTGCTCGTGCTCAAGCCGATTACTCGGCAGTCAAGCGTGTCGGTATCGATGAAACCTCTGCCCGCAGAGGACAGGATTACATCTCCCTCTTCTTCGATCTAGACCAGCGACGCCTTTTGTTCGGAACCGCAGGGAAAGACCATGAGACCGTCAAGTCATTCACGGAGGATCTCAAGGCCCACGGCGGCGCGCCAGAAAACGTTACCGCTGCCTGCATCGACATGTCAAAGGCGTTCATCAAAGGCATCAGGGAGGCCCTGCCCAACGCCGAGATCACCTTTGATCCGTTCCACTTGATTCAACTCATGAACGATGCCTTGGGCAAGGTCCGGGCGGAAGAGTCCCAGCTCTTCCCGGAACTTTTGCATGGCAGTCGCTTTGCCTTCTTGAAGAACCCCGAGAACCTGACCGAGAAGCAGAACGAAACTTTGACCAAGCTCAGCCACTACCGCCTCAAGACTGCCAAAGCCTATCTGATCAAACTGGCCCTTCAGGATGTCTACTTCGCCCCCACCCGCGAGGATGCCGAAATGCTTCTCAAGACTTGGTACAATTGGGCGATCCGCTGCCAGATAGAACAGGTAAAGAAGGTGGCCAGAACTGTCAAAGATCATTGGAACGGGATACTGGCCTGGTTCAACAGCAAGCTCTCAAACGGTTTCCTGGAGGCAGTTAACGGCCTTATTCAGGCTGCCAAGAGAAGGGCCAGAGGGTACCGCTCTACGAAGAATCTCATCAACATGGCTTACCTTATCGCTGGTAAGCTCGATTTCAGGCTACCCACGTAGCGCAGCGAGGAGCCTGTCGCGTCTACACTTTTGACAAATGTGTAATGTGTAGACGCGACACCGACACACCTGCGACACCGACACACCTGCGACACCGACACACCTGTGAACGGTTGCGCCGCACAGTTCCACCGTATGGTCACCAGGATGGGCGATTCCCTGGAGCAGACGGGGGAGGCGGAGAAGGAGACAGAACTGTCCGAAAGGGCCATCGATACGGATTCACATCGAGGAGCTGTATCGACGGCTCATGCTCTGCTACCGTCAGACAGGCCGGGAGACGGAGGCGGGGGCCGTTTATCGCCGCTGCTGTGGGACTCTTGCAGCCATCG
>NZ_VLLN01000042.1 GCF_007830735.1 Geobacter argillaceus
CATGGCAACGCTTGGCCTTGGCATCATCATCTACATCGTCTTCAACGAGACGGTCGATCTGACCGGCGGACCTTCGGGCCTTTCCGGCATACCCAACCTTTCGATCAACGGCATCACGTTTGATTCGGATCTGAAAAACTATTATCTGGTCTGGGTCTTCACCCTGCTAATGGTTCTCTTCTCCCTCAATCTGGCCAATTCCAGGATCGGCCGGGCACTGCGTGCGGTGCACGACTCGGAAGTGGCGGCCCGGGGGGGGGGGGGCAACGCCCGGCTGCTCAAAGTCCAGATCTTTGCCGTCTCGGCCGTTTTCTGCGCCCTGGCCGGGAGTCTCTACGCCCACACGATGACGTTCATCTCACCCGCCTCGTTCGGCTTCACGTTCTCGGTCGAACTGCTCACCATGGTGGTCATCGGCGGGTTGGGGAGCATCTACGGATCATTCCTCGGAGCCGCGCTCCTCACCCTGCTTCCCGAATTTCTGCGTGCCGCGCACGACTACGACATCATCATCTACGGCGGCCTCCTGATGCTAATGGTCATATACATGCCGGGGGGACTGGTGCGGGGCATTCCCGAACTGTACCGGAAACTGCTCAAGTCGAAAGGAAAGACCGCGCTCAAGTCGGAAGGAGGGGTCGAGCATGCTTGAAGTTTCCGGCATCAGCCAGGTATTCGGTGGCGTCACCGCCCTCGATCGCGTCTCCTTTACCATTGCCAAGGGGGATATTACCGGAGTGATCGGCCCCAACGGCGCCGGGAAGACCACCCTCTTCAACATCATCACCGGCATTTACACCCAGACTGCCGGCAAGGTACTGCTGGATGGGGCGGATGTCTCCGGACTGCCGCCCGAGCGTCTGGCCCGGCTGGGGCTCGTGCGTACATTCCAGAACATCGAACTGTTCGGCGGCATGACCGTCCACGAGAACGTCATGGTCGGCATGCACACGAAAAGTTCCAGCGGGCTTATGGCCTGCGGTCTCAAGATGCCCTGGAACATGGCGGAAGAGCGCCGCATTCGGGAACACTCCCTGAACTGGCTGGACTTCACCGGGATTTCCGACCTGGCCGACGTCACCGCCGGCAACCTCCCCTTCGGCAAAGGGCGGTTGCTCGAGATTGCCCGCGCCCTGGCCGTTGAACCCCAGATCATACTGATGGATGAACCGGCCGCCGGCCTCAACAACCAGGAGACCCTGGAGCTTGCAAAACTCATCCAGCGGATACGGGAGACGGGCATCACGGTCGTTCTCGTGGAGCACGACATGGAACTGATCATGGATATCTGCGACCGGATCGTGGTGTTGAACCTCGGGAGAAAACTGGCCGAAGGGACACCCCGCGAGATCCAGGACAATCATGAAGTTATTGCGGCGTACCTGGGGGAGGACGAATAGCCATGCTCCGTGTCAATAATGTCAACACCTACTATGGCAAGGTGCACGCCCTGAAGGATGTCTCCCTGTCCCTGGGTGAGGGAGAGATCGTGACCCTGATCGGTGCCAACGGCGCCGGCAAGACCACCATACTCAACACCATTTCCGGGGTAACCCCTGCGGCCAGCGGAGAGATCAGCTTCCGGAGCGAATCCGTTGCCGCGCTGGCGCCGGACCGGATCGTCAAACTCGGCATATCCCAGGTGCCCGAGGGGCGCCAGGTATTCAAGCCGCTGTCGGTAGAGGACAACCTGGAAATGGGGGCGTACCTGCGCTACCGCAGTTCCGAGAAAACCGCGGCCATTCACCGGGACATGGACCAGGTATTCAGACTGTTTCCCCGTCTCGAGGAACGTCGCAATCAGCTGGCCGGTACCATGTCCGGCGGGGAACAGCAGATGCTCGCCATCGGCCGGGCCATGATGGCCAAGCCGAAACTGCTGCTCCTGGACGAGCCCTCCATGGGGCTTGCGCCGCTGGTGGTCCAGGAAATCTTCCGGGTACTGGAACGGCTGCGGCAGGAAACCGGCATGACCATCCTCCTGGTGGAACAGAATGCGAAGGCGGCCCTGAAACTGGCCGACCGTGGGTATGTGATGGAAACCGGCAAGGTCATCCTGGAAGGGATGGCAGATGAACTGATGGAAAATGCCGAGGTCAAGCGTGCGTATCTGGGGAAGGAAAAGAAAGCTGCACCGGGAACGTAGCCGGCGCGGGAGCAACCGGCGGGCAGCCAAACATCAGGCAAGGAGCCATATCGTGGGAATCAAAGACATATTGGTGCATCTGGACGATTCCGATGCCGCAGAAAGCAGGCTGGATCTGGCCATCCTCTATGCCCGGAAGCATGGGGCCAGTCTGCGGGGGATGTATCCGATAACCCAGGCCTATTACGAATCCCGCGGCATTGGCGAACGGGCCAGTCTGGAGCGGGTCGAGACGATGTTCAGGGAGAAAACGGCCGCAGCCGGGATCGCCTCGGAATGGGTCTTCGCCGATTCATCGGTAATCGGGGCCAGTGTTTCGGATATTGTGACCGTTCAGGCCTACTACTCGGACCTGGTCATCGTCGGGCAGACCAATTATCGCACCCCGGGCCTGAACGTCCCCACGGACCTCCCGGAGCAGTTGGTGATGACCTGTGGGCGGCCCGTGCTGGTCGTCCCCTATACCGGATCGTTCGAAACGGCCGGAGACCGGATCATGATCGCCTGGAAGACGGGACGGGAGTCGGTCAGGAGCCTGCACGACGCCATGCCGCATATCGAAAAGTCCCACCATGTCTCCGTCGTCGGTGTCGGCGCGGAAGTGATCACCTCCGACAGTGACAGCGATTTCATGAACGTCCGCAGCTATCTCGCCCGGCATGCGGTAACAGCCCGAACCGACCAGATCTGTGGTGGGAATCTATCGGTCGGCGACAAAATCCTCAACCTTGTCTGCGAACATACGGCCGACCTGCTGGTCATGGGGGCATTTGCCCCCAACCGCCGGGGAGCTCTCGCCCTGAGCCCGGTTGCCGAGCTCGTGTTCAGGCATTTGACCGTTCCGGTTCTCCTGTCTCATTGAAACAAATAAACTAAAAGGAGCCTTGAGTGAAAGAAACAACTAATTGGTCGGCAATAGCCCAAAGTCCGAAATTCGTCGAACTGCGCCAAAAGAAAACCAGATTTCTCGTTGGGTTATGGATTGTCGGGGCCATCTCGTATTTCCTGGTCCTGATCGGAGCGATGTATGCCCCAGGTCTCTTCAACGCAAAGATTATCGGCCGACTTAATTTTGGGTATCTTTTTTGTCTTTTCCAATTCGTTTTGTCATGGGCAATTGCCATCATCTATACCAATAAATCCAACAAGGTATTCGACCCACTTATGGTGGAGGTGATTGAACTGATCAACAAGGGGGAACTTAAATGAAGTATCTGGTCTTGTCATTGATGATATACCTGAGCCTCGGCACATTCGCGATTGCTGCCGATCCGGCGGGAAAGCCGGCTGTCGCACCAGTTGCTGCTATCACGCAAGCGCCGGCATCAGCCGCTACCCGGGCTATTCCTGCCGCAGTTGCAAAAACTCCGACAGCCATGCCCAAAAAAATCCAGACCAATAGGATGTTTACCATCAGCATGTTTTTGCTGATTGTCGCGGCTACGGGCGGGATTGTCGTCTGGGCTTCACGGAAAACCAAGACAGCGTCTGACTATTATGCTGCCAGTGGTGGGATCTCAGGTATGCAGAACGGCTGGGCAATTGCCGGCGACTTCCTTTCGGCGGCCACGTTCCTCGGCATCACAGGACTTATGGCTCTCTTTGGTCCCGATGGGTTCATGTATTCTGTCGGGATAATCATCAGCTTTTTGACGGTGCTCCTCATAATTGCCGAGCCGTGCCGCAATGCCGGCAAGTACACCCTGGGGGACATTCTCGCCTTTCGTACATCCTCTAAATGGGTACGCGGGGCGGCATCCGCCTCGGCTGTCGTGGTCTCCATTTTTTATCTGCTGGGCCAGATGGTGGGGGCTGGTAAACTCATGCAACTCCTGCTGGGTGTGCCGTATAAAACGTCGATTATCGGCGTAGGAACGTTGATTGTCGTCTACGTTGCCTTTGGTGGCATGAAAGCGACAACGTGGGTACAGATCATAAAGGCGGCTCTTCTCATATTCACCGGCGTACTCTTAACCGGTGCCATGCTCTGGAAAACCGGGTTCAACCCGTTTCAGTTCTTCGAGGAAGTTGCATCGAGTAAACCAATTCAGGATCATGTCCGCGCCATTCTGAAACATCCGGTTGTCGAGCCCGGTTTCGACTACGGTCAACGCTTTCTGGAGTTGGGCCTGTTTTTCAAGAATCCGCTGGACCAGATTTCACTTGGACTGGCCTGGATTCTTGGCGCTGCCGGGTTGCCGCATGTGTTGATGCGCTTCTTTACCGTGCCAAATGCCAAAGAAGCCCGCAAAAGCGTCGTTGTCTCCATGTTCCTGATCGGCATCTTTCTGATCATGGTTTCATTTTTGGGTTTTGGAACCGCTCTTTACCTTACTCCTCAGCAGGTCATGGCTGTCGATAAAGGGGGTAACATGGCAGCGCTCATGATTGCCCAGTACATCGGTGGCGGCGCCGGCACGATCGCTGGTGATCTGCTCCTGGCCTTTGTCTGTGCGGTTGCCTTTGCTACCATCCTTGCGGTGGTATCCGGACTGGTGCTGGCATCATCGGCAGCCATTGCCCATGACCTGTACGTCAATATCATCAAGGATGGTAAAGCTGATCAACACACACAGATAAAAGTCGCCAGGGTCGCTTCCTTTGGAGTTGGTATAGCTGCGATTGTGCTGGGAATTGCCTGTGAAAATCTGAATATCGCACAATTGGTCGGCCTTGCTCTCGCGGTAACTGCGTCCGCAAACTTCCCGGTGATCCTGTTTGCTCTCTTCTGGAAACGTTTCAATAGCGCTGGGATCGTAACCGGTCTTGTTGTTGGCACGGTATTTACCATTGGCGTGTTAATGGTTTCACCAAATATGACCTATCCGAAAAAGATCGCCGCCGATGCTCAGAAGATTGTTGAGACGTTAGAGAAAAAACAGGCTTCAGGTATCCTGCTGGCAGAAAAAGATCTGAAAACCCTGGAAAAGGCACGGGCTGATTATGCCCAGAACAAGGATGGCACATCCTTGATTGGTCTCGATGCCCCCCTGTTCCCGCTCAAAAATCCAGGCATCCTTTCTGTGCCCGTCGGCTTTTTCGCCACCATTGTGGCAACTTTGTTGTTCCGCAACCGGCGTGAAGAAGAGATGTTTGACGAGCTCTACGTACGACAAACAACCGGTTACGGCATAGAGACCGCAATAGACCATTAAAAAAAAGGCGCCGGCACTCAAGGAAGTTTACCGGCGCCTTTTTTCGTACGAGGCCACCCCAAAAAACTCCGGAATTCGTCCTATGCAAAAACGGAAGGGCCGCCCGTAATCAGGGCGGCCCTTCGCAATCCGATACTCCCTCGTCTCGCCTAAGGAAATTGTGACCGAGATCCTGCCAAGAAAAAAATCTACTTCTCTTTTCCCTGTCGGTCTTCCTGCTTCTGAACCCTTGCCGCCATGGTCGCCGCCTGTCGCGAGATGGTGACGGAATCTGTCTTGGTCTTTTCGATCGCTTTATCGGCTTTTGCGGCAGACTTGGCAACTGTCGCGCTTTGGGCAACCTGCACGTGGGGATTGAGTTCGGTGGGGTTTACCACCACGCTGTTCGGTGAGATGGGGGGGATTGACATGGTAAGCCTCCTCGCTAGAGGTAACGTCTTTTTTATGTTATCGGTTCACTGGCGGTTTGTCTGAATTCATTTCCACGTCAATGGATCTTTGCCGATTGTCAGCGCGTAACCAGCCTCTGGGTGTTTTCGACTGGCGGCGCAAAAAATCCACAGTCAAAAGAGGTAGGGAAAGTTAAGGTGCTTTCCTATGCCGGAGAGCATTACTTTGAAGCTGAGGTGGTTAGTGGTGAGATCAGGGTGGGCGACATTGCGAAGAAAGAAAGTGCATCCTGTTTGGTCCAACCAGCAAAGTAGTAAACCAAAACCGGGCCAACGGCGTCCCGGTTTTATTAAAATCGATTCTTCAGTGACGTGCCCCCCGTAACAATATTCACTTTTCCCTTTATGATTAGCGTCGATCTTTGGCCAAGTGACATATTTTGTCGCGGCTGAGGTGCTGAATGGTCATGGTTAGCCAATTTCAGGAGGTTACCATTCCCCTCTACACCTATACCTTTCCAGACGTTTGACTTCCATCAGGCGGGTTGCGGCACCCTCATCCGTTGCACGGCGACAAGCGCCACCAGGGCCAGGCAGGCGCCGACGATGAATGGTATCCGGTAGTCGACCATCCAGAGGGCGCCGCCGACCACCGGCAGCACAACGGCAGCGATGTGGTTGATGGTGAAGCCGACCGCCATGCTCGGCGCGATGTCGCGCGGGTCTGCCACCTTCTGGAAGTAGGTGTTGATGCCGACCGCGAAGTTGAAGAGGATGAAGTCGAGGATGTACATGGCGGCTGCCACCAGCTTCGAGCCGGTGAAGGCGTAGGTGAGGAAGACACAGATGATGCCGCCGTATTCCAGGGAGAGAATCCTCCGCTCGCCAAAGGCAATGATGGCCCGGCCGATCAGGGGATTGAGGAAGTAGTTGATGGCGTTGTTGACGATGAACAGGACAGTCATCTCCCTGACCGTGAAGTGGAAGACCTTCACCAGCAGGAACATGGAGAAGGCGATATGAATCTGCCGCCTGGCGCCGGACATGAAGGTGAGGAAGTAGTAAAGGGCGTAGCGGCGGCGCAGCACCATCCGTTGCCGTTGAATCGGGACACCGCCATGGGTGGGGTTCCGGGTAAGTGCCCAGCTGCCCAGCATTGCCACCAGCCCACCGATGGCCAGATAGAGACCTCGGAAGTCGAGCATGCCATCCAGGAGCCAGATAAGGCCGCCCGCAACGATACTGGAGACGGCCGCCAGGCTCCGAATGCGGCCGTAGACCAGGGGCGTGGTGGCGGTCGTAAAGTACTGGAGGGTGAGGGAGTTGTTGGTGGTCTCGAAGTAGTGGAAGCCGAAGCTCATCAGCAGGGTGGTGCAGATCAGCCCGCCCAAGGTCGGGTAGAAGCCGGTCAGGGCGACGCCGATGCCGAGGCAGATGATGGAGAGAGCTGCCAGCCGGTGTTCGCGGATGACGAGCAGCACGAAGACCACCAGCAGGGAGAGGAAGCCCGGGATCTCCCGCACCGACTGGATCAGCCCCACCTGGGCGCCATCCAGGGAAACCGCCTCCACGGCAAAGTTGTTGAACAGTATTGCCGCCCCCTGGACCCCGAGGGTCGAGGCGACCGTCAGGACAAGGAGGAAGCGGAGCATTGGGCGCTGCTCCGACTGGAAGTCAAGACCGGTCGCGGTGGGGGTATTTTTCATGGAGTGTATCGGCGCTACACCCGGTACGGTTCCACCGCGGCATCGGAAAATTCGTTGGCAACGGTGATGAGCTGTTCACGGCCGTCCACCGTGGCTTTCACGGCGCAGTCGGCGCCGGGCTCGGCCTTGGTGTAGCGCAGCAGGATTTTTGCCGCGAGCGTAATGCAGTCATCGTCCTGGCGCCCCATGACCACCCCCAGCGGACTGCTGCCGTCTACCCAGCGCAGGGCTGTCTCGCCCTGCTGGGCGGCAGCTTCCAGGAGGTTGTTGTCCGCTTCGCTCCGGCCGATCAGCACTTTGGTGCGTTCGCCGAGGCGGAAATGACGGGCGATCTTGAGCATGCGGAAATCGCGCAGGTTCAACTCGTCGCTATGGTCTAACACATCTCTCACCTTGGGGACGAAAGAGGTCTCGGTCAACAGGCAGCCGCCGGCCGGGCAGGGGTAGTTTCTGACATCCAGCTCTTCGGCCAGCTGGATCTGGTCCTTGCGCGATCTCCCCTTCATGGCGAGGAGCTTGCTCCGGTCGACCCACCCTTCCCGCTCCGGGATGGTCGGCTCGAAAAACTGGGCCGACAGGGGGCGGAGCAGCAGCCCTTCCAGCCCGCTTTCCCGTTCGATAACCCGGAGCGTGTCGCGCCGCTGGCTCATGGGTCGCTGGCCGAGCACCTCGCCGGTGATGACAAAGTCTGCCCCGCTTTCGGTCATGTATTCCTTCGCCTTGCGCAGCAGAAAGATGCGGCAGTCGATGCAGGGGTTCAGCCCCTTGCCATAGCCGTGACGAGGCCGCCGGACCACCTCCAGGTAGTCGAGCCCCTTGGTCATGACCTTGATCGGAATGTCGAACTCTTCGGCAACACGGACCGCTTCGGATTTGCAGCCGGTATTCTTGCCGGTGCAGGTACAGAAGGGGGAGGTGAAGTTGAGTGCCTCCACGGCGATTCCCTGGTCGAGCATGACCTTGACCGCCAGTGTGGAGTCGAGCCCGCCGGAAAGGAGGGCGAGGGCCTTGCGCTGCATGGTGTCTCCTGTGGTCCCATGGTGCGGCCTATCCGGGCCGGGCGCGCCACACGACGGTACCGATTTAATGATAAACGGCGTTCATCATCGGTTAGGTCAGCCGGCCGTGTCAACATGATTCTTCCGAAAGGGGATCGACGTCCGCTGAATGTTATCGATTAAACCAATCCGACCGTTCGTTTGCATCAAAACTACTAATTTGACCATCGAGCGTTTCATGAGTACCCTACAGACTTCAAGTTGATCTGTATGCTTTCAGTGTGAAAGGGGTTTGTTCATGAGGCGGCTGTTGATTTTTCTGGTGATGGGGATCATTGCCGGCACCGGCACCTGCTGGGCCAAGAGCCGGTCCGGTGTCGTCACCATGGAGTTCGATCTCACCGGGCACGACCGGGATCAGGAGGTGCGGCTCTGGATACCCTACCCGTTTTCCGACCGGGACCAGGTTGTCAACGACATCTCGTACCGTGGCGACTACGGCACGGCCGGGGTCTACACCGATCGGGCCAACAAGACCCCCATGCTCTTTGCCTCGTGGCCGAAAGGGGCGAAAAGTCGCACCCTGATCCTGTCCTTTAGCGTGGAGCGACAGGAGGTTCTCCGGCGGAACCTGCCGGAAAGGGAAGGGGCGTGGAACCCGGCCGACTTTGCCGAATACCTGCGGCCGACGAGTCTCGGGCCGATAGATGGTGAGGTGAAGGAGCTTGCCGACCGGATCACCAGGGGGAAGACGACCGTTCTGGCCAAGGCGCGGGCCATCTACGACTGGACCTGCGACAACAGCTACCGGGACCCGAACACCAGGGGGTGCGGCACGGGTGATGTCTGCAACCTGCTGAAAAGGCCGGGCGGCAAGTGTACCGACATCTCGTCCCTGTTCATCGCCCTCTGCCGCGCTGCCGGCGTTCCGGCCCGCGAACTTTTCGGCGTTCGGCTGGGCAGGAAGCCGGTTGAGGATATCACCGGCTACCAGCACTGCTGGGCTGAGTTCTTTCTTCCGGGTTACGGCTGGGTGCCCGCCGATCCGGCCGACGTACTCAAGGCGATGCTGGTGGAAAAACTGGAGCCGGACAGCCCGAAGACCAGGGAGTACCGGGAGTATTTCTGGGGAGGGATCGACCCTTACCGGGTGGTCATTGCCGCTGGCCGGGACCTGGTCCTGAACCCGCCCCAAGCCGGCGCACCTCTGAACACCTTCGGCTATCCCTATGCCGAGGTGGGGGGGAAGCCGCTCGACTGGCTGGAGCCGAAGGCCTTCAGCTACAGGTTCACCTTCCGGGAGAAGTAACAGGACCTCCGTTAAGAGCGGGACGGCGTCAGAAAAACTTCCCTGCCAGCCAGTAGAGGAGCATGCCGGTAACCACCGTCCCTCCCAGGGAGCGGGTCTTCAGGGCAACGGCAAAGGTCGGCACAGCAGCCAGGAATTCCGGCCGTAACAGCTCCAGGCGGCGGGGACCGGCAGCGGCAAAGATGGCCGGGGCCACCAGGGCACCGAGGATGGCGGCGGGAACAAGGTCGAGCCATTCCCTGAGCCAGGCGGGGAGCTGCCGCCCGGAGAGGAGCAGTAACGGCGCCAACCGGGGGAGGTAGGTTGCCAGGGCCATGCCGGCAATGAGCAGGAGGTAGTCGCGGCTGATCACGGCGCGCTCCAACGGCTACGCCGTTTCTTCAGGAAATGCACAAGGGTCGCTGCCCCCAGGGCGGCAAGGAACACATAGGCGTTGCCGGGAAGGATGAGGTAGAAGAGGAGGGACAGTACCCCGCCGATAATGGCCGTGACCCAGTAGATCCTCCCCCGGAGCTGGAAGACCAGGAGGCAGAGGAACATGCCGGTGAGGGCGTAGTCGATGCCAAAGGCCTTTTGGGGAATGAGCTGGCCGGCAAAAACGCCGGCAACGGTACTGAACAGCCAGGTCAGATTGGCGGCGTGGTTCAGGGTCAGGGCACTCAGGCGGTGCCAGCCGCCGTCCCGGAACCGGCTCATGTTGACGGCGTAGCTCTCGTCCGTGACCCCGTAGGCGAACAGGGCCAGGAAGCGGCGACCGGCACCATGCAGGTGGGGAGCCAGGGACGAGCTCATCAGGGTATGGCGCAGGTTGACCACCAGTGTGGTGCCGACGATCGGCAGGAGAGTCGTCCCGGCAGCGAGCATGGCCACGGCGATGAACTGTGAGCTGCCGGCAAAGACGAAGAGCGACATGAGCGCCACATGCCAGGGGCCGAGCCCGGCCTGCTGGGCCAGCACGCCGAAGGCGAACCCGATGGGGAGATAGCCGAGACAGATGGGCCAGGCGGCGGTCAGGCCATCCCTGACCGATTGGCGCAGGTTTGCTGTCGGGTTAGTATGCATGGGGATATAGGCCGGCGTTTTCCGGAACGGGTATCTGAGGTAACCTCAACATTTGCGCTACCAAGTAACGTCTAGCTCTCCTTTCAATTGACCTATCTGCCCTTCCAGCGTCTTCATACGCTTCTCGATTATTTCCGCCAACAGGCGCAGCTGTTCGTATTCCGGCATAGTTTCCAACTCTTCCAGGATCATGAGCGTCACCCTGGGCCGTTTATCGATCGCTTGTGATGCTTCCGGAATCGCCTGGTGTATGAATGCCTCTTCTTCGACCTCGAATATCTCACAAAGTCGGTCGAGCATATGTTTGCCGATGCCGCGGCCGTTTTCCATGGCTGAAATATAGACCTTGTGTGTGCCTGTTAATTCCGCCAATTCCGCCTGCGTCCAGCCGCGCTCCCGGCGCATTCTCTTGAGGGTTTGCCCCATCAGCCGGGCTATGTCTCTGCTTATCCGTTTAGTCATCTGTGTAGATTAGTTTCCAAGATATGGCTACAACATGGTGTAAAGAAGGTGATAATTGGAATCATGCTTAACTTACTAGCAAAAATGATTATACAAAGCAAGCAAATGTTTTGTGTAGCTTGATTGTAACTTGACAGTAAATCAAAATTAATTTATATAGGCGGCGTGCAACGCGATGACGTGCGACAGACATTCATAACTAACGTGCGACAGCCGGCACCTCTTGAAGAGTTGCCGGCACTTAGTAACAACGATAACACAATAAATATAGCTCCAGGGAGTAGCTCATGAGGGGAATCGGCCGCATCGCGTCAGCAGCGAGAGCAGTCTTTGGGCACCTATTGGTATTAGGTTTCGTGCTGCTTAGTGCGGTGCCTGGTGTCTTTGCCGCGCAGCACACCTGCGACCCACAGGGGTACGCGTCGGTGATCGGGTTGGAAGCGGTGGCGGTGGACTGCACCAGGAGGGGATGAACGACGACCGGGTGATCCGCTACGTCTATCTGAATTATGCCTGCGTGAACGGTGTGGTCACCATGACCCAGGTCGGCAACAAGGTCGATCTGTCGCCGAACCAGATCATGATCCCGGCAAACGGCATCCAGGCCCGCACCTTCCGCAACAAACAGGGCTCCTACTTTTTCAAAGTCGCCGATGCCTATCGCGGTCTCATCGGCGGCAAACGGATGACCGACTACCCTACCGGTGGGGTCTACGAAGACTCTTCACCCATATCCTCGACGCGACCCAGGCCCCTCCCGTCTGCCGCAGCGGTGACGGCAACCACCCCTGCAACGAAGAAAACGTCGGCTCCAGCGTCAACGTCGGCACCGGCCGGCTTTCCCACGACCAGAAGCTGTTCAGCCTGAACAACAACCGCCCCCTCTCCCCGGGCGTCACCCTCAACTACCGCTCCATCTCCTTTGCCCCGAGCGCCATCGGCAACGGCTGGAGCCACACCTACGAAGCCACCCTCAAGCCGGGGGCAGGCAACGCCATGGTCTTCTGGGAAGGCGGTACCCGGCGGGTGTACGAACGCTACCGCACCGACTATGTCGCCCAGAAGGGCGATTACTCCAGGCTGGTCCGCAATGTTGACAACAGCTTGACCATCACCGAGCCGGACGGTCTCGTCCGCACCTTCGACGGAAACGGCAACCTCACCGTCCTCACCGACCGCTACAACAACACCCTGAGCTTTACCTACATCGGCGGCAGAGTTGCCAGCTTCACCGACGCCACCGGCCGGAGCGTCACCTTCGGTTACGAAGCCGGCACCGGCAAGCTGAACCGCATCACCGACCCGGCGGGGAACCCCTATCTCCTGGGCTACAGCGCCGGCAACCTGGCCAGCGTCACCCAACCGGGAGCGAAAGGCCAATGACTCTATACCTACGGGGCCAACGGCCTTTTGGAGACGAAACAGGACCCCGGCCAGCAACTCACTGTTTATACGTATTCTTGGCAAGTGGGGCACTCAAATATCGGTTGGTAGACAAAGAACAGGACGGAACAGAATGAAACTTGCCCTTTTAATTGGATTATTAACCACTTTTATCGTAGGCATTGTTTGCCTTATTTGGCCTGAAAAGGTTCAGGAATACGCTTTGAAGTGCTCTATGCAGGGTGTAGGTAAATTTAATCCATTTTTAAGCTGGATGAAAACTCGAAGTTACATCATAACGCTTCGGATTATTGGCGTTGCTGCGGTAATCGCCGTTGCTCTTGTTATTTATGTTGTTTTTAAGGGTGAATAAGGGGACAGACTGGAATGGCGCTAGTTTAAGGGTATTTGCGAGTGAAAAATGTGCCAAAGTAGCTATAATTTATTAGCAAAGTTTAATTAAATGTGCTATTGTTGCGCATGCGAAATTTGACATATACCACACCAATGCTTCCAGGTTTTAGTCGGCAGATTCGGCGTCGGAAACCTCGTGCTGCTCAACACAAACTCGCTGAAAAGCTGGCCTTGCTGCAACAGAAGTCGTTCAAGCAAATCGGTGAGGTCTTTGAAAAATTCATCCCACGAGCACTGCTGAAGAAGGAAGCCTCTGGCGCCATGAGTTGGAGAAGGCTGTTTTCCAAGGAGAACACCTTCTGGGCCTTCTTCAGCCAAGTGCTGGATTCCGATGGCGGCTGTATGGAGGTGATCCGTAAGCTGCAATCGTATGCCTCCATCAAGGGGATCAAGGTTCCTTCATCCTCAACCGCTTCTTATTGCACGGCCCGTAAAAAGTTGCCGGAACAGATGCTCTCTGACATTCTTGCCCATACGGCTGAGCGGCTCGAACAAATGCCTGAGACTGGCATGCTGAACAACCGAAGAGTTATCGTTGTCGACGGGACGGGTGTCAGTATGCCGGATACACCAGAGAACCAAGCTGTCTGGCCACAGACGTCCTCCCAGAAGCCTGGATGCGGTTTTCCTACGGCCCGTATCTGTGCCTGCTTTTCATTGGAAACCGGAGCCTTGCTCAGTTACGCCATCGGCAACAAGAAGAACCACGAGCTCCCGCTGTTCCGTCAGCAGTGGAAGACGTTCAAGAAAGGCGACATCTTCCTGGGGGATAAAGGGTTCTGCAGCTATTTCGACATTGCAAGCCTGGGGGTGAATAAGGGGACAGGCTGCTTTTCTAAGGACTAAGAGATGCCAAGAGTAGCAAGAGGACTGGCTGACGGCCATTTCTACCACATAATCAACCGAGGCAACTGCCGCCAGCAGGTGTTTCACAAGAACGAAGATTTTCTGGCCTTTCTTGCACTGATGAAGGAGGCCACGGAGCGTCATGCGGTAGCGGTCTACGCCTACTGCCTCATGCCGAACCACTATCACCTGCTCGTAGCGCCGGATCGTGCCGAAGACCTGAGCGCTTGGATGCAATGGTTCATGACCAGCCACGTGCGTCGCTATCACAGCCATTACGGGACCAGCGGCCATGTCTGGCAAGGGAGATACAAGAGCTTTATCGTCCAGGAGGATGCACATCTGCTGACAGTGGCCCGTTACATAGAAGCAAACCCGGTGAGGGCAGGACTGGCGTCAACTGCGGCGGACTGGGAGTGGAGCTCGCACAATTCCCGTACTGCAGGGGATACACGCCTTGTCCGGGAGCTTCCGGTAAAACTTCCGCAGGCATGGACAGCATACGTTGATCAGCCGGAAACGGAGAGCGAATTGGAACGATTGCAGAAAAGTATCGATCGGCAGACCCCGTACGGGTCGCCGGGATGGCAGAAACGGATAGTCGAGAGCCTCGGATTGTCCTCGACGATGAATCCCAGAGGTAGACCGAGAAAGTGGGGACAGGGAAAGTAGCCTGTCCCCTTTTTCTTTTGCGGGGATCACGACCCCCACAAAGGCAAGGGACTCCAAGAGTGAGACGAGAAGAACGACCCAATAGCCGAGCATCTTGAAGTGCTCAATGTTGGGGAGAATGGAATTTATAACATCCATACAGCCATCGCCATCCTTTCAGCACTGGGGAATGGGCGTTTTGACCAAGATTTCTTCATCACCATCCACAGGCGTTCGTGAATGCCTGAAAACTCGACTTGGACATGTTAAGTGCAGGAAAAAGCTTATGAATCTGCTGTCTTTGACATAACGATTTTCTGTCGTCACCTTTAAAAAATAGAATAGAATCAGCTATTTTCCTTTTTCTCAAACCGGCCAAAACGAAGCGCCAGGGTCGGGAGAACAAGCAGATTGAGAATTGTGGAGGTTATCAGGCCACCCAGGATCACTATCGCCATCGGCCCCTCAATTTCCCGTCCCGGCGCTCCGCTGCCGATCGCCATGGGGAGCAACCCCAAAGCAGTCACCGTTGCCGTTATCAGGATCGGCGTCAACCGTTCCGAGGCCCCTTTAACGGCGGCGTCGATTCCCCAGGGCATACCCTCGATAGAGACCAGATGCTCAAAGTGCGAGATCATCATGATGGAATTTCGCAGCGTAATGCCGAACAGGGTCACAAAACCGATCAGGGAACCGAGTGAGAGCAGACCACCTGAGGCGAAAACCGCCAGGACCCCGCCGACCAATGCAAAAGGGAGGTTAGCCAGGACCAGCAGCAAGTTGCGATAGTTCTGCATGACTATGGATAGCAGCAGAACGATGATGAAGCCGACCAGAAGGGAGTGCACAAGGAGGTCCCTCTGCGATTTTGCGTGAGCTGCCGCGGTCCCGGTAAAGTCGATGTAACAGCCGGCGGGGAGTGAAACTTCCGAAAAAATCCGTTTCCTGGCCCTGGCGACAAAGGAACCGGTGTCACCACCAGCCACATTGCAGGTTACCGCCTGCACCCGCCTCGCACCATCGTGTAATGCCACATAACGTCCCGATGATTCATAGATGTTGGCGAGTTGCCGCAGCAGGACGTAGGTCCCATCCGGGCTGCGCAGCGGCAATGCGCCGACAGTGGCTACCGTTGACCGACCCTGAGGGTTCAGGATTACGGCGAGATCAAAGACCTTGTTGCCATCGTAAACCTGCCCGACGGTATCCCCCTGGTAAGCGGTGCGGACGGCATCGAGCACCTGAACGGCATCGAACCCCCAACGGGTAAGGCCCTCTTTGTTCAGCTGCACGACAAGCTGCGGTGTGCCCGGCGGAGACTGGAGCTGGATATCGGTGGCTCCGGGAATTGTCCCCACTATTCTGGCAACCTCTTGCGCCTTCTTGTCCAGCAGATCGAGGTCATTGCCAAAGATGTTGATTACAACGGGAGCCGTGTACCCGGAAAGGGTTTCCTCGACCCGTTCCGTCAGGAAGGTGTTGACGGCAAAGTTCGCGCCGGGAAACTGCGCCAGCGCGGTGCGTATCTCCGTCTGCGCTCGCTCGGCCTGCTCGCCTTCAAGCGGTTTCAAATCCACTTCGAATTCACTGTCCTGGGTTCCCAGAATATCATCGGCCTTTTCCGCCCTTCCCACCCTCTGGGCAACGGACCGCACAGAGGGGATCTTCAGGAGTTCGCCAGTCACCAGCCGTCCCAGCCGCATCGATTCCTGAAGCGTAGTTCCAGGGACGGCCGACATGTGGACTATGAAATGACCTTCCTGGAGTTCGGGGAGAAAGGCCGTGCTGAAGAACGGCAGGGTAGACACTCCGGCGACAGTGAACAGCAGTACGCCGGACAACACCGCACGCGGATGCTTTTCGACCTTCAGCAACCAGGCGCCATACCTTGCCTTCAGCCGGCGCACGACCGGCGACTCTTTCTTTTCCAGGCCCTCATGGGTAAGCAAGACAAGGGATAATGCAGGGGTAACGGTAAGCGCCACGAAAAGCGAGGCGAGGATTGCGAGGATGTAGGATATCCCAAGTGGGGCAAAAAGCCTTCCGGCCAGGCCGGACATGGTTAACACGGGAACAAAGACCAGGGCCACAGCGAATGTGGAGTACACCACGGCGCTTCGCACCTCAATGGAGGCGTCGAGCACCACCCGCAGAGGAGGAAGGGGGGAATCCCGGCGGCGATTCTCCTGCAAGCGCCTGATGATATTTTCCACATCGATGATGGCGTCGTCGACCACTTCTCCAATGGCGATGGCCAACCCTCCCAGGGTCATCGTATTCAGGCTCAGCCCCAACTGCTCCAGGACCGTAACCGCCGCCAACAGCGACAGCGGGATCGCGGTACAGGAAATGGCCGCCGACCTGAGATTGAAGAGGAACAGGAAAATGACGACAACGACGAGCAGCGCACCGATAAGGAGAGAGGACGTTATGTTGCCTATGGCCGTCCGGACAAAATTCGCGGGCCGGAAGATATCCGGGTGGATACGGACCCCCTGGGCCTCAAGGACGGGACGAAGCTCTTTCAGCGCCTGCTCGATCTGCTGGGTCACCTGGAGGGTGTTGGCGCCATATTGGGCGGAAACCATCAACACGATACCCGTCTTTCCCATTACCGAGGCGGCGCTGATCGGCGGTTCAGGGGCCTCGACCACCCGCGCCACGTCCCCGAGCGTCAGGACCGCCCCGTTTCTGTGCAGGACGACGGTCCGCGCCAAATCCTCCGAGGTGAGCGATTGCCCCTTGGTTTGCAGGACGATGCGCTGGTTTTTCGTGTCGATAAAACCTGCACCCCGGATGCCGGTGGCGCGCCTGGCTGCCGTCAGCACGTCTTCCATGTCCAGGTCGTGCGTGACCAGGAGATCGGGTCGTATCTGGACCTGAAACTGCTTGGTATCTCCTCCGAATACCGTCACCTTGGCAACGCCGGGAAGGGCCAGAAGGCGCTGCTTTATAGTCCAGTCAGCCAAAGTCCGCAACTCCATCAACGAGCGGCTGTCAGAGGTCATACCCACTGCCAGCACAATGCTGGTCGAGGATGTCAGCGGAGTCATCACCGGCGCCTGTACTCCTTGGGGCAACTCCCCTGCGACAGCGGAAAGCCGTTCCGCAACCACCTGCCGATCCCGATAGATGTCGCTACCGACCCGGAATGTTACGGTAATAACGGAAAGGCCCTGTATGGAGCCGGAGCGTAACGTTTCTATCCCCGGTACGCCGTTGACGGCATTTTCGATGGGCTGGGTGACCAGCACTTCCACTTGTTCGGGGGCAAGCCCCGTGGCTTCGGTCTGGATGACCACCTGGGGCGGGGCGAATTCGGGGAAAACGTCGTATTTGGCGTGGGAAAGGGTATAGAGACCATAGCCGGCAAAAACACAGGCGAGAGCGATGACTATGCCGCGAAAGCGCAGTGAAAGAGCGATGATTTTGGTGAGCATACTTCCCTTCACCCCCCTATCTTGATTTGGGAGCGAAGCTCTTCCGACAGGAGAAGTTGCGCACCGGTCACTACTACCCTGTCAGAGCGGGATAAGCTGTTTGCGGCAAAAAAGCCATCCTGCACCGCATGCTCGGTGGGAATTTCCATGCGTTCGAACTGCTCTTCATTCCTCTGGAGGTAGATCCAGGCCTTCCCTTGCCACCACACCACTGCTGATGACGGGATGTAGACCCCTTTCATCTTTGTCCCAACCGGGAGGGAGGCCGTAATGTTCATGCCGGGAAGAAGGCTCTCTCTTTCCGTGGAAGCGAGGTAATAGTAGCTGAAACCCTGAATATTCGGGTTCATGCGCGGGGATGGTGAGACCAGGACGGCTCCCCTTGGGGTGGAGGTCGCCCCCTTGATCCGAATGGAGCGCGGGGGAGAAGGAAGGGAAGTGCCGGGCGGAACAGTAATCTGGATAAGCGCCCTTTCTTGACGGATCAACCGGTCGATGTTCGTATTTCGCTCCACGAGCCATCCGGTAATGACGATTCCCCAGTGCTGCCGGGCTATTGATCGAAGGTTCCCTGTCGATGCTTCGTCAGCACGAACCTGGGCCTTGCCGGAGCGCCAGACGCCCTCGGCGGCTTGCAACGCTTTGTCCGAGACATTGTGGCTGTCGTCGTGCAGCCCCTTCAGGCGAAGGTATTCGTTCTGCGAGACCTCCAGCTCCGCACGGCTTTTTTCCAGCACGCCCTCTGCCTTGGCATAGCTCTCCAGCCAATCGAGCAGTTCCCGGATGTCGACCACTGACCCGTAGGCAGTCACTTCCCCATATTGAGCGGTCTCTTTGAGAGGCTCAACCCGGATGCCGCTCTTAGCCATGGTGGTTTTGCCCAGAACAACGAGATTGCCCCGCTCGGTGGAGACAACCCGCATGGGTGGTTTGATCGGTTGATCCCTTTCTTTTTCCCGGGCGAGCTCCCCTCTCTGTTCCAGGAAGGCCCAGACCAGAAGCGCGGCGAGACATCCCAGGATAAGAACGAAGAGTGCCAATTTCGATGCACGTTTCATCTATCTGTCCTTTTCGGCTTTCGGAATTGCATCGGGAAAGGTTGATGATGACGTTCCCGGAGCAAGCGGGTAGTGAAGGGCGTCTTCCAGGCGGCCCAACGCATCTTGCAGGTCAGCCAGGGCGGTCAGGCGGGAAAGTTCGGCGCCATGGTAATCCAGTTGGGCATTGAGTAAGGCACCGCGATCAATCTCTCCGGCATTGTACGTGGCGACCAGGGAGTCAAGTCGGTTTTTTTGAATAGTTATCAGGCTGTTCACCGTTGCCAAATTCCGCGTGGCGGCATTGAAAGTCGCCGTCGCCGTGTCGATCTCGGCGATGATCCGGGCTTGAAGGGCGACGAAACGGGCTTCGGCTTCTCCCCTGCGCGCCTCTGCTTCAGCTATGGGGCCTTCATTCAGGTTGAGAATCGGCAAAGTTACTGTAAAACCGAAAATCCATTTATTCTGCCCCTGGTCCCATTGATAACCGGGACCGAGGTTTACATCCGGATACTGTTTGGCTATTTCCAGTCGCACGGAGGAGTCGGCGGCATCGTAATGCGCCAGGGCAGCCAGGACATCGGGTCGGCTGAGAAGCGCCCTGCGGCGCAAATCCGGTAAAGAGAACGCAGCGAGGGAAGAGACCTGTTCCATCGTTTCAGTGGAAATTTGAATGTTTTCCAAAGCCTTGACCGGCAGGCCAATGGAAGAAGCAACATTTACCCGAGCCTCGGTTTCCCGCTTTTGCGTGCTTTGCAACTGTAGCCGCGTCTGAGCAAGAAAAATCTGCGCCGTATTTACTTCGTTTTCCGAGACCTCACCGGCTGCCATGCGTTGCCGAAACAGCATCACCAGATCATCCATTAGCTGCGCCTGTGTTTCCAGGACGAGGCTGCTTTGTCTCGCCGCAGAGAGATCAAGCAGGGCTTTGCGCAGTTTGCTCCTTACCTGCCAGGCAGCGGCGGCCATGTCAAAGCCGGTCGCCTGGGCAAGATACTTGGCACGGTTAATCCGATAACCCCGTTTGCCGGCCGTTTCGATGGGGATGTCCAGCGTGGCGCCCAGAATCCATGGGGAAATGCCTGCGGGTGGGTTGGTCGAATACTCTGGAGTGAAGGTGAAAGAAGGATTGGGACGGGCACCCGCAGTGACTACCGCAGCCTCGGCGCTTTTCTGCCTGGCCCGTGCCTCATCCAGATCAGGATGGTAATATACGGCCGCCAGCGAGAGAAGAGTAAAGCCCCAGGCCTCAGGCGGCCAGGGACGGACCTCCTGGCGCAGGTTCGTCTCAATGAATTTCTTTAGAGCTGGATTGTCGAGGGTACGGGCTTCAAAAGCGGAAGCCTTATCCGTGGGTGTGATCGGTTTCGGGTGAAAGCTGGCACAACCGGCCATCAGGGAAGCAATAAAAAAAACACCGGATATTTTCTTCAGCTTTGCATTAACCACGATAGCCAGGAAATAAGAGACGCACTTTGTCATGACAGATGTCCGTTGTAAAAGAAACTCTCTACAAGCCAGCAGTTCGGTGTTGCGGCCATATCGCAAAAGCGCCTAAAGAAAAATTTACTGCCCTGTAATCGGGTCACCAGTGCCCAACCAGTGCCAGACCAGTGCTATTTCCCGAAAGCATAGGCGCAATGGCAACCCTTGCATGAGTGGCATGATAGTTAGTAACGACCCTGCCGCTCAATTCACCAATCGCAGCGGCGAGAACAATGTCGCTTGCCCAGTGCTTGTCCTGATAGATACGTGAAAAGCCAACAAAAGTAGCGGCTGAATAATAGAGAAGTTTAACATAGAATTTTTCTGAGGTGGTGGCCAGCACCGAAGCCATTGCAAAAGAGCTGGCCGCATGCATAGAAGGCAGGGAGTCGGAATCTGCTTTAAACTGGAAAGGATTGAAACGCCCTTTATCGCCGCCGATGAAGGGACGTTCCCTGCCGATAGACTCTTTCAGGATTAAGGTCGATGCGTCGGCCAGGAAGAGGGCTTCTCCGAGCATAAGGCCGGTTTCCTGGTACTTGGGAGATTCGGCCAACAACGCGCCTACGTAAACAGTTCCGGCAATACCTATGTGCAGGAGAGGCTCGCCGATAAAACTGCCGACATCGGTGATTTTGTCGAGAGTCTTGCTCTTTGTGGATTGCACCTCGTCCCTGATGTTCTTGTCAAAGACATAGGTCAGGCCAGTGGCACCTACGACGGCAAGGGTGCCAACCAGTCCGTAATGATCAGTATCAACAGGGGTTGTTAAAAAATCACCGGCTTCATCTTTAACCCGGATTGTCTCCTCTTTTATGGCAGCGTAGCTATTGAAAAGGTTCTCTTCCGCTAATGCTGAAGAGTTCAAGGTAAATAGGAAGAGCAGGGATATGATCAAATAGTACATAAAGGTCCTTTTGTTGATATTGTTTACTTCAATGTCGTTTGCTCATACCTGAATCCGTGACGTGAATTGCTCAATCTGCTGGTTTTGGGGCCAGTGGGAGGGGCCTGGCGGATCGGCTCCCTGAATCCCAAGAATTCGGCTCCTCAAATTGGCCTGTAGTCCCTGTTTTTTGACAACTGAACCGTTTTGCTATGTTTTCCCCGGATCGCGGGCAAGCAACATCAGTGGTTTCCTGCCGGAAACCCATTCCTCCAAGGCTTGCCAGCTCCTCGTCGCTAGCCGTATGCCAGCCGGTGGTAGATCTGCCCAAAGGCTTCGGCATGGGCTTTCACATGGCGGCTGAATCTCAGTTTCAGGCGCCGGCCACTGCTGATAAGCCGCCCGGCAAAGTAGACAAGCTCCTG
>NZ_VLLN01000043.1 GCF_007830735.1 Geobacter argillaceus
TCCGCTCCGAGAACTCAGCGAACCGTTTCGCCACCGCCCGGGGGGAGGCCACGCCATGGCGGTCGCAGGCAAAGCGCTTCAGTGCCCGGATGTCCACCGGGCTCCCCTCACCGGATTTACGGCAGTTCTTCTCGCAGGGGGCGGTGCAGACCCTGCTGCAGACGGAGACCAGGGGGTTGGTCTGGCGGGCGATGAGGTAGGCCTTCTCGTACTCCCCTTCGGTGATAGCCCGTACGTACCGCTTGGTATCGGTCGCCAGGGGACAGGCGCTCTGGCAGGCCACCAGGGCCTGATAGTCCTCAACCCCCAGAATCTTTACCTGATACTTGCCGCTGTGATTGCCCATCTTCTTCTCCTCTGTCTGGTGCACGATCTCGATTGTCAGGAACTGACGGTAGTGACTGCCAAAGAGTGCGTTGTCCTTTATTGGAGCGGCTACGGAGTTACCTGATGAATGAACGGCGCTGTTGTTAATAATGCTAACAGTGTGCCAATGAAAAAAATAAATATAAACAGTATTATGCTGGATTATTGAGCTGTGGGGGGTCGGATATGTGCAACAATATGAAACGCCGGTTTAATAACTCGGGTGGCAATGGTGGGAGGTGTGATGCGGTGTAACTGGCTGATTTACAACATAAACACGCTGTAGGGTGGATGTGTTGTTGATACCCGCTAAAGTGGTGCTTGCCCAGGGAATAAACGATGTAAGTCAGTGGGTTGGTTTGAAAATGCCGAGGTCAGGGGGGGAGTGTTACCGTTTGTGATACTTCGTAAATACGGTGTTACCAAAATTCGCGAGGCAGTGCGTGATGACGGAAGGCGGCGCCGGGTAAGTTTTAGGGCCGATCCTTCCAGGGAGGGGCCAGTTTTGCGGACGCCTTGGCCCATTTGAACGGATAGACCAACTCCTGCTTGCCATCGATCCACTGGCTCGCGGTACTTACGAAGATGGCGACCCCGTTCGGCTGATACTTGACCGGCCCCATGACGGTCTGGAACCTGCTGCTCAGCACGGCCTGACGCACTTTTCCCCCGTCCAGGGTCCCGGCCTTCTCGATGGCCTGCCACAGGATTTGGGCCAGGGCATAGGCGCACCCGACAGAAACCGAGGTTCCCCCGTAGCGCTTCTCATACCGTTCCCCCAGTTCCCTCGCTCCTTGGAAGGGGAAGTCCCTGGACCAAAATCCGTCGCAGAGAACGTACTGGGCGTCTTTCCCCAGTTCCTTCCCGAAGTTTCCGGTCCATGCTCCCTTCCAGCCGTGGAGGTAGCCAACACTGAAGTTGCTCTTTTTCATTTGACGGACAAAGGTGATGCTATCCGTGTCCGAAGAAAAGATGAGGATTGCATCAACTCCAATGGACTTGGCCTTCTCTATCTGTGCCGAGTAATCCCTGGCCCCGGAGGGCAGTGTCTCGGAAAGAGCAAAGGTATATCCGTACTTCCGGGAGACTGATTGGAACAGGCTGGCGAGAACGCGACCGTCTGCGACGTCTTCAACAAAGAGCGCCGGTTTCTTCGGCCGCTTATCTTTGGGCAAGCTGTTCCAAAGCTGGAAAGGTACTGCTACCCCTTGCTCAACGTCGAAGAAAAACAGCGTGGACCATTTGAAGTTATGCTTCAACCAAGGTTTAACCCAGGTGAACGAGGCATGATAATACTTCTTATGTTTCTCTGCCGTCTTGCACGCGGGGACGACACCGTCATTCCCGGCAAAACCGCTCAGGAGCAAGTCAACATTGTGGAATTTGATCAGGCGTTCCACTGCTCGGACGGATTTGGCCACATTCGATTCGTCATCCTCGATGATGAGCCTCACCGGCAGCTTCTTGCCAAATTCCTTCACAAAAATACCACCCTTGGCGTTGACGTCCTTTACCGCCTCTTCATACGCCCACTTCTGTTCCTGACCTTCTCCCGAAAGCTCTCCGGTCAAGGGTAGCTGTGCTCCTGCGACGATTTCGCTTCTGGTCGCCGCCCCAGCGGGTTGGTTGCACAGGAGACCCAGTGCCATGGCCATGAGCACCATAACCAAGCGGAATCGTTGTGCACTAATAGACATGTGGTCCTCGATCATATTTCCGGTACAGATTACGGAACTCATTGTAAGCACAAAGAGCATTCAAATGGCATCCGGGTGTTGAGTACTTTCGTAACAGCCCGCTTCGCCGACATCACCATTGGTAACAAGCGGGCTCCCGATATCACTAACATCAATAACTGTTTAACATCATAAAGTTATCTCGAGGGGCATCTTGGTTGCACGGGATAGCTGCTTGGTGCAACTCACTGTCTTTAATAGCGAGATAAGCGCAGTGTGCCACTTGAGTATGAGCGTAAACAGTGTTTCTAAACGTGACGCGTTCATTTTGCTACCGTTGCATCTTATATCAGTAACATGCCAATAATGAAGTAAAAATAAACATGGCACATTGTTAGCAAGGGGGCGAAGTGTATTTGAGTTGTTGGCCAATTGTCTTTTTTACGGGAGGTTCGGGCGTGTTCACCTTTGCCTGAGGCTCGGCTATATCATCAAATGAAACCGGAGGCAAGTAAATGGGTGTCTACACATCATTGGAAGAGGTTGTTGATGGGATCAACGACGGTGCAACCTTGCTTGTAGGAGGATTCGGCCCGGTCGGAACCCCCTGTAACGTGATCCAGGCGCTGAAGGACAAGGGGGTGAGGAACCTTACCATCATCTCCAATAACTGTGGTGAGGCTGATTTTGGTTTGGGCATCCTGCTGAAGAACAGACAGATAAAAAAGGTCGTCTGTTCCTACCTGGGGGGACACCCGGAGTTCGAGCGGCAGTATCTGGCCGGGGAGGTGGAAGTGGAACTGGTCCCGCAAGGCACGATCGCTGAGCGGTGCCGGGCCGGAGGTGCAGGAATTCCTGCTTTCTATACCCGGGCCGGGGCCGGAACCATTATTGCCGAAGGCCGCGAAACACGCGTGTTCGATGGGAAGGAATACCTTCTCGAAACGGGCTTGAGGGCGGAATTCGCGCTGGTCAAGGCACACAAGGGAGACCGGCTCGGCAACCTGATCTACCGGCGGACAGGGATGAATTTCAACCCGATGATGGCTGCGGCGGGGATAACGACCATCGCGGAAGTTGAGGAGTTGGTGGAAATCGGCGATCTGGTGCCGGAACAGATCCACACGCCCAGTATCTATGTGCAGCGCATTATCGAGTGCAGGTAGTCGGGTGCAATAAATTAATGGAGGAACGAAATGGCTTGGACTAGAGAGCAGATTGCCCAACGGGCTTCGTTGGAGATTGAGGACGGCTATTATGTGAACCTGGGGATTGGCATCCCGACACTGGTTACCAAGTATCTGCCGGAAGGCAAGCAGGTGATATTTCAGTCAGAAAACGGTCTGCTGGGGATGGGCCCACCTGCTAAAGAGGGAGATGAAGATATCGATCTGGTCAATGCCGGCAAGCAGTATACCACCATGGTCCCCGGCGCTGCCCTCTTCAGTAGCGCCGAGTCGTTCGCCATGATCCGCGGCGGGCATATCGATCTGGCCATCCTTGGTGGGATGGAGGTTGCAGCCAACGGCGATCTTGCCAACTTCATGATCCCCGGGGTGATGGTGAAGGGGATGGGTGGGGCAATGGACCTCGTGTACGGCGCGAAACGGATTGTGGTGGTCATGGATCACGTCAACAAACACGGCGAACCAAAGGTTCTGAAAAAATGCTCTCTGCCCTTGACCGGCAAGGGGGTGGTAAGCCGCATCATCACCGACCGCGCCGTAATGGATGTGACCCCGGACGGACTGGCTTTGGTCGAGGTTGCGCCCGGATTCAGCGTTCAGGATATTCGGGCTTGCACCGAACCCGATCTGATTGTCCCGGCACATCTACAATAGTACTCGAACGTTTCAGCGTTGGATCAGAAACTGAAACCTGAACGTAGTTGCTTGATGAGGACCGGACCTTTTGCTGAAGGCATGGACGACAACCAAAGGAGATTCCACCATGAAGGCATTCGAGCTCAAGGAATTGATCGGACCCGAGGGTCTGGTACTTACGACAAAGCATCCCGAGCCCGAAGCGGGCCCCGGCGAGGTAAAGATCAAGGTGCATGCGACCTCGCTGAATTTCCGCGATCTGCTTGTCGCCAGCGGTCGATATCCTATCGGCAACAAATCATCCATTATTCCGCTATCCGACGGTGCCGGCGAGGTCGTTGCCGTCGGTGCGGGGGTGTCTCGCTTCAAGATCGGCGATCGAGTAGCCGGTACCTTTTTCCAAGCTTGGAACGGAGGTGCCATTTCGGCTGAATCGACCGCTCTTGCACTGGGGGGATCGGCGGACGGCATGCTGGCTGAGTATGTCGTGCTTCCGGAGCAGGGAGTCATCCATACTCCCGGTCATCTGACCTACGAAGAGGCGGCGACGCTTCCCTGCGCCGGCGTCACCGCATGGAACGCCGTGGTAGAGAACGGCCGTGTACGCGCCGGCGAGACCGTGCTGCTGCTCGGTACCGGCGGCGTTTCACTGTTTGCGCTGCAGTTTGCCAAACTGCACGGTGCTCATGTGATCATTGCATCGAGCAGCGACGAGAAACTGGCCCGGGCCAAGGCGCTTGGCGCAGACACGTTGATCAATTACCGTACCACGCCGGACTGGGAGCAGGAGGTCGTGAAGGCGACCGGGGGGCGCGGGGTCGACATTGTGGTGGAAGTCGGTGGCGGCGGAACATTGGAGCGGTCGATAAAGGCCGTACGTGTCGGTGGAATGATTGCGGTTATCGGTGTCGTGGCCGGCGTCGGGCAGATCGATCCACGTACGATCATTGCCAGGGCTATTCGTCTTCAGGGCATCTACGTAGGCTCCGGTGAGCTGTTTGCCGCGATGAACCGGGCGGTGGCCGAGACTGCTCTCAAACCGGTCATTGGCCGCACATTTGTCTTTGAAGAGGCAAAACAGGCCTATGACTATCAGGCCAGTGGAGCCCATTTCGGCAAAATAGTTGTCAAGGTGGGCAGCTGACCGCTTGGACGACGAGATGTATTGAAATGTGTCTATATGCACCTGAGAGGAGACACGGGATGCCCAAGGAAATCATACTGTACAACCTTAAGGATGCAGTAACGGATGAAGAATACCAGCGCTACTGCGCTGACAAGAAGGGCCCTCTGATCAAGAGCCTTCCCTCCTGCAACGATTTTACACTGGTGCGGATTACCGGTTCCCAGAAGGGCGAAATCCCCTATGCCTATGTCGGTATTGTGGATGTCACGAGCATTGAGGACTGGAAAAGGGATGCCTCCAGTGAGCCCTTTCAGGGTTTTCTGAAAGAATGGATTCCGATGGTGAAGGATTTCCATATCCTGATGGGAAGTGAGGTTTACGGAAGGTGAGGCAGTTATTTCGGTCAGTGCTAGCAACAGCCAATCATCGCTTAAAAGGAGACTCAGATGACACACGATCAAAAAAACTCGCCGGAAATCTGTTTCGGTAAAAACACGACAGATGTCCTTTACAACCAGATCACCATCAAAAATGCTGATCCCGATGCTTTGGAACTGAAGGTGTTCTTTCACAGTTTCTATGGCTTTAACGGGAACTCAACCCTTATCTGCGGAAAACGGGATGCCATTCTGGTCAGCACGGCATTCCTCAAAAGCGATGCCCATAGACTGGTTGCCGGCATCCTGGAAACCGGCAAAAACCTCACCCATGTCATTATTCCCGAATTTCACCCGGACCACCATTTCTGCTCGAAAATCGTGCAGGACGCCTTTCCCGATGCCAAGATCGTTGCCCTGCAGAGCGTGACCAGGGATGTGGTCTACAGCGCGGACGACAAGGTACAGCTGTGGGGCCGGCTCTTTGGCAGGAATGTTCCTGACCGGCTTCATTTTCCCATGCCGCTCACCAGCGGGCACCTGGAAATCGAGGGTCATGCCCTGGAGCTGTCGGACGGCTGGCAGGCCGACCAGGCCAATGAAACCCTGGTCTGGATTCCATCGATCCGCGCCGCGATAACCTCGGATACGGTCTTTTATCAAGCCCACCCCTGGATGATCGAAAGCGACGTGCCGCGGCGCCAGCTATGGCGGGAAGACCTGAAAAGGCTGCGGGCCATGGATCCGCTCATCGTTGTGCCGGGGCATTGCCCACCGGAAAAGTTCTCCACTGACCCTGACACCGTCATCAACTTCATGCTCGGCTATCTTGATGACTTTGATACTGCCCTGGCCCGGGCGAAAACGGGCGACGACCTGGTCGACTATATGGAGAGCCGGTATCCGGGCATGTACGCCCTGCGCTTTTGTCTTCACTGGCAGGCACGATTTGCCTTTCCGGACAACTGTTCGGATAAGATCACACCGATCCCGGGCATATTCCATACGGTCGTGAAAACCGAGGATGGCGAGACGGTGTACCAATAATCCGGTTTGGCACCAGTGACACACCCCCTTCCTTGGCGGGAGGGGGTGTACCGTTCGGAGGATCTGCACGATGAACAACCTGACGTCACGGGCGCTGCAGGAATTTCAGGATGCGGCAGCCGGCCTGGTCAACCCGGCTCTCCAGGAGTGGAAGGACCGGGGAGGCAAGGTTATCGGCTGCATGTATCACTTTGTTCCCGAGGAGATCATGACCGCCGCCGGCCTGATGCCGTTCCGCATGAGGGCTACCGGCAGCAGCGGCACGGAACTGTCCGAATCCTGCTTCACCCAGGTCAACTGCAGCTTTGTCAGGCACCTCTTCGATTCCGCAATGCGCGGGCACCAGGGGTTTCTTGATGGTGTGGTGACGGTAAATAACTGCGACCATATTCGCCGTCTCTTTGACAACTGGGAAAGCAAGATCAAGACCCCCTACCGACATTTTCTCTGGTTTCCCAAGAAGAGCGGCACTGAACAGGTTGAAGCGTACCGCAGCGAGCTGGCCGAGATGGCCGGTACGCTCGAATACATGGTGCTGGAGGCCCTTGTGGAGAGTGACGGCTACGCCCTGCTGGCCATGGGGCGAACCGACTCCCTTGGCTGCTTCTGCTCCGTCAACGATCTGCTGCGCGATGCGTTTGGATTCTCTCGCAGAAGTTCGACACGATCGTCATTGACGGCGAAGCAGGGCTGGAACAGATCAACCGGCAGGTCATGAGCGAACTGGATTGTCTGATCATGCTCAGCGACGCCTCGGCCAGAGGGTTACGCACCGTGGCGTTGCTCAAGGAGATGGTGGAGGAGAGGCACGTGGTGCACTGCCGGAAGATGGGAGTGGTCTTCAACCGGGTGCAGAGTGGCGAGGATGTTCTGGCGCGATCCGCTGGACAGATCGGTGTTGAAATCTTTGGGTACGTTCCCCAGGACCCGAGTGTCGCGAGCTACGATCTGGTCGGCCGGTCGCTGGCGGAGCTTCCCCTCGACTCTGCGGCCTTGGAGGCTGTGCGTGGCATTGTGGATAATCTTGGCTGTTGATGACTCGTATCACCTGTCGCGGTCCATGCGACGCACACCCCCTTACTCTTCAAATTATGCCCCCTTCATGCCGGCAGTTCTCCGGATCATATTGCGTGCAGCAAAATTCCAAATGGTTGTCTGGCAACTTCGGTCGTCACGAACGCTATTGCGTATTTTCGTAACAGTACGTATTGGCGCTATCACGATTGGTAGCACACGCAAATAATAGGCTGTAAATTTGCAACTATTCAAAATAATGATGTTTTTTTCGATGGTATCTTCAGCGGTCTGTGCCGTTAGAGACAAACCATGCACTCCAAAATGTAATTTGATAATAATATCTGATTGTTACGCATTGCGGCCTGTTCGGACAGTATCTTTTTAAAATAATCCAGTGTTTCCAATTGTGACGTTCGCCATATATCCGTATGCAATAAATCAATATAACATACCTATATTGCACATAAAAAACAGTTGGCACGGTGTTAGCATTAGTGCAGCATCAAGACGGCAATGCGCCGATTCATATGTTTCGGTGTGTGACAGGTCTGACAATCAACCGCACGTCGGTGCAACCGTAGATAGGGGGATAACGTTATGGGAGCTAAGCCTAAAGTACTGTTGATCATGACGCTGGACACCAAGGACCTTGAGACACGCTTCGTCACCAAGTGTCTTGAAGAGAACGGTATCGATGTCTACCTGCTTGATGCCAGCATTCGCAAGACCATCGATGGTGGAGCCGCAATTACCCCTGATCAGATAGCTGCCGCTGCGGGGATGACCATGGAGGAAATCCGTGCCCTGAATCATGAGGGCAAATGCCAGGCGGTCATGATGGAAGGTGCCATCAAGTGTGCCCATGAACTGCATGAGCGGATCGGGCTCAGCGGCATCCTCGGGGTCGGAGGTTCCATGGGGACCACTCTCGGCACAGCCGTCATGCGAAGTTTTCCGTTCGGCCTGCCAAAGGTCATGGTTTCCACCATGGCATCGGGCATGACCAAGGGTTTTGTCGGCACCAAGGATATCGTCATGGTCAACTCGGTCTGCGATATCTCCGGCCTGAACACCATCACCCGGCGCGTCTTCCTTAACGGTGCCCTGGCGGTAACAGGCATGGCCTACGGCTACAAGAGCTCAGTCGCTGTGAGCAACGCCCTGGTGGCGAGTTTACATGTCGACAGTAAATTCCAGGGATTGCTGGTCGGTGCGGAAAAGCCGCTGGTGACGATTTCAACCCTCGGTACCACGGACAAATGTACGGTCAGGGTTCGCCAGGCATTGGAAGAGAGGGGGTTTGAAGTCATGATCTTCCATACGCTGGGTACCGGCGGGTTGATCATGGACGAGGTGGTGAGGGAACAGAATGTCGCTGTCGTGGTTGACCTGTCGTTGGTCGAGGTGAACGACTTTCTCCACCAGGGGCTCTGCAGCGCCGGACCCGACAGGTGCAAGGCAGCGCTCGAAAAGGGTGTGCCGACGATCTTTGCCCCGGGGAATATCGATTTCCTGGTTGCCGGACCGATTGACGATGCCCATGCACGCTTTCCGGGCAAGCGTTACCACATCCACAATGCCGCCCTGACCGCAGTCCGTTCGGAAGCGGAAGAGTTCAAGCATGTGGCCGAACATATGGCCGGGCTCATCAAGGACGCAAAAGGGCCGGTCACGTTCTTCGTACCGCTGCTCGGCTTCTCTTCCCACGACAGCGAACAGGGGCACCTGCACGATCCATCGCTACCGCCGGTGTTCGCCGCGCACCTGAAAACGGTGATGCCCGCAGCTGTGCCGGTGAGGGAATTCCCTCACCACATCAACGACGAGCAGTTTGCCGATGCCATTGTTGAACAGGTACTCGCATTTCAGCAACGGGCTGCAGCATAAACCGCCACTACTACGTCTTTCAAATACTTGCAGACAGGAGTTGCTACCGATGAAGCTGACCAATGAAGACGTACAGGACATCCTGCAGCTTGTAAACGTCTCTTCTTTCAACGTACTGAATCTTCAGACCGACCGCTTCAAGCTGTCCCTGCGGCGCACCGGCGACGGGGAATGGACGCAGTCGGCGCAGGAGCTGTCCGCCACGAACCTGATGACACCAGCTGCTGTCCGGACAGAGACTGCCGCTCCTGTTGCTGCGCCGAAAGCGGCTCCGGCGGCTGAAGACGGACTCGTCGATATCCGCACGCCGCTGCTCGGCACCTTCTACCGGTCGCCCAAGCCCGGTTCTCCTCCCTTTGTCGAGATCGGCAGCCGGGTGGACAAGGATACGGTGGTTGCCATTGTCGAGACCATGAAGCTGATGAACTCGGTCTATGCCGGTGTCTGCGGCACCATTGCCGAGATCTGCCTCGGCGACGCCGACTTTGCCGATCACGAAGCGGTGCTGATGCGGGTCAAGCCGGAGGGCGTATGATACTGCGGCGGATACTGATTGCCAATCGGGGCGAGATTGCGGTGCGGATCATACGCAGCTGTCAACGCCTCGGTATCGAAACGGTGCTGGCGGCCTCGGCGGCCGATCTCGATTCCCTGGCGGCCCGCCTGGCTGACCATACCATCTGTATCGGCCCGGCCCGGTCGCCGGAGAGTTATCTGAACGTCCAGGCGGTCATTGCCGCGGCCGTGGCGGCCAAGGTCGACGCTATCCATCCCGGTTACGGTTTCCTGTCGGAAAACCAGCAACTTGCCCGGGCCTGCCGCGAGGCCGGCATTGTCTTTATCGGCCCGACCGAGGCACAGCTGGATGCAGTAGGGGACAAGCTCAATGCCCGCAGCCACGCCATCGCGGCCGGTCTGCCGGTGGTACCGGGTGGCGAGGTAGGCAGTATGGACGAGGCGCTGGCACTGGCAGAGAAGATCGGCTGGCCGATCCTGGTGAAAGCGGTTGGCGGTGGCGGTGGTCGGGGTATGAAACAGGTCCACGAGCCGGACAAACTGGTGGAAACCATGGAAATGGCTATGGCCGAGGCCCAGGCCGCGTTCGGAGACCCGCGCGTCTACCTGGAACGCTATGTTGCGGCTGGCCGCCATGTCGAGGTGCAACTGCTCGGCGACGGCGAGAACATGATCCATCTCGGTACCCGGGACTGCTCGATCCAGCGGCGCTACCAGAAGCTCGTCGAGGAGGCGCCGGCGCCGCACCTGCGGGACACTCTCCGGGAAGAGATGCACCGAGCCGCGGTCGCCTTCGGCACGCACCTGAAGTATCGCGGCCTGGGTACCGTGGAACTTCTGGTCGACTGCGAGCGCGATACCTTCTACTTCCTGGAAATGAATGCCCGCATCCAGGTCGAGCACCCGGTCACCGAAGCTATCTGCGGCCTCGATCTCGTTGCCGAGCAGATTGCCGTTGCCGAAGGGAGGCCGCTTCGTCTCACACAGGAAGATGTCAGGCTTTCCGGCCACGCCATCGAGTGTCGGCTCAATGCCGAAGACTGGACCCGTGATTTCCGGCCGAGTCCCGGAACGGTGACCGACGCAGTATTTCCGGTCGGCGAGGGGATCAGGGTCGACACGCATATGCAGGCCGGGGCGCAGGTGCCGCCCTATTACGATTCACTGGTGGCGAAGCTGATCGTGCACGGTTCCGACCGTGCCGCGGCGGTGGCGCGGATGCAGCAGGCCCTGGCCCGGTGCGAACTTGGCGGCGTCATTACCAATCTGCCCATGCACGCCGAGCTGATGCAACAGGAGGAGTTTGTTGCCGGTGGCTTCACCACTGCCTACTTCCCCCGTTTCCTCGATCAAAATATTGCCGCAGGAGGCTTCAATGGCTGACATCCAACTCATCGACGTCTCCATGCGTGACGGCAACCAGAGCCTGTGGGGAGCGGTCGGCCTCAACACCGCCCAGATCCTGCAGATTGCTCCGGTCGTGGATCGCGTCGGGTTCCGCGCCTTGGACTTCGCCTCCAGCACTGCCATGGGGATGGCTGTAAAGACCTTCAGGGAGGACCCCTGGGAGCGGATCCGTCTGGCCCATGCGGCCATGCCGAACACCCGGCTGCAGCTGATCGGCACGGGGCTGCGCTTCTATTCGTGGGAGATGCAGTCGCCCGATTTCATGCAGCTGGTGTACGACCGACTGGTGGCCAACGGCATCTCGCGCTTTGTCGTGCTCGAACCGATGCTGGATATCGAGACCATTCTCGAATCGGCGCGCATGATGCGCAAGGCCGGCGGTGAAGAGATCATCGCCGCCCTGACCTACACCATCAGCGCGGTGCACGACGACGCCTTCTATGCCGGACTTGCCGCACGGATCGCCACCTGCCAGGACATAGACCGTGCGTACATCAAGGACCCATCCGGTCTCATGACCCCCGAGCGGGCGCGCACGCTGATTCCGGCGATTCGCTCCCAACTGGGCGGTAAGCCGCTGGAACTGCATTCCCACTGTACCATCGGGCTTTCTGCCATGAGCTACATGGCTGCCGCCGAACTTGGCGTGGATGCCCTGCAGGTCGCCTGCGGTCCCCTGGGCAACGGCTCGTCACTCCCCAATGCCCAGCGCGTCGTGGCGAACCTGCGTGAACTGGGGCATACGGTGGACATCGACGACCGTGCCCTGGCGCTGGTTGCCAACTATTTCTCCCGCCTGGCCAAGGCGGAAAACCTCCCGGTCGGCGTGCCCCAGGAATACGATGCCTCATTCCTGAAGCACCAGGTGGCCGGCGGCGTCATGGCCACGACCAGAAGGCAGCTTGTCGAGCTCAACCTGGAGCACCGCTTCGATGAGGTCATGGCAGAATCCAGCCGTGTCCGGGCGGAGTTCGGGTATCCGATCATGGTGACGCCGTTTCCCCAGATGGTCTGCTCCCAGGCGCTTTACAACGTGATTGGCCGGGAGCGGTACGAAAACGTTTCCGACCAGGTGATCCGTTATGTACTCGGCAGCTTCGGACGGCCAACCGCGCCGGTCGATCCCGATGTCAAGGACCGCATCCTGTCGCGGCCTCGGGCGAAAGAGATCATGGCGGAACCTCCCGCTCCGACGCTGTCCGAACTGCGCAAACGCTTCCCGTCGGGCATCTCCGACGAGGAATTCCTGTTGCGTGCAACAATGCCGGCCGAAGAGGTCAACGCCATGGTGGCCGCCGGGCCGGCCAAACGGCACTACAACCCTGACATACGGCCGATACTCAAGCTGCTGCGTGGGTTGCAGGACTGCCCGGTGCCGGTCCCCTCGGATATCATCATTGAAAAGCCTGATTTCAGGTTGGAACTGCTCAGTACTAATGATCACGTGCCGGCGTGAGAAGTTGAGGCCGGATTCGCAGTACCCATCACAAGGAGGATTTCTATGAAGGAAGTATTGGAAATGCTGGCTGTTGTTCCCTGTTTTGGAAGCCTGGCAACCGTAGATGGAGGGAAGCCGCGGGTCAGACCGTTTGCATTCATGTTTGAAGAGAACGGCAGGTTCTACTTTTGTACTGCCAGTGACAAAAAGGTTTACCAACAGTTGGTTGCCTGCCCGTTCATCGAATTTACCCGAACCAGCGAAGACATGCGGTGGCTGAGGATCGGCGGCGAGATCAGATTCGACGAGGGTATCAGGCATAAGGAGAAATGTTTTGAACGGTATCCCATGTTGAAGGATATCTATCAGACGCCGGATAACCCGCTGTTAAAGGTATTCTGTCTGGAACACGGCACTGCAACGATCGATAGCATGACGCCCAATCCGCAGAAGGTCGTCACATTCTAGGGGTGTGAATCATGGCATCTGCCGGAAACAAAAAAGGAATCGTGATTATCTGCAACCTCGACACCCGGGGTGAAGATATCGTCTTTGTCCGCGAGCTGATCCGTGGGCGTGGGCATGATGCCATTCTGCTGGATTTCAGCATGGAAGAACCGCCACCGGTACCGGGGGATATCCGATGCGAAGAGGTAGCCCTGCGGGGCGGGCTGCCGATCGAAACCGTGCGCGAGTATTATCGTAGCGACCGGGAAGCGGCGACCAACAACCAGATCAAAGGCGCGGCGGCGATCGTTGCCGATCTCATCAAGGAGGGGAGGGTGCACGGGGTGATCGGCATCGGCGGAGCCACCTCCAGCCTCGTGTCAACCGGTGTCATGCAGCAGCTGCCGTTCGGCATGCCCAAGCTTATGGCTACGCCGATGGCGTCCAATCCGCGTTATACCGAAAAATGCGTCGGCACCAGCGACATCACCATGCACAACACCGTGCTCGACATAGTCAAGATGAATCCGCTTTTAAAGGCGCAGATCACTAATGCCGTGGGGGCCATCTGCGGCATGGTTGAAATGTCGCTGGGCACGGAGTTCACCTTCGAGCAACCGGTGATCGCCGTATCTTCGTTCGGCTTTTCCGAGATGGCGGCGCAGGCATCTCTGGCAATGCTGGAAGAGGCCGGTTTTACCCCCGTGGTCTGCCATGCCCAGGGCAAAGGCGACAGGGGGATGGAGGAGATGATCCGCGACGGCATGTTCCAGGGAGTCCTCGATCTCTGTACCGGCGGCATCACCGAGCACCTGTTCGGTGGCAACCGCGATCCCGGACCGGATCGCCTCATGGCGGCGGTGCGAAAGGGTATTCCGACGGTATTGGCTCCCTGCGGCCTCGACCTGCTGAGCTACGGCGGCCGGACCGATAAACTGGAGCAGACCAAGGGACGTGCGCAGTATGTCCAGGACTCCTTTCGTACCCAGGTGCGCACCACAGCGGATGAACTGCGCCAGGCAGCCGATGTCATAGCCGAACGGCTCAACCAGTCAACAGGGCCGTTCACTTTTCTGATCCCGCTCAAGGGGTGGTCGTCGATCAATAAGCAGGGGCGCCCGCTGTACGACCCGGAGGCCGATGCCGCCTTTGTCTCCCGTCTGCGGGAAAAACTCGACAACAAGGAGGCGATCAAGGAGGTGGACCTGCATCTCTACACCCCGGAGTTCGCCCGCGTGGCGGTGAATGAACTGGTGCGCCTGTTCGGGCTCGCTCCTGCAGGCACAGCTTAGAAGAAATATGGAACTATGATGTTCTGCTCGTAAGCGGTGACAACATTAAACCACTACATAAGGGAAAGGGGTGCAACATGCTTAAAGACAAGGTAGCGCTGGTTACGGGGGGCGCAGAGGGGATTGGGCGTGCCATTGCATTGGTATACGGTCGTGAGGGGGCACGGGTGGTGGTGACCGACTGCAACGACCAGGGTGGCGAGGAAACCGCGGCAATGATCAATCAGGCTGGTGGGCAGGCTATCTATCGTCATCTCGATGTGACCAGTCTGGAAAATCACGAGGAAGTGGTTGATACGGCGTGCAAGCAGTTCGGCCGTCTCGACATTGCCTGCAACAATGCCGGCATCAGTGGTGAGTTCCGGCTCACGGCAGACCATACCCCCCAGACCTGGCAGCAGGTGATAGATATCAACCTGACGGGCGTATTTTATGGCATCAGGACACAGATTCGCGCCATGCTGAAGACCGGTGGCGGCTCCATTGTCAATATATCCTCGATCTGCGGACAAATTGCTCTTGACGAGATCACACCTTACGTTGCTGCCAAGCACGGGGTTGTCGGGATGACCAAGAACGTAGCGGTCGAATACGGGACCAAGGGGATCAGGTGTAACTCGGTCGGTCCGGCGTTCATCAAAACCAAACTGGTCAACAACCTTCCCGAGGATGTCAGGAATAATCTCAGTTCGATGCACGCCTTGAATCGGGTCGGTGACCCGGAAGAGGTTGCCGAACTGGTGGCATGGCTTAGTAGCGATAAGGCAAGTTTTATCACCGGCAGCTATTACGCGGCCGATGGCGGATATCTTGCCCGCTGACGAAGCCTCGGGCTGGCCTAGCCGACCAATAAGGAGAATAAGTGATGGGTAATGTTGTCAAGGTGATCGGTGTCGGCATGGTCAAATTCGCCAAGCCCGGTGCGCATGAACCGTACGAAATCATGGCCGGCAAGGCCGTTAAGGCTGCTCTCGCCGATGCCGGCATCTCTTACTGCGATATTCAGCAGGCCTTTGCCGGTTACGTGTTCGGCGACAGCGCCTGCGGCCAGGCGGCACTGTACCGGGTAGGGATGTCTGGCATACCGATAGTAAACGTCAACAACAACTGCTCGTCCGGATCGTCGGCCCTCATGCTCGCGCGGCAGGCGGTCCTGTCCGGAGCCGTCGAGTGTGCTTTGTCGGTTGGCTTCGAGGAAATGCGACCCGGTGCCCTTGGGCCGGTCTGGGACGACCGGACATCGCCGCTGATGGATCTGGAGGATAAGCTGGAGGCCCTGCTGCCGGACGTGCTCCCGGCGACGAATGCGCTACGCCTGTTCGGGGCGGCAGCGGTTGCCTACATCGAGAAGACGGGGGCCAATCCGGACATCTTTGCCAAGGTGGCGGTAAAGACGCGCAAGCATGCGCTGAATAACCCCTATGCCTTGTTTGACAAACCACTGACAGTTGAAGAAGTGATGCAGTCCCCGGTCATGTTCCCACCGTATCTGACCCGGCTTGAATGTTGTCCGCCTTCGTGTGGCGCCGCTGCGGCGATTGTTTGCAGCGAAGAATTTGCCAAGAGGCACGGCCAGGCACGTGCCGTATCCATTCTCGCCCAGGCGATGGCGACCGATGGGGTGGCGAGCAGCCTCAATCCGATCGACCTGGTGGGTGCGGACATGTCGCGCAGAGCCGCACAGCAGGTATACGAGCAGGCCGGTATCGGTCCGGATGATTTCAAGGTGGTGGAACTGCACGACTGCTTCACATCCAACGAGGTAATGACGTACGAGGCGCTCGGGTTGTGCGGTGAGGGCGAAGCGGAAAGCATGATAAACCGTGGTGACAACACGTATGGCGGGAAATACGTCGTCAATCCTTCCGGCGGTCTCATGTCCAAGGGGCATCCGTTGGGAGCCACCGGACTTGCCCAGTGTACCGAATTGGTATCACAACTGAGAGGTGAGGCCGGACAACGGCAGGTGGATAGCTCCCCCCGTCTTGCCCTCCAGCACAACCTGGGTCTGGGCGGGGCTTGTGTCGTAACTCTGTATGGACGTATATAGTGCTGGAGAACAAAATCGTCTTTCAATCAGTGCTGGATACGCTTCTAAGCTGAGTGGGATTGATTCAATCCCGAAGCCGCAGTTGGGGTTATCCGTAGAGCCTTAGGAACGGGACCTCGAAGGATGACTCCAACTGTCGGGTCCGGGTGTATTGTTGGCTTACTGCCTTTTTGTTGATACCCCCCCAAAGAAATATCCTGTCTCGGTCCGAGTAATCGGCTTCCAACCTCTATTCCGTCTGAAACCTCAATTTTTCCGCAACGACTCGATAGTCCCCGGAACTTCTGGGGAGCGTATGGACCCTGAACGTTTCCCGTGTTGTTTGTGTATTATCGTAACATCACACCTTGCAGCTATCACTATTGGTAGCACATTCGTTTCCGCACAATTTACTTTCTCTTAACAAGCAATAATTTCAATGGTTTTTAGTGTGAGCCACCCTCTGGTCACCAATCCTTGGAGCAATGCACTCTTCGGGTTGAATTGAAATTTAACAATAAAATTAGTGAGATAAGCGCGAAGGACTATCCGGCTGCCACTGTTTGAGTTTTAAACCGATGTTTCAAATCGTGACGCATAAATATGTCAACATCTATAAAATAAACTCTAATTTACTGAAAATAAAATAGAAATATATTTGGCACGATGTTAGCTTAGCGTCTAATGAAGGCGGTAGGTGCGTCGATTGCCGTGCTTGCTCCCGTTAGTTGGACAAGGAGACTTCCCGTGGTCGTTTCTGGCGCTTCATGTTCTTTTCATAAGGCTCCCTCCGCCGTGCTCGAGCGGCTGCATACCGTGCGCGGCTTCGTCTTTGATATGGACGGCACGCTGGTACTGGGAGACCAACGTAATCATGGCTTCACCCCCTGCCCGGTGCGATTGAGCTGTTGCGGCTGCTTACCGGTCGCGGCATTCCCCTTGTACTGTTCACCAACGGCACCGTGCGTACTCCACAGCATTACGCCGACACGCTGCGTACGGCTGGATTCGACCTTCCCGACGGTTGCATGATGACACCGGCCAGCAGCGCTGTTGCCCTTTTCCTCAGCCGCGGCTACCGGCGGGTTATGGCGCTTGGCGGCGATGGACTGACGCGTCCGTTGCAGGAGGCGGGCATCGAGCTGGTGCCGCCCAAGGGGAGGCCGCAGGTAGATGCGGTCCTGGCCGGCTGGCACCCGGAATTCACCATGGCTGAGTTGGAATCGGCATGCCATGCGGTATGGGGCGGTGCAGGGATGTTCAGCGCCTCCCAGACAAGGTTCTTCGCAACTGCGGATGGCAAGGCATTGGCTCCCTCGCGTGTCATTTCGGCGATGGTCAAGGATATGACCGGCTGTCGTGTGATAACCGTCGGGAAACCCTCTCTGGATGCCTTGCGCTGTGCCGGCCGCCGCTTGGGCGTACGGCTGAAGGATCTGGCCGTAGTCGGAGACGATCCGGAGATGGAGGTCCCGATGGCGCACCGTGGAGGCTCGCTAGCGATTGCGGTCAGTTCAGGTCTTGGGACAAGAGACGCGTATGTGCACCTGCCGGAGAAGCGCAGGCCCCATCTGTGCCTGCAGGGAGTGGACGAGCTCTTGAGACTGTGCGAAGACCCGGCAGGATGCCGGAAGTAATTATGAGGGCTATTCCCGGGAAAGGAGGGAATGTTTTCTTGCGATGGTTGATGGCGAACATGTACGGGCCAGCAGTAATAACCGAACCAGGAGGCATTAGATGGTGAAACAGTATCAGAAAAGGAATCTTGTCAGGGGGCTGCAACAGGGGTTGGTAACGGTTGCGGCAATGGCTGTCCTGGGAATCGGCGTCAATGCCGATGCGTTCGAGATCCCGACGGACAACGAGGACGTCGTAATCCACTGGGACAACACCTTCCGCTACACCCTGGCCCAGCGTCTCAAAGGGCAGAGCAAGGATATTGCCGGCAGTGTCAACCACAATGACGGCGACCGCAACTTTGATGTAGGTCTCGTCTCGAGCCGGCTGGACCTCCTCACCGAGACCGATCTGGTCTACAAAAAGGATTACGGGATCCGACTGAGCGGGGCACTCTGGTACGATCCGATCTATAAAGATAAGAAGTACGAGAACAATTCCTTTTCGAATCATTTTGTCAACGGAGCACCGGCCGGCGGTTTGAACTCATACACGAGGCGCCGCTTTGCCGGGCCGGACGGAGAACTGCTGGATGCCTTTGCCTTTGCCAAGGTCAATTTCGGCGACGTACCGGTCAACATTCGGGCGGGCCGGCATACGATCTACTGGGGTGAGGCGTTTTTCCCGGGCGCCGGTAACAACGGCATCTCCTACGGACAGTCGCCGATCGACATGGCCAAGGCGCTGGCGATGCCGGGGGTTGAGCTGAAGGAGATCTTCCGGCCGTTGAATCAGGTATCGGTCCAGGTCCAACCGACCAACGATCTCACCATCGCCGGGCAGTACTACCTGGAATGGGAGTCGAACATCTTTCCCGAGACCGGCAGTTACCTGGGGATGGTCGATGGTCTCATGAATAGCGGCGAAGGCTACTATTTCCCCTGGGGGCCTACGTCTGCTGCCGGGCCGGGGATGGTGGCATTCAACACCGGGGACCACCGGCCAAGCGATGCCCGCGACTGGGGGATCAAGGTAGCGTACAGTCCCGAGTGGCTGAACGGAACCCTGGGGTTCCACTATCGCAACTTTTCCGACAGGATGCCGCAGGTGCTGTCGTCCAGCTTTCTGACCGGAGCAAACCCTCCTCTGCCGACCAATTATTATCATGATTATAAATCCAACATCAGTCTGTACGGCATCAGCTTTGCCAAGCAGATCCTGGGG
>NZ_VLLN01000044.1 GCF_007830735.1 Geobacter argillaceus
GTCGAGGGTTCTCCTGAACGTGATCGCGTCTCTGCCTCTGGCCTGGGATTTTTGTGGGTTTGAGTTGTTAGCCTCCTTGGGCTGTAGTTCTTGATCTATTTCTGTGCTGCAGGTTCCGGTAGTAGTGCGCATGCAATGGCCCACATGAAGGCGGCAAGTTCGCGAGCGGTGGCCGTGATGACGGCTTTCTTGTTCTTCCCTCGTGCCAGGAGCGCCTTGAACCGCCCGCAGAGCCTGACCTGCGCTTTCCAGGAGATTTGTCTAACCTCCTGCGGCAACCCTTCCAGCCTGGTAAGCAGGACTCGGCTTTCCCGTGCCGGGTGACAGTAGGAGGGCAAGGCCTGCCCCCAAGGGGGCTGGCCTCCAAGCTGTGCCGCTTTGTCAGATTAATCGCTTAACTGTAGCTGCTCCATCTGCTTTTCTTTTTTCTCTTGGTAGCGGACATACTTGCGTATCATGTCCGCATCCAGACCAACACTGTCAACGCAGTAGCCCTTGGCCCAAAAGCGGTTGCCCCAGTAAGGCTTCCGCTTCAGGTGCCGAAACTGCTGAAAGAGCTTCATCGACGTTTGCCCTTTCACCCGACCTAACAGATCGGATATTGACAGCTTTGGTGGGATCATCACCACCAAATGCACGTGGTCTGGCTGGACATTCAGCTCCACTACCTCGCATCCAGCATAACCACAAATTGCCATTATCCCGTTTTCGGCGGCCTCTTTCACCGCCCCTTGCAATATGCGGTACCGATACTTTGGCACCCATACGATGTGGTACTGACAGTGCCATATCGTATGTGATAACTTTCGAAACCGGCTGCTCACTGTGACCTCCCTGTTCTCGAAGTTGCGGCAACAACTCGTTTACAAGGATAGCAGTGAGCGGCTTTCAGCCATACCTATTCAGGACCGGCATAGCCAGTCCACATTACCACGCCCATAGGGCGTGGGTTTCTACTTCGCACTAAATATCTTATTTGGGCAGATGCCGGCACGAATGTCATACACCGGGTTCTCCCGCAAACCTACTTCGACAGTCTGGGCCTGATATCATTGCTTGATCAGTACCATCGACTTCAGCGCGTTTCATGAACCGCCGTATACGGAACCGTTCGTACGGTGGTGTGGGAGGTCGGCGGGGGAGACCCCGCCTCCTACCCGATTATACCAATAACCGAAAAAACAAACGGAGGTATTTCGGCATGGCACTTATTAACTGCGAAGAATGCGGCAAGCAAATTTCTGACCGGGCAACATCTTGCCCAAGTTGCGGCGCGCCAGTAGATATAACTGCCCTACCCTCAGCACAACCGAAGGTTGATTCTCAACTTGGACATAAGGTGCAGAATTACCGTTCGTATTCTGAAGTCCCCTGGTATCGCAGATCAAGCGTAAACTCAGCTTTTATCATTGTTGGTGTTGGTAGTAAAGGAGTGGTTCCCTTGACACTCATTACCTGTTATCTGGTTCTAACAGGCAAAATCTACTACAATAACTAGGATAATTCTGGGGACACCATACTTAATTGCCGCTTGACTTGTAAATGCATTTCCATTAGCCTCCACACATGGCAAGAATCGCTCGTGTAATAGCAGCAGGCATTCCGCACCACGTGACACAACGGGGTAACCGGAGGATGACAACCTTCTTCAGTGACGAAGACTACCAGGCATACATCTCCCTGATGGCCGAATGGTGCCGGAAATGCGGCGTTGAAGTCTGGGCTTACTGCCTCATGCCAAACCATGTTCACCTGATCGCAGTACCGGAAAGCGACGACGCACTGCGCCGCGGGATCGGTGAAGCCCACCGGCGCTACAGTCGCATGATCAATTTTCGTGAAAAGTGGAAAGGTCATCTTTGGCAAGGCCGGTTTGCATCGTTTCCCATGGATGAGACGTATCTTCTCGAAGCAGCACGATACGTGGAGATGAATCCTGTTGCCGCCAGACTTGTATCCGATGCTGCCTCCTGGCAATGGAGCAGCGCCAGAGCGCATCTCGCAGGAATTGATGACGAGCTGGTCAAAGTTGGACCGCTCCTGGAACTGGCAGGTGACTGGAAACTCTTTCTTGCTGGAGTGACAACGGAAGAAGAGCTGAGTGAGCTCCGGAGGCATGAGCGGACTGGGAGGCCCTTGGGCGCAGAAAGCTTCATCGAGCGTCTGGAATCGGCCCTCGACCGGGCTTTAAAGCCTGCGAAACCAGGACCGAAGGCGAAACAGAGTTGAGTATGGTGTCCCCCGAATTGTCTTCCCCCGAATTGTCAGGTTGAATCTGCGACTGAAGGATGGGGGGGGAGAGACGACACTGCAGTTTTCCGGCACGGACCGGCTGCTTCTTGACAAGGTACGGCAGTATCTGGACGACAGACGTGGTCACGGGGAATCAATCGGCCCGATTAGCTGCAGCGTTCTGTGCGACACCTGCTTTCGTCCTGCCGGGGCAGACGGCTGCACCTGCAGCGCACAGGCAGACAGGAACAACTGGAAACCGCTTGTCCTCTCGTTTATCTATCCGGGGCTCGGGCAGTTCTGCAACCGCGAACTGGTGCGGGGGACCGTGAACAGCGCACTGTTCAGCGCCGGGATACTCATGCTGACCACACCGATCATCAAGATGGTGGACCGTTCGGCAGAGTTCACCCCCGGTGACGTCAATCTCATGGCCCAGAACATCGCGGGGCTGCTGTTTCTCTACATTGTCTCGGCTCTGGATGCGGACCAGGTTGGGCGGAAGGGACGAAGGCTCTTCAGCGGGGCTACCGGCACTGCGCTCCGCGACTGACTGCGCACGAGGGTGGCCGTCATGACACCGTTTCGCAGGCAGCTGTTTGTCGAGCTTGTCCCCGGAGTTGCCCATGCGATGGCGGGAAGCTACCGGCGGGCAATCCTGTTCTTCATACCGGCCGTGTATCTCGTTTGGGGTGTGGGCTGGTCCCTGGTGCTGATCGTGGCAGGGCATGCCGGCGCGGCGGATTTTCAGATCTTTGAGCTGGGGAGCGCCCTGGCGGCGGTATTATGGATCGTCATGTCCATCAACGGCCTTCGCCAGATCGAGCCGCGACGGCGACCGCTGTCCATCAGCGCCAAGGGGGGGCTCACGATCCTGGGCATACCGGGTATCACCCTGGCAGCGGGCGTTCTTGCTCAACTGCTGTGGGAAAGGACGGTCGGGGCAGATCCGGTGCTCAGAGCGGCCATGCAGGCATTTTTCAGACAGCTGTATCTGGCCGGTTCGACACAGCGAAGCGTCTATCTGTCGTTTGCTCCCAACATGGTCCTGGGGTGGGGGGGCGCCATGATGGCCATGCTCGCAGCCATGGCTTGGCAGGCGGGGGGAGGGCGTGCCGCCATCGCACGGGCGGCGATTGTCGGTTTTGTTGGGGGGGCTATCAGCTGGACGGTTTGTGCAACGGCTCTTGCCGGGGTTCTCGGGAGCTTACCCTTGTTGCCGGTACTGTTCGGTTCCGTTACCGGTCTGTTCGTCTTTCTCTACTTTCGTAATGCCGGTGCGTCCCCGCTGCTGGTTCCGGCAATCATGTCCGGTGCAGTAGCCGGGTTCGCAGGCATGATTTTTCTCACACAACCGCTGAACTCCATCAGACCATTCCTGGGAAGCGGCGCCACCCGGATAGTAATGGTCGCGCTGCCCGCTTATTTCATGCATTTCGCGTATCTTGTCGTCAGCAGGGCCTTGTCTGCTCCAGGCGGATCGACTTCAGGCGGTAACGATGCGTACAGACGGGCCGGGGAGCGGTTGTGACGGAACTCGTGCTGGCACCCCCTTCGCTGCAGGGGGGATGGAACGTCCGGCCTACTGCTTCTCCCCGACATACACCGTCGCAATACCGAAGGTCAGATCGAAGTGGACAACGTTGGTGAATCCGGCCTGGATCATAAGACCTTCGAACGTCTCCTGGTCCGGGAACTCCAGGACCGACTCGGGAAGGTATTGATAGGCGCTGAATTTTGAAAAGAACCCACCGATGATCGGCAGGACTTTGAGGAAGTAGAAGTAGTAGAGGGCCTTGAAAAGACGCGAGCGGGGATTGGAGAATTCAAGAACAACGAGTTTCCCCCCCTTTTTCAGGGTCCGCCCCATTTCCCGAATTCCGATGAGGCGGTCAACCACATTCCGGATGCCAAACGCTATGGTTGCCGAGTCAAAGGTGGCGTCCGGAAAAGGGATCGCCTCGCACGGTGCCACTTCCAGCCTGATCCGGTCGGCATAGGTGGTTTTGCGCACCTTCTCCCGCCCCAGCTCGACCATTTCCGCAGAAAAGTCGACCCCGATAATTGAAACCGATGCCGGTGTGGCTGCGGCCAGTGCCAGTGCCACGTCGCCGGTGCCGGTCGCTACGTCCAGCACCTTGCCGCCTTCGCTCCAGCGGATCTGACGCACCGCAAAGCGGCGCCAATGTTGATCGATCCCCAGCGACAGGAGGCGGTTCAGGAAATCGTAGCGGGGGGCGATGTTGTCGAACATCTCCCTGATCCGCTCACCTTTTGGCGAAAGCTCGTACATTCAGGACTATCCTTTTTATGTCAGGAGTGCTATAAACCTTGATTTTCAGCAGGTTCAACGTTGCGGGTACCGGTCGTTTTTATCACAACCGCTACCAGGGTGCCAGTGAAAACTGCGGTGCCAGCAGATGTTCAGTTCGCCAGTTCCGCAAAAATGATGGTTCTCCGCATCGACGCGGAGATATCGCCGACCGCCGGCTCTGATCAGGCCTTTCCATGGGCCGGCCGGTTTCGGAGGAGTTTCAGCGTGGTTCCCTACCTCCGTCCACAGGACATTATCGACATCCTCATAATGACCATTCTGGTCTACCAGCTCTACAGCTGGTTCCGCAACACGCGGGCGCTTCAGGTGGTGATGGGGCTCGGTTTTCTCGGTATCCTCTATGTCGTTACCAAGAATATCGGGCTGCTCATGACCAGCTGGATACTTCAGGAACTGGGGACGGTTCTCTTCGTTCTGATCATCGTGGTCTTTCAGAACGAGATCCGTCAGGCCCTTTATCGCTTCAGCCCGTTGCGCGCCGTTTTCGGCAAGCAGGAGGGGGGGGGGCGCCTCGACCTGTTGGAGGTGTCGTCAGCGGTCTTCTCCCTCGCGGCGGCCAGAACCGGTGCGCTCATTGTCTTTCAGCGACGGGAGCAGCTCGACGACTTCCTGCTCCATGGCATTCCCCTTGACAGTCTGGTGAGCAGCCAGCTGCTTATCTCTCTCTTTGAGGATGGCACTCCGCTCCACGACGGTGCCGTTGTTGTCCGCGACGGCCGCATCGCGGTTGCTTCGTGCCACCTGCCGCTCTCCACTAATGGTGACCTTCCCCAGTATCTCGGTACTCGGCACAGGGCTGCAATCGGCATTACGGAGCGTTCCGATGCGGTTGTAGTCGTGGTTTCCGAGGAGCGAGGCACAGTCTCTCTGGTCGTGGGGGGCGAGTTGACGGAGGTTGCCAAGCCCGAGGAGTTGACCGAACGCCTCACCCACCTTTTCGGTCCGACCGTGAGCGAAGAACCGGTCAAGACCATCCGGCGCCGCCTCACCAGCAATCTCGGAGCAAAACTGGCAACACTTCTCTTGGTTGTAGTGAGTTGGCTCATCATTACGGGACGTCAGGGGGGGATCGTTACGGTAACGGTGCCGATAAAATATCACAACCTGCCTGATTCGCTGGCACTGCGCAGCAGTTCCCCGGAAGAGGTGGAGGTGCAGCTGAAGGTCTTTACCAGCCTGACACCGTCGCCCAAGAATCTGGATATTGTCGCCGATCTCGACCTGGCAAGGATTCGCGAGGGTAACAACGAACTCCCCGTTACGAGCGACAATTTGCAACTGCCGTTAGGTACGGTTGTTGCTAGTATCTCTCCCGCCAAGGTGAAGGTGGTGGCGCAGCGCAAGATCAGACGTGAACTGCCGATCCGCCTGAAAAAAATTCCACCCGTATTGCGTGGCATGCGGATCTGGCTGGAACCCGAGCGGGTCACCGTGGTTGGACCGGAACACTTGGTTTCCAGGCTGGATGCCGTGGAAACCGAGGAGGTTGATCTGAGGAGAGTGCGGGAAAACAGGGTCATCGAGGTGAAGCTCGTTGCGCCTGCTCCTCAGGTACGGATTCTTAACGACGCCCCGATCTACTTACGGGTAATGGTCGAACGCCGCTGAGCATTATTTTTTTTCTTAAGAGTTGACGTTTTGTGCCGATTGTTATATAAAATTTCAGTCTGTATTTTAATTATAAAACAAGAAAGGAGGACCGATGACCATTTCCAGGCTTTTGTTAGGCTTCTGTGTTGTGCTCCTTAGCTTTCCTTCTCTTGTCTTTGCCGCCAAAACCCACAAAGTCAAAAAGAACGAAAGCTTTGTCATTATTGCCAAGAAATACCACGTTTCGGTTGCCGACCTGAAGGCAGCCAACAACATCGTTAATCCCCGTGTCAAATCCGGAACGGTTCTCGTCATTCCCCCCCGGAGCGAATCAGCCAAGGCTGACGTCGCTGATAACGAAACGGAACGGCCTGCAACCTTTAAAGTGCGACGCGCCGACACCCTGGCCAGGATAGCCAAGCGGACCGGCGTCTCCGTTGCGGAGCTGAAGCGTCTTAACGGCTTGGGCAAGGGCCGGTTGAAGCCAGGCACCATCCTGGTCCTGAGGGAAACGGGTCATGATGCGGAGCCTGCTGTCAAGGTTGCCCACAAGCCCTCGCTTCGCTATGCTGACCTGCTCAATGACAAAGAGTACGAGAAAAGTCTGACGGATCTGATGGAGAAGGATCTGGATCAGAACAAGGCCGTGGATCTTTCCAGTAACATAGAACTCAAAACCGACAATGCGAAGCTTCTGAAGAGCGCAGCCTACGGTTTCCTCGGTACCCGTTACCGGTTCGGTGGAACCGGACGCAGTGGCCTCGACTGTTCCGCCTTTGTCCAGAAGGTTTTCCTGGAAATGGATGTCAAGCTTCCCCGCACTGCCCGCGAGCAGTTCGAGGAAGGTCAGATGGTTTCTCCCGGCGATCTTAAAAAAGGAGATCTTGTCTTTTTCCGTACCTACGCTTCGTTCCCTTCCCATGTCGGCATCTATCTCGGTAACAATCGGATGATACACGCCTCATCCCGTGACCGACGGGTGGTGATCTCGGCGGTCAATACCCCCTACTACCGGGCGCGGTATATTGGGGCCAAGCGGATAGCCAAGATAGCGCCCGACACTTTCAACCTGGATGAACTGGTGAAAGGTGTGGATGAGGAGATAGAGCAAAACGCTCTTGATAACGACAGTTCTGACGTTTCTCTGATCAGCAACTGAATTCCTTCTGAATGAACGACTGAAATCCGGCCCCCACAGAGGCCGGATTTTTTTTTGCGGAGGTGCGCTGTGCTCCTGGTAACTGCTGCCCTGTTGCTCCATAACAATATGGTTCTCTTGACGAAGCGGCGTGATGACGCCCCGTATCCGGGCTACTGGGAATTTCCCGGTGGCAAGGTGGAAGCGGACGAGGACCCGATGCGCTGCGTGGAGCGGGAACTCATGGAGGAACTGGGCATAACCGTGCGGGCCGATGGCATCTATGACGTGCTGTTTCACCGCTATCCGGAGCGGACGGTACTGGTGCTCGTGTACCGCTGTGCATGGCTCGACGGTGACATCCAGGATCTCCAGGTGGCGGCGCACCGATGGGTGGAGCCCTCGGCACTGGCAACCTACCGCCTCCTGCCGGCGGACGTTCCCCTGGTACAACGGCTGGCACGGGAGTTCGATGATGCGGATACTGCTGGCCTATAGAGCACATCCGGCCGGCAGCCGGGACCCCTTTGCATCACTTCTGCCGGTTGGGCTGCTGTCGCTCCGCGGCGTCCTGACCGAGCAGGGACACGATACGCACCTTGCCAACCTGTCCGGATTCTCCTGGGACAAGGTGACGTCCTGTCTGCGCCGGGAGAATCCCGAACTGCTCGGACTGTCCCAATTCACCCATAATCGCCATGAAATGGTGCGCCTGGCTGTTCTGGCCAAATCCATCAATCCTTCCTGTATAGTAGTTTTCGGTGGCCCCCATGCGAGCCATGCCGTGGCAGATCTCCTCATGCCGGGTTCGCCGGTGGATCTGGTCGTCATCGGCGAGGGGGAGGCCACTATTCGGGAGCTGGCAGCAGTGCTGGCGAACAAAGGTCGGGATGGGCTGCGCCAGGTACAGGGCATTGCATTCCGCGACGGTGATGAGATCGTTACCACGCCGCCTCGCCCGCCGATCCCCAACCTGGATTCCCTTCCCCGGATGGCTGAGCAGTGCAGTGACGCCATCGGCGTTGACCCGTTGCGCCAACTCGGCTTTATCGTAACGTCCCGCGGCTGTCCGGCAGCATGCAGTTTCTGCAACTCTCCCCGCTTTTGGGGGAACCGGCTCCGTTTTCGCTCGCCGCGGGCCATTGTAGACGAGATCCGCTTCATTCGGGATCGTTTCGGTCTGATCTACTTTTCTCTTCGCGACGACACCTTCACTGCCGACCGCGGGCGAGTGCTGGAGTTCTGCCGTCTCCTCGTGGAGGAGGGGGTGCATATCCTCTGGAACTGTCAGTCGCGGGCGAACTTCCTGGACGAGGAACTGCTGGTCCGACTCAAGCTGGCCGGCTGTGAGTGTGTGCAGGTGGGGGTGGAGTCCGGAGCTCCTTCACTGCTCAGGACACTGGGTAAAGGGCTTATTCCTGAACAGATGGTACAGGTGGGGGATGCGATCCGCCGTGTCGGTCTGCAGCTCTCCATCTATCTCATTACCGGCATTCCGGGCGAAGGAGAGGCGGAACTGCGCGAGACCTGCCGGCTGATCGAACGGCTCCGGCCGCATGACGGCCATGTGTCGCCGCTGGCCTATTACCCAGGGACCTTGCTGTTTGAGCAGGCCGTAGCGCGGGACGAGGTCCCGGAGACCTTGTTTGCCGATTCCCGGGGCGAGGCGTGTCTGGTCAGAAACGATCCCTTTGTGCTGCGGGCCAAGACCACGCTCCTGGATGCCATAACTGCCGCTGGCGAACGGCATGCTTACCGTCCCCGCGATTTTCAGGCACACAAGAAACGGTACGGATTGTCGTCAGTGACCAATGTGCTGGCTGGTGCTTGTTTTGAAGGGATCGGTGAGGCTGGAAGAGCCGAGGCCGAGTATCGGGAACTGATTCGCCATCAGGCGGACAATCCGTGGGGATGGCTGCTGCTGGGGGAACTGCTGGGCTCAACCGGGCGTTTCGCCGAGGCGGAGCAGGCTTTCGACCGCGTCCTGGGTCTGGTGCCCCGTCACGCTCCAGCCCATGCAGCACGGGGAGAGCTGGCGAAACTTGCCGGGAGAAAGGAACTGGCCCGCGACTGGTTTGCCCGGGCACTGGCCATCGATTCCCGTGAGCCGACGGCGCTTAAGGGGCTGAAGCAACTGGATAAAAAAAAGGCGAAGCCGCGAGCGGCTTCGCCTGGAACTACCACCAAGAGTTGAATTACTTCGCGATCCGTATGCCGGCAGCAAAGATAATCTTGTCAAAGGTCTTCTTGAGAGTCTTGCTCTGGAAGTTGACCATCGGCGGCGAATCCGGGAACTCAACAACATCGCCAACCTTGACCGGGGTTTGCATAACGGCTACCCACAGCTTCTGGCCATTTTCTTCCACTTCCAGGTAGGTGTACCCACCGGAATCCATGGTCTGCACAACTTTACCCTTGTGGCCTGCGCCGGCAGGGATCTCCTGGGGTTTCAGGCCTGCATGGGGATCACCACCGGGGGCAGCGCCGGCCGGCATTTGCGGTGCGCCGCCTGCCTGCGGTGCCGCGACATTCTTAGCTTCTTCCTTCTTCTGACACCCGGCAGCCGCGAGTGCGACGATGGAGAGCAGTACGACGATAGTCTTCTTCACGATCATCCTCCTGTGAGTTTTTTTGCAGCAGGAAACGTAACATAGATTGGAATGAATTTACAATAAAAAAACTAGTGCAAAAATTTGCGAGAAATCGGGCTATTGCCCGAGGAGAACTTCGCCCGAATCGGTGAAAATCTTGGCCGGAAGTTGGAATACCCGCTTGAAAATATTGAAGACGCCCTTGGCCATAGCCTTGACCGGAATGGCCGATACCTGCGGATTTTCCATCTTCCCCTTGGCCTCGAAGTAGGTGGTTATAAAGGCGCGATCCTTGCCGGTCAGTATCCAGCCGACGATCGGTATCCGGTTCACCATCTTGTCAATGGTCTGCAGTGGCTGGACTCCGATGGTGAGGTTCAACTCCTCTTTGGCAAGGTCCATACTGCCGACGGTAGAGATGTTCATGGCGTTGCTTTTCAGAAAGAGGTCGGTGGTTGAGAGGATGCCGTCCTTGACGGCGATGGTCCCCTTGATTTCGTCGTAGGGCATCCCGCCGGAGACCATGTCGGGCAGCTGGAATTTGAGAAGCTGGGAAACGTTCAGGATCGAGAAGATCTTGGACAAGACTTCAAAACGGCGAAGGGTCCCGTCATGGCAGATGACCCTGATGGACCCAAGACTATTTCTTTTCAACTCTGCACCGTTTTTCCCCCGGGCCGTCAGGTCCCCGCTGGAGGAGAGAGAGCCAGTGATCTCCTGCTTCTTGACCCCCAGTGCCCGGGTCACCTGGTCGGCGGCCGCTCCCTCCAGGTTGTATCCCACCTGATAGCGCGGAGCTGCGGGATTGCTCCGGTCGATTCGGGCCTTGGCCGTTGCCTTGCCGCCAAAGGCGGCAAAAGAGACCGGTTGCAGGTAGGTCACCCGGTTTTCATGCTGGACAACGGCACTGAGTTTTTCAAACGGGATGTTGTCGAACATTCCCCGGCTGGCGGTTACCGTTGCTTTCAGTTGCGGTGCCGAACCGTTGGTGGCCCCTCCCTGACGTTCGAGTCCGGCCAGGAGAATCAGGTCCCCTGGCTCCAGGTACGGGGCATTGATGGCGAGGTCGATAGCCGGGTTGTCCGGATTGGTTATCGTTCCCTTGATGTTGAGCTGTGACTTGTTCACCTGACAGGAGAGATTTTTGATCTCAAGATTGTTGTTGGCAAGGGTGAAGGTGCCTCCGACCCGACTCGCCCGGACTGGCCCGTCCGCACCCTTCAGCCCCAGGTCGGACAGGTTCAGGAGAGGGGACGAAAAGGTGGCGCTGATCTTCGGGTCCTTCCACCCCTCCAGTGAGCCTTTGCCGCTGACGATGGAACTGCCGATCCGGGCCGAAAGCTGTGAGGTGTGCAGCGCCGGGCCGGTAAAGGTAATGACCCCGTTCAGGTCGCTCACCGGCGACGGGAACGAAGATGGCTGGAGCGAGCCGTGCTGGAGGGATACGGTCCCCCGCCAGAGCAGGTCACCGGGACCTTTGCTCCCTTTTGCCTGGAGGCTGGCCTGGACCCTTCCCCGTGGCTTGTAGCCGGCTAGCTGGGGGAGGAGGGGAGCCATCTCACCCATCTCCAGGGCGTTGGTCTTGAGCCCCACGGTCAACTGCTTGTCCGTGGCGTGCCGGTAGGCGGCCGAGAGCGCAATACTGGCATGGGGCAGGGTGTAGGTAAGGGAATCGAGCGTTGCCGACACCTTGTCGATCCGCCCCTTGAACTCGATCCGATTGTTCAGGCTGGCCGGCTTGCGCAACTGGTCTGAATAGCGGTAAGTGGCCGGTGTGAGGTCCCAGTCGCCGGCCAGTGCGTAACTGCTGGTGTAGCCGGCACCGTTCAGGCGGAGGGTGGAACTGCCGTCGAGTGTCACCTTTTTGTCGAAATCCGTCCCCAGAAGCCAGGCCAGTTCATCCTGGCCGGGATTCATGACCATACTGAACGGGTAGCCGGAAGGTTTGTCAAGAGGGTAGTCGGTGATCTTGCCGGTCAGGGTGAACGGGGAGGCGCCGAAGCGGCCCGCCATGCCGTTCAGGTTGAAATCCTTGCCCCGCATCTCCAATTCGCCCTTGATGCTGTTGAAGTCCGGCATCCGGGTACCATAGGAGACAAGCCCCTGCTCCACCCGCCCCTTGATGTACAGGACGTTGTAGTTCTCTCCCCGCTCCATGTGAAGGATCTGGCTTACCCGGCCGTCGAGTCGACCGTCGTCAAGTCGGTACACCCCCCCCTTGATATGCTCCTCGATCCAGTTGGCAACATGGTCGGCAATGATGCCGTACGGGATGTACTGGTGGAACTCTTCCAGCCGGAAGGTGGAGGTGGTTGCCTTGGCGGTGATGCGGGGGTCGCTGGTGTGGATGTCGCTGATCCGGCAACTCCCCTTCACTCCCAGACCGTCCATTTTCAGATCGAGTGCCTTGACATCGACCTCCCTGGAGTTGACTCGCAGTTCGTACTTGCAGCGAAGGTCTCGCGGGGTGAGGAGTGCGTGGAAGATTGGCTGGTAGTCGAAGCGAAGCCCCGCCATCCGGAAGCTCCCCTTGGCATCGAACTCCTTAAGCGAGCCACTGAAGGTGGCGTCGGTCTCAAGTCGGCCCAGGATCTGTCGGAAGGGGACATAGCGCTGGTAATAGGGCCAGTAGCGGGCGACATCCAGATTCTTGCCGACAACCTTTACCTCAAGTGTGGTGTCGGTCAGTGGCTTTGCGGCCGGGGCGATGTGCCCTTTACCGCCCAGGGCGATGCTCTGGAGGTCCCGTCCTTCGCCCAGTTGGCCGGCTATCTTGAAACTGCACCGTTTTCCCCTGGCAAGGCGGCTGATGTAGAGTTCTGCGCCCCGGAGCGTGGTGGTCAACCCGGTCGGCGTCACTGCCCGGTCCACGAAGGAGAGGGTTCCCTGGTCGAGCCACAGGTCGTGGAGGGAGAGGGGCAGTTCCTTCCCTCCCCCTTCCAGCAGATCGCTGATATTGAACGTTCCGTCTGGCTTGCGGATGACCGTAATGATCGGTGCCTTGAGTGCGAGCTCATGAATGGCGATCCGGCGGGCCAGGAGGGGGAGGAGGTCGAGCTTGAAGGTGAGAGTTTCCGTGGCGAGGAAGATCGACTGGCCATCCGGCTCCTTTACCAGCACCTTCCTGAAGGTGAAGGAGGGACGAAACCCCATGGTAAAGCTGCCGGCATCGTAGCTGACCGGGCGCTTCAGCTCCCGCCCAAGGGTAGCGATGATCTGGTCGCGGTAGGTGTCCAGGTTGCCGAGTCTGGCGACCAGGAGCCATGCCCCGCCGCAGAGACCGGCAAGCAGAGTGAGGATTGCGAAGAGTATGGTGAGGTGTTTTCTGGTGATGGTCATAAGGCGGTCGCATGACGGTTGGAGTATACCCCGTACTGCAGGGGAGTATACCCCCGGCAGCACGGGGGCGCAAGGATTACAGGAGGGCGAACAGGCAGATTGTATGTAGTCGGGAGGAGAAGTCGGTGGATTGTGTGGCCCTCCGGGAGCTGCCAGGACCACAGGACCTCAATAACCGGCAACGGCGGCAGAAATAGTCAACGGCTCCGGCTCAACGTTGCTATTTGAGGCACTGGTGATGACCATGGCCCGCGACTTGTCGGTCGAAAGCCTATTCGCAGCCGTCCATATGATCGAAGTTTCTTGTCTGATCAGTCCAGCCGATTTGCCCCTTCACAGTTCTGACTTTTACGGCGGACAGCCAAAGCTACCGGCATGGATCGAAAGACTATCAGCAATTACCTACGGCTTGCCGCCGAGTATGGCTTTGCTGTCAGCATGGCAAATGATCAGTTGGCCGAGATTGCAATGGCCGTATTTCGTGCAGTGCATGGGCCGGGAAACAAAACATCTCCCTTTCATAGCGCCGCTGCCCCACTCTTCTCGTCGGAGGGAGAGATACTCGCACGTGCAGCGCCGCAGGGTATGCCGCCGCCTCCGTATTCCGGATATTTAACGAGATGCCCACGGTGTCGCCTTTTTTATAAATCGGCTTATCGGTCGCTATTGTTACGTTTACGAGGGCGGGGGGCGTGGTGGACAGGGCAGGACTGAAGACGAGGATTCCGCCTGGCGCAAGCGCTGCGGTGAAGCGAGAGTAACTAGGTGTCAAGAGGAGAGTAACTAGGTGTCAGAGAGTAACTAGGTGTCACCCATTAAAAGGCTGCTGTCAACGGCAAAAACGTTCCCTATGCATGGAAATAGATTTTCCAAGCCTTGCTTTTCTTGGCCACCGATATCGATACCATTGCCGTTATTTCGATCTTTTTCGATGTCAGCCTTTGCTGCACCAGTCACCCATTAAAAGGCTGCTGTCAGACCTACACATCTGACTTTGTCAAGAGTGTAGGTCTGACACCCAGAGATGTGGACACCCAGAGATGTGTGTGCTACATGCCGGTTCTGCCGGCCTACATGCTGAAGGAGATGCACAGCTCGATGCAGGCCGCCGGGGCGATCAACGGGGTCTTCCTGGCGGCGTCAGTGCTGTTTCGCGTGCACACATCCCGTCTGGAGGCGCGGTTCGGGGTTCGCAGGGTGCTGCTTTCGACCTCTCTCCTGTTTGCCCTGGCCAATCTGCTCTACCTCCCGGCCGCCTCCACCACAAGCGTCATGCTGATCAGGTTTCTGAGCGGTATCGGGTTCGCCCTGGCAAACACCTCGATCATGGCACTCGGCGCCCGTCAGCTCCCGATATCCCGAAAGGGGGAGGGGCTCGCCTGCATGACGACCATGGTGCTGGGCGGCGGCGCCATCGGCCCCTACATCGGGCTGAGCCTTGCCCATTCCTTCGGCTACCGGTCGGTGTTCATCTTTGCCACCCTCGTAACCCTGCTGGGGCTCCTGATCGTTGCCGCCGTCCCGGTGGAGGAGGGGGTAACGGTCCGGCTGCGGTTCACGTTCAATGACCTGTTCGAGGTCAAGGCCATTCCGATATCGCTCATCGCCCTCATCATCGCGGCTGTGTACGGCGGGGTGCTTACCTTCGTGGCGGTCTTTGCCACGGAACTTGGGCTGCTATTCGTGGCAAAAAGCTTCTTCGTGGTCATGGCGAGCGCCTCGGTCGTCTCCCGGCTCCTGACCGGCTGGATGTACGACCGGCTCGGTCCGGGCGTCGCGATCGGCGCGTCTGTCGTCACGCTGGCGGCGGGCCTCCTGCTGCTGGGTGGAATGCACACAACCGTCAGCATGCTGATCTCGGCCGCCCTGGTCGGCATCGGCTACGGCATGGCAGTGCCAAGCACCCAGACACTGGCGATCCAGCTGTCACCAGTGTATCGGAGCAGCGCGGTAACCGCTACCTTCTTCACCTTTCTCGATGGGGGGGTCGGTCTGGGGGCATATCTGCTGGGTGGGGGGATCCAGGCGTTCGGCTATTCCGCCGTCTACCTCGCGCTCGGCGTGCTGAACCTCGGCTGCCTGGTGCCGCTCTATCTGCTGTACGGCAGGGGGGGGGAGAACTGAGGTGGTCGTACCGCGTTAAGTCCCGTCAGGGGTGCTTTGCGCCCTCTTTTCCACTGCCTGCCAACCCCGTTTGTCCCTTGCTCCCCCCTGTTCACCCCAGTTAGATTCGTTATCCCCCCCGTGATGTGATGAAATATATGGTGTCGTAGATGAGAAATAAATTTCTTCAATTTCGCCATGTTAAAGGCTTTGCTGGCAAAAAAACTAGATATCTTCATGGGTTAAGTGGGTTAGGGTCGTAGAAAAATATTGTCTGATGTACGGGAATGTTTTACAAAGATGAGCATTCGTTAGCGATGTCTTGTGCACGGTTGGTGGTGGCTGTTTCTTTGGGCCGGGAGGGGTTCAATTTCGGAAACGAGGATTCCGGCGGAATTCCTGAAGAACGGCAGGATGCGGTAAATTACTTGTATAGGTAACCCGGATGGTTTCTTATATGAGAAATTAATTACCTGTAAAGGAAATATATTTCTTGTATAGGGAAACTGGTGATTAACAAGTTGGACAGGAGAAAAGACATAATGAGTCAGAGCGATGAGATACGTTTTTCTAAATAAAAGGGAAATCTTAAATGGACATTTTGAAAAAAATTAGTGCAATATTTTATAGGGTTGGATTGGCAAATATTATTGCAACTGGCACCCTATTGTTAACTATTACTACCTTCTACTATCAATTTTGGAGAGTTTCATACGTTTTAAACGCTACAATTATCGCATTAAAGCCAAATTACAATGGTTCTGAGCTTGCTACTGATATTATTTTTACTAACAGCGGAAATCGACAATGCGCAATAGTTAAGTCATATCTGTTGACAAGGCAATATGCAAACGACTAAACATCTAAGAATGACGACACTCAATGGAGTGTTATTGAAGGTAAGGAGGCCCCATTTTCTCTTAACCCAAATGAAGTTGTTTCAAAGCAGCTTTCGTTTGGACAAGAACAGACAACACCAGTATATCAATTTTCAGGTTCAGGCCCATTTAAGCAACTTATCGTTGATTATAAGCTGGTTGTAGTTTTAGTTGATTCGGAGGGAAAATGTCACGAGATTGCATCAGATAAACTAGTAAATTATAATAAAAGTACTGGTCAAAAGGAAATAGCGCGTCTGCCACAATTATTAAAGCTTATGCCAAGTCCAGTGAAGATGAATCTTCTGTCATATGTCTCTCCACAACGTCGAATTCAGCTGAAGTAACGAGGACACCGAAGGGGTCAACCCTTGATATGAGACAAAAATAATGAACGAGGGTCCAACCAGGAAGAAGCAGCGGCCTAAAACCGCCGCTGTTCTCCCCAGCCGTTGTGCGGAATAGAAAGAGGGAATATGAAGACTTGCAAATGTGGCTGTGGCGATACGGCAACGGGTAATTTCTTGCCTGGCCATGATCAAAAACTGAGGATCTCCCTCGAACAGGAAGTTGGCGGCTTGTTGTCCCTCAGGTCGTTAGTCGAAGCAGCAAAAGCTTACACGAGTCGGGAAATATCAGACGAGACGTTTTGTGATATGGTCCGACAAGCCTTAAGCAAGCATGTAAATCCAAGGGTGGATTAGGGTGGTCCACACATCATTTAGTTGCGCGAAGTGTGGCAGGCGGTTTCGCACGCTGGACTATTTCAAAGGAATAGGTTTTGGAATATTCAAGCCAGCATGCTTGTACAGCGGGCTGATTCCGCTGAAGTGCTCCACCTGCGGCTCCGAATCCCGCCCCCGCAATCCATATTTATTGATCCTATCGTTCGCGATTTTCAACATCCTTGTCGTCGCTCTCTGGAGTTATGTCGTCATCGCCTTCGCCCTCTCATGGCTGAGTTTTTTCTTCCTGATAATAGTTCCGTATTTGGCAGATTACTTTATCTACCGCGTCTCGAAATTCGAGCAGGTTGTGTAGTTGCTCCATAAGTATGAACGCCCAACACTCGGCACGACCACTCTCCCTTCGGTCGGTGGTCAGCCTCAAGCCGTTGAACAACCTTTCATGGAGAATTTATGGAGGAGAATACTGATTCGATTGAAGGTTCAGTTAAAGCGCTAGAAAAAGCTTTAGGAGTTCACGAAGGATTTTTAGAGGGTTTGATAAATGAACTGGACTTTAGACTTTCGCGTTCTTTGAAAAAAGTTGCAACTGCCCCGAAAAAAGCTTGACCAGACGGCCCAAATCGTGGGCCGCGCCTTCCTCGCGACTTGATGTTTGAGAGCGAGTAAGGCGCGGCCTCTAGAGGGAAATTCTCTCTCTGGAGGCCGCTATGGACTACAAGGGATACTGCCATATCCCCAGAGCCCTGTTCGATGCTATCACATTCCTGGCGGGGGCTCTCCCAAAACGTTCGGTTCCAACCTTCCTGGAGTTGCTTTTTGGGGCAATGCTTACCCAGACGGGTTTTGTGACCGATGCCGTCCTGGCGGTCGATACCGTCAGGCACTGGAACAGCTATTACAAGTGGCTCCA
>NZ_VLLN01000045.1 GCF_007830735.1 Geobacter argillaceus
GGCCGCGGTCAGGGTCGTCTTACCATGGTCGACGTGACCGATAGTGCCGATATTTACGTGCGGCTTCTTACGCTCGAATTTCGCCTTTGCCATTGCTCACTCCTCCTCTCTATTTCTCGTTAACCTTTAACTTTTGCGACGATTTCTTCAGCAACCGATTTGGGAACCTGCTCGTAATGGTGGAACGTCATCGTATAGGTGGCGCGTCCCTGGGTAGCTGAGCGGAGGTCGGTTGCGTAACCGAACATCTGCGCCAACGGCACCATGGCGCTCACCACCTGGGCACCGGCACGGTTTTCCATCCCCATGATCCGGCCACGGCGGGAGTTGAGATCGCCGATAACATCGCCCATATTCTCTTCCGGGACGACAACCTCGACCGACATGATCGGCTCAAGAAGCACCGGGCCGGCCTTGTGGCAGCCTTCCTTGAACCCCATGGAACCGGCAATCTTGAATGCCATCTCCGAGGAGTCAACCTCGTGATACGAACCGTCTACCAGTGTCACCTTGAAGTCGACGACCGGGAAGCCGGCCAGCACACCGGTGTCCATTGCTTCCTGAATCCCCTTGTCGACCGCCGGGATGTATTCACGGGGAACAACACCACCTTTGATGGCATCGACAAATTCGTAACCCTTGCCCGGCTCCTGCGGCTCGACTTCGAGCCAGACGTGACCATACTGGCCACGGCCACCGGACTGACGAACAAACTTCCCTTCAACCTTGACCTTCTTGGTTACGGTCTCGCGGTACGCAACCTGCGGCTTACCGACGTTAGCCTCAACCTTGAATTCACGCATCATCCGGTCGACGATGATCTCCAGGTGCAGTTCGCCCATCCCCGAGATGATTGTCTGGCCTGTCTCTTCGTCAGTTCTAACCCGGAAAGAGGGGTCCTCGCTGGCGAGCTTTGCCAGACTGGTGCCCAGCTTTTCCTGGTCAGCCTTGGTCTTCGGCTCGATGGCAATGGCAATAACCGGCTCGGGGAACTCGATGGACTCGAGAATAACGGCGTTGTCCTCGGGGCAGAGGGTGTCACCGGTAGTCGTATACTTCAGGCCGACAGCGGCAGCGATATCGCCGGCATAGACCTCTTTGATCTCTTCTCGCTTATTGGCGTGCATCTTGAGCAGACGTCCAACGCGCTCCTTCTTTTCCTTGGTGGCGTTGTACACATAGGAGCCGGCATTCATAACGCCCGAGTAGACCCTTATGAAACAGAGCTGTCCGACAAAGGGGTCGGTCATGATTTTGAACGCGAGGGCCGAGAACGGTTCCGAATCGGACGGCTTGCGCTCGATCTCGTTCCCCTTCTCGTCTACGCCTTTGATCGCCGGGATATCAATAGGGGCAGGCAGGTAATCGACAACCGCATCGAGAAGGTGCTGCACGCCCTTGTTCTTGAATGCGGACCCACAGAAGACCGGGAAAATCTTGATATCTATGGTGGCCTTGCGGATGGCTGCCTTGATTTCTTCGTTGGTCAGCTCTTCGCCGCCGAGGTACTTTTCCATCAGGACATCGTCGTGGCTGGAGATCTCCTCGATCATCTTTTCCCGATACTCCTGGGCAAGCTCCAGGCGCTCCGGGGCGATTTCCTGCACATCAAACTGGGCACCAAGGTTTTCGTCGTGCCAGATGATCTCTTTCATCTCGACAAGATCGATGACTCCTTTATAGGTATCCTCAGCCCCGACCGGCAACTGTATCGGCACAGCGTTCGCCTTGAGCCGGTCCTTGATCATCTGGACGCCACGGAAGAAGTCGGCGCCGACGCGGTCCATCTTGTTGACAAAGGCGATACGGGGAACACGGTATTTGTCGGCCTGGCGCCATACGGTTTCAGACTGGGGCTCTACGCCACCGACCGAGCAGAAGACCGCAACCGCGCCATCGAGAACGCGCAGAGAACGCTCCACCTCAATGGTAAAGTCGACGTGACCCGGGGTATCGATGATGTTGATCCGATGGTTGTTCCAGTCACAGGTGGTAGCCGCGGAGGTGATGGTAATCCCGCGCTCCTGCTCCTGCTCCATCCAATCCATGGTGGCAGTCCCTTCGTGGACTTCACCAATCTTATGGGAAACGCCGGTGTAATAGAGAATACGCTCGGTCGTCGTCGTCTTGCCGGCGTCAATGTGCGCCATAATCCCGATATTCCGGGTTTTTTCCAGAGATACCTGCCGTGCCACCGTTACTCTCCTCTGCTATCTATGTATAACGTGCGAAAACTACCAGCGATAATGGGCGAACGCGCGGTTGGCCTCGGCCATCTTGTGCGTATCTTCCCGCTTCTTCACCGCATTGCCGCGGTTGTTGTAGGCATCGAGAATCTCGCCGGCAAGCTTGTCGGTGGCGGTCTTCTCGGAACGGGCATTGGCGTAACGCATCAGCCAGCGCATGGCCAAAGAGTTGCGACGGTCGGGACGCACCTCAACCGGCACCTGATACGTGGAGCCACCAACCCGGCGGGACTTGACCTCAAGCGTCGGCTTGATATTGTCAAGAGCCTTCTTGAGCACCTTGACCGGCTCCTCGTTGGCACGCTGAGCCACCAGGTCGAGTGCCTTGTACAGGGCACGCTCGGCAGTACTCTTCTTGCCATCCAGCATGATGATATTGATCAGCTTGGCCACAGTCCGGTCCCCAAACTTGGGATCCGGCAGAATAACGCGCTTAGCTACTTCTCTTCTCCTCGGCATACGATCCTCTCAGTAAGCTATTACTTGGGCCGCTTGGCGCCATACTTAGAACGCGCCTGCATACGCCCCTTGACACCGACCGAATCGAGCGTTCCGCGCACGATATGGTAACGGACACCAGGAAGGTCCTTGACACGACCACCGCGAATGAGCACTACAGAGTGCTCCTGCAGGTTGTGCCCGACCCCGGGAATGTACGAGGTCACTTCAATGCCATTGGTCAGGCGAACACGAGCAACCTTGCGGAGCGCGGAGTTCGGCTTCTTCGGGGTAGTGGTATACACCCGCGTACAGACCCCACGCTTCTGAGGACAGCACTTGAGGGCCGGAGCGGTCGACTTCTCCCGCTTACTCTCCCTGCCGATACGGATAAGTTGATTAATCGTTGGCATAGTTAAACCGATCTCCCAGAAAAAATGATCCAACCGCCCCTTGCGAAGCGAATTGCAAACCTAACAAAATTTCTGCGCTTGTGTCAACGCTTTTTATCCCTACAACGCAAAAAGAAAACAAAGATGGCCACAGTTCAAACCGATCGAACCACAACCAATCCATCTTACAAATTTTCGGGGACCCACATGACTGCGGCGCGAGCGATTGCCGGAAGGGGAATGGAATAGGGTGTAGGGTCGGATTGATTACCGACATCTCCATTCGCTATTAACTACTTACTACGGCTCGCACCTTTTGGGGCTTAAGAAAGATTTATCCTTATAAACGATACCACTGGCTGTGTCAACAACAAAAATTCAAACAGCAGGTAATTTTATCAAATGACCAATGCGGTCCAACGGCACCGGATCCGCCAGGGTCCGGCAGTCGCAAAAACGGCGCGCGGTATGACCGCGCACCGTCCTCTTCCGATTGACTTCAAAGATTGGCCCTACACGATCTCCTGCAGGTCATCATCGTCATCGTCATCACGCTCAATCTCAGGCTCGGATTTCACGACTACCGGCGGCTCCTCCACTTGCAGCTTCAGGTGGCGGTAACGCGAAATCCCCGTACCAGCCGGAATCAACCGGCCCATAATGACGTTTTCCTTGAGGCCGCGCAAGGTGTCAACCTTACCCTCAATGGCTGCCTGCGTCAGCACCTTGGTGGTTTCCTGGAAGGATGCGGCAGAGATAAACGACTCGGTCGAAAGTGACGCCTTGGTGATACCGAGCAGCAGCGGTTCGGCAATAGCCGCTCGTTTGCCGTCCGAGAGCACCCGTTCGTTCTCGTCTTCGAAGACCCACCGCTCAACCTGGTCATCCAACAGCAGATTTGTCTCACCGACCTCTTTGATCCTGACGCGGCGAAGCATCTGCCGAACAATGGTCTCGATGTGCTTGTCGTTGATCTTGACCCCCTGGAGACGATACACCTCTTGAACCTCGTCAACCAGGTACTTGGCCAATGCCTTCTGACCCAGCACACGCAGGATGTCGTGCGGGTTGGATGAACCATCCATCAGCGGCTCACCGGCCCGGACATGGTCCCCTTCATGGACGCTGATATGCTTCCCTTTGGGGATCAGGTACTCCTTCTCATCGCCGAGCTCCGGACGGACAACAACCTTACGCTTCCCTTTCGAGTCCTTGCCAAAGGCAACCACACCGTCGATCTCGGAAATGACGGCAAAATCCTTGGGCTTGCGGGCCTCGAACAGCTCGGCAACCCGTGGCAGACCACCGGTAATGTCCTTGGTCTTGGTGGTCTCACGGGGGATCTTAGCGATAACGTCACCGGCGTGCACCAGCATTTCGTCCTGTACGGAAATAATTGCCCCTGCCGGCAGGTAGTACCGACCCATACCGCTGTCACTGATCTTGACCGTTTTGCCCGCCTCATCCTTGAGGGTGATGCGCGGCCGCTTGTCAGCATCCTTGGATTCAATGATGACCTTACGGGAAAGACCGGTAACCTCGTCCAACTGCTCCTCCATAGTCACCGACTCGACAATGTCGCCGAACTTGACCCGTCCGGAAACTTCGGTGAGGATCGGCATGGTGTACGGGTCCCATTCGGCCAGGGATTCGCCCGCTTTCACCGGCGCCCCCGGCGCAGCCTTGATCTTGGCACCGTACAGGATGGCGTAGCGCTCACGCTCGCGACCCGTATCGTCCACGATAGCCAGTTCGCCGTTCCGGTTCATGACGATATGGTGGCCTTCGGCGTTCACAACACTGTTGATGTTGATGAACTTCATGGTCCCGTCGTTACGCGATTCCAACGACGTCTGTTCGGCACGTCTCGATGCGGTACCACCGATGTGGAAAGTACGCATGGTGAGCTGGGTACCCGGCTCGCCGATGGACTGGGCGGCAATGACCCCGACCGCTTCGCCCATGTTGACCAGATGCCCGCGTGCCAGGTCGCGACCGTAACACATGGCACAGATGCCGCGGCGACTTTCGCAGGTGAGCACCGAACGGATCTTGACCCGCTCCAGACCGGCATCCTCGATCCTCTTGACAAAGGTTTCGTCGATCTCCACGTCCGCCGGCACCAGCACTTCGCCGGTGACCGGGTCGAGGATGTCTTCCAGGGCCACCCGGCCGAGGATTCGGTCGCCGATATGCTCGATGATCTCGCCACCCTCGGTGAGGGCGGCAACCATCAGTCCGTCCATGGTGCCGCAGTCGGTCTCGGTGATGATGGCATCCTGGGCAACGTCGACGAGACGGCGGGTGAGATATCCGGAGTTGGCGGTCTTGAGCGCGGTATCGGCCAGACCTTTCCGGGCACCGTGGGTGGAGATGAAGTACTGGAGCACGTCCAGACCTTCCTTGAAGTTCGCCTTGATCGGTGTCTCGATGATCTCGCCGGAAGGCTTGGCCATGAGACCGCGCATACCGGCGAGCTGACGGATCTGTTGGGCGGAACCACGGGCACCGGAGTCGGCCATCATGTGGATGGCGTTGAATGACGGTGCCTTCACCTCCTGGCCGTCGACGATGCCGACGTCCTTGGACAGGTTGTCGAGCATCTCCTTGGCGATATCTTCCGTTGCCTTGGCCCAGATGTCGATGACCTTGTTGTATCGCTCGCCGTCGGTGATGAGACCTTCGGTGTACTGGTTCTGGATCTCCTGCACCTCCTCGGAGGCCCGCTCGATCACGGCCGTTTTCCCTTCCGGGATGACCATGTCGTTGATGCAGATGGAGATACCGGCAATGGTGGAGTAACGGAAGCCGATCTCCTTGAGGCGGTCGGCAAGTATGACCGTCTCCTTGTTGCCGGCCAGGCGGTAACAGGTATCCACCAAGTTGGTGAGTTCCTTCTTGGTCATCACCTTGTTGATGGCACTGAACGGCACCGATTCGGGGAGGATGTCCCTGAGCAGTATCCGGCCGACGGTGGTATCGATCCGCTGCGGTGCCTCATCGCTGGCCACGAGGTTCTTCATCCGGACCGTGACGCAGGCATGGATCTCCACTTCGCCGGCATCGAAGGCCACACGCACCTCTTCCGGAGAGGCGAAGATCTTGCCGGTCCCCTTGACCTTACGCCACAGCAGCTTGCCGGTTGCGGCGTCGATCTTGGGCCGGTTGGTCACCTCATCGAGCTCCGGGGTGAATTCCCGGTCCCGGGTCATGTGATAGGTACCGAGAACCATGTCCTGGGAAGGAACGATGATCGGCTTGCCATGGGCCGGCGAGAGGATGTTGTTGGTGGACATCATCAGAACACGGGCCTCCACCTGGCTCTCGATGGAGAGGGGCAAGTGGACCGCCATCTGGTCACCGTCGAAGTCGGCGTTGAAGGCGGTACAGACCAGCGGGTGCAGCTGGATTGCCTTGCCTTCGATCAGCACCGGCTCAAAGGCCTGGATGCCGAGGCGGTGCAGGGTCGGTGCGCGGTTGAGCATGACCGGGTGTTCCTTGATCACCTCGTCCAGGACGTCCCACACCTCGGGCCGCTCCTTTTCCACCATCTTCTTGGCGCTCTTGATGGTGGTAACGTAACCGCGCTCCTCCAGCTTGTTGTAGATGAACGGCTTGAACAGCTCCAGCGCCATCTTCTTGGGAAGACCGCACTGGTGCAGCCTGAGCTCCGGACCGACGACGATGACGGAACGGCCGGAATAGTCGACCCTTTTCCCGAGCAGGTTCTGGCGGAACCGGCCCGACTTCCCCTTGAGCATGTCGGACAGGGACTTGAGCGGACGCTTGTTCGGACCGGCAATGGCCCGGCCGCGACGGCCGTTGTCGAACAGGGCGTCAACCGCCTCCTGCAGCATCCGCTTCTCGTTGCGGATGATCACTTCCGGGGCCTGAAGCTCCATGAGACGCTTCAGGCGATTGTTCCGGTTGATGACCCGGCGGTAGAGGTCGTTCAGGTCCGAGGTGGCGAAGCGGCCGCCATCAAGCGGCACCAGTGGACGAAGCTCCGGCGGCAGCACCGGGATGCACTCCAGAATCATCCACTCGGGATGGTTGCCGGACTGTTTGAACGCCTCCACGACTTTGAGCCGCTTGGCGGTCTTCTTCCGCTTGGCTTCGCTGGTAGCTTCGACCATTTCCTGGCGGAGCTGTTCGGCCAGACTTTCCAGTTCGAGCTTCTTCAGGCAGTCGCGAATGGCCGCGGCCCCCATGCCTGCTTCAAACTGGCCGGAGAACTCCTCCATCGCCTTCTGGTACTGATCTTCGGAAAGCACCTCGCACAGCTGCATGCCGGTGTTCTTCGGATCGATGACCGCGTAGGCCTCGAAGTAGAGCACCTTTTCCAGGTCCTTGAGGGTCATGTCCAGCAGGTTGCCGATCCGCGACGGAAGCGACTTGAGGAACCAGATGTGGGCAACCGGAGTGGCCAGGTCGATATGACCGAGCCGCTCGCGGCGGACCTTGGAGGGGATGACCTCGACACCGCACTTCTCACAGACGATGCCGCGATGCTTCATCCGCTTGTACTTGCCGCAGTTGCACTCGTAGTCCTTGGTCGGGCCAAAGATCTTGGCGCAGAAGAGACCGTCGCGCTCCGGCTTGAAGGTACGGTAGTTGATGGTTTCCGGCTTCTTCACCTCACCGAAGGAACGTTCGCGAATCTTGTCAGGTGACGAGATCGAGATCCTGATGGATGAGAAATGAAGCGGGTCCTTGGGTTTTTCGAAAAAATTGAAGAAATCTTCCAAAGCTATATCCTCCCTTTAGGTAGGAGTGTTCGTAAATGTATGTTACGCAGGGACGGGGTTACCCCGCCCCTGCATCCGTTGTGGCAATCAGTCCTCGTCGTTCTCCAGAAGCTCCACATCCAGGCAGAGGGACTGCAACTCCTTGATGAGAACATTGAACGATTCGGGCAGACCCGGCTCCAGGGTGTGCTTACCCTTGACGATCGCCTCGTACATCCGGGTCCTACCGGCCACGTCGTCTGACTTGACCGTGAGGAACTCCTGGAGGGCATAGGCCGCGCCATAGGCCTCCATGGCCCAGACTTCCATCTCCCCGAGACGCTGGCCACCGAACTGGGCCTTGCCGCCGAGCGGTTGCTGGGTGACGAGACTGTAAGGACCGATGGAACGGGCGTGGATCTTGTCGTCGACCAGGTGGTGCAGCTTCAGCACGTACATGACGCCAACCGTGACCTTATGCTTGAACGAATCGCCGCTCTTGCCGTCATACAGGGTAACCTGGCCGGATGAATCGAAACCGGCCACGGTCATCATCTGCCGTACCCGCTCTTCCGTGGCACCCTCGAAGACCGGTGTCGCCATCGGTACACCACGCTGCAGACGCTTGGCAACGGTGTGCAGTTCCTCTTCCTCCAGCGAATCCACGAAACGGGCCATCTCCGGATTGTCGTACACTTCTTTCAGATAGCTCTTGATGTTCTTGGCAGGGGCGCTCTTCTCCAGCATGTCGCCGATCTTCCACCCCATCCCTTTGGCGGCCCACCCAAGGTGGGTCTCCAGGATCTGGCCGACGTTCATACGGGAAGGAACACCCAGCGGATTCAGCACGATCTCCACCGGACGGCCGTCTTCCATATACGGCATGTCCTCCTCGGGGAGGATACGGGAAACGACACCCTTGTTCCCGTGGCGGCCGGCCATCTTGTCACCGACCTGCAGCTTGCGCTTGATGGCGATATACACCTTCACCATCTTGATGACGCCCGGCGGGAGGTCGTCGCCACGCTTCAGCTTCTGCACCTTGTCGTCGAACACGAACTTGATGAAGTCTATCTGCTGGTACAGCTTGCCGAGAACCTCGTTGACCTTATCCTCGACGGTCTCGTCCTCTGCTACCGAGATCTCCCCCCAGCGATCGAGCGGGATGGAGGCGAGTGCCTCTTCGGTGACCTTCTTACCTTTGGCGATGAGGATCTTGCCGTCGCGGCCCTCCACCTTTACGGCGGCGGTCTTAGCGACCAGATAGCGCTTGAGCTTGTCAACGGCGGAATCGCGGATGATCCGGATCTCGTCCTGCTCGTCCTTGCGCAGTTTTTCCTCTTCGGCCTTTTCAATCGCCTCGGTCCGGCTGTCCTTGTCCGCTCCCTTGCGGGAGAAGATCTTGGCGCCGATGACCGTCCCTTCCACCCCTGGCGGAACGCGCAGGGAGGTATCGCGGACATCGCCGGCCTTCTCGCCGAAAATGGCGCGGAGCAGTTTCTCCTCGGGAGACAGCTGGGTTTCCCCTTTCGGGGTGATCTTGCCGACCAGGATATCGCCCGGCTTCACCTCGGCACCGATCCGGATGATCCCGGATTCGTCCAGGTCCTTCAACGCCTCTTCACCAAGGTTCGGGATATCGTCGGTGATCTCTTCCTTGCCCAACTTGGTATCACGGGCAACGGCCTCGAACTCTTCGATATGGATCGAGGTGTAACGGTCGTCCTTTACCAGCCGTTCGGAGATGAGAATGGAGTCCTCGAAGTTGTAACCACCCCACGGCATGAAGGCAACCAGGACGTTCTGGCCAAGCGCCAGTTCGCCCATGTCGGTGGAAGGACCGTCAGCGATGATGGAACCCCGCATTACCTTGTCGCCGACCTTCACGACCGGACGCTGATTGATGCAGGTATTCTGGTTGGAACGGGCGAACTTGATCAGGTTGTAGATGTCAACGCCGGTTCCCATCTCGTCATATTCGTTCTCGTCGATCTTGACGACGATCCGGGCCGCATCCACCGTTTCCACCACACCGTTGTGGCGGGCAACGACCGATACACCGGAGTCGTGGGCAACGACCCGTTCCATCCCGGTCCCGACCAGCGGCGAGTCGGCCCGCAGGAGCGGTACGGCCTGACGCTGCATGTTGGAACCCATGAGGGCACGGTTGGCGTCGTCGTTCTCCAGGAACGGGATCAGCGAGGCAGCGACCGAGACCAGTTGCATCGGCGCTACGTCCATCAGTTCGATCTCGTCCCGGCCGACCAGGACGAACTCGCCCGACTTCCGGGCGGAAATGTATTCGGACACGAAGCGGCCGTCCGGACCGACCTCGGCGTTAGCCTGGGCAATGGCATGCCCCTCTTCTTCAAGGGCCGAGAAGAACTTCACCTCCTCGGTCATCTTCCCTTCCTGCACCACGCGGTACGGCGTCTCGACGAAGCCGTGCTCGTTGATCCGGGCATAGGTGGAGAGCGAGGCGATGAGGCCGATGTTCGGTCCTTCCGGGGTCTCGATGGGACAGACGCGTCCATAGTGGGTCGGATGAACGTCACGCACCTCGAAACCGGCACGCTCGCGGGTGAAACCACCTGGTCCGAGGGCCGAGAGACGGCGCTTGTGGGTAACCTCGGACAGCGGGTTGGTCTGATCCATGAACTGGGAGAGCTGGCTTGAGCCGAAAAACTCCTTAACCACGGCCGAAACCGGTTTGGAGTTGATCAGATCGTGGGGCATGAGGTTTTCCACCTCCTGCAGACTCATCCGCTCCTTTATGGCCCGCTCCATGCGCACCAGACCGATCCGGTACTGGTTTTCCAGAAGTTCACCCACGGCACGCACGCGGCGGTTGCCCAGGTGATCGATGTCGTCAATGGCGCCACGACCGTTCTTCAGGTCCATCAGGTAACGCACCACTTCAAGGATGTCCTCTTTGGTGAGGGTTTGATGATCCAGCGGCGTGTCGAGGCCAAGCTTGAAATTCAGCTTGAGACGGCCAACAGCCGACAGGTCGTAACGCTCGGCATTGAAGAACAGGTTGCCGAACAGGGCCTGAGCGCTCTTGATCGTCGGCGGGTCGCCGGGACGCAGGCGGCGGTAGATCTCGATCAGGGCGTCGTCGGTCGTGCCGATCCGGTCCACGATGATGGTATCGCGGAACGACGAGGTCGAATGGACGTTGTCGATGTAGAGCACATTGAAGTTCTTGATGCCCCGGACCTTGATCTCCACCAGCTTGCTGGCGGTGATTTCGTCGTTGCATTCGACTACGATCTCGCCGGTTGCGGGATCGACGATGTCGTGGCAGGAAAACTTGCCAACGACCTCTTCTTCGGCAATCGGAATGTATTTGATACCATGCTCTTCCATCTTACGGATGGCAGCCTTGGTGAATTTTCGGTTTGCCTTGACCAGCACCTCACCGGTCGATGGACTGACGATGTCGGTGGCGGCCTTCTGATTGCCCAGCAGCTCGGGATCGGCCGTCTTCAACAGCTTCTCGCCGTCGATGACGATCTCTTCGTTTTTGTAGTAGTAGTTGAGGAGTTCCTCGGTGCTGTAGCCGAGTGCCTTCAGGAGGACCGTTGCCGGCATCTTGCGACGACGGTCGATCCGGACGTAGAGGATGTCCTTGTGGTCGAACTCGAAGTCGAGCCAGGAGCCGCGATAGGGAATAACCCTGGCCGAATAAAGGATCTTGCCGCTGGAGTGGGTCTTCCCCTTGTCGTGATCGTAGAAAACGCCGGGAGAGCGATGGAGCTGGCTGACGATAACCCTCTCGGTACCGTTGATGATAAAGGTGCCGTTTTCGGTCATGAGCGGGATTTCGCCGAAATAGACCTCCTGCTCCTTGATGTCGCGGATGGAGCGGACGTCTGTTTCCTTGTTCACGTCCCAGACCACGAGGCGAACCTTCACCTTCATGGGGGCCGCAAAGGTCATCCCGCGCTGGTGACACTCCTCCACGTCGTACTTGGGAGTACCCAGGGTATAGGAAACGTACTCGAGCGAAGCGGTTTCACTGAAGTCGCGGATCGGGAAAACGCTCCGGAATACGGACTCCAGCCCGCTGTTCTTGCGTGCTTCAATCGGGACGTCGATCTGTAGAAATCGTTTGTAGGAGTTCTTCTGGATATCGATGAGGTTGGGAATATCAATGATCTTCTTGATATTGGCGAAATTCTTGCGCAGCAGGGGGTTATTGGCGATGGAATATGCCATTAACGATGTCTCCTTTGGTGCAAGGCTCAAAAGGCGTGTACGCTTTTGGCTGTCTACCTGAATCTATTGTTTTCAAGTATTTGGCGCCACGAAGCACTAGCACGCCAACAAATAGAACAGCCAAGGCCGCTTATGCGACCTTGGCTCCTGGTCAGGGGGATGGAGGGAATTACTTGACTTCGACTTCAGCGCCGGCTTCAACCAGCTGCTTCTTGGCCTCTTCGGCCTCGTCCTTGGAAACGCCGGTCTTGAGCGGCTGGGGAGCACCGTCAACCAGGTCCTTGGCTTCCTTGAGGCCCAGGCTGGTGAGAGCGCGAACAACCTTGATGACGGCGATCTTGTTGGCGCCGGCAGCCTTGATGATGACGTCGAACTCGGTCTTCTCTTCTGCGGCCTCGGCAGCAGCAGCCGGAGCAGCGGCAGCAACGGCAACCGGAGCGGCAGCGGAGACGCCGAACTTGTCTTCAAGTTCTTTCACCAGTTCGGAAAGCTCGAGAACGGTCATATTTTCGATGAAGCTGATCACATCCTGCTTGGTAATAGACATTGTTTCCTCCATGCTATGAATGAATAAGTTAGTTTGATTGTGAATGGATTCGGCGAAGGGATCAGTTCCCTTCCTTCTGGGCCTTGATCGCACCGAGCACGCGTACGAAGCTGCCGGGCACCGCCGCCAGTACGCCAACAAAGTTGGTAACCGGAGCGTTCATCGAACCGAGCATCTTGGCAAGAAGCACTTCGCGACTCGGCAGATCTGCCAGGGCCTGAATCTCCGGCACGGAGATAAGCTTGCCCGAGAGTATGCCGGCCTTGAGTTTGAAGGTCTGCTGCTGCTCCTTGGCAAACTTGGAAAGAACCTTTGCCGCAGAAACCGGGTCGGTATAGGTGAGTGCAATCGCGGTCGGCCCTGCAAAGTGCTGGCTGAGACCGGACTTGTCCGTGTCCTGGGAAGCAAGTTCCAGCAGGGTGTTCTTGACGACCTTGTACTCGACGTCGGCCTTGCGGAGTTCGTTCCGCAGGTTCGTGGCCTGCTCCACATTCATGCCGCGAAAGTCGGCCAGAAATACCGCCTTTGCCTGCAGGAGCTTGTCCTTGAGTTCAGCAACGATCTGTTTTTTGTTTTCCTTGTTCAAGCGCCATCCTCCTTTCTTCTGGGTTGAGGGCACGAAGCCCCGCCAAAGTCAGGAGTTGGTGATATAATCGCCAACAACCTCAGTCTCGGCAGGCTGGTCAATTAAGCCCGAAGGCGCCTGCTGTCTCTGACTTTGGCTTGTTACTGCCGGTTTAGGACAGTTGTGCGGAAACGTCCGAAATATCGAGGCGAACGCCAGGCCCCATGGTGGACGAAACAGAGATCTTCTTCATGTAGTTCCCCTTGGCTGCGGACGGCTTGGCCTTGACCAGGGCGTCAACCAGCGCCAGGAGGTTCTCCTTGAGCTTGTCAGCCGGAAAGGAGACCTTACCGACCGGAGCGTGGACAATACCGGCCTTTTCGACGCGGAACTCCACCTTACCGGACTTGGCTTCCTTGACGGCGCGCTCCAGTTCAAAGGTAACGGTACCAACCTTGGGGTTCGGCATCAGGCCGCGGGGACCGAGGAGCTTGCCGATCTTGCCGACAACACCCATCATGTCGGGTGTGGCAATAGCGGTATCGAACTCGAACCACCCTTCCTGAATCTTGGTCACCAGATCCTCGGCACCAACGTAATCGGCACCGGCGTCGCGGGCTTCCTTTTCCTTCTCGCCCTTGGCGAAGACCAGTACCCGGACATCCTTACCAAGACCGTTGGGAAGAACGACCGCTCCACGTACCATCTGGTCAGCATGGCGCGGATCAACGCCGAGTCGCACCGCCACGTCGACGGTCTCGTCGAACTTTGTATAGGAGGCGGCCTTTACCAGGTCGATACCTTCCTGAAGACCGTAGCTACGGTTCCGGTCGACTTGTGCCCTGGCCTCTTTCAATTTCTTTGTGTTCGTCGGCATTGTTTCTCACCCTCTCTGACTAGACAATATCAACGCCCATGCTGCGGGCGGTTCCTTCGATCGTGCGCATGGCGGCTTCCAGGCTTGCAGCATTAAGATCGACCATCTTCTTCTGGGCAATCTCCCGCACCTGGTCCTTGGTCAGCTTGCCGACCTTGGTCTTGTTGGGTGTGGGAGAGCCACTCTCGATCCCGAGCGCCTTCTTGATCAGAATCGGCGCCGGCGGGGTCTTGGTGATGAACGAAAAAGAACGGTCTGCAAACACGGTGATGACGACCGGTATAATGGTCCCTTCATCGGCCTGGGTCTTGGCGTTGAACGCTTTGCAGAACTCCATGATGTTGACGCCGTGCTGACCAAGAGCCGGACCGATCGGCGGTGACGGATTCGCTTTGGCGGCCGGGATCTGCAGCTTGATATAGCCGGTTATCTTCTTTGCCATGAGACAAACTCCTTTTGTACTGTATTCCTCGACGCCGTTGCCACCTTACTCCGCCAGGAGTGGAGAGAGACAGGGCGCTACTGTTTTTCGACCTGCATAAATTCGAGCTCTACGGGGGTTGCCCGCCCGAAGATGCTGACCATGACCCTGAGTTTCGCCTTGTCAGGCTTTACATCCTCGACCACGCCGGCAAAGTTGAGGAACGGACCATCGATGACCCGCACGGTCTCGCCCACCTCGAACTGGACTTTCGGCCGCGGCCGTTCGGCACCTTCTTCCATCCGGCGGGTGATCTTGTTCACCTCTTCGTCAGGAATCGGCACCGGGTTGTTGCCACCGACAAAACCGGTCACCTTGGCCGTCTCTTTCACCACGTGCCAGGACTCGTCGTTCAGATCCATCTGGACGAGAATATAGCCGGGGAAAAACTTGCGCGAAGTAGTACGACGCTCTCCCTTTTTCATCTCCATGACCGTCTCGGAGGGAATCAGCACTTCGCCGAAAGACTCTTCGAGGCCATGATTTCTGATCCGCTCCAGCAGGGAGAGCTTCACCTTATTTTCAAACCCGGAATAGGTATGGACTCCGTACCATCTCAACGCCATAACCGTGTTATCCTTTAGCTCAGCACGAAGCGCATGATCTTGGCAAGAACCAGATCGCAGAAGCCGAGATACATTGAAATCAAAGCAACAATAACAACAACCACCCACGCGGTTGCAACAGCTTCGCGGCGTTCCGGCCACGTCACCTTACCCAGCTCGATTTTAACTTCATCAAGGAAATTCTTTGTTTTGGCTAGCACTGATAAGCTCCGTGTGTATCCAAAAAATGGCAGGCCAGGAGGGATTCGAACCCCCAACATCCGGTTTTGGAGACCGGCGCTCTAGCCGTTAGAGCTACTGGCCTGCAACATGACCCGGGCCAAAGTGCCCGGGTCTATTTGGTTTCCTTGTGGGGTGTATGCTTCTGACAAAAACGGCAGTACTTGCTGAACTCTAGCTTTTGCGGAGTCGTCTTCTTGTTCTTGGTGGTGGTGTAGTTGCGCTGCTTGCACTCAGCACAGCCAAGCGTAATAATGTCTCTCATTGCTCAGGTCCTTTGCTTACGATGTTGTAGGGGCGGGCTTCAAACCCGCCCCTACGAACAAATTATTCGATGATCGAGCTGACCACGCCGGCGCCGACAGTGCGGCCACCTTCGCGGATCGCGAAGCGAAGTCCTTCGTCCATGGCGATCGGGGT
>NZ_VLLN01000046.1 GCF_007830735.1 Geobacter argillaceus
TGCAGCACAGAAATAGATCAAGAACTACAGCCCAAGGAGGCTAACCACTCAAACCCACAAAAATCCCAGGCCAGAGGCAGAGACGCGATCACGTTCAGGAGAACCCTCGACGAAACTATGTGAATAAGGCTATTGCCGAACTTCAGTTCCTAGAGCGAGGCAGCTCCGCGACGCAGCCAAGTCTTGCGGTACCCAACCCGCGTATATCAGAATGATCAAACGTCGCCACAGGATCCCGTCTCTGCCTGTGCCCTGGGAAACATAAAAACAACAAAATCCTTACAACGAGGGAAGGTACACTATTCCCTTATTGACTACTGACAGACATATCAGCTTCCTTGTACTCAAGCGTTGTCTCCTCTATTTGTCATTTACAAAATCCTAGCAGGTTTAATAGTCGTCATTGCAGTTGACTTGCACAACGGGGCTGAGGCTGACCCCCGACCGTAGGGAGAGGGGTCTTGCCGAGTGTTAGACGCCTTACAATTTATCTTGTCTGTTCCAACCCCACGAGTAGAAGCCTTGAATTGCGTGAAGTATTGCGCAGGTATAAATGCTCAATGAGACGTAGTTGTAAAATCTATCGGCGTTGTTTCTGTCGATCTCCTGTAACCGAAGATTACTTAGTGTATCGAGTGTTGCCTTCTTGTATTTCAAGCGTCGATATAGTTCTGGTGATTCATGGAGCGGGAAATGTTCAAGATCGCTTTCTTCCAGCGTTTCCTGTAAATAGTTGGCGCTTTCGCTAATTTTTGGCTTAAGATCTTTAAAGGAAGAATTGAAGGGCCGACATACCTCTTGAATCTCTAATAGTAATTCCCCTCTTCTCGTGGAATCTATCCTTTGCTTAATTTGATTTACCAAACTGCAAAAATATGTATCTTTCAATAACTTCGTTTCTTGAAAGGCATTTTGGTTATTAAAGTATCTGCTTTCAAAAAAAACTCTGAATTCATCTTGATTGAAATAATTGAGGTGAGGTTCTACGCGATCTTCTAGGTGCGTCATTTGGAAAAAGCGATGGGATATGTTCAGTCCAGTTTGCCATCCAAGCTGACCTTTAAAGGCGTAATAAACCATCTCTGAGCATTCATGGACTAAATGACGCAGGTAGCGAGTTTCATGGTTGTGGGTATCGTACTGATCAAATATTTCAACTATTATTTGTAAAGCATTTCCGGCCTCTTGACTGAGATAAGCAATATCTTCCTTGTGCTTATCGTTTACCTGCTTTAACGCTGTCCGATATTTATCGTGCTTATCTGATAGATGAGCTCTGTAATCATTTGTTGATGCAATTCTGGATGAGTCGCTTTGCTTCTTCGTATAGTAAGCACTGGCAAATGATACAACAAGAGCAGCAGTTGATAAATAGTCGGAGGCATTAAATCCCATAAGTACCTTTCTTGGTTATTCGAAATTTATGTCTAACGGGGCGGGCGGTGAGCGGGGGTTCACCGCTCCACCGGCCTGGTTAGGTATTCTTCTTCGATAAACTTTCTATCAGCTTCCGAAGATTGATTCTATTCTTACCGTAATCTATAGCCTGCGTCTATAGGGGTTCAATAGCGATACCCAGTAACTTATTTTTGTATCTATTATTCTGAAGGGCATATAACTTGATTGGTCTTCTTTAATATTCTAGAGTCTGTGGTATATTAATCTGAAGGGGTTTAACCATGCAAGTAGATGCGCATATCTAGAAAAAGGAGGACACAATGCCACGAGTAATTCCTGATGATCCGGGTAAGAATAAACCCCACCCGACTGAATCGAAACCTCCTAAAGAGAGGATTCCACGCGTTTCCATTCACCCATGGAGCACACCTACTCAGCAAGGTGTCCAGGCGTTTCTCGATAACCACCGGTTTGATGCCTGTTGGACATATGGTGAGAGCATATCATGCGATGCTCCTTCCGATGTCGAGATTACACTGGATGGTTATCAGGCGACGGTACCTATCAAACCTATGATGGACTCTGCAAACCCTACGACCGTAGAGAGTGTCATGCTCCTTTGTGAACGGCTACCGCAAGTAGAACGGTTAGATATTTCACTTGAATTGAAGAGTGACCGCCCGTTCACATTTCCACCTCCTATTCCAGATGGAGTCAGCCGAAATGATTTTCTTCGATGTGTCGGTATGTTTGCTGGTCTCGGGGCAACACTTGGCGCAGCGACGGCCTCGATGGCGGCGGCGGCCGCTGCCGCCGGCACTGCCGGTGTTGCAGTGCCAGTAGCTCCAGTTATTGCAGGACTAGGTGTCATTGCCGGTACCGAGTTATTTGGTATGGCTGGTATTTTGCTGTGTGAGGCACCGAAAGTCGACGGTACGTCGGATGGCGGTAAGCCTACAGCCGGCTCTAGTATCAGTGGAGCTAGCGGCAGTAGTGGTGGTGACCACGTGAATCTCACGCACATAGAAGTCGACATAAAGACATCCAGCGGAGGAGGTGGCTGCGGGAGAGTGGGTCGCGTTATTCTCTATGATCTCAACTGACCGGCTAAGTTAATCGGCGTGCAATTACACCCGCCCGTAACTTGCGTTGTTAGGTGGAAAGAATCAAAAGGGGGCGCGTCTCAACGTCACAAGGCGCACCGGCGAGCGAAGCGAAGACCGCGTGCCGCCGCTAGTTGGCTCTAACACTCCAATTTATGACGATGGAGGTGCTGCCGAAGGTGTTGTTACCTCTGATAACAACGAGTCATAATGGATTTTGTCATGTGTTTCTATTGAGGAAAGAACGGCATCTACTATATCAGTACACTCTTTTATATCGCTAATCTGCATCAGTTTGCTGATTGTCATACCATGAGAATGGTAGTGAATGAATTTTCTTACCCGCTCACATTTTATCGGGTCTGAGATGAGGCAATGTAAATTTTCATCTACGTTTACAGACGACAGATACTTAAATGTTGAAAATATCTCTAGGAATCGTCTCAGGACGTTTGGCAGGTTGTACAATTGTTCGAATGTCTGACTTGGATTCTGTTTAAATTCGTGAATCAGTGAGAACAGGTAACAGTATTCTGATTTGTGTTTTAGCAGAAGATTTGGAAGCGTAACCAATGAAGATTGATCATCTGAGATGTTAGTTGTGCGCTCTACAAAATAAAAAGATTTATATTTTGCCTTTACCTTGAAAAACCAATCCTTTATAAGATTAAAGAACTAATAATTATGTGTGGAAATAAATAGTTGCTTGCACTTAAGCATTCTAGATGCATCATCGTAAAATTTGTTTCTGATAAATGAATATGTGTTAAATAGATGGTTTGCATCTAAGCTTGAAATAGGATCATCAATATAGATAACAGTATCAGCTAAAACATTATTCTTTTCATCTACCTTTGTGCAGAAATATGCAAAAGCAATAGTTGTTTTTTCGCCTTCACTCAAGTTTTTAGCAATTTTGCCTCCACGTAGAAGCTGGAATTTGTTGTCAGGTGTAACCTTTACAACTATGTCACCTTTTCCAAAATACTGTCCTAAATGCTTATTGATTGTTTCTGCTCCCTTAACAGTTTCAGATAGCTTTGTCTCGATTTCCTTAACTTTTTTATCAGCATTTCTGACGTTTTCAACCGCACTTCCTATAGTTGTTTCAAGTTCGGCTATCCTCTTTTTCGAGGTAGACAGTTTTTCCTTCTGTACAAATAAAGAGGCATAGTGTTTTAGCAATTGATTTAGAGCAGCTGTTTTTTCCTTTTCAAATTCCTGTGTCCGTAAATTGTGCGCCCGAATAACGTTATTGAGCAGCTTATTTTCTCCTATTAAATTCGAGCAGTCATGTATTACCTCAAAAATAAGTAACTCATCAAAAACCTTCTCCTTCTTAGTCTCCAGATGTTTAATAAAGTTTTCTAATTGTTCATTTGCCGCCTGTATTTCTACCAAAAGGCGTTCCTTGATTTCTGTGTACTCCTTTTGAAGGTCCGAATACAAGTTTGCAGTGTCTGGCAGGGTAATTACTATCTTTTGTGACTCAACGCTAGATTGTTGTTTTCTTATGTCATTTATCAGATTTTCATAGTCGTCTGAAAAATGGTCATTTAACTGTGAAAGCAGACCGGAGGGTAGAGGGTTGCCGCAGAACTCACAGATGTCCTTACCTTCATGCAAATTTTTCCCTGTCTTTACCCACGCGCCAATGGGTGGGTTTGACTTTAACCGCTCAATTACTTTAGCCTTAACGGTTGTGCCCATTATTACTTTATGGTTTCGTAAAGGCTTTGAATATCTGGTACAGAAATATTTAGCTCATTAATAGGGTTCTTTTTATCAACACTTTTGTATTTTGTTATTAAATTTGAAACTTCAGAATCTTTCAAAACTACAGAAGAATGATCAGAAGGCAGGCCATCTATTTCTTGTTGCAAATGTCTTTTGTCAAAAACTGGCAAAGACAACAACAGTTTGATATCTTTAGCCTTGCTGGTCAGAGCATTTGATATTTTTGTTTCTAAATCTATTTTTTGTTCTGTAAAGTCGTTTTGTATTTTAGTGAAGTCAGCAAATTGTATTTTTTCTTTTTTGAGATCTTCTTGAAGTTGGATGTTTTCTTCTCCCAACAAAAATATCGGCAATAGCCCCTCATTCCAACGCAGGTTTTCAACGACAAAATCTGAATTAAACACCTTTATTGATAATTTCTGTGGAAAGGTAGTAGTTGAATATTTTGTACCGTCCAAATATTCAACCTCGAAAACCGCAGATGGATAATCGTGATGCATCTGTCCCATTTCAAAGCATCGAAATACTCTCGATAGGGTAGTTTTTCCTGAATAGTTCCAACCATAGGTGAGATTAAAGACGTTGAAATCGGGCACAGCCGCATCCCAACTAAAATCTTTGAAAATGCCGAAATTCTTGATTTTATTCACTCGCTTTATCAGCATTTATAATTCCTCCGTTTTTCCGTTGCCAACTCGTTAATCACCTACTTAGGGTGGTATCTAATATTATATTCTGCATCTAATATTAGATGCTGTTGTCAGGTCTCGGCTAGGAATAGGAATAGGGGTCAACTCTCCATTATCCACTAAAGATTGAATTCATCGTAAAATGGAAAATGGAGAGTTGACCCCTTTACTGCCCTCTTTACTGCCCTGCCGACCCCTTTACTGCCCTTTTAGGTTTAAGGAGAACTCCAGAAAAAGGTCAGTATTGCGGCGATAACGAGCATTAAAACAATCCCGACGCCGTAAAACGCGAACAGCATCTTCGGCTTTTTGATCCAGACGTGGATATGCCAGATATTCGTGCAATCTTTCTCTCCACAGTATAGGCATCTATCATCTTGGTTATTATTGATTTTCATGCCTTAGAAACCTCACCCATCATAGTAATGAACCGACCTGACCCATCGCTCGGATTGTTCATTTTGTTATCTTTTCTGATTTTATCGTTTGTTTCTTCATGCCCGCCCCCGAATAGGGGTCAACTCTCCATTATCCACTAAAGATTGAATTCATCGTAAAAATGGAATATGGAGAGTTGACCCTTTTATTGTCCTTTTCTGACCCCTTTACTTCCCTCGGCTCTGATTTCTTCAATAGCAACATAACAAGCAGTCCCTGAGGGTTTTCACTACTTTCCATCTTCTACTAGTGCGCCTATCTTATATATTTTCGGAGTGCAATGTTCTTGGCATCCTCAATGCCAAATCGCATTTTGTTCAATTTATCACGAGTTATTTTTATGAACTCCTGGTTAGAAATAGATCGGCTATTATGCATCTCCTTTTCATCTTGGATCTCAGCGTCAAGCATACTGGACTGTAAACCAACATACTTGAGAAAGTAAAGGACAAGATCTGCACCAAGAATCGATTCCTTTTCCCTGATGTACTTAGCCGTTTGCTCTCTCATGCCGATGATTTCATGCATTTTATTTGCAATTTCGTGGTCAGAATAAATATCATGAACGTTTTTCCTAGAAACTAGGTAAAATCTAACATCAGACACAAAATTTTCAGATTTGATCTCAATATCTGTGATACTCGACCAAACTTTTGTGAATTCATCTAAATAGTCCTGAGCATATTTAGAAGTGATGCCGTTTTCAGCCTTTCTTGTTTCTATAAGTGAATTTAAAAAAAAGATGGCAATCGCAACAACCAGTCCAAAGACCAATTTGTCAATTGCCATCTTGATGATCTCATTCTTCCAGTCGATTTTCTGATTCTCTTCCATTTTTTGATCCTTATATCGATTCTGGCTCATCAGGGGTCTACCAAATCTCAAATTTGATATTTAGAGCTGTGACTCCCGGTTTTATAGGTTTCAAATTGCCTTTCACTTTTTTATGCAGTTTCGGTTTTTCTTCGTTTCCTTTATGGTAAAAAGCCTGCAACACTGGATGTTTCCTGGCTTCTCAGGTTTTATGCTTTTTCCGCTCTTTCAAACCACTCCACCAGTTTACTTCTTCGACGCCGTACTCGAAACCAGCAAACTCTTCTTCGCTTTTGCCGCCCGCGCCGCCACGCACCTGCTACTCCGGGCACCTCCGCCAGCAGAACCGCCATACTCCTCGGTTTGGTTTAGCTTGGTTCAACTCGTAAATCACCGGTTAGGGGTTGGTATCTATATTTAGATGCTTGCATCTATATCTATATGCCTCGCTGTCATCTAAATGTATATGCTTTTACCGATTTTTCCAGTTATCACGTTTCATCTACATGTATATGCTTTTCCAATGGGCGCCGGCACTGTTCTCATACTTCACAAACCAAAGCTGCTTTCCGGGTTCACCTTCCGCCCGCCGTCTTTGCCTGCACGGCTCTCCCCCATCGCTTCCTCCACGCCACTGTCCGCGGACAATAAACCCTCTATATACCAATTTCCATGCCAAAATTGATTTTCAATAATTTAGGCAGGTTAACAAGTGAAGGCGGAGCAGGTGTAACAAAATGCGATGTCACAAAATGTTACACCTTGGTCTGTGGAGCCTTTGCCAGAGCAGGTTTGAGGTCGACTGTAACAAAATGTTGCAGTAGGGGGGCGGCAGCACGCAAGGAGGGATTTTGGGGGTTTGGAGTTCTTCAAACAAATAAACCCGAAAAAAAAAGCACTCAACCACGAATGAACGCAGATGGACACGGATGAATCAATGGGATAAAGACAACATACGCTCAACCCACCAAGTGAAAAGGGTTTCGCTCAAAAGATCTGCCTTTATCCCTGTGCCTCCTGTTTCTCTGCGGTTAACCGCCGCTCCCGGGGTAAAGTGCTGAAGGGCGCCAGCTTCGGCTGCCACGCGGCGCCTCTATGAATCCTGCAAAAGCCTTTGGTAATCCTCTTCGGTGTCGATATCCGCCAGGATGGCCTGGCTCTCCACCGGCACCGCCAGAATCCGCCCGGCGTACTGCTCGAAGATCCCCCGGGCGCCGCAGTCGCCGCTGAGGTTACGCATGGCGGGAAAGGTCTCCCGGGCAAACAGCACCGGGTTGCCGCGCCTCCCCTCGCATACCGGCATGACGATGGGGGAGGGGGATGCCGCGTAGGCGGACAGGATACGGTCGATGATCTCGGGGGTGACGAGCGGCTGGTCCCCGAGGAGGAAGAGGGCCGCCTCCGTTTCGTTCGTCAGCGCCCCGAGGCCGGCCTTGAGAGAACTGCTCTGGCCTTCCCCGTACTGCGGGTTGACCACGACGGTGACATCCCTCTCTCTCAGCAGCGGTTCCAGCAGCTCGGCATCATGGCCCAGGACCACGACCACCCGGTGGAGCCCTGACGCCAAGGCGTGGTCCACTACCCATTCAAGGACACTCTTCCCCCGGAAGGGGAGGAGCTGCTTGGTCCGCCCCATGCGGGTGGCTTTGCCCGCGGCCAGCACGATGCCGGCAACCCTTGCTGCGCTTTTCATTGTGGTCCCCCCAGCTGATGCACCGCATGGATGCTGATGCCGTCAAGAGCCTGGCCGACGATCACCGCCTCGGCCGCATGCGGCGCCTGCCGCTGAAGCTCCCCGGCGACCCTGGTAGCCGCCTCTCTGCGCGGCAGGGTGTCGGCCTTGTTGAGGAAGACGAACCGTCTGGACTCGGCCGGAGCCCCCTTGAAGGCCCCCTGGGGATGGGCGATGAGCCGCGCCATGGCCTGTTCGGTGATGCATTCCCCGGGGGAGAGCCCCATCAGTTCCCCGGCGAGCCCGGACCGGAACACCAGTTCTTCGCCAAGGGGGGAGCCGACGACCTCCAGCCCTGCCACCGCGATCAGGATGGTCGTCTCTTCCGGTATGACCGGTTCGTGGTCCGCCGGCGCCTTGAGCGGCCGCCTGGCAGCACCGTCCGCCTCCACGAGAATCCAGTCGAAACGTCCCGACTCGACGAAGGTAGCGATCGCCTCCGGGGCGAACCCCTTCAGCTTGCCGGTGTCGGCCATCCGCTCGGCCGCGGCGGTGAGGTGCCGGGTGGCGCCATGGCCGGTGGCGGCCTGCTCCAGGACCTCGTGCGGGTCGCGGGCGACGAGGACTGTTGCCGACTGCTCCGCTGTCGGGACGAAGATCTTGGTGGTGGTGGTGGTCAGGACCCTCATGCCGGCCAGTGCAAGCTGCCGGGCCAGATGGAACATCAGGCTCGTCTTGCCGCCCCCCCCGACAAAGCTCATCACCCCCCGCGGTTCAAGTTCCAGTATCATTTCAAGCGGTTTCACGGTTGTCCCTTGCACGGATTTTTTGCGGGTATCCCCGTATTGACACGCACGTAATGTCGTTTATACGTAACGTGACACCTGCTGCAGTTTCTGCTCGATCACTTTACTGAAAAGGAGAGATTTATGAAAGATCTTCACGAGCTGTTTTCCCGATTCAAGGCAGATTTCCCAAACGTTCACGCTGGGCACGAAGCGCTGGGTGTTGAAATTCATGAAAAGTCGGGGCCGTTGCCGGAAAAGGTTCGCTGGCTGCTGAAAATTGCCATTTCAGGGGCAAGCCGCCATCTGACCGCCCTTGAAACACATATCACCAGGGCGAAGGAGGCAGGGGTGACAGACGACGAGATCAAGCATACCCTGCTCCTGCTGATACAGACCACCGGTTTTCCGAACTTCATGGAATCCTATGGAGTATTCAAGAAGATGGAGGGGGGCTCAAAGTGAGGTAGCGGGGTGGGGCATGCCTGCAAGGATTGGCAAGTGAAACATCAGCCGGTTGCAGTGTCCCGTGCGGTGCTAACCACCGTACGGGACACCGAGTGTGATGGGCTCACAGGCTGCGTAGGCCGACAGCTCTTCTTCATGATTCAAACATCTCACCGCCGCCTCGGCGAGAGCCTCCATTTCGTACTCACCCGGATTTAGATGAATCGGACCGATGAACGAAATTTTCTTTGTCAGGCTCTCCAGCAGGACTTTCGAATAGACCAGATTACCTGTCAGGGCGATAGCGTCGACCTTTCCCTCGAGGACGGTCGCGCAGGCCCCCACCTCCTTTGCAACCTGATATGCCATTGCCTCATACACTTCCGCCGCGGTTGTATCGCCTGCAGCGATCCTTCTTTCGATTTCGATGGCGCTGGCCGTACCAAGGTAGGCGAAAAGCCCGCCTTTGCCGGCCAAGAGCTTCAGTACCTGCTCCTGCGTGAACTCGCCGCTGAAACAGAGCTTCACCAGGTCCCCGGCCGGGAGGGTGCCGGCCCGCTTGGGGGAGAAGGCACCGTCACCGTCCAGGGCATTGTTGACGTCGATGATCTTCCCCCTGTTATGGGCGCCGACCGAGATCCCCCCTCCCAGATGCACGACGATCAGGTTGACCTCTGGGTATGTTTTCCCCAGGGCGTTTGCGATCTTCTGGCCGGTGGCCTTTTGGTTCAGGGCGTGAAAATTGCTCTGCCTGGTGATCTGGGGAATACCTGAATAGCGGGCCGAGGTACAGAGTTCATCGGTCATGGGAGGGTCGGCCGTTAGTACGGGGATATTGAACTGATCGCCCAGATCATAGGCCACAAGACACCCCACATTGATAGGGTGTCCACCGTAAATACCGCTTTTCATGTCGGCGATCATGTCGGCACAAACCCGATATACGCCTCCCGGCAGGGGCTTCACGTTGCCGCCGCGACAGGCGATCGCGTCCATTTCATCCATGGTGAAGCCGCCCTGCCTCAGTACCAGAAAAACCGCTTCCCGTCGGTAGTCGTACTGGTCCCAGATGTTGCGGAATTTGCGCAGTTCATCGTCGGGATGTTTGACTGAGACATGTACCTTCATCTTCCCGGCACTGAATATACCGACCTTGGTTGATGTTGATCCCGGGTTGATGATCAAAATGGTCTTGTCTGCACACATACGTTCTCCGCTGCCGTTGTGCCTGATGAACTGCGGCGTTGCATCGATATCCAGCATCCTGCTTCGCTGAAATGCATGCCGGGCCATAACATCGATTGAGAGGGGGCACGGGGCAGTGAACGACCAACTCACGGCTTTGCATTACGGTTTCCGTCCGGAACAGCTGCTACGCTGCCTGTGCTGGTTCAGCAACGGTCTCCGCCTCGGTCACCTCCACTTCGTCATGGACATTCCTGAGAAAGAAGTGTGAGAGGGCCGGGATGAGGATCAGGGCACCGATCATGTTCCAGAGGAACATGAAGGTTAAGAGTATCCCCATGTCGGCCTGGAACTTGATCGGCGACAGCGACCAGGTGATGACCCCGCCGGCCAGGGTGATCCCCACCAGTCCCACGACCTTGCCGGTAAACTGCACCGCCTTCTGGTACGCCTCGCCCAGCGGCAGCCCTTCCCGCTGGTATTTGAGCTGCATGCTGAGCAGATACAGCGCATAGTCGATGCCGATCCCCACCCCCAGCGCGATGACCGGCAGGGTGGCGACTTTGACGCCGATGCCTAAGCCCACCATCAGCGCCTCGCAGAGGATCGAGGTGAGGGCAAGCGGCAGGACCGCCACCAGCACCGCCCGCCAGCTCCGGAAGGTGATGAAGCACAGGACAATGACGGCGCCGTAGACGTAGAGCAGCATGGTGCGGTTGGCCTGTTTGACCACGATGTTGGTGGCCGCCTCGATCCCGGAGCTGCCGGCGGCCAGCATGAACTGCCGATCCTTGGTGCTGTGCTTTTTGACGAACTCTTCCGCCACCGTCAGGACCCGGTCCAGGGTCTCGGCCTTGTGGTCGGAGAGGTAGGCGATGATCGGGGTGACGGAGATGGTGCTGTTGATCAGGTCCGGGTTGTCGAAGCAGGATTGCTGGCCGCTGTAGTTGAGGACCTCCTGGCTCCGGTTGAGGGTGTACCACTTGGGATTGCCGTCATAGGTGCCGGCGGTGATCATCCGGATGGCATCGGACATGGTGACGGTGGTCTGGACCCCGGGTACCTGCTGCAGCGCCAGGGCGAGCCGGTCGGCCTCGATGAG
>NZ_VLLN01000047.1 GCF_007830735.1 Geobacter argillaceus
AAATTTTAAAGTAACAGACGACTGATAACGGCTTCAGACGTTATCAGTCGGCAAAGCCTTTAAAGCCCTCGCCTTCAGGCGAGGGTGGTTTACTTACGTGCTGTTCCGGATTTCCCCGCTCCAGCTCTTTCCATACTTCACGCGTTGAAATAAGCTGCTTCGACTGATAGAGATCATCAAGCCCAGACCACATGGATAAGAAAACATCCGGATAGAAATGTTTGAGGGGGCTGAAGGAACTTGTGTCGAACACATAGATCATGCCGCACCTCCTTGCATGATTCTTTGCTCAAGGCCAGGAAAGTTTTTGGGTTTGATCCCTAGGAGATCTGACGCCTGCTCCACGGAGAGTTGGCGGCGATAATAACGGGTCACAACCTCTTTGGCAAAACGCTCGCTCAGATACGTGTTCTGCGTTGCGTAGTAGTTTCCGCTACCACCACGCTTTTGTTGGCCTTTCCAGTATTCAGACTTTTCTTCGTAGCATTTCTGACCGACCCGTCCTTGATCGAAGAACCGCCGCAAAATAGCTTCCCTGCTGACTCCGTATCTGCGAGCCAATTCAGCAAATACACTTTCATCAAGGTGTTCGATATCCTCAAGGCATTTGGTCTGTTCATTAAAGTCGGCAATAGGGATCAAGATTTCTGCAGATATTGCATTACAAAACTGCTCGATTGTCTTTTCATTCTGCGAAAGGTCGTTGATATAGGATTTGTCAAACTTGCTGATTCCGTTGATGCTCAACAAGAGATGGGACAGTTCATGCATCAAGCTGAATATTTGTCTCGTTTTTGTAGTGCTGTTGTTCAGGTAGACAACTGGAAATGAATCATGAGACAAACAGAAACCAGAGATTGCCTTTTGTTTAAATGAATCCTTGAAGACGAAAATGCCGGCGTTCTCTAGTGCTAAGCGCCACTGCTTAAGCGCAAGGTCATCGTCTTTCCATTTGATCTGATCTTTGAGTGAAATACCGAGAGCGTGTCTAATTTTTTCTGCCTGGACAATTATGGCGTTGTCCGTCTGCAGTTTAATATTATTCCAGATCGGTTGAGCAGCAGGATTTTGGCCACCAAAAAGCTCAGACAAAGCCAATTGGAAAGCGTGTGCTCGCCGTATGTGTAAATGGGTATCAGGTAACAGCTGTTGAAGGTCCGCATCCGGTAAGCTTCTAAATTCTTTGGCTGGAGTTGTTTCTTGCGGTGGGGCTGGTAGAAAGAATACTGCAAGGGGTCTTTTATAAATTTCGTAGGCCAGCTTTTCGAGCTGCGGATAGGTTGGGGCGCTGGATCCCGATTCCCATTCCTCAATCTCTGTTTCCTCGCGTTTCAGCTTTCTAGCAACATCACACACAGCTAGACCAAGCGACAATCTTGCCCATTTGAGTACTGCTGGTTGTATTCCTGAAACGGGTTCCTGTTTCATCACTTAGCCCTTTTGAACAATGGATGGCTATGCAGCGCACTTCGAAGTAATGAACTCGAACATTGGGCGGAACGTCTCAAAGCATGAAGCGTCCAGCAAGTGAATGACTTCTTTCGCAAAGGATGTTTTATCCGAATCCGCTTTGAAAACTATCTGAGTCCCACCAGGGCATGGTTCGACTTGGAAATAGGTTGCAGTGGCTGCTTGACCATAAAATATATGCTCTATTTCACAACAGGAGTTTCCCCCGTAGGTTTCCTTGGTGATAGCATTTTTTATGACTTGCCTCTGAATATGCGGGTTAGGCGGGACAGGAAGCATGATGGCATATGAATCACCCTCAGCCCATTTTTTGATTTTTCCTTTGTACGGGTCATTTTCTATGACATCACCATTTAAGCCGTTCCATTGATCGTAGGCTTTATCAAAATCGAAAAGTGCAAATATCGGAAGACCGCCCATTTCTCCGTGGATTCTGTTATCGGTTAACAATTGTTTTATGTATGTGCAACTGAACGCGTAAAAGGGAATAAACGGCATATCTTCGTCATATAACTTGTACCATGCTTCCTTTATGATGATTGGGTCAGTGCTCCCTTCTGTGAATAGCACCGGCTTATTTTCAATTTGAATGGCATTGATTATACTCAGCAACTGTTCCTGCTCAGAGTATCTGATAAGAGCTGAACTCAGTTTATTGATCGCAATAGATTTTGGCAGATCATAACAGTTCGCTCGATTGTCTTTGATGTCGAAAAATTTGATCTTCCTTTTGTCGTGGGGAATCAGCGTAACTGCGCTATGGCTACTCATCAAGACATGGTTATTTGCGGTAGTATCGGTAATTTCGAATACCTGCTTCAAAAAATCAAATTGCCATTCTGGGTGGAGGAAGGCGTCTGGTTCGTCAAGCAGGGTGATGCAGTTGCGGTCCTTAAACAGTTCGACGATGGAGTAGATATACACTGACTGAAATTGGCCGTCGCTGAAATGGGCAATGGTGGCGTCCACGCCGCTGGTCAGTTTTAAGGGAATTGTTATCTTTGCCAGCATCCCCAGCGTTTTTAGATTGTCGAGCTGACGGAACAACTCTTGCGAGCTGAGGTCATTGAATTCCTGCCTGATTTTGGCGATGTCGAAATAGAGGATATAACGGCCATCGGAAGCGAAATAGCCTTCTGGGCGTACCGGGCCGCCCGTAGCAATGTTGATGCAGCGATGGAGCCTATTGAGAAACGTTTTGGTAATTCCCTCCGGTCTCCAATAGCGATCGGTTTCGTCGTTGAATTCGATATCAAATCGGGAATCAGCGGCGTAGGCAGGCCTCTCCAGCACCAGCCGCACCTCTGGAATGACAGTTTCTATACCAAGTTTCTGGCAGATGAACTGCCTCGCCTTGCAGGTCTCTGGCTGCATCAGTAGCACGGCCAGTAGCAGCTCCTTGTAGTCCGGGCCGATGCCGATAAAATATCTGGCCTCGTCAAAATCTGCTCGTTTGATTCGTTTGCGGAAGGCGTCCTCGTACTGCTCTACCAGACCCGCGACGGTATCGTTGTGGCCTGAGTAGTAGATCAGCACATTATCCGGCAATGGCGTTTTGCCGATATTTTTTCTCTCTTTGCCGTCGATGGCGAGCGTGCCGGAGTTCCAACTGATTTGGGTTGTCTTGCCCTCGATTTCAAAGCTGATACCATAGTTGAAATTGCAGGGCATCTTGTCCCGGTCGTACTCGACGATATGTCGGAATATTTCGACCAACGCCTCAAACAGGTTGGACTTGCCGGTGCCGTTTTTGCCGACGAACACATCAATAAAACTTGTGCCGTCGAAAGGCAGTGTAAACTCCCTAAGATTTTTATATTCGCTGATATAAATGGACTTAACTCGCAAATTTCCTCCTTTTATACCTGTGCGATTATGGCATTAAGCAAAGAGGCCTGTTTATCGCTGGCAGCTGTGATCTGTCGATCCAATTCATCACACATTGCCATGAGCTCGTTGATCCTGGCGACGATACGCTGTTGCTCCCTGAGAGGGGGGAGAGGAATTAAGCATAAAGCTAATTTCGAACCATTAAAATTTGCTTGACCGCATTGTTGTACAATTTCAGGTTCGACTTGCGTCTTTCTGAAATAAGGTGCATTCATCGCCAGAGTAATGAATATAGGATTCAGTAGCGCATCAAGTAGCCTGATTCTTATCAAATATGATGCGAATGTTGCATACTTTGCAGGTCCACTATAGCATGCTGTTTTTCCAACCAAGTCATAACTATTTGTGCGGTTAAATAGTATATCGTTTGGCTGAAGGTAGAGGCGTGGTAGCTCATCAATACTCGGTGAGATGTATTTGAACCCTTCATCAATTAACTGACCATTGACAATGTTGCCCATTCGAAAAACTGGAACCAGCGAGGCATCATCACAAGTTTTTTGCGATGTTCCATAATCTATGGATTCCGTAACTTCGGCAATTCGAACCCACCGCCAATTATCAGGAACCTGAAATGGCTCACCCTCTCGGGAAATGGTAGGTATAGGCTTTGGTATCTTGATCTTCTTTGCCTTCACCAATCGCTGTTTTTCGGCTTCGATTTCTTTAAGCAATTCGCTGGCAGGCGAGTCGTTCTGATCTTGAGGGACTAGGCGTCCCATTACGGCGAGTTGAAGAATAGCTTTGCGCAGTTCGGCAACGTTTTCCCTAACTGAGTAAAGTTCTCCGAAATGGAGGGTAATTAATTGCCAGGCATCGGTAAAGCTATCGTTTTTTTCAGCTAACAGCAGGCTGTTCAAGGCGGCGGTGTGGACATTTAGCCGCTTTTGCTCTCGCTCGGCGCGCAGCTTTTCCAGCTCGTCGCACCGAACCATGAGTTGGTCGATTTTTGCGACGATGCGGCATTGTTCGGCGAGGGGAGGGAGAGGATGAACACTGTTAATAGCATCATCGGTTCCGAGTCTTGGCATTTTCACGCCGTACATCAGTGCGTTGACATGATTTAGAAACGATGGCCGTTTTAGCAGCCATTTCAAAAATTGAGAGTCTATATTCCCTAATGGCACGATGGGTACTATCTCAGTTGTGCAAACGCCTTGTTTGTCAGCAACAATAACTTTATTCAGGTATGGACGCAATTTCCCGTATAAAACATCACCCTTTTCAAAAGTGGACTTTGTTGACTTGGATTGGCGTTCACAATACTTAGCCCTGTAAATTAATCTTGACGTATCCTTCTCAATGTCTTCAAGATCCAGGAGCCACGTATCGGGATGTATTTCCTCAGGAGCAACATTTTTCCTTCCATTGTAATTACTGATTTCTCCTAACCTAACCCACTCCCACCCCTGGGGCAGAACATACGGCACTTCCTCATCCTTGATCGCAGGTAGCCGCTTTGGTTCCTTAATCTTGCCCGCCTTAACCAGCCGTTTCTTCTCTGTCTCGATTTCCTTCAGCAGCTCGCTGGCCGGCTGATCGTTTGGGTACTGGGGCACCAGCTTCCCCTGCATCGCCAAGGTCAGGATCAGCTCCCGCAACCGCTTGATTCCGTCGGGTGCAGCAAAGGCGATGTCGAAATGCTTTTCCAGCAACTCCATTACCTGCCCCCCAGAGCCTGCATTAGCTCCTGCTTCAGGGCTACTTGAGCAGCCGCGAGCTTGCGGCTGATCTCCAGGTACTCGTCCATTAACTTCCCCGGGTCGCCATGGTCCACTTCAATCTCATGACGATTTTTGCAGTCCAGGTTGTAATTGCGGCCGACAATCTCCTTGGCCGAGACCTTCCAAGCGTATTCCGTGATCTTGCGCCTGTGCCACCAGGACTTTTCCCGGTCAAATTCGCCGATGGTAAGCGGTTTTGAACGGGAGTAGGAGGAATAACTGGCATCCGGATAGGGATGCTCGAAAAACCAGATGTCTTTGGTGGGACCACCCTTCTCGAAAAAGAGGATGTTGGTCTTGATGCTGGTATAAGGGCTGAAGACCCCCTTAGGGAGACGGACGATAGTGTGCAGGTTGAACTCCTCCAGCAGTTCTCGCTTGAGAGTAGTCTTCACTCCCTCGCCAAAGAGGAACCCATCGGGTAGAACTACGGCGGCGCGGCCGGTGTCGTGTTTTAGCAGGTGCATGATCAGCGCCATGAAAAGATCTGCTGTTTCCCGTGTTTGGTACTTCCTAGGAAAATTGTTCTCGATACCATCTTCTTCCATGCCACCGAACGGTGGATTGGTGATGATGATATCCACCCTGTGTCTTGGACCGTAATCCTTGAGCGGACGGCTGAGTGTATTGTCGTGAAGGATGTTAGTCGGCACATCAATGCCATGCAGCATCATATTGGTCATGGCAAGCATGTGAGGCAGCGGTTTTTTTTCAACACCGTGAATATTTTCCTGAAGCCTCTTGAGATCATCGCTGGTCTTCACCTGCTCTTTGATGTGTTCAATGGAGTTAGTCAGAAATCCGCCAGTGCCACAGGCCGGGTCAAGGATTGATTCGCCTAGCTGCGGGTTCAGCATATCCACCATGAATTGGGTAACCGCACGGGGTGTATAGTATTCCCCTGCATTGCCTGCAGATTGCAGATCAGCCAGAACCTTTTCATAAATGTCATTGAACAGGTGGCGGTCGCTGGATGAATTAAAGTCCACGTCTTCTTCGATGGTGTTTATTACCTGCCGTAACAACGTACCTGACTTCATGTAGTTGTAAGCATCTTCAAACACCGACCCTACGACTTTCCCATGTGGAGACACTCCCGCAGCTGTAGCAAGTCTCTTCAGTGAGGGGAAGAGGTCGTTATTGACGAAATCGATTAGCTCTTCACCAGTTATTCCTTCGGGGTCCTTCGCCCAGTTTGACCAACGGAAACGGCTCTGGAGCGGCGATTTATAGCCCGGTATCGTTACTTGCCATTCCTGTTCCTTATCATCAAAAATCTTAAGGAAAAGCAGCCAGACAATCTGGCTTATACGTTGGGCATCACCATCGACACCTACGTCCTTCCGCATGATGTCCTGTATGGTCTTAATCAATGTTCCTATCGGCATGAAAGATTCTCCAGATTATGCATAGTAAAGCTGCTGCTCAAGTTCCTGCACTGCACTGTGGTAAGCTTCAAGGCCACCGAAAGTACGAATGATTTCAATAGGGGTCCCAAACTGGGTAAAGGGCGAGACTGAAAGGATCTGTGTCTCTTCGATATGGACAATACCTTCGTCGGCATATTTATCGAGCAGCGCATCCAAAACTCGCCGTGCCTTTTCCCCATATTTTGTAAAATAATTGCGTTTGCGCACTTGCTCCGCACGCTCCTTGCGGGTCAGCGGCGGCATGTCCCAGGCTACGTGACAAACCAAATCGAATGGATCGCAATTTCTTCCGATATCATCGGCCAGAGCATCAAAGAAAATCCCTTCGTTGGCAAGCTCGTCAATGATCGCCTGTTTCTTTTCAGCACTGCTCCAGCGCCGGAGAAAATCATCCATTGAGGCGAATTCTTTTGCCAGTGCTGTACGCGTATAATCCTTGAGAGAACTGGTAATCAGCTTACCATTGGCGTCGAAGTACTGTACCCGTTCGGCAACAACCTTCACTTCAACATTGGCAACGACATATCGCCGGATTTCTGAAGTGTAGTTTTCATCACCTTTGTCCTCGGATACGTTACCCCATTTGTCACTTCCCTCTGTCAGAGGATATTGGGTGGCATCAACTGAGTCTTCATTGTTTGGCTCATCTGGTGGTACTGGGGAGTCATCAGGGTCTTTTGGCGTGTAAATCTGCACTGGGTCGCCGTCAAAATCGGGATCGGCAAATAGTTCTGTTGCTTTCTTGAAGTCGATGATAGTGAAGTAGAATTTCCCGTAGTCCTCGTTGATACGGGTGCCACGTCCAATAATCTGTTTAAACTCGGTCATTGACTGAATGCGTTGATCAAGCACGATCAGCTTACAGGTCTGAGCATCAACACCGGTAGACATCAATTTCGACGTCGTGGCTATTACAGGGTATCTGGATTCCGGGAAGATGAAGTTGTCAAGCTCGGCCTTTCCTTCTTCATTGTCACCGGTAATACGCATGATATAGCGGGAGTTATGTGACACAAGATCAGCATTCTCATTGACCAATGTCTGACGCATTCGCTCTGCATGGTCAATGTTGTCACAGAATACGATAGTTTTATCAAACCGGTTGGTTTGCTTCAAAAACTCGGTGATTTTTCTGGCAACCAGCTGAGTTCGTTTTTCAAGCACCAGTGTCTTATCGAAATCCTTCTGATTGTAGATGCGATCTTCTATTTCGTTGCCATGCTTATCGAGCATACCCTTATCGGGTCTCCAGCCGGTTAAATCCTTATCAAGGTCGATACGAACAACTTTGTAGGGGGCAAGAAAGCCATCATCGATCCCTTGGCGGAGTGAGTAGGTGTAAATTGGCTCGCCGAAGTAATCAATGTTCGAAATTTCTTTTGTTTCCTTGGGGGTCGCGGTTAGCCCGATCTGAGTTGCGGAAGAAAAGTACTCCAATATCTGACGCCATGCGGAATCTTCAGCTGCGCTTCCACGATGACACTCATCAACAACAATCAGATCAAAGAAATTGGGAGTGAACTGTTTGTAGATGTTTTGTTCTTCCTCGGTACCCGTAACTGCCTGATAAAGTGAAAGGTATATTTCGTAGGACTTATTTGCCTGCCGTTTCTGGATTTTTGTCATTGCTGACCCGAACGGCTTGAAGTCATTAGTCATGGTCTGGTCAACTAAGATATTGCGGTCAGCCAGGAATAAGATTCGCTTTTTTGTCTTTGATTTCCAGAGTCGCCAGATTATCTGAAAAGCAGTAAATGTCTTACCGGTTCCGGTAGCCATTACCAACAGAATACGATCCTGCCCTTGTGAAATTGCTTCGATGGTTTTGTTGATGGCTAACAGCTGATAATAGCGAGGTGTCTTGTTGCTACCATCGCTGTAATAATCCTGAGTAACCAAGGTTTCTTGTTTATCGGTCAAGCCCTTGTGGGCAGACCACTGTTGCCATAACGATTCGGCAGATGGGAACTCATGTAAGGCAAGCTCACGTTCGATGATGCCATCTGTCGCAATTTTATTATGGAATAGAAAACCATCGCCATTGGTGCTGAAAACAAAGGGCACCTGAAGCATTTCAGCATAGCCGAGTGCTTGCTGCATACCATCACCAACAGAGTGATTATTGTCTTTTGCTTCGATGACAGCGATAGGAATATTGGGTTTGAAGAACAGAACATAGTCAGCGCGTTTATGCTTGGCACGGGTATGCAGCTTCCCGCGGACGATTATTCGGCCATTGGTAAGAGGAAACTCTTCACGAATCTGTGTCGCAATATCCCACTCAGATTGCTCTAGAGCAGGGGTGATGTATTTTGTGCAGATATCGCGTTCTGAGAGTTGTTTCTTGTCCATGAGGCGATTTCCTATGCTCTTATCCTAGGGCATTATGCAGCTTCACTGTACGTTTCCTTTAAATTTGCCCAGCTTAGTACATAAAGCTCAATATCCAGAGTAGCTGTATTTTGCTTCTCAATCAGTAAGCTGCAATTTATTTTCTGGGAACCTCTCTGTGATCTTTTTAGGGAACTTTCTGGGTAAATTCACGGGTTTTGTGGGTAGTTTTCTGGGTAGTTTTACCGAAGCCTTTACCGAAATTTATTCCGAAGGTTTCTCTCCCGCCATTTTTTCACCGACGCTATCACCGACCTTTTCACCGACGTTATCACCCCGACAAATCTCTCAGAGCTTTCCGGCAAGTTTTCCGCTGACAGTACCAGATCAATCAAATAATTTCAGTACATAAACCCAAAGATCCACAACGGCAGTTTGTTCCTTAAACCCACTTCAATATCATCAGCCACTACGAAACCATTAGCGACACCACTAATCTGTTTGAATCCTTTTCCCTTGCCACCGATCTCAAAGGTGTATTGTCCCTTGACAATAAAGTCCCCCTGTCCCGATAACTCAAGCGTGCTCTCTATTAACTGTGGGTGAATCGTGTTGGCATTACGAACTTGATTAACAAAGAACAGCTCCCGCAATGTGCCGGTATTCACTTCATCTGCAATGGCGTACATCAGATTGCTGTTCTCCAGCAGGATCTTCTCCGGCTTGGTCAGTACCTCGTAGCCTCGCCCCTGCGACCTGACCAGATTCAATAGGCGGGCATCCTGCAACTTCTCAAGGTATTCATACAGCCGGGGACGAGAGATGTCTGTCGCTTCGGCCAGCTTGGCGATATTTGGCACGAATGGTACACCAACTGTCAGTAGATACAGAAGTTTTTTAATCTTGGATACCTGCCTGGGCTCGATCCGATTGACGAAGGGAAGATCCACCTCAAGGATATGGTTGATGACCTCGCGAACCTTGAGCTTGTAAAAGGACTCTCCTTCTAGGAAGAATGGATAATAGCCACCCTGGAGATAATCCCGGAATTCCCGTAGCGGTTTTATTTCCTTGCACATGGCGCTGGCAATTTCCTTGTGGTTAGAAAGGATCTCCTCCAACGAATAAGCTGGATACTCTTTGCCGTGAACAAAGTTGATGTATTCCCGCAGTGAGAGGCCATGCAGGTTAAAAATGATCGCACGGCGGGAAAGGTCCGCTTTCTGATTCGTAATCTGGAGGAGGCTCGAACCGGAAAAAACAACTCTCAATCCAGGAAACGAATCATAGATAGACTTTACGTGCACAGACCAGTCCGGATACTTGTGGATCTCGTCCACCAGCAGGACTTCGCCGCCAAGCTGATGAAACTCGCGGGCGAACTCGAAAAGATCATGTGCCTGGAAAAACGGGCTATCGACTGAGATGTAAAGGGCTCTGTCACTCGACCCATACCGCTCTCTGACATACTGGAGCATCAGAGTCGTCTTACCGGTGCCGCGTGCTCCCAGGATGCCGATACAGCGTTCATTCCAGTCAATCCGGTCGTAGATATACCGTTTGGTCTGGCTTACCGCCTCGATGAGCCTCTGCTGTTCCCTGAATAGATTTTCCATACTGTTTCCTTGATATTTGTAAAGCGCATTTTACACAAAATAAGAAGGAATGCAATGAATCTAATTTTCGAGGGGGTGCTACAGGATTCATCGTTGAGAAATGCCGCTAACCCCGCTATTTCCTTGATGTCTGCACCAATCACGAACAGGCTCTTCTTGGGCTGCTTTGGTGATCCAAAAGATCCGTCCATTCGATGTTGCAAGGGATAAAAGGTAATCATGATAGGCTGTTATATTATTGTCCGACTATGGGAGAAAAACCCTCGCCTTCAGGCGAAAACTTCAGTTAAACTCGCTGGATGGAACACTATCGAACATCATCGCATACACGGTTTGACCTAAAGTGCCATTTTGTGTGGATCACCAAGTATCGGAAGCCTGTATTACGAGGAGAAGTGGGCACTCGGCTTCGAGAGTTGGTGGTAGAAGTCTGCAAGACTAATGATGTAGAAATCTTGCAGGGTCATATATCAAAGGATCACGTGCATCTGTTCGTGTCTGTACCACCCCATCTGGCCCCGAGTAAGCTGATGCAGTACATAAAGGGCAAAACGTCTCGCAAGTTGATGATGGAGTTCAAGCACATCCAGAAAGCCTTTTGGGGTCGCCACATATGGGCACGAGGGTACTTCGTAGCGAGTTCTGGCAACGTGACGGATGAAGTGATCCAGGAATACATCAGGCTACAAGAGACAAACGAACCCAAAGATGGCGGTGAAAATTTTAAAGTAACAGACGACTGATAACGGCTTCAGACGTTATCAGTCGGCAAAGCCTTTAAA
>NZ_VLLN01000048.1 GCF_007830735.1 Geobacter argillaceus
TTGATCAGATCAAAGAGCGCCTTGGGGGGATACATCCGTCGACAGAGAGCACGGCTGGGAGCATCCAAGGCCATAACGGCAACTGCACATAAGCTCGCAAGACTGGTGTACTCCATGCTGAAGAACAGGACGTCGTACGCAGATCTTGGTCAGGATCATTATGAGGAGCGTTACCGCTCACGAGTCGTACAGAATCTGAAACGTAAAGCACAACAACTCGGTTTTGAACTGGTCCCGGTACAGGGTCAAATGGCTTGACATAAAACCCATAAATTCAACCACCTATGGTTAAGTTACTCAGAAGTTCCAACAATGCCTTCACAGTCCTGTCAATTCCTTCTGCCGTCTCCGAAATCCGTGCGGCCAGCATGTAGGCAGGAGTGGAGACAATCTTGTTTTCTTTATCCAGGACAAAATCCCGAACAGGACAGGCCACATGTCTGCTGCCGGTGGCATTGATTGCCGCTGCAGTTCCGGCATCGGTGCCAATGGTAAGTTGAGGAGTGTATTGCTTGCCAAGAGTTGCAGCAATCAGGGCCGGGGCGATGCAGATCGCACCGATCGGCTTCTTCTCCGCAGCCATCTCCTGCAGTAGTCTGGCCACATCCGGCTGTATGGACGCATCTGCTCCCTTGGAGGTAAAGTCACAGAGATTTTTGGCAGCCCCGAAACCACCGGGAAAGATGATGGCATCCAGATCACTGGACTTGATATCTGCTATATTCTTGATCTTTCCACGGGAGATACGGGCTGATTCGATTTGTACATTACGCCTGGCACCGGTAGGTTGACCGGAAAGGTGATTGATTTCTTCCAATTCAATATCAGGAGCCATGCAGACCGCTTGGGCACCATTCTGATCAATAGCCAAAAGGGTGAAGACTGCCTCGTGAATCTCGCTGCCGTCATAAACCCCGCAGCCGGAAAGAACTACGCCAACTCTTTTTTTCATAAAGGTCTCCTCCACAAAATAGTAAAACATTCTTTTACAATGCAAGTTCCAAGCCTTCATAGAAAGCCATCACAATAGGTCCCGCATCAGACCAGGCTGAGTTATACACCAAAAAATACCGCAATAACAGTCAATTGTAGTTAACAACCTCCACGCATTGCTCCTCTCGCTGCTATCTAGTCACGACAAACTTAGTTATTTTTTTCATAAAAAAGGCTTTATCAATCGCAAATACACCTTTCGCTGCCCCAAATTGCCCAGTTGAATAAAATTGGATGTCGCATTTGAGAATCCGTACAACTTACTAATCTAAAGATATCTTTTGGAAATACTTTCTTATTATATACCGAAATTAATGATTCTCGATGGTGTGGCAGATTAGTCGCAAACTTTTGATAAAAAGATAATATTGCAACTTATCAATCTCATTCTCTTTAACCAACTCTTCATACAGAAACAGGTGAGTGTTACGATTGTGAGTGTTACGATACGACGGCAAAATTCTCTAAATAATGGTGAACGTGAATCCTCTACCCAATATTCACCTTGGTCTATTTCTAAGCACGATCACCGCCGAATCAGCCAATCAAGCATATTTAAGCTAGTTACCACTTATCAAATTTGTATCCTTTAACACCTGAACCAGAAATATCAAATCTCTAGTTTTTTATTATTTCATAAAAGAATAGAGTTTATCTGGACCTATTTCTAAAATAATTAAACTTCGTGACCTCTACGGTTGCTGGGACGATAATATCTCCTGAATCCTCTAAAATGTTCCATTCTTCGTGTAAAACATCAATATACTCAATCACTCACACGCAACATTAACCGCATCCAACCAACAAAACACCCTCCGACACTTCAAATCTACCTACATATAAAAACAACATTCTGCCACACCACGCGACAACGCTAAACGCTATATATAGTTGTTTTATATTTACTTTTAGATTTCCAAACCGTCACAGCCGAGCAATTATCGCAGACCTTATACCACTATTACAAACAGCGTTTGGCACAAGCCGTGCTTTATTGTCAGCATTGCACAACTGAAGCAATTTCAACCAAGCCCGCATCCGTGCCCGTTCCATCAGATCGAGTTGATGATACATGAACGAACTGAGTTGTCCGTAATGGTACTGCGACACCCTAAACAGGACAAAGCGTTAGATCATTATGGATATGCGGGCGCATGATCAGAAACAGTCACTTATTCAATATTGATGTAGTAACTAACTTATCAACCAATGACAATGCTGACACAGAAGTTAATAACGCTATTGCACAATGTTCCACTGGTAACCATTTTGCGCTAAACGACATAACAGCTAATCATACAGATACAGTGTCGTTTATCGAGAAAGGAGAGCCGTAACGGGGATATTAGTTCTTGGTTATAAGCAAAATTCGACAGGAGGGTTTAGATGGTGATGAAATATACAATAAAGAATCAAAAGCATGGTCTGCGGCTCATCTGCCGGCAAAAGTGTCTGGCAGTGGCGCTGGTCGCAGCAATGAGTATATGCGGCAGTGCCGAAGCGTTCGAGATCCCGACGGACAACGAAGACGTCGTAATCCATTGGGACAACACCTTCAGATACACCCTGGCCCAGCGTCTCAAAGGGCAGAGCAAGGACATTGCCGGTAGTGCCAACAACAACGACGGTGACCGCAACTTCGATGTGGGGATTGTCTCGAGTCGCCTGGATCTCCTCACCGAGACCGATCTGGTCTACAAAAAGGATTTTGGCTTCCGCTTGAGCGGTGCCCTCTGGTACGACCCGATCTACAAGGCGGGGTTGGATAACAACTCAGCCATGTTCTCAAACCATCTTGAAAAAGGTACCCCCTCAACCGGCCTGAATCAGTACACCAAGCGCCGCTTTGGCGGGCCGGACGGAGAACTGCTGGACGCCTTCGTCTTTGGCAAGTATGACGCCGGTGACGTGCCGATCAACGTCCGGGCGGGTCGGCATACGATCTACTGGGGTGAGGCGTTCTTCCCGGGAGCCGGTGCCAACGGGATCTCCTACGCTCAATCGCCGATCGATATGGCCAAGGCGTTGGCCATGCCCGGCGTCGAGCTGAAGGAGATCTTCCGGCCGCTGAATCAGGTCTCGGTACAGATCCAGCCGACCAAGGAACTGACTATTGCCGGCCAGTACTACCTGGAATGGGAGTCCAACATCTTTCCCGAGGGGGGGAGTTATCTGGGGATGGTTGATGGTCTGATGAACAGCGGCGAGTCCTTCATATTCCCGGGCCCACCGGGCGGACCACCATTAGTTTGGGTTCCTAACGGCGGCGACCGCCGGCCCAGCGATGCGCGCGACTGGGGGCTCAAGGTGGCCTACAGTCCCGAATGGCTGAACGGGACCCTGGGTTTCCACTATCGCAACTTCTCCGACAAGATGCCGCAGGTGCTCATGGATGCCAGCGGCTATCACAATGACTACAAATCCAACATCAGCCTGTACGGGATCAGCTTTGCCAAGCAGATCCTGGGGGTCAGCGTCGGTTCGGAAATCTCCTACCGCCGGAACATGCCGCTGACGAGCAGTTGGTTTTCCCCGGCCGGTGCCCGTGGCGACACCATGCACGCGGTGGTGAACTTCCTGACGCTGTTGCCCAAGACCCCCCTGTTCGATACCGGTTCGGCGATCCTGGAGTTCGCCTATGGCCGCTGGAACCGGGTCAGTGAAAATGCCCAGTACTTCACTGGCAGCGCCGGTACCAACTTGATGGGCGGCCCCACCAACGTTGGCCTCGACGCAACCACCCGTGACAACTCAGTAGTAACGGTCAACCTGGTTCCGGAGTGGAAACAGGTACTGCCCGGGGTAGATATGGCCATGCCGCTTAACTTCTCCATGGGGATGCACGGCAATGCCGCGACCGCCCTCGGCGGCAACGAGGGGGTTGGCAGTTACAGCGCCGGACTCTCCTTTGACGTTTTTGCCAAGTATAAGATCGATCTGACCTATGCCAGTTTCTTCGGCACGGTTCATCCGAATGCCGGTGGTCAGGTGCTACCGCCGGGTCTTGCCGATCCCGGTCAAGGCGCCCAAGGGATGATCGCCCTGCTCAGGGACCGAGACCTGTTGTCTCTGACATTGAAAGCCACATTCTAACCAAAGGAGAAACGATATGTTGATACGCAACAGCATACTGGCAGGGTGTCTGACCCTGGCCAGCGCAGGACTGGCATTTGGGGCGGTATCCGCGGACAAGGCGGCGCAGCTCGGCAAGAACCTGACCCTGGTCGGGGCCGAAAAGGCCGGCAACAAGGAAGGGACCATTCCCGAGTACACCGGCGGGCTCACCACGCCTCCAGCCGGATTCAAGAAGGGGAGCGGCTGGCGGCCCGACCCGTTTGCCGGCGATAAGCCGCAGTTCTCCATCAGTGCCAAGAACATGGCACAGTACTCGGACAAGCTGTCCGAAGGGGTCAAGGCGATGTTGAAGAAGTACCCGGCCTACCGACTCGAGGTCTACAAGACCCACCGATCGTCGGCCTTCCCCAAGTCCTTACTGGACAACACCGTTAAGCACGCCACCACAGCCAAGACCACTAGCGGCGGCCTGACGTTTACCGGCGCCCATGCAGGTTTCCCCTTCCCGATCCCGAATGATGGCTTTGAAGCGATGTGGAACCACCTGACGCGTTACAACGGTCTGACCTATGATGTCCAATTCTCGTCATATACCGTGGATTCCAATGGTATTCCCACCATGCAGTCCTCGGGTAATGTCATCGAGGAATACCCGTATTACGATCCGTCAAAGCCCAGTGCCAAAAACTACTACATGATCAGGTTCAACTATCAGGGGCCTGCCCGGCGGGTTGGCGAGGGGGCTTTGATCATCGACCCAATCGACCCGTACAATGAGAAGCGGAAGGCGTGGCAGTATCTCCCCGGGCAGAGAAGGACGAAGCTGGCGCCGGACCTCTCCTTTGACACCCCCAGTTCACTTACCGGCGGTGCATATGTGTGGGACGACATCTTCCTGTTCAGCGGTTCCATGGAAAGGTACAATTTCAAGCTCGTCGGCAAAAAAGAGATGTATGTGCCGTACAACAACTACAAGATGATTTATGGCAGCAAACATGAGGACGTATTGTCAAAGAATTTCCCGAACCCCTCAATAGTTCGCTGGGAACTGCACCGGGTCTGGGTGGTGGAAGGGACATTGAAGCCGGGCAAGCGCCATCTCTATAGCAAGCGGGTCTACTATCTGGATGAAGACAGTTGGACCGCCAACCTGAGCGACGAATACGATGGCCGCGGGCAGCTCTACCGGGTTGGGATGACCTATCTTACCCCAAGCTACGACGCACTGAGCCCGTTCGGGGATACCTATTCCGTTACCGACCTGGTTACCAACTCATATGCCCTGAACTGCTTACTGGTACCGGGGAAAAAGGGTATCCTCTACCCCGGCAAACCGTTCCCGGCAAGCTATTGGACGGCTGACGCCCTGGCAGGCATGGGTATCCGTTAACCTATAACGCAGTTGCGCTCCCTGCAGATGCGTCAGCAGGGAGCGCAACCCCTATCACATTGCAAAAAGCAGCCTCGTGGCTACCTATTGAACTCTGAACGCCATTACGTCGTCGGTTCGGGAAAGATTCACGTAGTTCCGCAACATCAGTCACACCAGGGAGAAGATATGAAATCGAGAACTCTACTCATAGCACTGATATCCATCGTCCTGCCCTTATCCATGGTCCTTGCCACGGTATCGTTCCAGGATGTGCTTGATACCCCGGCAGTCAAAAGCACGTTAGCCGCGAAGTCCCTACTGATAGGCGCCACTCTGGCCGGCAAGCGTATCGTAGCGGTCGGGCAGCGCGGCCACATCGTCTACTCGGATGATCAGGGGAAGAACTGGACCCAGGCAATAGTGCCGGTCAGCTCCGACCTCGTTGCCGTGCATTTCCCCACCCCCCAAAAGGGGTGGGCAGTAGGACACGACGGAGTAGTGCTGCATAGTGCCGACAGCGGCGCCACCTGGACCAGGCAGTTCGACGGCCGGGCCGCGGCCCAGGCCCTGGTGAATAGCTACACGGACAGTGCCCCACCTCCTACCGGCAAACCGGCTACCGCCGATACGGCAATTCTGCCGGATGATATCAAAAAGATTGCGGATCAGGGCCCGGACAAGCCGTTTCTCGATGTCTGGTTCGAAAACGAAACCACCGGTTTCATCGTCGGTGCCTTCAGCCTCATATTCCGTACCACAGACGGCGGTAAAAGCTGGATCCCTTGGTACGATCGGATCGATAACCCGAAACGTTTTCACCTGTACTCGATCCGCCCCGTAGGTGGAGAGCTGTTCCTCACCGCCGAGCAGGGAACAGTGTTCAAGCTTGACCCGAAAGGTGAGCGGTTCAAGGCCATCAAGACCCCGTATGTGGGCACGTTCTTCGGCATCACGGGCAAATCCGGTGCTCTGGTCGCTTTTGGCATGCGAGGCAATGCATTTTGCAGCCGGGACGGCGGAAACCGTTGGCAAAAAGTGGAAACGGGCGTAACCAGCGGCTTGATGGGTGGTGCCCTGACCGAGGATGGTCGGATCGTGCTGGTGAGCCAGGTGGGGCATGTACTTGTAAGTGGTGACAACGGGGCAAGTTTCAGCCAGATCAAGATCAATCAACCGACCCCCGCAGCCGGGGTTGCCTCCATTGGCGGGAATACCATGGCGCTGGTTGGCCAACGTGGCGTGCAGGTGCAAGAAATCAAATAATAACTGCTCAGGCGTTGAGGCTGAAGTGCCCTGGACATCGGGACTGACAGTCTTCAGCCTAACGGCCTGAAGCAGTTACACGACAGGGAGAACTGAAATGGCAGTGGGATCTGGAAAAATGGATGAAATGCCGGTTGTAAAGGATATCAAGGAGTTCGACCATAACTCCGGCAATTGGCTGGAGCGGCTGATCTTCAACAACCGACCGGTCGTGATGGCCGTATGCATCGTCGTCACCCTGGTGCTTGCCTTCCAGGCGACAAAGCTCGTATTCAACGCCAGCTTCGAAAAGATGCTCCCCCAGAGCCACCCCTACATCAAGAACTACCTGGCGAACAAGCAGGATCTGAGGGGACTGGGAAACTCGATCCGGGTGGTGGTGGAAAATACCAAGGGGGACATCTTCGATCCCCAGTACCTGGATATCCTGCGCCAGATCAATGATGACCTGGTGCTTACTCCCGGTGTTGACCGCGCCTGGGTGAAATCGATCTGGACACCGGCGGTCCGCTGGAATGAGGTCACCGAGGAAGGTTTCCAAGGTGGTCCGGTCATGCCGGACAACTTCGACGGCTCGGCAGAGAAGGTGGCGAAGCTTCGGCAGAACATCAGCCGTTCCGGCATTGTCGGGAGCCTTCTGGGGACGAACTACAAATCGGCCATGGTCTTTGTCCCGCTTCTCGATACGGACCCCACCACCGGCAAGCGTCTCGACTACAGTACCTTCTCCAAGCAGGTCGAAAGCAATATCCGGATGAAATACGAGACCATGGGGAAGGGTGAGATCAAGGTCCATATCATCGGTTTTGCCAAACTGGTTGGCGACCTGATCGACGGCCTGATGCAGGTCATGACCTACTTCGCCCTGGCCGCCCTGATTGCCGCCATCGTGATCTTCCTCTACACCCGCTGCATCCGGAGCACGGCCCTGGTCATCATCTGCTCGGTGGTGGCGGTCATTTGGCAGCTGGGGATCGTCACTACGCTGGGATTCGAACTCGACCCCTACTCCATCCTGGTCCCGTTCCTGGTCTTTGCCATCGGGGTCTCCCACGGCGTGCAGAAAATGAACGGCATCATGCAGGACGTCGGGCGCGGCACCCACAAACTGGTAGCGGCGCGCTATACCTTCCGCCGCCTGTTCCTGGCCGGGCTGACGGCCCTCTTGGCCGACGCGGTCGGCTTTGCCGTCCTGATGATGATCGACATCCCGGTCATCAGGGACCTGGCGCTGACCGCCAGCATCGGGGTGGCCGGGCTCATCCTTACCAACCTCCTCCTGTTGCCGGTCTTTCTCTCCTACACCGGGGTCAGCCTCAAGGCGGCCAGTCGCACCCTGCGGGAAGAAGACGACGAAAGCACTGGCAAGGGAGCTGGTGCCATCTGGGGCCTGTTGGACCACTTCACCGAAAAGCGGTGGGCGACCCGGGCGGTGACGATCTCGGCGGTACTGGCCGTGGCCGGCTTCATCGTCAGCCTCAACCTGAAGATCGGCGACCTGGACCCCGGAGCCCCGGAATTGCGCTCCAACTCCCGCTATAACAGGGACAACGCCTTTGTCACGTCCAACTACTCCCTTTCCAGCGATCAGTTTGCCGTGATACTGAAAACGCCCAAGGAGGGTGCCATCAAGTACGAACCGCTCATCGCTGCCGACCAGCTCGCCTGGGCATTGCAGCAGGTTCCCGGCGTACAGGCCACGGTCACTCTGGCCGACTCGATTCGTGTGGTAACGGCAGGCACGTATGAAGGTAGTCCCAAGTGGTATACCATCAACCGCAATCAGGACGTGCTCAACTACTGCGGAGGGCAGGCGTTCTCCGATAACCCGGATATCGCCAACAGCACGTTATCGGTCACGCCGGTCATCGCCTACCTGTCCGATCACAAGGCCGAGACACTGGCCCGGGTGTTGAACGTTGCGGAAGAGTTCGTCAAGACACACGCCACCAAGGATCGGCAGTTCCTGCTGGCAGCAGGTAGTTCCGGGATCGAGGCGGCCACCAACATCGTGGTCAAGGCGGCCAACCGCACCATGCTCCTCTACGTGTACGGCGCGGTGATCATTCTCTGCTTCATTACTTTCCGCAGTTGGCGCGCTGTGGTGGTAGCAGTTCTCCCGCTTGCCCTGACCTCAATCCTGTGCGAAGCACTGATGGTGGGCTTGGGTATCGGCGTCAAGGTCGCCACCCTCCCCGTGATTGCCTTGGGGGTGGGAATCGGGGTCGATTATGCATTGTATCTGCTGAGCATGCAGCTTACCTACCAGCGCCAGGGAATGCCGCTGGGCGAGGCGTACCAGAAGGCAGTCCAGTTTACCGGCAAGGTAGTTGGCCTGGTGGGGATCACCCTGGCCGGCGGGGTCATCACCTGGTCGCTGTCGCCGATCAAGTTCCAGGCCGACATGGGGATACTGCTCACCTTCATGTTCCTCTGGAACATGTTCGGCGCACTCATCCTCATTCCTGCTCTCTCTCACTTTATGCTCAGCAACGTGACTGCAGCCATTGAGGATACCGTTGAAGATGAAATAACCACGGTAAATTGCCAGACCGTTCAAGTCCCTGAATAGGCTGATCACACACAAACTAATGTCGAATTTGGCTTCGTTAGCAATTCGTTGCCGCTCATGACGCTCCCCGTTTTCGGGGGGCACCATGAGCGGATCTTTTGCCTATGTTGCGACTATAAACCGCAATACCTTGATATACATACCGTGAGTTCAATCATGAAGAAGCAGAAATCCGCTTACTTGATTCAGTCGGTAGCACACGCCTTTGACATTCTGGAGCAATTCAAAGACAAAGTGGAAGAACTTGGCGTCACCGATTTGAGTAAGCGTCTGCAACTCAATAAAAACAGCATATTCAGACTTCTTTCAACCTTGGAGTCCCGTAGTTTTATCGAACAGAACAAGGATACGGGAAACTACCGGCTTGGACCCAAGAATCTGCAGCTCGCGCAGACGGTCATCAAGCAGCTGAAGCTCCACCACCACTCAATGCCGGTACTGAAATCGTTGACCGTCGACTGCAATGAAACTTGCTACGTTGCTGTGCTGAAAGGTTCAGACGTCGTCTACCTCGACACCGTCGAATCCACTCTTCCAGTTCGCATTGTTCCGAAGACAGGATTAATGCTCCCTGTCCATTGCACGGCCGCCGGCAAAGTGCTGCTTGCCGGAGCAATCGACAAAAAGCAACAGACTTATCCTCCGTTCATGGAATTCAAGCAATATACGCCGAATACCATCACTGATCGAAACGAGTTCGATAACCATCTGGAAACAATTGCCAGGCAAGGGTATGCCCTGGAGGATGAAGAACTGGATCTGGGAGTGAGGGGTGTTGCAGCACCTATTCGTGATTATACCAAGTGTGTGGTTGGTGCGATAACCGTTTCCGGCCCTGCCATCCGTTTCAGCGAAGCAAGAATGCTGAACGAACTGGTTCCGATGGTCCAGAGAGCCGCCACAGAGTTATCTCTTCGGATTGGCTATTATTTGTCTGCTGTTGTCGCAAGCAATACCTGATCAGGATGACATCTCTTACGGAGGCTCAATTCACCCTCCCAAATACCTGCAGGTTTCTTAATCAGTCGTTAATGATGCAAAACCGAAGGGCAGGTCCATGGACCTGCCCCAAGAAGTAAGGGATTGTTGTTGCTCAATGGGCAATGTGCCCAGACAGCAGCTTATTTCTGCTGTGATGCAGTACAATGACTGACAGTATTCAGCCGATGATTAGTCATAATCGACCTGCAGATACAGCTTCCCATCTTCCGAGCACGCCAGGCGCACTTTGCAGCCGTTTAAAAAAACGACTTCAGAAGGGTAGAGTTCGTCATTCCCTTTGTAATTGATCCTGCCAGCCAATTTTTTTGTTGTTTTCATCTCTCCATGCTCCTTTCAGGTGGTTTATAGTGGCCGAATACCTAGTACCTATTAACATTTAAAAGTTCGGATAAAGCCTCTTCAGCTTGATCCGGGCATCAGTTGTTGTAAATTGCCAGTCAATCTTATTGGTACAGTTATTTCGGTCTTTTTCCCATGCAGTCACTTCGGCCTGCATTGTTGCCATATCAGGGATCCGGCGATCAAGGCACTGCCCCTTAAGCACGCTGAGTTCAATCTCGGCCATATTCAGCCAACTGCCGTGCTTGGGCGTGTAATGTATATCAAGTCGTTCAGCCAGTCTTCTGGCTTCTTGAGGTTCAAACGTTTCGTAGAGAGAGGCAATGCTG
>NZ_VLLN01000049.1 GCF_007830735.1 Geobacter argillaceus
AGCCCCGCCGATGGCGATCGGCTCATCACCGGAAAAGGGCGGAATGGCGTGGGTATCTTTCCCCCAGAGCAGCATGGCCAGACCGCGGATCAGGATACTGCCGCCAATGGTGATGATGACCAGGTTGATCGGGGTTGCCTGCCGCAGCGGTCTGATGGCGAGCCGTTCGAACAAAATCCCGCCTACGGTGGCTGCCGCTATGGCACAGGGGATGGCCGCCCAGATCGGCAGGTTGAGAACCTCCAGAAAAAAGAGCGTCAGCATGCCGCCCAGCATGACGAATTCACCCTGGGCGAAGTTGATGATGCCGGTGGCGTTGTAGATGATCGAAAACCCGATGCCGATCAGGGCGTAGATCGCCCCGGTCGACAGGCCGGAAAGTGCGTATTGCAGTACCTGGTCAAACTGCATGATGTGCTCCGGATTAAACTCGGTAATGCACGGCGAACCGTGGCTGACAGCTATTTCAACAGCGCCCAGTCTTTGTTCTTGATCTCTATCATTACGAATGCATCCTTGGTCAGTCCGGCATGATCGCTTTCCGAATAATTGAATACCCCGCTGATACCGGAGAAGTGCCTGGTCTTCTCCAACTGGTCACGAATGGTTGCCGGGCTGTTGGCACCCTTCTCAACGGCATTTTTAATCAACATGATCGAATCCCAGGCATGCCCGCCAAAGGTGTCGGCCTCGGCCTTGAAGTGGTTCTGATAGTCTTTGAGAAAGGCCAGCAAAGATTTTTTCTGCGGGTCGGAGGCAGGGAGCATGTCCGCCACCAATGCCCTGCCGGATGGCAGCCTGAGCCCCTCGGCGGCATCACCGGCCAGTTCGATGAATTTTTTGGAAGAGACCCCGTGGCTCATATAGAGCGGCGTCTTGATACCGAGCTGGCGAACATTTTTTGCGATGATCGCCGGACCGGGATTGGTACCCCAGCAGATCACGGCCTGGGCCTGGGAACCGCGGATTTTTGTCAACTGGGCCGTCATATCCGTATCCTTGGGGCCATAGGTGTCGTCGGATACGATTTTGATGCCGTATTTCCCCGCCAGGGCCTTGAGCTGTTCGCGGCCGGACGCCCCAAAGCCGTCCGAGACGGTCAATAGTGCCACGTTGGTCTGTCTGGTTTTTTGCAGATGCTCATAGATCTTTGCTACAGCCAGGGCATCATTCTGGGGGGTCTTGAAGACCCACTTCTTAACCGGCTCGGTAATCTTGACACTGGCTGCACAAGAAATCAGCGGGATCTGCTCCTTCTCGACCACCGGGATCACAGCCATGCTCTCGCCGGATGTGCTGGGGCCGACAATGGCGACAACCTTGTCATTCTTGATCAGCCTGGTGGCCAGTTGCACCGCCTTGGTGGCATCTCCGGCAGTGTCGTACACAATCAGTTCCAGCTTGCGCCCTTTGACCCCACCTGCCTTGTTGATCTCATCCACCACCATTTGGGCTGTATTGCGCTCCGGTGCGCCCAGGAAGGATGCCGGCCCGGTCACTGAGAACAGTGCGCCGATTTTGATCGTATCTGCGGCAAACGATACGGTCGAACAGGCAAGACACAAAAAGATGATGCAGCAAACTACCTGGATTGTTTTCATGAGACCCTCCGCTCGATTATTTTCTTTGCCAATGCTTCCAGACCCGGTGACGGTTTCGCGTAATGGCATGATTTCCCCCTTATAGAGATGTTTACCTACGGATTAACCTTCTACCCCGATACTGCTTTCTCTAGCCGCCCCCTTCTTTAATTTTTTGCAACATAATGTTATATGTGTAACTGGCTGCATAGTCAGCATGTTGCGCTATTTAAAAAATAAAATATTCAACATTAGCAAAATATTGTTCTACTTTATGTTTTGGGCTAAAAAACACCCACTGAGAACGGTCAGTGGGGCCAAGCCGATTATTTGGGTTCGAGCGCCTTTACAAGGGCGCGGAGCGTGGTGTTGTACGGGGTGGGCATGCCGGCGCGGGCGCCGTATTCGATGATCTTGCCGTTGATGAAGTCGACCTCGGTCCGGCGGCCCGCCTCGATATCCTGCAGCATGGACGGCTTGTGGTGGCCGGCATCCTTGATGTAGTCGACGCAGAAGGGATAGTAATCCGGACCAAGGGCGAATTCGTTGGCCCGGGCAACCGCTACCCCCTCCTTCAGGAGCGAGTCCACCAGGTTGACGAGGATGGGATCGTTCATGACCTCGAACATGGTCTTGCCGGTTATGGCGCAGACCGGATTCATGCAGGAGTTGTTGACCGCCTTGCTCCAGACCATGTTGCGGATCTGGTCGGTGTGGTGGGTATCAAGTCCGCACTCGGTGAGCACGTTGCAGATGCCGATCGCCGCCTCCTTGGAGGCGGGGTCCAGTTCCTGGAGAAAATGGGGACGATGGTGGAACGCCAATCTGATATGGCTGGGTCCCACCGGTACGCTGCCGAAATTGACCACGGCCCGCATTACCGATTTGACGCCGAGGCTCTGCGACAGGACCCGCTCGGTGTCGATGCCGTTTTGCCAGCTGACGAAGTAGCGACCTTCACTGACAAACTTTTCCAGCACGGAGGCAAGGAGCGGCAGGGCCGTGGCCTTGACGGTGACGAAGACGACATCGGGCGGGTCTGCGGCGAGGTCGTCGACGCGGGTAATGATCCTTGTCACCCTGGCCTGGAAGTTATCGGCCCCCTCAAGGAGTATCCCCGGATTAAGGGCCGGCTCCAGGAGGCTCGGCACGACATCGCACAGTGTCACGTCATACCCACCCCTGGCGAGAAAGGCGGCAACGATCCCTCCCACCGGCCCGGCGCCGATGACTGCGAACTTCTTTGGCTTGTAGCTGCTCTCACTATTCATATACGCTCCTTGAACCATCTGCACGACCGGCCGGATCCCCTCCGGTGACTGCCGACACTGGATAGGATACAGAACGCTGAACGGCTACCCCTTTGTATCGAGAATGCCGAAGGCCTCGGCATCCAGCAGAGTCACACCGTTTGCCCGCAACGCCTCGATCGCCAGGTCGATATCGTTGAAGCAGAAGATCATCACTGCCTTGCCGAAGGTGGCCCCGGCTACGGCGTACATGTATTCCACATTCACCCTGGTGCCGAGAAACAGCTCCAGCACCTGCGAAAGGCTGCCCGGCGTATCGTCGATCTCGATGGCAACCACATCGTCGACGCGGGCAGGGACATATTTCTCCATCATGATGCGGCGGGCGGTGTCAATGTCGGAGACCAGTATCCTGAGGACGCCGAAGTCGTGGGAGCTGTCGCAGATGCAGTGGGCCCGCAGGTTGATGCCGGCAGCGCCGAACGCCTTGGTTACCTCGTAGAGGCGGCCGGGCGCGTTTTCCAGAAAGATGGAGAGCTGTTTCAGTTTCATGGGGTTCTCCCTTGTCAGTTTCAGGCTGCGGGGCGTTGCTTCGATTCCAGCGCCTTGACGAGACCGTGGATCATGGTGTTGTACGGCGTGGGCATCCCGGCCTGGGCACCGTATTCGACGATCTTGCCGTTGATGTAGTCAACCTCGGTCCTGCGGCCCGCCTCGATGTCCTGCAGCATGGACGGCTTATGGTTGCCGGCGTTCTTGATGTAGTTGACGCAGTAGGGGTAGAAGTCCGAACCGAGCGAGAACTCGTTGGCCCGGGCCACGGCGACCCCTTCCTTGATCAGGGCATCCACCAGGTTGAAGAGGATCGGGTCGATGATGATCTCGATCATGGTCTTGCCGGTGACGGCGCAGATGGCGTTCATGCAGGAGTTCATGACCGTCTTGCGCCAGACCTTGTCGGTGATCTGCTCGGTATGCCGGGTCTCCAGGCCGCACTCGGTGAAGACGTTGCAGATGCCGATGGCCGCCTCCCGTGACGCCGGGTCGAGCTCCTGGATGAAGTGGGGGCGGTGGTGGAAGGCGATCCGGACATGGGCCGGCGCCAGCGGCACGCAGCCGTAGTTCACGACCCCCCGCATGACCGCCTTGCGGCCGAGGTGCTCCGCCAGGACCAGTTCGGTGTCGATGCCGTTTTGCCAGCTGATCACATACCGCCCCTCGGCCACGAACCCTTCCAGGGCGGAGGCGATCAACGGCAGGGCCGTGGCCTTGACGGTGACCACGATGACGTCGGGCGGATCGAGGACAAGGTCATCCACGCTGGTGGTGACCCTGGCCACCTTTGCCTGGAGGTTGTCGGCCCCCTCGAGGATGATGCCGGGGTTCAGGGCCGGTTCCAGCAGGGCCGGGATGACGTCGCAGAGGGTGACCTCATAGCCGCCCTTTGCCAGGAAGGCAGCGACGATCGCGCCGACCGGCCCGGCGCCGATGACCGCGAATTTTGTTGGTTTGTAACTGCTCTCTTCCTTCATGGCACTGACTCCTTGAAGCCGGCTAAATCTGGCCCGGATTGTCGTGGATACCGAACGACTCGGCATCGAGGATCTTGATGCCGTTCTTCTGCAACAGAGCGATCGCCTGATCGTTGTCACTGAAGCGGAAGACCATCACCGCCTTTCCCGAGCTGCCGGTGCCGGCCAGGGCATACATGTAGTCCACGTTCACCCTGTTTTCCAGGAACAGCTTGAGTACGCTGTTGGCCAGGCTGCCGGGGGTATCGTCGATCTCGATGGCAACGACATCGTCGACCCGTGCCGGCAGCTGCTTTTCCATGATCACCCGGCGGGCCTTGACCACATCCGACACGAGGATGCGCAGCACCCCGAAGCCGGCGGTGTCGCAGATGCTTAAGGAGCGCAGGTTGATCCCCACCTCGCCGAGGGCATGGGTTGCCTCGTAGAGGCGACCGGGTGAGTTTTCGAGAAATACGGATAATTGCTTCAGCTTCATGGGAACCTCCCAGTGTTCCGGATTCGGCAGTTGGAGCTATCCTTCGTTCGTCAGAGTCGCTGTTTCTATGGCTCCAAGGCTCATTCCGCGCAGTCGATCAACTCGCCCTACGGGCTCAAACAGGATCGACTGCTTTTGCTCCATTTCGCCTGGAGCCATCACGAAACAGCGCCCAACGGCTCTCTGCGGATAACTCCAACTGCCGGCAGTGCCCAGAGCCGGCCGAAGCGGCTCAGGCAGCGGCAACGCCCCCGCGGAGCGCCTTCAGGTTGACGTCGACCCCTTTGCCCTGGGACAGCTCCGCCACGACCCCCTCGATGACACCGGACTCCAGGGGGAGACCCTTCATGACCGAGCCGACCATGACCATGTTGACCGCCTTGGCATTGCCCGCTTCATGGGCGATGGAGAGGGCCTCGATACCGTGGGCGTTTTTGCACCGCCCCGTGATCTGCTCCTCCACATCGGTCGGATAGGTCGCGAGGCCTGAGGCCACGGTGCTCGGGTTGATGGTGACCCGGTTGTAGACGACCTTCCCGCCGGGTTTGAGGTAGTGGAGGTAACGCAGCGCCTCCAGCGGCTCGAAGGAGATGAGGATGTCGGCAGTGCCGGGCATGACCACCGGGGAGCTGACCTTGTCGCCGATCCGGACAAAGGAGATGACGCTGCCCCCGCGCTGGGCCATGCCGTGGACCTCGTTCTGCTTGACATCCATGCCGCTCTTGAGGGCGCTTTCGGCGAGCACCTTGGAGGCCATCAGCACCCCCTGGCCGCCAACTCCCGCGATTACTATGTTGAACACGTTCATTATTTCCTCCCCTCCTCAGGCTTCGGACATTGCGTCGAATTTACAGAGCTGTGAGCAGACGCCGCAGCCGTTGCAGATGTTGGGATCGATCCGGACCTTCGGCTTGTCGTCGCCGGCGGCGGTGAGCCCGAGCGCCACGCAGGCGGCCTTGAGACAGGCCCGACAGCCGGTGCATTTGTCCTGCTGGACGGTAATGGTCGGTTTTTTCACCCGGTAGCGCAGGATGCAGGGGTTCTTGTCGATGAGCACGTAGGGGCCGGGGGTCTCCAGCCCTTTCTTTATGGCGGCCTCGGTGGCTGCCAGGTCGTAGGTGTTGATCTCCACCACATGTTCCACACCGAGCACCTTGACGAGATCCTTGATGTTCACCTGCCCGGCCGGCTCGCCCTGCAGGACCCGGCCGGAGCCGGGGTTCTCCTGGCCGCCGGTCATCCCGGTGGTCCGGTTGTCCATGATGATGACCAGGGCGTTGCTCTTGTTGTAGGCCATGCTCAACAGGCCGGTGATCCCGGAATGGAAGAAGGTGGAGTCGCCGATGACCGCCACCGGCTTCTCGGTCCGGCCGGCGATCTCGTTGACCTTGGCCATGCCGTGGGCCGCGCTGATGCTCGCCCCCATGCAGATGGTGGAATGCATGGCGCTCATGGGGGGGAGAGCACCTAAGGTGTAGCAGCCGATGTCGCCGGAAACGAACGCCTTGAGCTTGCTCAGGATGGAGAAGAGGCCGCGGTGGGCGCAGCCCGGGCAGAAGGTGGGGGGGCGCTGGGGAAGCCCCTCGACAGGCGCGGCGCTCTCTGCTACGGCGTCGCCGGCCGCAGCGCGGACGATGTCGGCGCTGACCTCGCCGCAGAGGGAAATCCGGTCCTTGCCGATGTCGACCCGGACGCCTGCGGCCCGGATCTGCTCCTCGAAGATGGCGTCCATCTCCTCGACGATCATCAGCCGCTTGACACTCCCCGCAAACTCGCGGATCTTGTTCATCGGCAGCGGATGGACCAAGCCGAGCTTGAGCACCGAGGCGTTCGGATAGGCCTCTTTGACATGCTGGTACGAGACGCCTGAGGTGATGATCCCCAGTTCCTTGTCCCCCATCTCCACCCGGTTGAGGGGCGAGGTTTCGGCAAACGCCTGCAGCTTGAGCAGCCGCGCTTCCACCTCCAGATGCTTGATCTTGCCGAAGTTGGGGAGCATGACGTACTTGGGGACGTTCCTGACCCACTCGCCGACCTGCGGCTCGATCTTTGCCGTTTGCTCCACCACCCCCTTGGCATGGGAGATCCGGGTGGTGGTGCGGAGCATCACCGGCGTGTCGAACTGCTCGGAGATCTCGAACCCGGCCCGGACAAAGTCGTACGCCTCCTGGGAGTCGGCCGGGTCCAGCATCGGCACCTTGGCGAATTTCGCGTAGTTGCGGCTGTCCTGCTCGTTCTGGGAGGAGTGCATCCCCGGGTCGTCGGCCACCATCAGGATCAGGCCGGCGTTGACACCGGTATAGGTGAGGGTCATCAGCGCATCGGCGGCCACGTTCACCCCCACATGCTTCATGGTGGACAGGCTCCGGCCGCCGGCGATGGAGGCGCCGATGGCCGCCTCCAGGGCAACCTTCTCGTTGGGTGCCCACTCGCAGTAGACCTCACCCAGACGGGCCACCTCTTCCAGGGTTTCGGTGCTCGGGGTTCCGGGGTAGCCGGAGGCAAAAACGCCGCCCGAATCACCAAAACTCAAAGCGATAGCTTCGTTTCCAGATATTATCTTCTTCATGTACACCACCCTTTCAATAGATCGTTTGCTCGAAAACAGTTCAACGTGTCACATTTGGTTTTCGTCCCATCGGGACAGAATGCCTGTAACCGGGGGATTAATCCCCCGGTGTGGGGGACTAATTCTTCAGTCACGTACGTGACGAAAGAACATATGGCTTGAATCCCGGCGATAAATCGCCGGGCTACAGGCATTCTGTCCCTACGGGACGTACGCTATTTCGGCCGGTTGTCGATGTACCGCTTGGCCTTGCCTTCGCTGCGCGGGATTGAACCGGGGGCAACCAGGGTGACCGTGACCGTTATGCCGATGATGTCCTTGATATCCTTTTCAAGATTCATCTTTATTTCCCGGGTCGCCACGTCATCGGTTACCCGTTGGTGATCGCTTATCTTGAACGTTTCCCCGACATACTTGTAGGCATACTGGTCGATTACCTCGACCTGGACTTCAACCTCGTCCAGGGCTCCCTGACGGTCGACCACAACCAGGTAGTTGGGCGTGACGCCGTGGTGCTGGAGAACAATCGATTCAATCTGGGAGGGGAAGAAGTTCACCCCCCGGATGATCAGCATGTCGTCGGAGCGCCCCGTCACTTTCTTCATCTTGATCAATGTGCGACCACACGCGCAGGGTTCAAGAGACAGCCGGGTAATGTCCTTGGTACGGTAACGCAGCAAAGGCTGTCCTTCATTGGCGATATTGGTGAAGACCAGCTCGCCTTCATCGCCGATCGGGAGCACCTCACCGGTTGCCGGGTTAATAATTTCAGGGTAGAAATAATCCTCATTGATATGCAGGCCATTACGCGCTTCGTGACATTCGCAGGCAACGCCCGGGCCGATGATCTCGGAGAGTCCGTAAATGTCGCAGGCCTTGATCCCGAAATTTTCCTGGATCTTCCCGCGCATCTCCTCGGTCCAGAACTCCGCGCCCAATACCGCAGTACGGAGATTCAGCTTTTTGAAATCGACTCCCATCTCGACGCCCACTTCATGGATATACATCAGGAAAGAGGGGGTTACCGTGAGGGCCGTGGTGCCGAAATCCTGCATCAGCATGATCTGTTTCTGGGTATTGCCGCCCGAGATCGGAATGACCGACGCACCGATCCGTACCCCGCCGTAGTGGGCACCCACACCGCCGGTAAAGAGTCCGTAACCATAGATGTTCTGCAGGACATCCTTGCTGGTGATGCCGGCACTGGTCAGACACCGGGCCATGACTTCGGACCAAGTCTCGATATCATTTCGGGTGTAGCCGACCACGATCGGTTTCCCGGTTGTCCCGGAGGTGGCATGATATTCCACCACATCATCCCGGTGGGCGGTGAACATATTGAAGGGATAGTTATCCCTCAGGTCGTCCTTGACGGTAAAGGGGAGTCTCCTTATATCGTCCAGCGACCTGATGTCGCCCGGCTTCACTCCCGCTTCGTCGAGCCTTTTTTTGTAAACCGGATTTTTCTCATACACATAGCTGACGGTTTTCTGCAGTCTGCCGAGCTGAATGCTCTGCATCTCGCTACGGCTGCATGTCTCGTCCTTATTCCAGACCATGGTCTCACCTCGATCTATTCAGTGTGATGTCGCGTTCAATCGGTCTCTTCCGTTACAGGTAGTTCAGCTCCCTGGCCTGCCTGGTGATTTCGTCGCGGAATTGCGGGGCCGCAATGTTGATGAGCGCCTGGGCGCGCTGGCGGACGCTCTTGCCGTACAGTTCCGCCACCCCGTACTCCGTTGCCACATAGTGGACATGGTTGCGGCTGGTTACCACACCGGCGCCATGTTTCAGCATCGGCACGATCTTGCTGATAACGGTCCCGTCCCTGAGGACGGAACTGCTCGGCATGGCGATGATCGGCACCCCCCCTCTGGAGCGGGATGCGCCATAGATGAAGTCCAGCTGCCCCCCCACGGCCGAATACATCCTGGGGCCGATGCTGTCGGCACAGACCTGGCCGGTGAGATCCACCTCGATGGCGGCGTTTATCGCCACCTGCCGGTCGTTCTGCGCCACCACGAACGGGTCGTTGACGTACTCGGTGCGGTGCAGTTCGATCATCGGGTTGTTGTTCGCCCAGTCATAGAGACGTTTGGTGCCCAGGAGGAACCCGCAGATGATCTTGCCATGATGGAGGGTCTTGCGGGAACAGTTCACCACCCCCGCCTCCACCAGGTCGACAACCCCGTCGGAGATCAGTTCGGAATGGATGCCCAGGTCCTTTTTGCTGTACAGATGCTTGAGCACGGCGTCGGGAATGGCACCGATCCCCAGTTGCATGGTCGCGCCGTCGGGGATCAGGTCGGCAATGTTGGCAGCGATCTTTTCCACCACCTCCTGATCGGCCTCTTCGCCCATGGCATGCTCGCTGATCGGGCAGTCCAGGGGCACGATGTGATGCATCCGGTCAACGTGCATAAAGGTATCGCCCAGCGTGCGCGGCATCTGTTTGTTGACCTGGGCAATGACGGTTTTGGCGACTTCAGCGGCCGATATGGTCAGTCCCGACTCCGCCCCCAGGGAACAGAATCCGTTCTCATCGGGCGGCGAAACATGGATCAGCGCTACATCCAGCGGCAGGTGGCCGTTCTTGAACAAAAGGGGAAATTCGGACAGCATGACCGGCGTGAAATCGGCGCGACCTTCATTGACGGCCTTGCGGACATTGGCGCTGATGAACATCGTATTGACCCGCAGATGCCCTGCCATCTCGGGAGAGACATAATCCGAAGGGCAGATGGCCAGCGGGTGACAGATCTCGACGTCTTCCAGTTCCGGGGCGCGTCTCACCAGCGCATCCAGCAGGTGCAGCGGCACCGAGGCGTTGCCGGTCAGGAACAACCGGTCTCCGGACTTGATCGACTTGACAGCCTCGTCCGGAGTCGTCACCCGTGAATTGTAGCTATCTTGCCAGTTCAGCATGGTCTCACCTTTTCATTAATCCCGCCCGTTCCGGGTGGAGTTGGCGCCCTACTTCTCTTCCGAGTAGTCGTAGAAACCTTTGCCTGCTTTGCGTCCCACGTAACCGGCCTTGATCATGTTCCTCAAGAGGCCGGGAGCGGCGAAGCGCTCCTGCTTCATGTAGTCGTGGAAGATGTTGATGACGTGGTACCCGATGTCCACGCCGGCAAAGTCCTGGAACTCCAGCGGCCCCATCGGCATGTTGCACCCCAGTTTCATGGCGGTGTCGATGTCCTCGGCCGAGGCCACCCCTTCCTCCAGGAGCCGCACGGCGTCGATGATGTAGGGGACGAACAGCCGGTTGACCACGAAGCCGGGGGTGTCCTTGCAGGTGATGGCGGTCTTGCCGATCTTCTTCGCCATGGCCAGGGCCAGGTCCTTGGTCTCCACCGCGGTCTGCAGGGCCGGGATGACCTCGACCAGTTTCATCATCGGCACCGGGTTGAAGAAGTGCATCCC
>NZ_VLLN01000050.1 GCF_007830735.1 Geobacter argillaceus
CCGGGACCTGCTCCTGAAAAAGATCAGCCGCGACAAGAATCCGGCCTTCTTCGACCGGGTGGTGACCATGAAGCCGGAGGTCAGGCAGGTCGTGATCGGTGAGTTCAAGGAGGTCGAGCGCTGCCCCACCTGCCACCTCGGCATCGACGACCCCCTCTTTGCCAATGCCCGGCAGCCGTTTCGAGCCCACCCCAATCCGGAGCTCCTCAAAAAGCATCCGGTGGAAAAGTACGGCTGCACCATCTGCCATGGCGGCCAGGGGCTGGCCACCACCGTTCACGGGGCCGCCCACAAGACCATCGCCGACTGGCCGGTGCCGATGGTGCAAAAGGGGCTCATGCAGTCCCGCTGCGGCATCTGCCACAAGGATTTCGCCGCCATCGGCGCGGATAAGCTGGTCAAGGGCCGGGAGCTGTTCAAGGAGATGCACTGCGCCGGCTGCCACCAGATCGACAAGCAGGGGGGCGCCGTCGGCCCCGAGCTGAGTGCCTTTGCCGACAAGGACCCCGGCAGCTTCGACTACAGCCATATAGAGGGGGGCCATTCCAAGCAGGCCTGGGTCGTGGAGCACTTCAAAAACCCCAAAAAGGTCACCCCGGGCTCGCCCATGCAGCTCCCCGCACTGAACGACTATCAGGTCGAATGCCTGGCAAGCTTTGTATTAAGTCTCAGCCAGCGGGAATTCACCCGGCAGTACACCTCCAAGGTCAAAGCGGACTTTGTCCCCCCAAGGGTGGACCTCATTATGCCGGAGACCGATCTGTCCGTACCCGCAGGGGATGAAAAACGTGACGAGGAGTAACACCCCGGCCTTGGAAACCTTACCGATGAGGAGTGAGAGTATGAACCGGAAAACCATAAAGATACTTGCGGCAGTGCTGGTCTCGGGGATGCTGTTGAGCGCCGTGGCCCAGGCCCAGGAACCGCCGAAAATGCCCTACGTCTTCGCCATGTACTGTGTGATGTGCCACAAGCTAGGGGTGCAGATCGGCCCGATAGGCATCTATGACATGATGTCGAAGAGCGGCAACCCGCTGCACGAGCAGTATATCCGCAACAATACACGCTTTGGCTTCAATGCGATGCCGGCCTTCAGGGTGTCGGAAGTAACCCCCAAGGAATTGAACGCCATCGTCGCCTATCTGAAGGATGTGGCCGCCTACCGGAAAACCCATCCCGACTTCAATCCGGCTAAGGCGACGCAAGGAGGGGTAAAACCATGATGGAATCGGCAAGAAGAGGGTTTTTCAAGCAGATATTCACCGCCGGCGCGGCACTGGCCGCAACCGGAATGGCAGCAGCCACCCCCCGCAAGGCCGAGGCGGCCGTACCGGGACAGATCAAGGGAATCTGCCTGTACGTCCCCACCCTGGGCAAGGCGAGCGACTTTGTCGAGATGATGAATACGAACGCCCCCGGCTCCTGGACGGCCAAGCCCCTGACCGGGTCACTGACCGAACATTATTTCACCACCAGGAACCTTTACGAAGAAGCACGCGGCAGCGCCAACACCCTGGTCGGCGTGGTTGACCCGGCCACCTTTGCCGTTGTTCACGAGGCGATCGTCGACAGCGGCGGTACGTTCCACTACATCACTTTTGAGGACCGGAACCGGGTGACCTTTTCCGTACAGCTGTAATTGAGGAGGTTTTGACTATGAGTAGTTTCATTGCACTGCCCAAGGGAGTTACCGAAGAAGCCTTCGCGAAAGCGATTCGAGAATACCGCGCGCTCCTCGGCGACGACCGGGTCCGCACCGATTCGGCGTCCCTGCAGTCCTATCTGAAGATCATGATCCCGGAAACCGAGGAGCTGCACAAGCCATCCGCGGCGATGTACCCGCGAACGGTCAAAGAGATCCAGGCCATCGTTGCCATAGCCAATAGGTACAAGACCCCGCTCTGGACGGTATCGACCGGGAAAAACATGGGGTACGGCTCAGCCGCCCCGGCCACCCGGGGCCAGATCGTTCTCGACCTGAAGACCATGAAGAAGATCGTTCATGTGGATGAGGAGCTGGGATACTGCGTGGTCGAGCCGGGGGTGACCTACTACGATCTGCAGCAGTACTTCAAGAAACACAAGATGAACCTGTGGGTCGACGTGCCGGCCCCCTCGGCCATGGCCAGCCCGGTCGGCAACACCGCAGACCGCGGGGTCGGTTACACCCCCTACGGTGAGCACTTCCTCGTCTCCTGCGGGATGGAACTGGTCCTGGCCAACGGCGATGTGGTCCGCACCGGCACGGGTGGGGTACAGAACTCCACCAGCTGGCAGTCCTACAAATGGGGATACGGGCCTTATGTCGACGGCATCTTCACCCAGTCCAACTACGGCATCATCACCAAGCTCGGCGTCTGGCTCCTGAAAGGCCCACCGCCGGGAGGGTATATGCCGTTCCTGATGAAGTTCCCCAAGGTGGACATGCTGGGCGATATCGTCAAGACCTTCATGCCGCTGCGCCTGGCGCAGATCATTCCCAACGCCTGCGTCGTGGTGAACGCCGGCTGGGAGGCTGCCGGCTACTTCACCTATGACAAGAACGGTAAGGGGACCAACCGGAGCACCTTCTTCAAGGGCAAGGGGAGTCTCCCCCCCAAGGTCTTCCAGGAGATCATGGACAAGTACAAGGTCGGCGCCTGGAACTTCTATGCCGCCCTCTACGGCTCCCCTGAGCAGGTGGCCCTGAACTGGAAATACGTCTCCGGCGCCTTCAAGGCCAAGTTTGGCAAAAACGTCGAAATATTCACCGAAAAAGAGGCCAAGGACGATCCGATCTTCGAGTATCGCCGGCAGTTGATGATGGGGGGGAGCACGCTGCAGGAGTTCGGACTCTACAACTGGCGCGGCGGTGGGGGCTCCATGTGGTTCGCCCCGGTGGCCGCAGCCAGGCCGACCGAGTGCGACAAGCAGATGCGGATTGCCACCGAAATCCTCAACAAGCACGGCTTCGACTATGTTTCCGAGTTCATCGTCGGCTGGCGTGAAATGCACCATATCATCGATCTGCTCTACGATCGTACCCAGCCGGATGAGATGCACAAGGCCTATAGATGCTTCGACGAACTGCTGAAGGTATTCACCAAGAACGGTTATGGGACCTATCGCACCAATACCGCCTTCATGGAAAAGGCGGCCAACACCTACGGGCCCGAAATGCGAAAAATCCATCGCACCTTGAAACAAGCGCTGGATCCCAACAATATCCTGTCCCCCGGCAAGTCGGGCATCAACCTGGATATTCCTCTGTAAAGATAACGGCGAGGACGAGGAGGTATGAAGATGAGTAGTTTCATTGCGTTGCCCAAAGGCGTGACAGAACAGGCCTTTTCCAAAGCTATCAAGGAGTACCGCACCCTGTTGGGCGAGGGACGTGTCCGCACCGATCAGGCATCCCTGCAACCCTACCTTGCAATCACCATTGCCGAAAGCGAGGCATTGCACACCCCTTCCGCGGCGATCTACCCAACGACGGCCAAAGAGATCCAGGCCATTGTCGCCATTGCCAACAAATACAAGACTCCGCTCTGGACGGTATGCAACGGAGAGAACGAGGGGTACGGTTCCTCTGCGCCGGCCACCCCCGGGCAGATTGTGCTCGACCTGAAGAACATGAAGAAGATCATCGAGGTAGATCAGGAGTTGGGCTACTGCCTGGTGGAACCCGGGGTGACCTATTCCGAGCTGCAGCAGTACCTCACCAAGAACAAGATCAATCTGTGGCTCGATGCCCCTGCTCCGTCGGCAAATGTCAGTATCGTGGGCAATGTCCTCGAACGGGGCAGCGGCTACACACCTTACAGCGAGGATTTTCTCTTTTCCTGCGGCATGGAAGTGGTGCTGGCCGACGGGACCCTGCTCAAGACCGGCATGGGAGGGATTCCCAATTCCACCAGTTGGCAGGTATTCAAGTGGGGGTTCGGACCCTACGTTGACGGGCTGTTTTCCCAAAGCAACAACGGAATCGTCACCAAGATCGGCGTCTGGCTGATGGGTGCGCCACCGCCGGGTGGCTACATGCCCTTCTGCATAAAATTCCCCAAGAACGAGATGATCGCCGACATCATCAAACCGCTCATGTTCCTGCGCCAGGCCCAGATCGTTCCCAACGCCTGTGCCCTGGTCAATGCCGGCTGGGAAGCGGCCACCTGTTTTGCCAATAGCAAGAACAGCAATGGCGGCTTTCTCAACAAGGGGGCTGGCATCATCCCCACCAGGAAGCTGATGGATAGCTACAACGTTGGCGCCTGGAACCTCTACGGTGCAGTCTACGGCTCTCCCGAGCAGGTGGCGCTGAACTGGATGTATGTCTCCGGCACGTTCAAGCAGGCATTCGGCAACAAGATCAAGATCATCACCGAAAAGGAAGCCAAGGGCGGTCCGGCTTTCGAGTATCGCAAACAGCTGATGATGGGGGGGATTACCCAGCAGAGTCCGCTGGATAAATGGCGTGCCGGCGGCGGCTCCATGCGGTTTTCGCCAACGGCAGCCCCCCGCCCGGCCGAGTGCCTGCAGCAGGTGAAGGTCGCCACAGAAATCCTCAACAAACATGGTTTCGACTACCTCAGCGAGTTCATCTTCTTCTGGTACGACGCGCGTCACGTCGTGGACCTGCGCTTTGACCGCTCCAAGCCTGAAGAGATGAAACGGGCACACAAGTGCTTTGATGAACTGATAAACGCCTTCACCAAACATGGCTGGGCAATCAACCGCACCAACAGCGGGTTCATGAACAAAGTGGCCGATGCCTACGGACCGGCCATGCGCAGACTCAATCGCACCATCAAAAAGGCGCTGGACCCCAACAACATCCTGTCGCCGGGCAAATCAGGAGTCAGTCTGGGCTGATAGCGCAATCTCATCAATACCTGAACAGGAAAATCGAGAAAAGGAGCTGATGAGGAGAACAACAGAGGCTGTGCCGGGAAAGGGGGATGAGAAGATTTGCGGGATGTAATGGCGAACTTTCACATGACAGCAGTGGAAACCGAACCAGGAGGCATTAGATGGGTAAGCGCTATCAGAGGAAGAAACCAGTCAGGGGAGTGCGGCAGGGGTTGGTAACGGTTGCGGCGATGGCTGTCCTGGGGATTGGCGTCAGCGCCAACGCGTTCGAGATCCCGACCGACAACGAGGACGTCGTCATCCATTGGGACAACACCTTCCGGTACACCCTGGCCCAGCGTCTCAAAGGGCAGAGCGATAATATCGTCAACAGTGCCAACCACAGTGATGGCGACCGCAACTTTGATGTAGGTCTCGTTTCCAGCCGGATAGACCTTCTCACCGAGACGGACATGGTCTACAAGAAGGATTTCGGGATCAGGTTGAGCGGCGCTCTCTGGTACGACCCGATCTACCGTGAAAAGGCCTATAAAAATAATTACTTTTCCAACCATTTTGAAAACGGCGCCCCAGCCAGCGGCTTAAACAGATACACAATGCGCCAGTTCGGCGGGCCGGACGGAGAATTGCTGGATGCCTTTGCCTTTGCCAAAGTCAATTTCGGCGACGTACCGGTCAACATCCGGGCGGGACGGCACACGATCTACTGGGGGGAAGCGTTCTTCCCGGGCGCCGGTAACAACGGCATCTCCTATGGTCAGTCACCGATCGACATGGCCAAGGCACTGACGATGCCCGGGGTTGAGCTGAAGGAGATCTTCCGGCCGCTGAATCAGGTATCGGTCCAGGTCCAGCCGACCAACGATCTCACCATTGCCGGGCAGTACTACCTGGAATGGGAGCCGAACAAATTCCCCGAGACCGGCAGTTACCTGGGGATGGTAGATGGGCTCATGAACAGCGGCGAAGCCTACTATTTCCCCTGGGGACCCACGTCTGCTGCCGGGCCGGGGATGGTGGCATTCAACACCGGGGATCACCGGCCGAGTCCGGCCCGCGACTGGGGGATCAAGCTCGCGTACAGTCCCGAGTGGCTGAACGGGACCCTGGGGTTCCACTACCGCAACTTCTCCGACAAGATGCCGCAGGTGCTGTCGTCCAGCTTTCTGACCGGAGCAAACCCTCCTCTGCCGACCAATTATTATCATGATTATAAATCCAACATCAGTCTGTACGGCATCAGCTTTGCCAAGCAGATCCTGGGGATCAGTGTCGGCTCGGAAATCTCCTATCGGCGGAACATGCCGCTGACGAGCCAGTGGTTTGCCCCGGCCGGTGCCCGTGGCGACACCATGCACGCGGTGCTCAACTTCCTGACGCTCCTGCCCAAAACCCCGCTGTTCGACACCGGTTCGGCCATTCTGGAATTTGCCTATGGCCGCTGGAACCGGGTCAGTGAAAATGCCCGCTACTTCACCGGCAACACCGGGAGTAATGCCGTAGGGGCACCCACCAACCAGGGGGTCGGCCACTCCACCCGTGACAACTCCGTGGTCACGGTCAACCTGGTGCCGGAATGGAAGCAGGTCCTGCCGGGGGTGGATCTGGCCATGCCGCTCAATTTCAGCGTCGGGATGCACGGCAACGCCGCCACCCTCACCGGCGGCACCGAGGGGACCGGCAGTTACAGCGCCGGGCTCTCGTTCGACGTATTCGCCAAATACAAGATCGACCTGACCTATGCCAGCTTCTTCGGCAAGGTCCGTCCGGATGCGGGCGGCCAGATTGCGCCGCCGGGTTTTGAAGGACCCGGACAAGGGGCAGCCGATGCCATTGCCCTGCTCAGGGACCGCGACCTCTTGTCCCTGACGTTGAAAGCCACATTCTAACCAAAGGAGAAACGATATGTTGATACGCAACAGCATACTGGCAGGATGTCTGACCCTGGCCAGCGCAGGACTGGCATTTGGGGCGGTATCCGCGGACAAGGCGGCGCAGCTCGGCAAGAACCTGACCCTGGTCGGCGCCGAGAAGGCCGGCAACAAGGAAGGGACCATTCCCGAGTACACCGGCGGACTCAGTAAGGCACCGGCCAACTACACCCATAAGGGGTGGCGTCCCGACCCGTTCGCCGGCGAGAAGCCGCAGTTCGCCATCACGGCCAAGAACATGGCCCAGTACTCGGACAAGCTGTCCGAAGGGGTCAAGGCGATGCTGAAGAAGTACCCGACCTTCCGGCTGGACGTCTACAAGACCCACCGGACCGCGGCGTACCCCAAGTACGTGACCGATAACACCGTGAAGGCTGCGACCACGGCCAAGACCACCGGCGGCGGCCTGTCGTTCACCGGCGCCCATGGAGGCCTGCCGTTCCCGATTCCGAACGACGGCTTCGAGGCGATGTGGAACCATCTGCTGCATTACAACGGACTCTCGTTTGAAATTCGCTACAAGGCGTACACCGTCGATTCCTCGGGCCGGATAACCATGCAGGCCGACGGCAACGTCACCCAGGAATATCCCTATTTCGACCCGGCCAAACCTGACACCAAAGACTTCTACTCACTGAAGGACATGTTCGTAGGACCAGCCCGGCGGGTTGGCGAGGCAGTGCTGATCACCGACCCTATTGACTTTACCAAGAGCTCGCGTAAGGGTTGGCAGTATCTACCCGGCCAGCGGCGGGTGAAACTGGCGCCGGAACTCTCCTTCGATACCCCCAGTTCCCTGTTCGGCGGCCAGACCACTTGGGACGACCTGTTCCTGTTCAGCGGTTCACTGGAGCGGTACAACTTCAAGATCGTCGGCAAGAAAGAAATGTACATCCCGTACAACGAATACAGGATGCTCTACTGGGCCGATCCCGAAAAGGAGTTGCTGAAAGCGAACCACGTCAACCCCGACCTGGTCCGCTGGGAACTGCACCGGGTCTGGGTGGTCGAGGGAACGCTGAAGCCTGGCAAGCGGCACCTCTACCAGAAGCAGGTATTCTACCTGGATGAAGACACTTGGGCAGCCGCCCTGGCCGACAAATACGACGGTCGCGGCCAGCTCTACCGGGTGGGGATGAACTACATCACCCAGCAGTACGATGTGCCGTGCCCGTTCCCGGATGCCTTCTCCATTACCGATCTGGTCACCAACTCCTACGCCATCAACGCTATACCGACGAGGGGCCAGAAAGGTATCCTCTACCACAGCAAACCGTTCCCGTCCAAGGACTGGACCGCCGATTCACTGGCAGCCGGCGGCATTCGCTGACAGTTGACCGACACAAGCGCTCCCGCCGGACCACCGGCGGGAGCGTGCAGACCGCTTAGCCAGCAGGACCGAAACCACGGGCGTAGGAAGCGACGCCGGGAGAAGCTATGAAATCGAGAACGAAAACCATCGTGCTGTTGACAGCCGTCATGTTGCTCGCCTCCGTTGGCGCCAGGTTCCCGGGTTTGTTGGAGGCGCAGGCCAAGCCGGCTGACCAGAAGAACGAGAAAACCGGCGCCGAGGCACTTTTCCAGGATGTTCTCGATACCCCCGCCGCCAAGAGCAGTCATGCCGCCCAGACGCTCCTCACCAGCGTCACCCTGGCCGGAACGCGGGTGGTGGGCGTCGGCCAGCATGGCCATATCGTCTACTCGGATGACCGGGGGAAGAACTGGACCCAGGCCAGTGTCCCGGTCAGCTCCGACCTGTTGGCCGTGCACTTCCCGTCGGCGCAAAACGGCTGGGCGGTCGGCCACGACGGGGTGGTGCTGCACTCGAGCGATGGCGGGGCCAACTGGGTCAAGCAGTTCGACGGCCGGGCCGCGGCCCAGGTCCTGGCAACCCATTACATGGGCACCAACAGCTGCGGCACCTGCCACGACCCGATGAACAGTCCGGTGAGCAAACCCGGCGGGCAGCAGACCGCGGAGATGATGGCGGAAATCAAGAAATTCGTCGATCAGGGGCCTGACAAGCCGTTCCTGGACGTCTGGTTCGAAAGCGAGACCACCGGCTTCATCGTTGGCGCCTTCAACCTGATCTTCCGTACGGTTGACGGCGGCAAGAGCTGGACCCCCTGGTACGACCGGATCGACAACCCGAAGCATTTCCACCTCTACGCCATCCGCCCGGTCGGCTCTGATCTGTTCATCACTGCCGAGCAGGGGACGGTGTTCAAGCTGGATCAGGCAAAGAAGCGGTTCACGGCACTCAAGACCTCCTATAGCGGCACCTTTTTCGGCATTACCGGCAAGCCCGGGGCGGTGATCGCCTTTGGCATGCGGGGCAATGCCTTCAAAAGCAGGGATGGCGGCGCCAACTGGCAGAAGGTGGAAACCGGGGTCCCGGTCGGCCTGATGGGGGGCACCATGACCGGAGACGGTAAGATCGTCCTGGTGAGCCAGGGTGGGCATGTCCTGGTGAGCAGCGACGACGGCAGCAGCTTCAGCCAGGTCAAGATCGACCGGCCGACCCCGGCCGCCGGCGTGGCCGCCATTGACGGCAACACCCTGGCCCTGGTCGGTCAGCGGGGCGTGAAGGTACAAGCGATCAGGTAGGGGCGGGTCTTGTGCCCGCCCTGATTGGGCACCCACAAGGGATGCCCCTACGACAGGGAGAACTGACATGGCAGTTGGAATGGGAAAAACAGAGGAAATGCCGGTCGTCAAGGAGCTGAAGGATTTCGACCAGAAATCCGGTAATCTGCTTGAGCGGCTGATCTTCAACAACCGGCTGGTGGTGATGATCGCCTGCGTGCTCGTCACCCTTTTGCTCGCCTATCAGACAACCAAGATTGTCTTTAACGCGAGCTTCGAGAAGATGCTCCCCCAGAGCCATCCCTACATCAAGAACTATCTGGCCAACAAGCAGGACCTGCCCGGCCTGGGCAACTCGATCCGGGTGGTGGTGGAGAATACGCAAGGCGACATCTTCGATCCCCAGTACCTGGATGTGCTCAGGCAGATAAACGACGATCTGGTGCTCACCCCCGGGGTGGACCGGGCCTGGGTGAAGTCCATCTGGACCCCGGCCGTCCGCTGGAACGAGGTCACCGAAGAGGGGTTCCAGGGCGGCCCGGTCATGCCGGACAACTTCGACGGCTCGGAAGAGAAGGTCTCCAAGCTCAAACAGAACATCAACCGCTCCGGCATCGTGGGGAGCCTGTTGGCCACCAACTACAAGTCGGCCATGGTCTTTGTGCCGCTCCTGGACAAGGACCCGGCCACCGGGAAAAGGCTCGACTACAACCTCTTCTCCAAGAAGATCGAGAACGACATCCGGACCAAGTACGAGTCGATGGGCAAGGGGGGGATCAAGATCCACATCGTCGGCTTTGCCAAGCTGGTGGGTGACCTGATCGACGGGCTGATGCAGGTGATGACCTACTTCGGCATCGCCGCCCTGATCGCCGCCATCGTCATCTTCCTCTACACCCGCTGCATCCGGAGCACGGTCCTGGTCATCATCTGCTCCGTGGTGGCGGTCATCTGGCAGCTGGGGATCGTGGCCACGCTCGGCTTCGAGCTGGACCCCTACTCCATCCTGGTCCCGTTTCTGGTCTTTGCCATCGGCGTCTCCCACGGCGTGCAGAAGATGAACGGCATCATGCAGGACGTCGGCCGCGGCACCCATAAACTGGTTGCGGCCCGCTACACCTTCCGCCGCCTCTTCCTGGCCGGTCTGACGGCCCTCATGGCCGATGCGGTCGGCTTTGCCGTCCTG
>NZ_VLLN01000051.1 GCF_007830735.1 Geobacter argillaceus
CTGGCAGGGACCTTAAGCGGGGGCCAGCAGCAGATGGTCGCCATCGCGCGGGCCTTAATGGGGCAGCCGAAGATCATGCTTACGGACGAACCGTCGCTGGGACTGGCCCCGATGATCGTCGAACAGGTATGCAAGGTCCTGGTGGAGCTGAACAAACAGAAAGGTCTCACGGTACTGTTGGTGGAGCAGAACGCGCTGGTGGCGCTTGAGATGTCGAACCGTGCCTACGTGCTGGAAGGCGGGCGGACCATCCTGGAGGGAGCCGGTGTTGAGCTTCTGAACAACGACAAGGTCCGCGAGGGGTATCTCGGGGTGTAACCGGTTCCTGCACTCCCGATGAAAACCGGCATGTTCCGCGCGGCTGCTCTTGTCACGTTTACGAAGTAAAGGCCCGCAAATTTTTTTGTTTGAAATTGATTGTATAATTGTATATACATATATCTAGCGGTCTGGTTTGAGCAACGCCGCATAAGTACCAGGTAAGTAAAACAAACTCTGAGGAGGAGGCAAACGTGAAGATTCTTTTTATGAACCCCTTTGGTACGGACAGGTACAACGATCTCATCCAGCGCATTCTTAACCAGGCGAAACGTAGCGACACCAAGGTGGTTGTCGACAACCTGTCCAAGGGACCGACCTATCTCGATTATCACTATTACAAGAACTTTATCGTGGGGGAGCTGATCGAACGTGGGATTCAGGCCGAACGGGACGGGTACGATGGCGTGATCTTCGGCTGCATGCTGGACCCGGGGGTGTTCGAGGCCAAGGAGAACGTCGATATTCCCCTCATCGGTACCCACGAGCCGACGATTCACCTTGCGGCGATGCTTGGGCACCGCTTTGCGGTGGTGACCAACTCGGACAAATCCGCCCCCTCCATGGCGAACCTGGTGCGTCACTACGGGCTTGAAGACAAGTGCGTGGGATCGGGATCGATCAGGATGTCGCTGGACGAGATCTTTGCCCGGCCGGAACAATGCAAGGAAAACACCCTGGAAGCAATCCGCTGGTGCAAGGAGCGTGGCGCCGACGTCATGGTGGCAGCCTGCACGATCCAATCCGCGTACTTCATGGACGCCTACGGTCTGTCGAAGGACACCTTCTCCATCGAGGGGCTGACCTATCTCGATCCCAACATCATCGGACTGAAAATGTGCGAGGTGCTGGTGGATCTGCACAAGATGGGGATCAGCCTGAGCAGGAACAGTCTCTTTGGGAAACCGCAGGATTTTTCCATCAGCGACTGGCATACCGTCAGAAAGACCTTCGGCGTTGAGTAACGGATCCTGACGGCAGATCAAGGGGAGCGCACACTGCTCCCCTGTTCTTTTAAGTCGCAGCAACACCCACGCAAGATCTGCACCTTGTGGGTTTGAGGAGGAGTTCGATTGAAAGCTCTGGTGAAGCACGCACAAGGCATCGACGGTCTGGGGATACGTGATGTTGCGGTGCCGGAGATCGGTGCCGATGATGTCCTGATCGAAGTGAAGGCTGCGGCTATCTGCGGAACCGATCTGCATATCATGAACGATCTGTACCCGGTGCCGATGCCGGTGACGATCGGTCACGAATTCTCCGGAGTCATCGAAAAACTGGGTGCTAATGTGCACAACTGGCAGCGGGGGGATCGCGTCATCGCCGAAGGGAATGCGGAGAACTGCGGAAGCTGCTTCTGCTGCACCAGCGGGAATGCGAATCTCTGCCGGGACAACAAGTATCTCGGCATCAAGGTCGACGGTGTCTTTGCCAGGTACGTGCGAATCCCTGCCAAACTGCTGCATCGGATACCCGAAGGGCTGTCCTTTGAGGAGGCTGCCCTTGCCGAGCCCGCGGCGGTAGCCATTGATGCCTTGCTGGAAAAGAACAGCATAGAGCCGGGCGATGTTGTCGTCGTGCAGGGGTGCGGTCCGATCGGGCTCCTGGCCGGACAGATTGCGAAGGCTTCAGGCGCAGGCATGGTCATGATTACCGGAAGAGGGTCTGCCGTCAAGTCCAGGTTCACGGTGGCAGAGGAGTTGGGAGTCTTTGACCGGATCGTCAACGTGGAGAAAGACGACCCGATAGCGATTGTCAGAGACGCCACGGCAGGCAAAGGGGCCGACATCATCCTCGACACCACCGGAAGTGCCGTGGCAATGGCGCAGGCCTTCCAGATGGTGCGCCGCGCAGGTCTCATCGAAGCGGTAGGGATGGGTGACCAGGCTGTCCAGGTCCCCTGGGACCTGATGATGAAAGAAGTGGTCAGGATTCATTTCTGTCGGGGTACGACATACGGGAGCTTTGCCCGGTTCTGTTCCCTGGCTTCGACTGGCAGGCTGAATCTGCGGCCGATCATCTCCAATACGTTTCCTTTGGAGAATTGGAAAAAGGGGTTTGAGTCCGCCGAGAGCCGCGAGTCGGTAAAAACGCTGTTAATACCGTAGCCAAAGGAGCATTCCCACCGGTTGAAGCCGCCAGGATGGTGAAGCCATTTCGTAACGGAAACAATAGAGATGCCGGACAAGCTGTGCGTAGACAGGAGAAGCCATGAGTCAGTATGAGAAGCTGTTCGAGCCCGGAACGATCGGTAAGATGCGGATACGGAACAGGATCATCAGTGCGCCGATGGAGCGAAACTATGCAGATGCCTACGGCAACGTAACGCAGAAGTATATCGATAACCTGGTGGCCAAGGCGGCCGGCGGGGTGGGGCTCATCATCATCGAGGCAACCTATGTGGATCCTCTGGGCAAGGGGCGGGTCCTGGAACTGGGCCTCTACGATGATCGCCAGATCCCGGGGTACCGGAGACTGGCCGAGGCGGTCCACGAGCAGGGGGCGAAGATCGGCCTGGAACTCGTGTACGGCGGCCGACAGAGCCACTCCAACGTGACGGGGGTACAGGCTCATGGTCCGTCGCCGGTGACCTGCACGGTGCCGGGTTACTTCGAACTGCCGCGGGAACTCGAAATTGACGAGATAAAGGCCCTGGTCCGGAAGTTCGCCGAGACCGCCCGGCGGTCAAAGGACGCCGGTTTCGACATGGTGGAGCTCCACTGTGCCCACGGCTACCTGATCGCCCAGTTCATGTCCCCGTACGCCAACAAGAGAACCGATGACTACGGGGGAACGTTCGAAAAACGGCTGCGGTTTCCGCTGGAGGTGATAGCTGCGGTCCGCAAGGCTTGTGGTGACGATTTCCCCATCGCCTGCCGTGTTCCCGGCGACGAGTACATCGACGGTGGGCTCACTCCCGAAGATGTCATCGTCATTGCCAAGAGATTCGAAGAGGCCGGCGTTGACCTGATCGACGTATCGTCCGGGATTTACGAGACCGCCTTCACGATCGTGCAGCCCATGGGGATGCCGCTGGGGTGCAACGTCCACCTGGCCGAGGGGATCAAGGCCGCGGTCAACGTCCCGGTGAGCATTGCCGGCCGGATCAACGATGCCGCCTTTGCCGACAGCATTCTGAAGGAAGGGAAATCCGACTTTATCTCCATGGCCAGGGCACTCCATGCGGATCCCCAGTTTCCAAACCTCTCCCGGGAGGGGAAGCTGGACGACATCTGCATGTGCATCGGCTGCAATCAGGGCTGCATCGACATGCTGGGGACCATGGTGCCGGTCTTCTGTGCCATCAACCCGCTGGTCGGCAGAGAGAGGGAGCTGGCCATCAAGCCGGCCGAGAGGAAAAAGCGGGTCGTGGTGGTGGGGGGCGGCCCTGGCGGCATGTCCGCGGCGAGGGTAGCAGCCATGAGGGGACATGATGTCTCCCTGTACGAGAAAGGCCCCGAGCTCGGTGGGCAGCTTTTGTGGGCCCGTAAGGCGTTGAAGCGGGGGGAACTGGAGCAGTGCATCCGCTATCTGGCAACCCAGGTGAAAAAGGCCGGCGTCGATGTCCACCTGAATGAGGAGATGGACACGGCCAAGGTCTACGAGGCAAAGCCCGACGTGGTGATCATGGCGACCGGCGCACTCCCCTATATCCCGTTCATTCCCGGGACCGACAGGAAGCATGTCCATACCTACCTGGATATCCTCAGTGGCAAGGTCGAGCCGGGGAAGCGGGTGCTGGTGATCGGCGGCAAGCTGGTAGGGACCCAGGTGGCACAGCTGATATCCAGCAAAGGTTCGTCCGTGATCCTGACGGAGACGTCGCCGGCCGTCTGTCAGGACGCGGGAGGCCGGACAAAATGGCTGCTGCTGCTCAGTGTGCAACGGGATACGAATATCGATATCCGCCTGGAGACAAGCGTTGAACGGATCAATGACAACTCGGTGATCCTGCAGTCCAAGGGAACGGCTGAAGAGGTCAGGGATATCGACATGGTTGTCCTCTGCCTGGGGGCCGCCTCCGACAACCGACTGGCGGATGAGCTGAAGTGGGAAGGAAAGCTCCCGGAGATTCACACCATCGGGGATTGCAGCCTGCCACGGAAAATGACCGAGGCGATCTATGAAGGGTACGTGACCGCCCTGCACATCTAGCACAGACCCGGTTTGCGTGAAATCGAAGAGGATACCAGCGTATGAATGTGAACAAAGAGATATGGGTGCTGCTCGAGGCCGATGACAAGAAGATCAGCCGCCAATCGCTTGCCTTGCTTGAGGAAGGGGCGAGGCTGGCTGGTGAATGCGATGGGCAGTTACAGGCTGTTTTTCTCGGTCCGGCCATCGAGGGGATAGGCAGGGAGGTGGGGTCACGCGGCGCCGGCACGCTCCATCAGTGTGTCGATGAAGGGTTGCGGCAGTATGACCCCCTCTTCTATGAACAGGTCCTCCTCGACCTCCTGAAGGAGCGGCAGCCCTTTCTGCTCCTGGCCCTCTCGTCACCCCTCGGCGCGGACCTCCTGCCCCGCCTTGCCTTCAAACTCGGCGCCTCTTTGGTGACCCACTGTGCAGAGATCGAGGTGCAGGAGAACGGCGAACTGCATTTTGTCAAGCCGGTCCAAAAAGGGCGTCTCTTTTCCACTGTGCAGTGCAAGGGGGAAGGGATGAGAATGGCCACCTTCCTTCCTGAACGGCTCATCAGTCGCGAAGCGTCCAGGACGAACGAGGCAGAGGCCGAGCTCAGCGAGATGAAGAAGCTCCCGACAGATAAAGCCCAACCGATAAGGGTGACCGGGTTCCTGAAGGCCGATCACCGGACCATGGATATCACGGAGGCGGAGATCATCGTCGCCATCGGCCGAGGGCTGGGATCGAAGGAGAACCTCAAGGCCATCGAGTCGTTTGCGGATCAGATCGGCGGCGCCATCGGCGGGACACGGCCCATGGTGGACGAGGGGATCCTGCCGTACGAGCGCCAGATCGGCCAGACAGGGAAGCGGGTAGCGCCCAGACTGATCTTCCTGTTCGGCATTTCCGGGGCAACCGAGTTCGTGCAGGGCATTGCGGCCGCAGGAACCAGCGTGGCCATCAACATCGATAGCCAGTCCCCGATCCTCAAATCCGTTGATCTGGGGATCGTGGGAGACCTGAACGTGCTGACGCCCAAGATCGTTCAGCATATCAGCACGGTCATGAAGCGGGCCTAGGGTTCAAGAGACAGAAACGTTCCTTCCCGTGACTCGCGTTGAAGGGAACAATGTCGAATGGAGATACAAATGATATCCGGAGTAGAAAGCGTGTTGACATCCCCTGAAAGGCTAGCTCTGTTTCTCCTTCTTGGCGTGGTTGCGCTCATGGCGGCCCGGACCGTTTACCGGCGCTGTGCCCTCATCGGTCAGGGGCGCTCCGTTTCGCCGGTGGCTGAGCCTGCTGGGGAACGATTGAAGAGGTTCCTCCTCTATGTGCCGGGACAACTGTCCAATCTCAGGAGCGTCTCCCTGAGCGACCCGGCCGGTATCCAGCATCTCGTGCTGTTCTGGGGCGGGATCATCCTGTCGCTCTACTATCTGATATTTTTCTTTGCTGGTGACGGGTTCGGACTCCAGAACCTGATCCGGGAGAACCTTCCTGCCCGTGTCTTCCTGGCTGTCACGGAGATCCTGGCACTTCTCCTTCTCATCGCCCTGGCGTGGGGAGTCTTTCGCCGTACCGTCCTCAGGCCGGGCAGGCTGGGACCCGATTTTGAAGGGGGGCTCTTCATCGGCATCACCCTGGCGGCGTCCGTACTGCTCTTCTGCCTCTTCAGTCTCGAAGGGTTGCGGTTCACGTTTAAAACGACATCGTACGCCGGACCGGTATCAGGCCTGCTGGCCGGATGGTTCACGGGGATACCGGGCGGGCCGGACAGTCTGGGCAGCCTGTTTCACATTGCCTGGTGGGTGCAGGGGGTGATCCTTGCCTGCTTCATGTTCTACGTACCGTATTCCAGCCATCAGCACGCCCTGTTCGCACCGTTCAATATCTTCGCCAGTTCTCCGCAGCCAACGGGAAGACTGTCGGTCATCGCCATGGACGACACCTACCGCGGGCTGTCGGGGGTACAGGACTTTACCTGGAAGCAACTGCTGGAGTTTTATGGCTGCACCCAGTGCGGCAAGTGCCAGGATGCCTGCCCGGCCAACGCGGCCGGGAAACCCCTTTCCCCGAAGAAGGTCATTCAGGATCTGCGGATCTGGGTGGATGAGACCGGAAACCTCGTACCGTTCTGGAAAGGCGGCAACAAAGGCGGAAACGGGAACTGTGCCGATGCCGCCGGCCGGGTTTCCGACGAGGAGCTCTGGTCGTGCACTACCTGCATGGCCTGCGTTCAGGCCTGCCCGGCCTTCATCTCGTCCGTCGACAAGATCGTCGATCTGCGCAGGGATCGCGTCCTTAGCCGCAGCAGGTTCTTCCCCGAACTGACCAACCTTTTCAGAGACCTGGAAAACTTAGGCGATGTCTTTGGCCGGGGCAGGTCAAGGCGGGAAGACTGGGCCGTGGGGAGGAGCATCAAGGTTCTTGCGAATGACAACCAGGCCGACACCCTTTTCTGGGTGGGATGTCAGGCCTCGTTCCACGACCGTCACCAGAAGAGTGCGATCAGTCTGGCCAGGGTGCTGCGAAAGGCAGGCGTAGATCTGGCCATCATGGGAAAGGGCGAGCTCTGCTGCGGCGATCCGATGCGCCGGCTGGGCAATGAATATCAGTACCAGAATTTTGTCCGCAGGAATATCGAACAGCTGAAGAAGCTCCGTTTCAAGCGGATCGTAACCTATTGTCCACACTGCTATAACACCTTGAAGAACGAGTATCCCCAGTTCGACGGGCAGTTCGAGGTGGTTCATTATACGGAACTACTGGGGGATCTGATCAGTTCCGGCAAACTCTCTCCGAAAAGGTCCGAGCCGGTCAAGGTTGCCTATCACGACCCGTGCTACCTGGCGAGGGGTAACGGGGTCGTGAAGGGTCGGGAGATCCTGGACAGCCTTCCCGGGACCACCACTCTGGCGGTAGAGCGCTCAGGCGAACAGACCTTCTGTTGCGGGGGAGGGGGAGGGGCCATGTGGATGCGTGATACCGGCGGTGCCAAGATCAATGAAATGCGGGTCAAGGAGCTGACTAAAGACAATCCCGGGATCATTGCGACCTCATGTCCTTACTGCGTCGTGATGCTGGAAGACGGTGCCAGGTCGCTGGGGCTCGAGAACGTGAAATGCAAGGACCTCATAGAACTCGTCAGTGAGATGGTCTAACAGATGATGCGGGGGAGATACAGCTTATGAAGATCGGAGTTCTGACAAAGACCGTCGGATTTGTCAATGCGCAGACGGGAACGGATAGTAGAAGCAACTATATCTGTCCGGAAGATATCATCCGCATGCTCAATCCGTTGGATGAGGTTGCCCTTGAATATGCCCTTGCGCTCAAGGACCGGTCGGCCGGTGTCAAGGTTGTCGCTGTCTCAGTGGGTGACCGATTTGCTGAAGAGGGGCTCCGGAGGGCTCTCGCAATGGGGGTTGATGATGCCATCCATATCCAGTGCGAGGAACTTGGTCAGTTGGATGCCATGGCAACGTCGGCACTCCTGGCACGGGCCTGCGAGCGGGAATCCTTTGACCTGATTCTCTGTGGAGATACTTCTATCGATGACAATGACGGGCTGGAGGGTCCCTATCTGGCCGGTCGACTGGCCATTCCCCATATATCACGGGCTGTGAAGGTTTCGGTCGGTGGCAACAGGCAGGTGCTGGAGATCGAGCGGGTCGTTGAACGAGGCGACAGGCAGCTCATGCAGTGCAGTTTGCCGGCGCTGCTGACAGTTCAGAAGGGTTCAACCGTGCCCAGGTACCCGACACTCGCCGGATTTCTCCATGCAGAGTCGAGCCATGTCCGGGTATTGACGCCGGCAGATCTCGAATTTGCCAAGAATGATACTCTCTTCTCGCTGAATACGACCCGGATCGCAGCTCGTTCAAACCCAAAGCCAAAGAAGCAGCGTGGGGTGGCTGAGCGGAGTCGACTGTCAGCAGCCGAGCGTATCGATCTGATGGTTTCGCGAGACGCAACCAAGGGAAAAGAGGGTGGAACAATCATCGATGGCCTATCGGAAGAAATGTTTACCCGACTGGACGATATTCTTGAGGAAGCTGGTATCCTTAAGCGTTAGAATTCCATGGTGACCGCGTGGTTTGGCAAAGAGGACGATTTCCCACCGTGCTTTCAGTCAGCAGCATTGGCGATTCACTACACTATCCAGTAAAAGGAGGCAATCCATGCCCATCAAAGACATCCTTGTCCATATAGACAACAGCCACCACTGTGGGGTTGTGCTCGACCTGGCGATCAATATTGCCCGGAAGCACCAGGCCCGCCTGACCGGGCTTCATGTGATCTCTCACCCCCATTACCAGCCGCAACTCGCCAGTGTGGAGGCTACCGCTGCGGAACTGCAGGCATGCTTCAGTCGGAAAACTGCTACGGAGTCGATCAATGCCAAATGGCTCTGTGTCGAAAGTGCGGTCTCCGGGGTGAGCATGGCAGAGCTGGTTAACTTTCATGCCCACTACAAGGACCTGGTGATCGTAGGGCAGGCCGATCACTCTTCCACAAACGAAAACGTGGAGTATGACCTGCCGGAGCGGGTGGTGCTTGGAGCAGGCCGGCCGGTACTGATCGTTCCCTATGCCGGGACATTCTCCAGCATAGGCGAGCAGGTGATGATAGCCTGGAAAGCGGGGCGCGAATCGACAAGGGCACTTCACGACGCCATGCCGTTCCTGCTGACCGCGCGTGAAGTCAGCGTGCTGTCGGTAAACCCGTCCATCGAGGCTGACAGCTCCGATAAGGAGCCATGTGCCGAGATCTGCGACCATTTGGGCTGTTGTGGCATACCCGCCAAGGGAGAGGAACTTGCCGGCATGACCATTCCGGTTGGTGATGTCCTGTTGAATCGATCCTGGGAAAAGGCGTGCGATCTCCTGGTTATGGGGGCGTATACCAATACCCCGCGCGGTTTTGCACTAGGCACGATCGCCAAGGATATACTCAAGCATATGACACTGCCGGTGTTGATGTCGCACTAGCTTTTGATCTGTCCCACTGTCCGACTGATTAGCACTCCACGCTGCCAAGGCAGCGCTTTGTCAAAGAGTAACTTGCTGTTTTCCTATGGATCATTTACGGTTCCTCTGGCAGCCGGGATGAGGAGGCCGCTTTAACACTGGTGCCTTGTGCCCGTCGATTAGCATGGTCCGGGAGCTGGCGATTTTGTCATTGGTGAAGCATCTGCTATCCCGTTCAGAAGAGAGCCGTATCCGACAGTTCCCCTTTCCGGCTTGCCGATCATTATTGCGGAGGCCGGAGTGATGAAGCAGAAGAAGCCGTTCAAGAGAAAGCTCATGAGACTACCCAAGCATCTGGTACACCTCAATGCGTAT
>NZ_VLLN01000052.1 GCF_007830735.1 Geobacter argillaceus
CCGGGACCTGCTCCTGAAAAAGATCAGCCGCGACAAGAATCCGGCCTTCTTCGACCGGGTGGTGACCATGAAGCCGGAGGTCAGGCAGGTCGTGATCGGTGAGTTCAAGGAGGTCGAGCGCTGCCCCACCTGCCACCTCGGCATCGACGACCCCCTCTTTGCCAATGCCCGGCAGCCGTTTCGAGCCCACCCCAATCCGGAGCTCCTCAAAAAGCATCCGGTGGAAAAGTACGGCTGCACCATCTGCCATGGCGGCCAGGGGCTGGCCACCACCGTTCACGGGGCCGCCCACAAGACCATCGCCGACTGGCCGGTGCCGATGGTGCAAAAGGGGCTCATGCAGTCCCGCTGCGGCATCTGCCACAAGGATTTCGCCGCCATCGGCGCGGATAAGCTGGTCAAGGGCCGGGAGCTGTTCAAGGAGATGCACTGCGCCGGCTGCCACCAGATCGACAAGCAGGGGGGCGCCGTCGGCCCCGAGCTGAGTGCCTTTGCCGACAAGGACCCCGGCAGCTTCGACTACAGCCATATAGAGGGGGGCCATTCCAAGCAGGCCTGGGTCGTGGAGCACTTCAAAAACCCCAAAAAGGTCACCCCGGGCTCGCCCATGCAGCTCCCCGCACTGAACGACTATCAGGTCGAATGCCTGGCAAGCTTTGTATTAAGTCTCAGCCAGCGGGAATTCACCCGGCAGTACACCTCCAAGGTCAAAGCGGACTTTGTCCCCCCAAGGGTGGACCTCATTATGCCGGAGACCGATCTGTCCGTACCCGCAGGGGATGAAAAACGTGACGAGGAGTAACACCCCGGCCTTGGAAACCTTACCGATGAGGAGTGAGAGTATGAACCGGAAAACCATAAAGATACTTGCGGCAGTGCTGGTCTCGGGGATGCTGTTGAGCGCCGTGGCCCAGGCCCAGGAACCGCCGAAAATGCCCTACGTCTTCGCCATGTACTGTGTGATGTGCCACAAGCTAGGGGTGCAGATCGGCCCGATAGGCATCTATGACATGATGTCGAAGAGCGGCAACCCGCTGCACGAGCAGTATATCCGCAACAATACACGCTTTGGCTTCAATGCGATGCCGGCCTTCAGGGTGTCGGAAGTAACCCCCAAGGAATTGAACGCCATCGTCGCCTATCTGAAGGATGTGGCCGCCTACCGGAAAACCCATCCCGACTTCAATCCGGCTAAGGCGACGCAAGGAGGGGTAAAACCATGATGGAATCGGCAAGAAGAGGGTTTTTCAAGCAGATATTCACCGCCGGCGCGGCACTGGCCGCAACCGGAATGGCAGCAGCCACCCCCCGCAAGGCCGAGGCGGCCGTACCGGGACAGATCAAGGGAATCTGCCTGTACGTCCCCACCCTGGGCAAGGCGAGCGACTTTGTCGAGATGATGAATACGAACGCCCCCGGCTCCTGGACGGCCAAGCCCCTGACCGGGTCACTGACCGAACATTATTTCACCACCAGGAACCTTTACGAAGAAGCACGCGGCAGCGCCAACACCCTGGTCGGCGTGGTTGACCCGGCCACCTTTGCCGTTGTTCACGAGGCGATCGTCGACAGCGGCGGTACGTTCCACTACATCACTTTTGAGGACCGGAACCGGGTGACCTTTTCCGTACAGCTGTAATTGAGGAGGTTTTGACTATGAGTAGTTTCATTGCACTGCCCAAGGGAGTTACCGAAGAAGCCTTCGCGAAAGCGATTCGAGAATACCGCGCGCTCCTCGGCGAAGACCGGGTCCGCACCGATTCGGCCTCCCTGCAGTCCTATCTGAAGATCATGGTTTCGGAAAGCGAGGAGCTGCACAAGCCATCCGCGGCGATGTACCCGCGAACGGTCAAAGAGATCCAGGCCATCGTTGCCATAGCCAACAAGTACAAGACCCCGCTCTGGACGGTGAGTACCGGGAAAAACATGGGGTACGGCTCCGCCGCCCCGGCCACCCGGGGCCAGATCGTCCTCGACCTGAAGACCATGAAGAAGATCGTTCATGTGGATGAGGAGTTGGGGTACTGCCTGGTCGAGCCGGGGGTGACCTACTACGATCTGCAGCAGCACTTCAAGAAACACAAGATGAACCTGTGGGTCGATGTGCCGGCCCCCTCGGCCATGGCCAGCCCGGTCGGCAACGGTCTTGAACGGGGCTGCGGCTATACCCCCTATGGCGAACATTTCCTCTTTACCTGCGGGATGGAACTGGTCCTGGCCAACGGCGACGTTCTCCGCACCGGCTCCGGAGGGCTTCCCAACTCCACCAGCTGGCAGTCGTTCAAGTATGGCTACGGCCCGGATCTGCACGGCATCTTTTCACAGTCAAACTACGGAATTACAACCAAGCTCGGCGTCTGGCTGATGAAGGGCCCTCCTCCGGGGGGGTACATGCCGTTTCTGATGAAGTTCCCCAAGGTGGAGATGCTTCCTGACATCATCAAGACCCTCATGCCGCTGCGCCTGGCCCAGGTTATCCCCAACGCCTGCATCGTGGTGAACGCCGCATGGGAGGCAGCCGGTTACTTCACCTATGACAAGAACGGCAAGGGGACCAACCGGAGCACCTTCTTCAAAGGCAAGGGGAGTCTTCCCCCCAAGGTCTTCCAGGAGATCATGGACAAGTACAAGGTCGGGGCCTGGAACTTTTACGCCGCACTCTACGGCTCCCCCGAACAGGTGGCCCTTTCCTGGAAATACGTCTCAGGGGCCTTCAAGGCAAAGTTCGGAGACCAGGTCAAGATCTTCACCGAAAAAGAGGCCAAGGACGATCCGATCTTCGAGTATCGCCGGCAGTTGATGATGGGTGGCAGTACCCTGCAGGAGTTCGGGCTCTACAACTGGCGCGGCGGTGGGGGCTCCATGTGGTTCGCCCCGGTGGCCGCAGCCAGGCCGTCCGAGTGCGACAAGCAGATGCGGCTCGCCACCGAGGTCCTGAACAAGTACGGCTTTGACTATGTCTCCGAGTTCATCGTCGGCTGGCGCGACATGCACCATATCATCGATCTCCTCTATGACCGTACCCAACCTGAGGAAATGGACCGGGCCCATAAATGTTTTGAGGAGCTATTGACGGTCTTCACGAAGCAGGGATACGGCACCTACCGCACCAATACCGCCTTCATGAAACAGGTGGCAAAGACCTACGGACCTGAAATGCAGAATATCCATCATACCCTGAAAAGGGCACTGGACCCGAACAATATCCTGGCCCCCGGCAAATCGGGAATTGATCTGGGGTGAGCAGGCAGCGAGGGTATTTACCAGTCGAGGAGAGACACCATGAGTCGTTTTGCTGCACTTCCCAAGGGAGTAACGGAAGAATCATTCGCTAAGGCCATCCAGGAGTATCGCGCTCTTCTGGGCGAGAACCGGGTCCGCGTCGACCCGGCTTCCCTGGAACCGTACCTGAAAATCACCATAGCTGAAAGCGCAGAGCTGCATAAGCCTTCGGCGGCACTTTGCCCGTCCACGGTCAAGGAAGTACAGACTATTGTTGCCATTGCCAACAAATACAAGACCCCGCTCTGGACGGTATGCAACGGTGAAAACGAGGGGTACGGCTCTTCAGCTCCGGCTACCCCCGGTCAGATCGTGGTCGATCTGAAGAACATGAACAAGATCATCGAGGTCGATCAGGAGCTGGCATACTGCCACCTTGAGCCGGGTGTGACCTATAACGACCTGTACCAGCATCTCAAGAAGAAGAACATCAACCTGTGGCTCGATGTTCCGGCTTCGGCAGCGAACGTGAGCATCATTGGCAACACCCTTGAACGCGGGTGTGGTTACACCCCCTACAGTGAAAAGTTCATCTTTTCCTGCGGCATGGAAGTGGTCCTTCCGAACGCCACTCTTCTCAGGACCGGAATGGGGGGGATTCCCAACTCAACCAGCACCCAGGTCTTCAAGTGGGGGTATGGCCCCTACGTGGATGGTCTCTTTTCCCAAGGGAACAGCGGGATTGTCACCAAGCTCGGGATATGGCTCATGCCGCCGCCACCGCCGGGAGGCTACATGCCATTCTGTATGAAGTTCTCCGACGTGGAGATGATCGGTGAGATCTTCAAGCCGCTCATGTTCCTGCGCGAAACCCAAATCGTACCCAATGCCTGTGCCGTGACGAGTGCCGGCTGGGAAGCAGCGGGCACCAATGGCAAGAAGACCGGAGCTGCAGCCTGGAGTCTCTACGGAGCAGTGTACGGCACACCGGAGCAGGTGGCCCTGAACTGGTCGTATGTTTCCGGGGCATTCAAGAAGGCGTTTGGCAGCCGGGTGCGGATCATTACCGACAATGAAGGCAAGGATGACCCGGTCTTTCAGTACCGCAAGCAGCTGATGATGGGGGTCGTATCCGATCAGGTGACCGGACTCGACAAACTGCGGGGGCGTAACGGAGGATACATGCGATTTTCGCCAACGGCATCCGCCCGGCCCGCCGAGTGTCGCGATCAGGTAAAGGTCGCCACCCGGATACTTCACCGGTACGGCTTCGACTATATCGCCGAATTCATCGTAGGGTGGCGCGATGCCCGCCATAACATTGAGATTATCTTCGACCGTACCAAGCCGGAGGCGATGAAAAAGGCCTACAGCTGCTATGACGAGCTGATGACCGCCTTCACCAAGCGCGGCTGGCTGATAAACCGCACCAATACCGCCTTCATGGATAAGGTTGCCAACACCCTCTCGCCAGAGGTGCGCAGGATAAACCGGACCATAAAGATGGCGCTTGACCCCAACAACATCATGGCGCCGGGCAAATCGGGAATCACATTGGCGTAATCGGGATAGCAAGGAGATCGGGATATGTTTGGATTCGGTATGCCTGAAATGATCATCGTGCTCGTGATCGCGCTCGTCGTGGTCGGCCCGGCCAAGCTCCCCCAGCTGGGGCAGGCGCTCGGCAGCGGCATCAGGAACTTCAAAAAGGCCTCGACCGGCGAGCAGCCGGTACAGCTCGAAGGGAACGAAAAGTTGTGACTATCACTAATAGCCTGAAAGGAGAAAAAAAGATGGGAAGACTTACCGGCAAGGTAGCAATCATCACCGGCGCAGCACAGGGGATCGGCGCAGCATATGCGGTAGGACTGGCCAAGGAAGGGGCCAGGATCGTCATTGCCGACGTGCTGGACGGCCAGAAGGCGGTTGAGGCGGTCAAGAAAGTAGGCAGCGACGCGATCTTCGTCAAAACCGACGTCAGCAGCCAGGCACAGTGCGACGCCATGGCCAAGGCCGCGGTGGACATGTTCGGCTCCATCGACATCCTGCTCAACAATGCCGCCATCTTCGGCAGCATCGTGCTGAAGCCGTTCATGGAGTGTACCTCGGAAGAATTCATGAAAGTGCTGGAAATCAACGTCCTGGGCCAGTTCCACTGCATGAAGGCGGTCTTCCCCCACATGAAGGCCAAGGGTGGGAAAATCATCAACATCGGATCATCCTCGATCAACGAGGGGGTCCCGGGGATGCCGCACTATGTGGCCTCCAAGGGAGCCATCATGGCGCTGACCCGTTCCATGGCGCGGGAGATGGGGGATTTCAAGATCAACGTGAACACCATCGCCCCCGGCTTCACCCATTCAGACGGCGGCAACAACTTCGACAAGATCAAGCAGCTGGATCTGCCCCCCCTGGAAGAGCTGCAACTCCAGGCCCGCTGCATCAAGCGGGAGGCGGTGCCGGAGGACCTGATCGGCCTGGCCCTGTTCCTCGCCACCGACGACAGCGCCTTCATCACCGGGCAGATGATCGTTCACGACGGTGGCTTGTCGTTCCATTAAATTTCCGTCCGAAAAGAGCGTTCTTTTCGGATTGAAAACCATCCAACCAATGCCTCCGAGCCTCGCAGCCTAAAGGGAGCAATCCCCATGGCTGCGGGCCATTGGGTTCCGCCGGAAACGACGGGACCTCCCCTTTTTAAAAGGAGTCCATAACTATGAAAGAATACAGACTTTTTATTAACGGAGAGTGGGTGTCGTCCTCAACCGGCACGTTAGCCGATGACATGAATCCTGCCACAGGAGAGGTGTATGCCAGGGTACATCAGGCAAGTGTTGAGGACATCGAGAGGGCCATTGCCGCCGCCTACCGGGTCAAGGATCAGTGGGGCAACACGGCTCCGGCCCTGAGAGAATCGGTCCTGATCAAGGCCGCCAGCATCCTTGATGAGCGCTGCCAGGAATTTGCCGACGTACTCATAGACGAAGGCGGAGCAACGTTCGGCAAGGCGATGTTCGAGGTTTCTTTTGTGGCCAACATGCTGCGCAGCGCGGCCGGAGAATGTCGTCGCATCTTCGGCGAAACAATGCCATCCGACGCACCGGGAGTTTTTTCCATGACCGTCCGCCGGCCCTTGGGGGTCATCGCCGGCATTTCCCCGTTCAATTTCCCGCTCCTGCTGGCAATGAAGAAAGTCTGCATGGCGCTGGCTGCCGGCAATACCTTTGTCCTCAAGCCCGCCTCTCCGACCCCGGTCATCGGCCTGAAGATCGCCGAACTGTTAGAGGCCGCAGGTCTGCCGAAAGGGGTTCTGAACGTCATCCCGGTCAAGGGAAGCACCCTTGGGGACAGGCTGGTAACCGACCCTCGAATCCGCATGGTGACGTTCACCGGTTCCACCGAGGTCGGCAAGCAGCTTGCCGAGGTCGCGGGCCGTCACCAGAAGAAGATTACCCTCGAAATGGGGGGCAAGAGCCCGCTCATCATTCTCAAGGACGCCGACCTGGATTACGCGGTCAATGCCGCCGCCTTCGGCGTTTTCCTCCATCAGGGGCAGGTATGCATGGTCAACTCGCGGTTGATCGTCGAGGCCGATATCTATGACCCCTTTTGCGAAAAACTCGTCGCAAAGACCAAAACCCTGAAGGTCGGCGATCCACGCAACCCCGACACGGTGATCGGACCGCTGGTCGAAAGCAAGCAGTGCGCCTTCCTCGACGCCCAGGTGGAGGATGCACGCTCCAAGGGGGGGCGTATCCTGTTCGGGGGCCATGCGGACGGTGGTTTCTATCAACCGACCATCGTGGCGGATGTGACAAAGGAGATGCGCATCTTCGACGAAGAGAGCTTTGGTCCGGTGGTATGCGTCATCAAGGCAGCCAACAGCGAGGAAGCCCTTCAGTTGGCCAATGACTCGTCCTTCGGTCTCTCTTCCGGGCTCATCACCAACGACCTGCAGAAGGCCTTCGACCTTTCTCTGCGGTTGGAAACGGGCATGGTGCATATCAACGACTGCAGCATCTTCGACGAGCCCCATGTCCCCTTCGGCGGGGTCAAGGACAGCGGTGTCGGCCGCGAGGGTGGCCGTTACTCAATGGAAGAGATGACGGAAGTGAAATGGATTACCGTTCAGTTGGGAAAAAGACACTTCCCTTTCTAGCAGATAGCAAAGGAGGGCACTCCTCTTAATTTAGAGACCATGGGGGATCAAATCCCCCATGGATTCGCTCAGCACCGCACGGCTGTGTTCACCTCAGCCCCCTATGCTCCAAAACTCAGCGATGTGGTCAAGTCACCGGTCAGCAGTAATAACCGAGCCAGGAGGGATTATGGGTAAACACTATCAGAGAAAGAAACTTGTCAGGGGGCTGCAACAGGGATTGGCAACGGTTGCGGCAATGGCTGTCCTGGGAATTGGCGTCAACGCCGTTGCATTCGAGATTCCGACGGACAACGAAGACGTCGTAATCCATTGGGACAACACCTTCCGGTACACCCTGGCCCAGCGCCTCAAAGGGCAGAACAAGGATCTTATCGGCAGTATCAACCATGATGACGGTAACCGCAATTTCGATGTAGGGATCGTGTCGAGTCGCCTGGACCTCCTTTCCGAAACCGATCTGGTCTACAAGAAGGATTTTGGCTTCCGCTTGAGCGGTGCCCTCTGGTACGACCCGATCTACAAGGCGGGGCTGGATAACCGCTCGCCCCAGACCTCAAACCATCTTGAAAAAGGTCAACCATCTCCCGGACTGAATCAGTACACCAAGCGGCGTTTTGCCGGGCCGGACGGCGAACTGCTGGACGCCTTCGTCTTTGGCAAACTGAATATCGGCGACGTCCCGATCAACGTCCGGGCCGGCCGGCATACCATCTACTGGGGCGAGGCGTTCTTCCCCGCTGCCGGTTCCAACGGTATTTCCTATGGCCAGTCGCCCATCGACATGGCCAAGGCGTTGGCCATGCCGGGCGTCGAGCTGAAGGAGATCTTCCGGCCGCTGAACCAGGTATCGGTCCAGGTCCAGCCGACCAACGAGCTCACCATTGCCGGGCAGTACTACCTGGAGTGGGAGTCGAACATCTTCCCGGAGGGGGGGAGTTACCTGGGGATGGTGGACGGTTGGATGAACAGCGGCGAGTCCTTCATCTTCCCGGGCCCACCGGGCGGACCACCCTTAGTTTGGGTTCCTAACGGTGGCGATCACCGGCCGAGCGACATGCGCGACTGGGGGATCAAGGTGGCCTACAGTCCCGAATGGCTGAACGGGACCCTGGGGTTCCACTACCGCAACTTCTCCGACAAGATGCCGCAGGTGCTCATGGATGCCAGTGGCTATCACAATGACTACAAATCCAACATCAGTCTCTACGGGATCAGCTTTGCCAAGCAGATCCTGGGGGTCAGCGTCGGCTCCGAGCTCTCCTACCGTCGCAACATGCCGCTGACCAGCCAGTGGTTTGCCCCGGCCGGGGCGCGCGGCGACACCATGCACGCGGTGGTGAACTTCCTGACCCTGTTGCCAAAGACCCCCCTGTTCGATACCGGCTCCGCCATTCTGGAGTTTGCCTATGGCCGCTGGAACCGGGTCAGTGAAAATGGCCAGTACTTCACCGGCCGCGCCGGGACCAATATCTTCGGCCAACCCACTAACCTCGGCATTGGCCATGCCACCAGGGACAACTCCACGGTAACGGTCAACCTGGTGCCGGAATGGAAACAGGTCCTGCCGGGGGTGGATCTGGCCATGCCGCTCAATTTCAGCGTCGGGATGCACGGCAACG
>NZ_VLLN01000053.1 GCF_007830735.1 Geobacter argillaceus
GCCTGTCTGCTCGGCAGGAAGTTGGCGCCACTGCCGGTGTAGCTGCCGGCAAGGGTGCCGGCAGGATCGCGGGGGGCAACGACGATGTTGCGCAAACTGGTTGCGTGGGCGAACGTGTTGGCCTCAGCGGTGTGGTCGGTGTGGCATTTCACGCACTGGTTGGCGCCGGTATAGTAGAGGTTATGCCTGGTATGACTGGCGGCGTTTCCTCCGGTGTATCCCGGGCCGGTGCCGCTGGGTGGCGCACCGTGGCACTGGCCGCAGTCGGTGGGGGAGGCAAATGCGGTGCTGGACCAGACCGGTGTAGTTGTCTCGAAATGGCAGTTGACGTTGGTGCAGGTTCCCAGGATTGGATTGGAGGTCTGGTTGAAAAAGACCCCCTTGGTGCCGTACACCCCCTTGGCCGGCGAAGGCGAGGCGTTGATGTTGCTCGACATGTGGATGAAGCCGTTGCTGTGGTCCGTTTTAAAGGTGGAGCTGCCATTGTGGCACTTCTCGCAGCTTGACTGACCAGTGGTGGCATGGGTCAGGTGACTCCCCTTAAAGCCGCCGGTGGTGACGTTGCGGTAGGCTGTGTCGATCGGCGGCATGCCGTGACAGTCGCTGCAGAGCTGAGGGCTGTACTGGTACTTCTGGATAGCATGGCTTACGGGCACGCCAAGAACGAAGAAGCCCGCCAGGGCTATGGCGGATAGTATGAGGTGTCTCGATAGTGCAGAGAGTGATGCTGCTCTCCGGTTCATTTCGCTAATCCTTTCTACCAAACGGTCGCACTCGCTACATTAACAAAATGATCAACATCAATGTCATCATGGTGTCAAATATCTGAACACAACAATTCACCGCCATGATCGGATCGCTGTTAAGTTGCGGATAACATATTGATAAAAGGAGTATTTTTCTTGGTCGTCCCCTCTTGGAATCGATACCCCTGTAAACACAATCAAAAACATGCAATTCAGACACCTAAAAAATGAAATCTGAAAAAATAATAGCGGGTTACTTCACCATGTAGGAGCTGTGAATGCCGGGACTCACAATGGTGATGAGGAAGGCGGTGAATATCGCGAGAAGCAGGGCTGCAATCGTTAACCACGCCATCCTCTTGCCACGCCAGCCGTGGAGGCGCCGCAGGTGGAGAATGACGCCGAAGGCAATCCAGGAGATGAGGGAACAGGTCTCGATCGGGTCCCACCCCCAATAGCGTCCCCATGCGCTGTTCGCCCAGATGGAACCGGCGACGATCATCAGCCCCAGTGAACAAAAACCAAGGGAAAAGAAGCGGTACGAGAGGTCGTCCAGGGAAGCCACGTCGGGGAGCCTGGGCCAGCGTTCGGGTTGGTTGCTTTTAAGGAGATAGAAGATGGCAAGCGCCCCCGCAACCAGCATCGATCCGGTGATGACCTTGCCAAACAGGATGTGGATGACCAGCCACCAGCTCTTGAAGGTGATTGGCGCAGCTGCCTTGGTGTCGACCGATAGTGCCCCGTACCCCATCATCAGAAAAGCGCCGCTCATCACGATCGCCCCCGCCACCCTGATCTTCCGGTACAGCAGGCCGGCGCAGAGAAAGACGGCAACCGTGATCAGTGCGTCGGATGAAAAGACTTCGTAGCGGGTGATGTAGGGGCCGTGTCCTGCCTGCAGCCACCGCATCCCGACGGCGGCGACATGGGGCGTCATCCCTCCTGCCGCCAGTGCAGCGGCCCACTTTTCTCCCCACCTCTTGTCGAAAATGAAGTGGATCAGGTAAAACACCGCTGAAAGGGCATAGAATGTCGTCGCAATCCAGAAAAAGATGACGTCCATCAGGTTGTTTTCTCCTTCGTGATCTGTTCGAAGACCCGCTCCGCGACGGCCCTGAACCGTTCGCACCGTACGCCCAGATGAACGGCGTCCGTCCCCCTTATCTCCAGAAGGCGGATTTCCGTGGTCGGGAATAGCGCGAAAAAGACAAGGGCCAGTGCGGAGGCGGCAAAGCCGGCGAAGATCAAACTAATAGCGGGATCACGCGTGGCGGCAATGTCGCACCAGTAGTCGATCTTACCGAAGGTGTAACTGATTCCTTCGACTTCCGTCCTCTCTCCGGGACGAATGAGCCGCTCGGCCACAAGTCTGCCGTTTCGCATGAACCTCATCCGGATAGCCGGTGATTCAATGTCGTCGATGTCGTAGTATTTATGGTTCCTGGAAAGGAATTCCACATTGACTTGCATATCTGAACCGGGGACCTCGGCCTGCACCTGCGGATTTTTCCCCTTTTCCGGAAAGTGGAAAGTCACATAGCCCGATGCCCGCCCCCCGTCCCGGCGCTCGGTGTGGAGGATCACCCCAAAGCCGCTCCGGACGGAGAGATAGAGGTCGGTCCCTCCGTAGCGCACCGTATTGTAACGGAGGAGCCTCGTCCGGAGGGGCCCTTCGGCGGCCCCTTCCAGTAGGAGGTCCGCCGCGATGTCGGGAAGATAACCCGCTTCCCGGTACCGGTTGTCAAAGGAGAGGAGAGTAATCTTGAGCCCCCGCGGAAGCGGCGGCGCAAGCATCCCCTTGTCCTGCTGGAAAAAGCCGGCTTCGTCGAGCTGCTCGTCCTGCCCCACACCCAGCTTCATGTAACCGCGAAAATAGGTCTCCTGGCTCGCGAGGACGCCGAGGATGAGCAGCAGAAGTGATGTGTGGAGCAGCACGACGGACCATCGTGCAAACCCGAAGCGCGTGCCGGTGAGGCAGCGGCCGTCGGCACAGTTCCCTTCGCTCCAGCAAAAGCCCGAAACCCGCAGCTTCAGTGTTTCCGGCGACACTCCGGGAACGATTGCGGAAAACGGCTCCCGGCTTATGGCAGCTGCGCTCACCTCCGGCTTCTCCCGTCGCAGCAGAGCACGTACGCGCACAATCATTGCCGCGAGGGTGCTGACGAAGAAGAGGGCCATGACCGTAAGAAAGTACCAGGTGGAGAAGATGCGGGTGAAACCGAGCTTCAGCCAGAGGTCGTGAACACCTCCGGCAGCGACCCATGCAGCGTATTCCTCCGGCTCCAGGAGCGATTTCTGGGGGACGAGAGCACCGGTGACGCAGATGCAGAGCAGCAGCAGGATAAGCGTCAGGGAAACCCGCCGGGACGCCAGCCGTTGCATGAAGTCATTAGCGATCATTGGACCAAGGTTCTCCTTTTAACAGTAAAACCCGGAGTGGTCGCTCTCTCCGGGTTGCAGTCCTTCTGGTGTGCCATACCGTGTTACTCGTTGCCGCCGTCGTCGTTGCCGCCGATGTAACGATGGGTGACACCCGAGGTGCGGTTGCCGCGGTTGGTGCCGTCGCTGCCCCGTTCGTATACCACCCCTTTTTCCATGTTTGCTATGGTGTTGGTGGTAACGGCATTTTTCTGTGATTCCGGCCCGGCGATGAGGATGCCGAAGGTATTCGGGATGAGGGCGGTATTGGCGACCCGGTTCCCCTGGATGACGTTTTCACCCGCTGTGTAGACCCGAATGCCGAACCCGCGTCCGCTGGCCGCCCCCTTTATTTCCGTTATCGTATTGTCGAGTATGCGGTTCTGGGCACCCATGGCCACGATACCGTATGCCTCGAAAATGGGGCGCGCATCCGTAACGGTGTTGTTGCGGACAAGGCTTCCGTCGCCGTTCACCAATATCCCGGTACGGGTACTGTTCTCAACCCGCAGGTTTTCAATCATTGACCCGGCTCCGCCGGTGACGCCGAAATAAAAGCCTGCAACGGTTCCGTTCCTGACAATAACCCCCTTGTCGGAGCGGATTCCGTAGCCTGCGTCCTCGCCGGTGCCGGAAAGCCGGTGCCCCCCCAGATCGATGACAGCCTTTTCCGCATCCACAAGAATGGCGGCCGCTCCATCTTTCAGGGTTAAGTCCTTCGTCAAGCAATAACTCCCGCTCTTCTGAATCGTGTAGGGGATATGATCTATAGCGGTACAGGCGGCGGATGCCACTGCCACCATCGCGACAAGAAGAAACAACACCATTGTGGCCATGTAGCCAATTCTGTTCATCGAATCCATCCTTCCGCAGGGGCGCCGAGTTCCTGAATTTGCCATATTCCTCATTATGGGTGATGAGAACAAGCGCCCACGCCGCCTGTACAATTGTTAAACTCGGTATATGTTTTGTTTGCCGCTCTTACAAAGGAACCCACGTGATCAGTCCCCACATTGTACGGCGCAGGGTCCGTCTTGAGGACGAACATGGCCTGCCGCGGGGAGCCGTGAATGTTGGCCGCGTGGCACATGGAGCATTTGTACCCGGTGATACCCTGCCGGTAGGCGTGCTCCAGGTGCATGTTGTTCGTCCCTGAACTGAAACCGCTGTTGGTATAAGTCCCGACCCCAGGATCGGTTGGCGTAAGACCATACGCCTGAGGGGTATGGCAGAGACCGCACATCGCCTCCCCGCTAGGGGTGGCGGTGGAAGCCACAGTTGGCTGGTAATTGCCCCGGAGCATGTAGGGGTTCGTGGAGGCGTGCCCCCCCTTGGGGTCGTTCACACCGGTGTTACTGTTCACATGGCAGTCGGTGCAGGTCAGGATGCTGTTCTTGTTCCAAGGGGTCCCGGCTACGAAATTGGACGGCGAATCGGCCGGCACCCGGGAGTTGCCGATGATGGCGTGGCCCGATTTGTAGGTGGGATTGAGCTGGATCGCCAGATCGGCACCGCTGTAATTGGTGCCGACCCAGCCGGCCTGGTTGGTGTTGTAACTGCTGTGGCATTTGAAGCAGATCTGCCACTCCTCCGAGGCCGGCACCATGGCGTCCGGCCAGGTTACCGTCGTCCCGGCGGCCCGGGCGGTTGACCATGCAATCCAGGTAGGAGGCGTTACCCCCATGGCCCCGGTCAGGGCCGGGGAGAGGTTCCGCGGTCCCCCCTGCACATGGAGCCCCTTTTTCGAGCCGTGGTGGTTGTGGCAGTCGTCGCAGGTGACATGCTTGTTGGCGGAGAGTTCGGCCCTGGTTTCGCCGGCGTGGTGTTTGCCGGCATAGGCGGCAAGCTGGACCTGGTGCTTGTGGGTCAGGGTCGCGTCATTGAAGTCGGCAGCGATGTTCTTGGTCCGGGCGGTCATGGAGGTTGTGCTGTACCAGTCGAACCGGTCCGTGGAGAGGTAAACGTTTATGTTCGGGGTCGTCGTGCTGAACGGGGCAACATTACCGTGGCACTTGAAACAGAAATCGGCCTTCTGCGACGAGGTCACCGGAGCGCCGAAGGTGGTCAGCATCTGGGGGATCGAGGTGGTATGGTTGCCGAATTTGACACGGGAGATGCCTTGGGCATTGTAGCCGGACTTGGGGTTCAGCGTGTCGTTGTGGCACTTGGTGCAGTTGGCGGCGAACGTGCTGGTGCCGGTGCCGGAAAAGGTGGATGTGACGGTATAGTTGTGGGCGGTGCTCATGAAGACGAACACCTGCTTCTGAACCGTATCAGGATAGGGAATCGCCGGCTTGCGCAGCGAACCGTCCGCCTGGGTGTAGCCCAGATTGGTCTGTTGCGTCCGGTGGCAGGAGATACAGATGCCACCGTTTTTCGTGGCGTCGGGCAGGAAGTCGGTGTTCGCATAGCTGGCCGTATTCGCGGCGGTGGGAGTAGTCGATATGTCGGCGCGCAGGTTCTTTCCCCTGCCACTGCCGGCGTTCAGGTTCAGGTCGGGGCGGAAGATGTCGTGGTCCACGTGGCACATGAGGCAGTTCCGGTTCGTGTCGGTGGCTCCCCCCACCAGGACAGGCTGCGCCACCGTGCCATACGTTACGGTGTCGGTACTTTGCAGGTAGTGGTGGTACCCGTTTGTTCCTTTCAGAGCGGAAGCGAAGCTGCCGCTGTTGTGGCAGCTGGTGCATGCCTGGCCGCCGCTGGATTCTGACCCTTTGAACGCCGCCTTGTGAGGATGGCAGCCGATGCAGTCGGCGCTGTTGTTATGTATCGTTCCGCCGGAGTTCTTTGTGGTGTTGTAGTTGTGATACTTGTTCCGGCTGTGGCAGACCTCGCAGATGCGGTTCGAGGTGGTGTGATTGTCGTTGTCACGTCCCATGCTGGTCAGGTTCAGGAACGTCACCGATACGCCCGGACTGTTCGATGAACTCCAGTTGCCGAGCGGAGCGGTGATTGTGCCCCGTATCAGCTTAATATTGGTGGTACTGGGTATGTGGCAGGTGGTGCAGCTGAAAGCGCCGTATTTGCCTCCCGCGATTCCCCAGCCATTGACGCCCCACTTGGTTGAACTCAGATTGGTGCTGTTGTGAAGTAGCGCCGAGTATGCCATTGGAGCGAAAAAAAACGCAACGGGTACGAGCAGCGAAGCGAAGCCCGCCACCAGGAGTGGGAGTCTAAGCCAACGCACTCCTTTGGATGTATTTGCAATGTTCTTCATCCTCATGCCTCCGGCAGTATAGTAATTTCAAAAGTAACAGATCGGGCGTTTAAAGCGATGGATGGCAGCTTTGGCATGTTGTCGCTCCGCCGGTGCTTCCCCATGTCACGCTCTGACCATTATGGCAGGCGATATTGGAACAGGTCTTGGTGCTGCTGTCCCACATGGCTGCAGTATTGAACACAGCCTGCGCCGAGTCATAGGAACCGGCTCCCTTGTAGCCACTGTTCCTTGTCCAGGCCGTATTGTACGGTGCGGTGCCCTGGCTGCCCGTTCTCAATTGGGCCTTGGAGAATTCATTTATCGAATTGAATGCAACTTTCACCGAGCCGTTTACGTGGTTAGCCTTGTTGGCGATCGTCGCGTTGCCGCGCAGCGTTGCCTGAATGCCGTTGTGGCAGGTGTTGCAAACGATGTTTTTGTCATTATTCGCGCTCGTTACTGTCGCGTAGTGGCAAATGTTGCAGTTGATGGTGGTTGAATACAGAGCATTGCCATGGCTGTTAGTGGTGCCGGTGCCCGGGGTAGCCAGGCCGTTGGTGCCGGAAAAGATGCCGTCGTAATGGATACCAACCACGTGGCCACCTGTGATTCCCGTTCCGAGGAAATTGGAATTGTAGTGGGCCGGTGACCCGGCAATGGTGCTGTTGGGCGAATTGCCGTGGCAGTTGGCACAGCGGTCCCCGGTGAAGCTTCCGCCGTACCAGTTCGGCGTATTTGCATAAACCATACTGGTAGAATAACCGTTGCTGTGGCAGTAGATATTCAGGCACTTGACAACGGAGCCTGAAACCGAGTCAGCGGTGGTGCCGCCGTTGGTGGTGCCGGCCGGGCCGGTGGCGGTTATGGCGGCGCTGTTTTTGGAGCGGAGCGTGCCGACGCCTGCCACCGATGGGCGTAGGTCAAGGACAATCGTTCCGCTGGTGTGGTTGCCGTTGACCAGCGGATGGCAGCTGGAGCAACCGAAGTAGTATTTGCCGGTAGAGTCGTCGCCGGACGACCTGTTGGCGGTGAAGGTATAGAAGACCGGCGTTTGGGTCAGGTCCAGATGCTTGGCGTGGGCGCCGCCGAGGCTGGCTATTGGGTGGCAGAAGCCGCAGTTGTCGGTAGCACCCCACTGGGGAGACTGATACGCTCCCAGGCCATTGCCGTGGCAGATTACGCTGGAACAGGTGCCGGTGCCGGACGTCCAGGTGGCGCTTGATCCTGCCCTGGTGGTGTTGAATGTCACATTTGCCGTTCCGTTCAGATGGAGCGTGGAATAGTTGCGCAGCTTGTTAGCCGTTGCCATATCGACGGTCCGCCGGTGACACACGGCACAGCCGGTGGTGTCGGTGATGTTCAACTGCGACACATGCTTGGAATGGCTGTTGGCCGTGGTGGTGCCGGCCCCGCCGTTGGCGTAGTCGGGGGCGCCGAAGCCGCTGGTGCCGTGGCAGCCGTTGCAGCCGTAGGTGGTGGCGGAGTTCCAGGCCGCCGGGTTGACGTAGACCAGGGAGCCGGGGTTACCGTTGGAGTGGCAGTAGATGTTCGTGCAGAGCTTGGTCGAGCCGTTGTATTTGGTGCTGCCACCGCCTCTGACCGAGGAGAAGTCGATGAACTTGTTGACGTGGTTC
>NZ_VLLN01000054.1 GCF_007830735.1 Geobacter argillaceus
GGAGCTGGCGGGCCGTACTGGTGGCGATCCTGCCGCTCGTCCTCACCTCGATCCTGTGCGAGGCGCTGATGGTGGCACTTGGCATCGGCGTCAAGGTCGCCACCCTGCCGGTCATCGCGCTGGGGGTGGGGATCGGCATCGACTATGCGCTGTATCTGCTCAGCATGCAGCTCAAATACCAGCGGGAAGGGCTACCGCTGGGCGAGGCGTACCAGAAGGCGGTGCAGTTCACCGGCAAGGTCGTTGGGCTCGTTGGGATCACCCTGGCCGGCGGGGTCATCACCTGGTCCCTGTCGCCGATCAAGTTCCAGGCCGACATGGGAATCCTCCTGACCTTTATGTTCCTCTGGAACATGATCGGGGCACTCATCCTCATCCCGGCCCTCTCCCACTTCTTTCTCAGGAATGTCCATGACGAGGTGGAGGTGACTGCCGAGGAGCGGGTGCCATCTTCTATTGATGCGGTTGAGTGTCGTGCCGTTCAGTTGCCCGAATAACAGGGTACGTCAATGCCGTTTTGCTGATAAAAACACAATCCAAGCCGAACATGCGGCGACAAAGGAGAAATGAACATGATCAAGGTCAGCGTGCTCTATCCACATGGTGCAGGAAGCAGATTCGACATGGAGTATTACTGTACCAGCCATATGCCGATGGTTCGGGAAAAGCTCGGTACGGCATGCAAAGGTGTCGCTGTCGAACAGGGGCTGGGAGGTGGAGAGCCGGGATCACCGGCGCCCTACGTTGCCATGGGGCACATGTTGTTTGATTCGGTGGAGGCTTTCCAGGCCGCCTTTGGCCCCCACGCGGAAACGTTCATGGGGGATATTCCCAACTACACGGACATTCAGCCGGTTATCCAGATCAGCAGCGTGAAAATGTAGAACATCAATGTAGGGGGGGCAGACCCATGTGTCTGCCCAAAACAGGGCGCACACGCGGGTGCGCCCCTACAGGGGGGATCAGATGAAAATAGACCTGTCTGGCAAGGTAGCTTATGTATCAGGGGGGGCGGCCGGGATCGGTGCTGCCATTGCGCAGATATTCGCGGAGCAGGGTGCGAGCGTTGCCATAGGTGATGTGCAGGCGGAGCGGGGCGAGGCGACCGCAACACTGATTCGCGAAAACGGCGGCAAAGCGATGTTCATCCGCCATGACGCCGCCGAGGAAGCGCAGTGGGTTGCCACGCTGGCACGGACCATCGATGAGTTCGGCGGTCTGGATATTCTCGTTAACAACGCCGCCATCGAGCAAACCTGCATGATCGCCGATGTCGAGTTCTCCGATGTTCAAAAACTCATTGGGATCAACGTTACGGGGATGATTCTCGGGCACAAGCACGCCATCAGGGCCATGCGCCCGGGCGGGCCAGCCGGAAAGGGGGGGAGCATTATCAATCTGTCATCAGTTTCGGGGTTGATCGGTACCCCGGGACTGGGAGTCTATACCGCCTCTAAAGGTGCCGTACGGTTGTTCAGCAAGTCGGCGGCGGTGGAATGCGGGCGCCTCGGTTACGGCATCCGGGTTAATTCCATCTATCCCGGGCTGGTCGAGACCGACATGGGCAACAAACTGGTGGAAGATTTCGTTAAACTCGGCGTCTTCTCGGATCGTGCTGATGCACTGCAGCAGATGCTGGCAGGCTACCCGATAGGTCGCACAGGTGTACCGGCAGACATTGCCAATGCCGCCCTTTTCCTGGCCTCGGATCTGTCGAGCTGGGTGACCGGCACGGAGATTGTCGTTGATGGCGGTATGACCGCCTGTTGAATCGATGCATTATGCTTCCTGGCACGGTGCGGCAAAGCAGTTCAGAACTGTTTGGGGCTGCCTCGCTGTTAGCGGCCAGTGAGCGGACGGCACTGTGTGTGATGGACTGATGGTACGCTGGGACTCGGAACCAGTGCATGGCCTGAATTACCATTGCTATCGTGATCATGATGAAAAAACAAACAACAAATTATAGAATCTACACTGTTGAGTATGCCCTCGATGTCCTGGAACAGTTTCTGGATAATACAGACGAGCTTGGTATGACTGAGCTGCGAAAGCGTCTGAACCTCAATAAATACACACTTGGCAGGTTGTTGGCCACCCTGGCGTCACGCAGCTATATCGAAGTAAACAATGGCACGGATTGTTACCGGCTTGGGATAAGAAACCTGGAAATGGGGCAGAGTGCCATCAAGCAGATGAAGCTTCCTCGTCAGGCACGAGCCGTCTTGGAATCGGTGGTACGGGATTGCAACGAAACCACGGACGTAGCGATCATGCGAGGATCAGAAATTTATTGCCTCGATGCAGTCGAATCTTCCCACCCGGTGAGGGTTGTTCCGCGCATGGGCACTATGCTCCCAGCCCATTGCACGGCAGCTGGCAAGGTGCTCCTCGCAAACGGGTCCGAAGCGGACCTGCAGAGGTACCTTTCAGAGGATCTCAGGCAACTGACAATGAATACCATTATTGACCGAGACCAATTCAGGCGGCTTCTCAGCACGATAGCTGCTCAGGATTATGCGCTTGAAGATGAGGAGTTAAACCTGGGGGTACGAAGCGTTGCCGCTCCGATTCGCAACTATACCGGGGGCGTCGTTGGCGCTGTCAGCGTTTCCGGTCCCATTATGCGTTTCAATACAGCGAGAATGTATGACGAACTGGTCCCACAGGTGAAGAGAGCTGCCAAAGAAATTTCCCTGCGGCTCGGGTATTATCATGCTGATACTGTTCAACTATCAGAGGGTTAGTTCGGCAATGCTGTCAGTTGTGGCCAGTCGAGAAGATGGGGCTCAGAAGTTCAGACCAAGCACGTGAGGACTATTACAAAAAGGTAGCGTAACACTTATCTTGTGTCCAGGTTGCCGGGTGCGCTATATTAAATAATCACGCGTTTTGATCCGGAACTTAGCAAGAGGAGACCTGTCAATGCACAATTTCAATGACACTGACCGTGAAAAGAAAAGTGGCAGAATCAGGCTGCCGGATAATCCCGGCAATCTGTCCAATGAAGCGCTGTCTCAGCTGGAACATGTTGTCAAATCAGCCGTAAAAGATGGTTACGTATCATGCCCAGCCGGTTGGAAGGTTGCCAAGGATGCCGGTGTTTCCCGTCTCGATGTCGGGGCCATGATCGATAAGCTCGGTATCCGCGTTACGGACTGCCAACTTGGCTGCTTCTCAGTGAAAAAGACCGCATACACCGGTTCGGTGACCGAACCGGTCAGTGAACCGGTGGTCTGCCGCGTCGAGGCCCTCGGGGAAAATGGTGAGCTCACCTGTTCCAGCGTCTTCGCCCTGGCCCGTGAACTGAACGTCAAACCCATGTCCGTCGCGGACGCGGCAAATGTCCGGGGCTACAAGATACGGCAGTGTCAGCTTGGTTGCTTCTAGGAGTTTATCGGACTTGACATGAATCAACTGTGAGAACGTTACCTCGGTCCGTGTTTCGCAACCATAGTCTCAACTGCCTAATTCAGGACGATCTCTTAGTCTATGCCCAGTCGATTCATCTTTTTGTAGAGGGCGGTACGGTGAATCCCGAGCATACGGGCAGTGAGTGCCCGATTGCCACCAGCTGTCTGCAGGGCCGATTCGATGGCGGCGCGTTCGGCTCTGGCCAATTGTTCTTCCAATGTCCCCGAAATTCCCGTGCTCTGGCCTTTATGAAGTGATGGTGGCAGATGGTGCGGCTCGATGGTTATTCCTTGGGCCTTCCAGGCCATCTGGCGCATTACTCCCCGCAGTTCGCGGACATTACCGGGCCAGTCATGCGACATCAGGGCTTCGGCGGCCCCTTCGGAGATCTTTAGCATGGGCAGCCGTTCATTACGGCATACTTCAGTCAGAAAGTGTCTTGCCAGGAGTGGGATATCTTCCGGTCGGGACCTCAGTGTAGGAATGTCGATCGGGAACTCGTTAATGCGATAATACAGATCGCTCCGGAACTTGCCGGTGTTGACGTTTGTGCCCAGATCGCGGTTGGTTGCAGTAATGAGACGGAAATCCACAGGAATCGGTGCCGTGCCGCCCAGGCGATCTATCTTGCGCTCTTCCAGTACGCGCAACAGTTTGGCCTGGCTTTCCAGGGGTAGCTCCCCAACTTCGTCCAAAAACAGGGTGCCGCCACAGGCAAGTTCGAACTTCCCCGGTTTCCCTTTTCGCTTTGCGCCGCTGAAGGCCCCTTCTTCATAGCCAAAAAGTTCCGACTCGATCAGGTCGCGGGGGATGGCGCCACAGTTTATCGCCACAAATGGCCCCTTTTTTCGACCCGAGGCCTCGTGCAGGGCTTGGGCGAAGAGTTCCTTGCCGGTGCCGCTTTCGCCCAGTATGAGCACTTTTGCCGAAGAGTCTGCTATGCGGCGAGCCTGGTCGATGATGCTGAGCATCACCGGGCTTTTTGTGAGGATATTCTCGAATGAGTAGCGCTCTCCGCGCATCTCGTTCAGCAGGGTTTCGTAGCGTTCCACCTGCCGTTCCATGGTGCGCACCCGGCCGGCAAGCTTTTCCACTTGATCCGTGCTCTGGAAGATGATTCTGCCGACGGCGCCGATTACCTCCCTGTCCCGCCTGATGGGGAGGTTTACCGTAATTTTGGTCTTGCCTTGCAGGTCAACGACCTGGGCACGATCAGCCACGCCGGTTCGGGCCACCTCCGACAAGCGGCTGGCCGGGGCCAGGTCCGAAAGGGCGAGCCCGGCCCCGCCTCCCGGCTCAAGGCCGAACCAGCGTTCATTTGACGGGCTGAGCAGCGTAATCTTCCCTTTCGTATCAACGACCGTCAGCCCTTCAGAGGGACTGTCGAGCATCATCCGCACCATCTCCTCATTCATGGGACAGTCGCCGTAGGGACCAAGGATCAGATCCGCTGCCCTGACACGCCTGACCACAAGCACTTCGGTTCTTGGTTGACCTTCGGTCTGTACGAACCAGTCTTTACCCCAAAATCTCCACTCCCCGGGCTTCAAACCTTGAAGTTCATCGGGAAGGAGCCCTCCCTCCGTGATCTCCGGATGCGTCGAAGCAAAGAAGTCATGGTTCAAAGCGGTAACGTGGCCTGTTTCGTTCAAAAAAACGATGCCGCAGCGACAATAGGTGGCTTTACGGAATAGGGCCGTCTTGTTAGGTGTATCCATTGGTCAACATGTCTCCTCTGGGAAACTCCTTGCAGTGGTGCCCTGTTCATGGCTATGCGGAGTACTGTTGTATACGAGCGTCTACATAAAAAGGGTATAGCAAATTGTGTCCTGTTTGTATACATCAAAAACTATTCAAAGAAAACGGATAGTTATGGACTTGTTTTATCTTTTAATAAACCTGGCACAAACAATGAAATATAAAAACGTTATACAGCGTGGCGGATTGCTTGTCACGCCGGATCGGATTTTCGCAGCTGTCTGCGGGGAATCCTTAATCGAAAACCAACAAAGGACAGATATCAGACAGGAGGGGACAGATGTTTACCAACAACGAAGAGATACGCATCGTAACCGACACTATCCGCCAGGCGGCCCGGGAGCGGATCGCCCCGGTAGCGGCCGACATAGACGCCACGGGCGAGCTTGACAGCGAGGTGCTGTCGCTGTTGTGGGATCTGGGGCTCATGACCATGGTCTTCCCGCCGCAGTATGGCGGTGCGGAGCAGAGCCAGGGAACCCTGCTTTGTACGGCGGTGGAGGAGATCGCCCGCCACTGCGCCTCGTCGGCCCTCATGCTGATCATTCAGGCCGTGGGGAGCTACCCGCTGTTGCACGGCGGCAGTCCCGAACTGCTGGCCAAGGTGCTGCCGCGGATCGTGACGAACCAGGAGCTGGCCGCCTACCTGGTATCGGAGCCCGGCGCCGGGTCCGATGTCGGTTCCATCCGCACCACGGCGGTCCGGGACGGCAACGAGTACGTCATCTCCGGGACCAAATGCTTTTCGACGAACGGCCCGGTGGCCGCCTTTTACACGGTCCTGGCCCGCACCTCCGAGAA
>NZ_VLLN01000055.1 GCF_007830735.1 Geobacter argillaceus
CTGGCAGGGACCTTAAGCGGGGGCCAGCAGCAGATGGTCGCCATCGCGCGGGCCTTAATGGGGCAGCCGAAGATCATGCTTACGGACGAACCGTCGCTGGGGCTCGCCCCGATGATCGTCGAACAGGTATGCAAGGTCCTGGTGGAGCTGAACAAACAGAAAGGTCTCACGGTACTGTTGGTGGAGCAGAACGCGCTGGTGGCGCTTGAGATGTCGAACCGTGCCTACGTGCTGGAAGGCGGGCGGACCATCCTGGAGGGAGCCGGTGTTGAGCTTCTGAACAACGACAAGGTCCGCGAGGGGTATCTCGGGGTCTGAAGCAAATGCGGTCTTGGTGATGCCTGACGCCGGGGGAGATGAGATGAATATTTCGGGAGTTGCGGCGATTGTGACGGGCGGAGGTTCAGGGCTTGGTGCTGCTGCAGCCAGGGCACTGGCACGGGAGGGCGCAAAGGTTGCCATCCTGGATGCGAACATGGCCGGCGCCACGTCGGTAGCCGAAGAGACTGGCGGTTTTGCCGCTTATTGCGACGTGTCGGACCCGGTCGGCGCCAGGGGAGCTCTGGCGTTGGCCGCCGAGCACAACGGTCTGCCCCGTATCCTGGTTAACTGCGCCGGCATTACGATCGGACGGGTTTCCCTGGTGGGCGACGAAGCCGATGCACGCTTTAAAGCATTTGAACGGGTAATCCGCATCAATCTCAATGGCACACTCAACATGCTCAGCCTTGTTGCGGAGCAGATGACGGAACTTGAGCCGCTGGCGCAGGGTGAGCGGGGGCTTGCCATCATGACCGCATCGGTTGCAGCGTACGATGGCCAGATCGGCATGTGCGGTTATTCGGCATCCAAGGGGGGAGTGGTCTCCCTTACCCTTCCCGCCGCCCGGGAGCTTGCAGAATACGGCATCCGGGTAAACAGTGTTGCTCCCGGCTATTTCGATACCCCCATGATAGGAGGTCTCCCCGAGTATGTCCGCGCAGGCGTCGCTTCCAATTTCGTGTTCCCCAGACGATTCGGTACGACCGAGGAATATGGGCAACTTGTGGTGCATATTGCCGAGAACAGCATGTTGAATGGGGAAACGATCAGGCTCGATGGTGGGATGCGATTTCCACCAACCTTTAATACGGGAGGTCCGCATGTCAGCTGAACGAATCCTGGTGACCGGGGCGAGCCGGGGAATAGGGCGCGCAATATGCTTACGTCTGGCAGCCTCAGGGGCGAATATTGCCGCCTGCGGGTCGTCACATGCAGGTGAGCTGGAAGGACTGGTCGGGGAGCTCCGTGGTCTGGGTGTCAAGGCGTTTCCGCTGTTGGGAGATCTGTCCGATCCGGCGGTTCCTGCTCGACTCGTGAACGAGGCAGCGGAGGCCCTGGGAGGGCTCGACGGCGTGGTGAGCAATGCCGGCATCGCCCGCCCGGGGATGCTTGATACTCTTGCTGTAGCCGACTGGGACCTCATCTTTTCGGTTAATGTGCGCGCACCCTGGCAGCTCGCGGTGGCGGCCCATCCCTGGTTGAAACGGGAAGGGGGTGCCTTCGTCTCCGTCGCCTCCATGTCGGGCGTGCAGCCGTATTCGGGCATGGGCGCCTATAGCCCGAGCAAGTCAGCCCTTATCATGCTGATCCGACAGCTCGCCCAGGAGTGGGCACCGGAAGGGATCCGGGTCAACTGTGTCTCGCCCGGCCTGGTGCGGACCCCTCTGACCCAGTCAATCTATGACTCGCCCGAGGCCAAGGCGGCGAGGGAGGCGCTGATTCCGATGCACCGCATTGCCGAAGCGGATGCCGACATGGCGGGGATTGTCGCCTTTCTGTTGAGCCGTGATGCCGGCTTCATCACCGGCCAGAACATCCTTGCCGACGGCGGCCTGCTCGACTCCATTCATACCCATATCGTCGGTCGTCCCCGTTCGGGGAGTTGAGGTCACCATGATTGACATCCGGCCAAATCCCCGCGCAGGGAGCGCTTTCCGGTGCCCGCGCAGCGAAAGGACGTTGTCATGAAAGTACTTGTCACCGGCGGCAGCGGTTTTATCGGTGCCTGGATCGTGCGGCGCCTGTTGCAAAAAGGGATTGACGTGCGGGTCTTCGATATCAGTTCAAACCGGACGATCATGCGGGAGATTGTCGGCCAACAGGCTGACGAACTGGATTGGCACGTAGGTGATGTGAGCAGGATGCCCGATCTGTCACTGGCGGCGGAAGGTTGTCAGGCCGCCGTACATCTTGCCGGAGTTCTGTTGCCGGCCTGCCGGGACAATCCCGTCAGAGGCGCAGAGATAAACCTGATCGGGACGTTGAACCTGTTTGAGGTCGGCATCCGCAACGGTTTTGAAAAGGTGGTCTATTCCAGCACGGCCGGTGTCTTCGGCCCTGAAGATGGACAGGTGCCGCGGCCGGTGACCCATTACGGCGCCCTCAAACTCGCCACCGAGGGGGCGGCACGGGCGTATTGGGAAGATCATGGTTTCCCGTCGGTTGGCTTTCGACCGTTTGTCATCTATGGTCCGGGCCGTGAGACCGGCCTGTCCGCCGGGCCTTCGCTTGCCTGCCGCGCCGCGGCACGGGGAGAAGCCTATACCGTACCGTATACCGGCATTGCCGGGTATGTCTATGTGGACGATGTCGCCGCAGCCTTTGAGGCCGCACTGCTGACAAACGTACCGGGGGCCAATGTCTTCAACCTCGTCGGTGAGGTTGCATCTGTCGATGACGTGATAACCGCGATCAAGCGCCTGGTGCCGGAGGCTGTCCTGACGGCCGGGGGCGCACCTCTGCCGATTGCCAGCAAGATAGCGGCAGACGATCTCCATGAACTGTTTGCCGGCCTGCCGCGAACAGCACTGGCGGACGGTATAGGGGCGACGATCGAACATTATCGCGCGTCTGGCAAGGAGCTCCAAAGCGGCTGATTCAGCGAAGGTGCGCGGAAATTACCTGACAGCAAAGGGTAACAGCAGTCCCTGTTTCGGTAATAGGTGTTATTTGTAGCGTATGGTTGGCTGGTCAGTCAATGGAGCGGTGTGGCTCGTGTTAGTCGTGACGTCCGCAGACCGTTACTGTGGTCCGATTGGTATTCGAGAATTTCGCGTTCTTGATCGCCCCCGGTCAGAACGGTGAGTTATTCATTAGAGGAGGTAACTCGCCCCGGCTGGCCGGTTGATGAGTAAGTGACGTGTCAGTGTTTTTGTGGTTGTGTTTGAGTAAAACATTTTTATATTGACAAACAATGTATACATGTGTAGACACATATAAAACAGTTGGTCTGTACGTCTATTCTGGTAGGCATTATGCCTGCGGTCGTGTTGTGTCTCAAGATTGGGCCAGTCGTTTTGATCTTGTTCGTGCTTCGTTCAGCCGCACTCGACAAGGAGTGCCGTATATATTGCTGGGCTTCAATTCCCAAGAAACGGAGGTGGCAAACGTATTTTGGTTACCACGCAGGACACAACTTTTGATGGTCATCAACAACGCAAGGGGAAAACTATGAACAGAAGAATGAAGCTGTCGGCAATCGCTGTTTTCTCGACGCTGACCGTAGCCAGTGCGGTACCGGCCGTAGCGCTGGAGAACGAGTTTCACGGGATGTTCCGGCTGAGGGGGATTGCCTCCAATTTTGATGATGGCTTCGGTGGTTCCCAATTCAGCGCGGATGCGACGAAGCCCGGATCGCTCAACAAGAAGAATCCCGGGTCCAACGCCTTTGTCGAGCAGCGTGCCCGCATCTTGTATACCGCAAAGGTGGACGACGAACTGAAGCTGATAACCCATTTCGAGATCGACTCCCGATGGGGGGACAACTCATACAACTCCAACAATACGACACGCAACAATGGTGGGGCCATAGGCGCCGATCAGGTAAACCTGGAAACAAAGAACGTTTATGTGGACTATTCTCCTACTTCAACGATCAACACGAAGCTGGGTCTTCAGTTCTGGAATCTGGGCTACAAGGGAATCATCCTGAACGATGACCAAGCCGGCCTGGTCGTGAACGCCAAGGTGGGGGACGGCTCGCTCGGGTTTGCCTATTTCCGGCTGGATGACGCACTGGGTACCGGGGGGAGTTATATCGCCAACGGTAGCGGTAGCCCGACCACAACCGCCACCGGCGCAACGTCCGTCGTCAACCCCACGCCGGGCAACCGGACCCGCGATTTTCTCACCATGGGGGGCAAGTACAGCATCACCAAGGACTTCACGGTCGGCGCGGATTACGTTCTCCTTTACAGTGACATCCTGCGCAACAGTCAGGGGCGCACGAATATCCATATGCTCGGGGCGAACGCCGAATGCGTGATGGGGCCGGCAATGATCGACGGCTTTGTCGTGTATCAGCTCGGGCAGCTCGGCCGGTCCGGCGTAGCGGGCAATAGCCAGAGAGTCAGTGCCTTTGCCGCAAACCTGGGGGGCAAGGTGAAGACCGGCCCCGGCATTGCGCGGGCAAACTTTCTCTATATCTCCGGCGACGACAATCCGAACAGCGGTACCCGTAACGACTTCCAGACCATCATGGAACGGGGCGCAACGACGAACGCCCATGGCTTCACCGCATCCGAGATGGTCCTGATGCTGGACAACAAGTATAATCATACTGCGGCCCAGGCGGTCGTGAAGGATCTGAACAACAACGCCCAGGGCCTGATTGGCGGTTTCCTCGGCTATGACCTGACCATTGACAAGTTCTTCGTCTATTCCAACCTCGGTTTCGGTGCCGCGGCCGAGGACAACGGGTATGGGCCTGCGCCTCACAAGAGTAACTTCCTCGGCACCGAGATCAATGCCGAGATCGGCTACAAACTGAAGCCGAATATGTCCGTCAGCTTTGTCGGTGCCTACATGCTTCTCGGGGATTACTTCAAGGGACAGGCCGTCGATGTAGCCGGTGCAGATCCGGAGAATCCGTACACCGCCAGAGTAATGGTCAACCTGGCGTTCTGACAGAACACATGGCTGGCGTTTCCGAGCGAAGCATCAAGCAGCACTATCCCAGGAATGGAGGTTACCCATGAAAAAGATAGCAGTAGTGGTCATGACGGCATTCATGATCTCCGCAACCATGCCGGCTTTGGCCCAGATGAGCAAGGAGGAGAAAGACCAGTGCCTGCTCGCGTCCAAGAGCTGTCTGACTGAAGTGGACAGCATTCAGAAGCGGATAAAGAAGATTCAGACCGAGATCCGCAAGGGTAAAAAGGTCTACTCGGCCGAAGAATTGAAGAAGCTGCAGGAGAAGCTGAAAGAGGCGGGTGAAATACTGGAGACCCTTGAGAGTGGCGGCAGCAACTAGTACCACTTAACATTTAATATTTCGTTTAATTGCGGTATATGGCATACTGGCGTAACTCATTCAAGGAGGCCACCATGTCGCCAAGATACCGAGTAACACTTACCGAGCAGGAGCGTAAAGATCTTGAAGCCTTAACCAAGCGTGGAAAGACCCACGCAAGGCGGTTTGTCCACGCCCGTGCCTTGTTGCTTTCTGATGCCGGTGATAATGGTCCAGGCTGGAGTGTTGCTGATACTGCAGAGGCACTTGGTGTGAGTAGTCGGACAATTGAACACCTGAAGAAGCGTTTTGTAGAAGATGGCCTCGAAGCTGCACTTGAGCGGAAACAGCGGGAGA
>NZ_VLLN01000056.1:0-2500 GCF_007830735.1 Geobacter argillaceus
CCCCCCTGCCTATTTAAGTTTTTTATGGTCAAGCCTCACGGCCAATTAGTACCGGTAAGCTAAACACATTGCTGTGATTACACACCCGGCCTATCAACGTTGTGGTCTACAACGGGCCTTCAGGGGATTGCTCCCGGGGATACCTAATCTTGAAGGAGGCTTCCCGCTTAGATGCTTTCAGCGGTTATCCTTTCCGTACATAGCTACCCAGCGACTGCGCCTGGCGGCACAACTGGAACACCAGCGGTACGTCCATCCCGGTCCTCTCGTACTAAGGACAGCTCTTCTCAAGTATCCTGCGCCCACGGTAGATAGGGACCAAACTGTCTCACGACGTTTTAAACCCAGCTCGCGTACCGCTTTAATTGGCGAACAGCCAAACCCTTGGGACCTACTTCAGCCCCAGGATGCGATGAGCCGACATCGAGGTGCCAAACCTCCCCGTCGATGTGAACTCTTGGGGGAGATCAGCCTGTTATCCCCGGAGTACCTTTTATCCGTTGAGCGACGGCCCTTCCATACAGAACCGCCGGATCACTAAGACCTACTTTCGTACCTGCTCGACTTGTGGGTCTCGCAGTCAAGCTCCCTTATGCCTTTACACTCAACGCCCGGTTTCCAATCGGGCTGAGGGAACCATCGCGCGCCTCCGTTACTCTTTGGGAGGCGACCGCCCCAGTCAAACTACCCACCAGACAGTGTCCCCGACCCGGATCACGGGCCCAGGTTAGACACCCAAAACAACCAGGGTGGTATTTCAAGAGTGACTCCACCGAAACTAGCGTCCCGGCTTCATAGTCTCCCACCTATCCTACACAAGCTATTTCGAATGTCACTGTCAAGCTGTAGTAAAGGTTCACGGGGTCTTTCCGTCTTACCGCGGGTACTCGGCATCTTCACCGAGAATTCAATTTCGCTGAGCCACTGGTTGAGACAGCGCGGAAATCGTTACGCCATTCGTGCAGGTCGGAACTTACCCGACAAGGAATTTCGCTACCTTAGGACCGTTATAGTTACGGCCGCCGTTTACCGGGGCTTCGGTTCAAAGCTTCGCTTGCGCTAACAAATCCCCTTAACCTTCCGGCACCGGGCAGGCGTCAGACCCTATACATCGTCTTTCGACTTAGCAGAGTCCTGTGTTTTTAGTAAACAGTCGCTACCGCCATTTCTCTGCGACCTCCGTCGGCTTCACGTGCGAATCGCTACACCTAGTGGAGGCACACCTTCTCCCGAAGTTACGGTGTCATTTTGCCGAGTTCCTTAACCAGTGTTCTCTCAAGCACCTTAGGATTTTCTCCCCGCCCACCTGAGTCGGTTTACGGTACGGTCTCTTGCTGCCTGAAGCTTAGAGGCTTTTCTTGGAAGCATGGGATCAACGACTTTGTGAGCATGCGCTCTCGTCATCACGCCTCGACGTTGTATGGGAATGCGGATTTGCCTACACTCCCCGCCTACACGCTTGAACCGGGACATCCAGCACCCGGATCGCCTACCCTTCTCCGTCCCCCCATCGCAGCAACAAGAGGTACAGGAATATTAACCTGTTTCCCATCAACTACGCCTTTCGGCCTCGCCTTAGGGACCGACTAACCCTACGCAGATTACCTTTACGTAGGAAACCTTGGGCTTTCGGTGACAAGGTTTCTCACCTTGTTTTTCGCTACTCATGTCAGCATAATCTCTTGTGATACCTCCAGCCGTCCTCGCGGTCGACCTTCGCAGGCTTACACAATGCTCCCCTACCACTTGAACCGTAAGATTCAAGTCCGTAGCTTCGGTACCATGCTTGAGCCCCGTTACATTTTCCGCGCAGACCCACTCGACCAGTGAGCTATTACGCTTTCTTTAAAGGGTGGCTGCTTCTAAGCCAACCTCCTGGTTGTCTGGGCATTTCCACATCGTTTTCCACTGAGCATGGATTTTGGGACCTTAGCTGACGGTCTGGGCTCTTTCCCTTTTGACCGCGGATCTTATCACCCGCAGTCTGACTCCCGCAGTTACAGTTGATGGTATTCGGAGTTTGGTTAGGTTTGGTAATCTGGTAGGACCCCTAGCCCATCCAGTGCTCTACCCCCATCACTTACTCTGCGAGGCTATACCTAAATATATTTCGGGGAGAACCAGCTATCTCCGAGCTTGATTAGCCTTTCACTCCTATCCACACCTCATCCCCTGGCTTTTCAACGCCAGTGGGTTCGGGCCTCCACGAAGTGTTACCTTCCTTTCACCCTGGACATGGATAGATCGCCCGGTTTCGGGTCTACTCCCAGCAACTATGGCGCCCTATTAAGACTCGGTTTCCCTTCGGCTCCACTCTATGAGCTTAACCTCGCTACTGAGAGTAACTCGCTGACTCATTATGCAAAAGGCACGCGGTCACACTTGATTTACATAGTGCTCCCACTGCTTGTAGGCATACGGTTTCAGGTTCTATTTCACCCTCCTCATGGGAGTGCTTTTCACCTTTCCCTCACGGTACTGGTTCACTATCGGTCAGAGA
>NZ_VLLN01000057.1 GCF_007830735.1 Geobacter argillaceus
ACTAATGATGTAGAAATCTTGCAGGGTCATATATCAAAGGATCACGTGCATCTGTTCGTGTCTGTACCACCCCATCTGGCCCCGAGTAAGCTGATGCAGTACATAAAGGGCAAAACGTCTCGCAAGTTGATGATGGAGTTCAAGCACATCCAGAAAGCCTTTTGGGGTCGCCACATATGGGCACGAGGGTACTTCGTAGCGAGTTCTGGCAACGTGACGGATGAAGTGATCCAGGAATACATCAGGCTACAAGAGACAAACGAACCCAAAGATGGCGGTGAAAATTTTAAAGTAACAGACGACTGATAACGGCTTCAGACGTTATCAGTCGGCAAAGCCTTTAAAACCCTCGCCTTCAGGCGAGGGTGGTTTACTTAGTTATATCCCTGACAAGGCGCTGGTCGCCCTGTCAGGGATGTCTGGTGAATCAGGCAGCCTTTCTCTTGGCAATCCGCTTGATGTTCAGGAGATTCTTGTAGCCGACGTTTTCGGTGGTGATGTTGCCGCCCATGGCCCCGCAACCGAGGGTGAGCGACGGGACCAGGTCGTTGTACAGGGCGCCGATGGTGCCGTGGACCGACGGATGGTTCCAGACAACCCGGTTGGCCGGAACCCGCAGGGCGAACTCCTTTGCCGCCTCCTCATCTTCAGTGAAGACTACGGCCGAGTGGCCGGCGCCGCCGAATTCGAGCTGGCAGACGGCAGCGGAGATCGCCTTCTCCCTGCTGTCGACGATGAACCAGCCGAGGACCGGGGAGAGCTTCTCGTGGCTCATCCAGTCTTCCGGGCCAGTAGTGGTAAGGGGCACCATCAGCATCTTCACGTCGGCAGGGATGGTGAACCCGGCCAGTTCTGCAATGACCTGCGGCCGCTTGCCGACAATCGCCATGGATGGCACCCCCCGCTCTTTGTCGAACATGACCGCTTCCAGCTTGGCCTTTTCTTCTTCGTTGCAGAGGTAGGCGCCGTGCGTTTTGAAGAGGTCGAGCGCCCTCTGCGCAACCTCTTTGTCGTCGAAGATTACCGACTGGTCCGAGGAGCAGATGGTGCCGTTGTCAAAGGTCTTGGAGGCGATCACGTCCGGGATGGCGAGCTCAAGGCAGGCGGTTTTTTCGATGTAGACCGGCACGTTGCCGGGTCCGACACCGAGTGCCGGATGGCCCGAACTGTAGGCGGCCTTGACCATGGCGCCGCCGCCGGTGGCGATGACTATGGCCACATCGGGATGCTTCATCAGGGCGTCGGTCGCCTCAATGGACGGCTCAGCGATCCACTGGATGCAGTCGGCCGGTGCGCCGGCTTCCACGGCTGCCTCAAGCATGATCCGGGCTGCCTCTTCGCTGCACTTTTGGGCGCGCGGATGGAAGCCGAAGACGATCACGTTCCGTCCTTTGAGGGCGATGAGCGACTTGAACATGGTGGTGGAGGTCGGGTTGGTGGTCGGCGTTATCGCCGCCACGACACCGAACGGCTCGGCGATGGAGATGATGCTGTCGTCCTCATCGATGATCCCCACCGACGGCTTGCCCCGCATGTAGTCGTAGACCACCTGGGTGCCGAAATGGTTCTTGATCACCTTGTCTTCCACGTTGCCGATGCCGGTCTCCTCGACCGCCATTTCCGCAAGTTTCCGCTCGTTGGCCACGCCGGCCCTGGTCATGGCCGCCACGATCCTGTCGACCTCAAGTTGGCCCAAGCCGTTGAACTTCTCCGCAGCCTTCTTTGCCCTGGCAATCATCAGATCGATCTGCGTTGATACGTTCGACATAATTGTTTCCTTTCTCCCCATGTGATTTTTTTGATGTCAGATAAGTCAGCTTGATGCTACTCATAGCAGTGCGTGTGCCAAGATGTAGAACCTGGTTTTATATTTTTTGTTGGTGCGGAGTTGCCTCTAAATTGCTTGATATTCCGTGTGATTATGAGGTCGGATCGGGAGGGGTGAGCTGGTGAGCTGCCCGCCTGTGGCGGTGTTTGTATGGAACTTGTCGCAAAATGGCACAGGTGTTGCAATCTCATCTGTTGCAATAAAAAACAGTGTTAGTGGCGAGCAGTCAATCGAAACGGTTCGGCGTCATTGAAATCGGCAGGCACGATCTTCGAGAGGTGGATATGTCGTGGTCAGCGGGCAGCAGAGTAGTGAATGCGGTCGACACCAAGTCACGATTCCTGGCAGGAGAATCGCTCCCCATCGATCTTCTCCCCGAAGTCATCAGCCGTTCCTGGCAACGGTGCGTCGACCGAAGGGTCAGCGTCGAGCGGCAGGCCAGGGAGATTCCGGTGGTCTCCACCGGGGCTTTGCCCGGGTTCCGCGAGCGGAGCAGACGGCTGATTGTTCATTCTGAGCCGGTGATGGAGCAACTCCACGAACAGATTTCCGGGACTTCCAGCGTGGTGGTGCTGACCGATGCGACCGGGGTGGTGCTGCACTCGGTCGGCGATACGGACTTCGTGGAAAAGGCGCAACAGGTGACCCTCCAGCCCGGTGGCATCTGGACCGAGGAGGCCAACGGCACCAACGCCATAGGCACCGCACTCGTTGAACATATTCCGATCGCGGTGCACAGCACCGAACATTTCATCACCATCAATCAGTTCCTGACCTGTTCGGCGGCCCCGATCTTCGATCCCCTGGGGAGAATGCTCGGCGTGCTTGATGTCTCCAGCGACTCGGCCACCTACCAGCGCCACACCATGGCACTGGTGCGCATGTCAGCGCAGATGATCGAAAACCAGTTTTTCGCCCATGAATGCAATGATGAAATCCTGATCCATTTCCACCTGCGGCCGGAGTTCATAGGCACCCTGTACGAAGGTATTGCGGTCTTCTCCCCGGACGGCCGCTTTGTCGCGGGGAACCGCTCCGCCCTGGTCCAGCTGGGACTCAACCGCTACGATGCTGAAAAGCGCGACATCGGCAGCATCTTCGACCTGACCCTGGCCGGCCTGTTGGAACAGGCCGGCGTCCTCCCGCAACCGGTGATAAAGCTTCGACTGAGAAGCGGCGTGGAACTGTTCGGCCGGGTCAAGTTCGGGGCCTCGGTTTCACCCATCACCTATCTGCCCATCCGCAGTCCCGAGGCAGCCGGGCGCGTTTCCGGGACGGAGACGTCATCCGGTTCCCTGGCGGAACTGGACCTTGGCGACCCGGCCATGGGTGCTGCCATTCGCAAGGCGAGAAAGATCATCGGCCACGACATTCCGCTGATGATCGAAGGTGAGTCCGGGAGCGGCAAGGAGATGTTTGCCCGTGCGTTCCACGCCGACGGTCCCCGGTACAAAGGCCCATTCGTTGCTCTCAACTGTGCCGCCATCCCCGAGGGATTGATCGAGTCTGAACTGTTCGGTTACCGCGAAGGTGCCTTTACCGGTGCCCGGCGCACCGGCAGTATCGGCAAGATCCAGCAGGCGGACGGCGGCACGCTGTTCCTCGACGAGATTGGCGACATGCCGCTCTCCATGCAGGCCCGGCTGCTGCGGGTCCTGCAGGACCGGACAGTCACACCGCTGGGTGGAACCAAGTCTTTACCGATCGATGTCAGGATCGTCTGCGCCACCAATCGCCGGCTGCGGGACGAGGTCGCGGCCGGTCGTTTCCGGGAGGACCTCTACTATCGCCTGAACGGTCTCCTCGTCACCCTCCCGTCCCTCCGGGCTCGGGAGGACCGACTTGCGCTGGCCGCCAGCATCCTGCGGACGCTGGCGCAAGGGGATGACAGCGTTGGCTTCTCTCCCTTCGTCATCGACCTCTTTTCCCGACATGATTGGCCCGGCAACATCCGTCAACTTTCGAACGTGATCCGGACGGCACTGGCCCTGCGGGAAGACGAGTTCGAAATATCGGTCGAGCATCTTCCTGAGGATTTCCTTGAACAGGCCGGGGAACAGGCGGTATGCCGCAATCAGCAGGGAAGGGGCGGGGACGACGGAACCGGGCGTCTGGAGGAGTTTGAAGCTGCCGTAATAAGGGACGTTCTTCGCGAATGCAACGGAAATGTCTCTGCCGCCGCCCGAAAACTGGGTGTTTCCAGGTCAACCCTGTACCGGAAATCAAAGGAGAGTAGTGAGCCGTTTCTGTAGTTGGAGAGAAGAGGATCTCTACACTTTTTTTGTTTTGGATGAGAGAAGGGACCAATGTGTGGGGAATTGCTACAGGGAGTAATAGTTCTACAGTATTGGGCAATTGAATATTTCTTGACATAAAAAAGGTATTGTGGTACTCAAATGCATAATTAGTCGAACGTGCTGCTTGCGCTGAGTAATAACTATAATAACCATCTCCGAGCCGAATTGTCTAAAAGGATATCCTCACGGGGTTCGGCCTATGGGTACCGCTGGAAACGGCGCTGCCTCCCTTTTGCAAAGGAGACTTAACGGCACGGATCTTCTCTGTTGACGTCAAGGGACCTTTCCATCCAGGGAGGGTCCCTTGACATTTTTTGGATAACTTTCTTTAGGAGGGCATACCACTATGAAGGAACCGATTTTCATTCGCAATGCTGTTGCATCCGACTTTGACGCCGTAGTTTCCCTGGACCTACAGGGCTCCGATGAAGAAAAACCGGCCTATTGGAGCAGTGTTTTTGAACACTACATCAATGGTCATAACGACCGGTGTTTTCTGGTCGCGGAGTTCAACAAGGCGGTCGTGGGCTTCATCATCGGTGAAGTGCGCGCCTGGGAGTTTGGTTCGCCCCCCTGCGGTTGGGTATTCGCGGCGGCTGTGTCCCCGCATGTCCGCCAAATGAGAATTGGTCAGCAGCTGTTTGAAGAAATCTCGAAACGACTGAAGCTGGCAGGGGTGACGACGGTGCGCACCATGGCGGACCGGGACAATAACCTGCTGTTGTCGTTCTTTCGCAGCATGGGATTGCGGACGGGCAGGTATATCGAATTGGAAAAGGCACTCGATTAGCACTCCACGCTGCCAAGGCAGCGCTTTGTCAAAGAGTAACTTGCTGTTTTCCTATGGATCATTTACGGTTCCTCTGGCAGCCGGGATGAGGAGGCCGCTTTAACACTGGTGCCTTGTGCCCGTCGATTAGCATGGTCCGGGAGCTGGCGATTTTGTCATTGGTGAAGCATCTGCTATCCCGTTCAGAAGAGAGCCGTATCCGACAGTTCCCCTTTCCGGCTTGCCGATCATTATTGCGGAGGCCGGAGTGATGAAGCAGAAGAAGCCGTTCAAGAGAAAGCTCATGAGACTACCCAAGCATCTGGTA
>NZ_VLLN01000058.1 GCF_007830735.1 Geobacter argillaceus
TAAGGATTCCCCGCAGACAGCTGCGAAAATCCGATCCGGCGTGACAAGCAATCCGCCACGCTGTATAACGTTTTTATATTTCATTGTTTGTGCCAAGTTTATTAAAAGATATACTACAGGCTTATGTGTCTGATTTTTATTTATTTTTTTGGCACAATTAAACAGAAAACAATTTTTAGTCCATCGCATTATGTAGACAAGTGTAGACAGTTTTGTTATAGGTGCGCATAAATTGGCATTCCAGCATGGTGTACCCATAGAGATACACTGTTGACTAATGAATACACTTAGTTCCGACCTTGAACTGGGTTACTAAAATAGTTGGGAGATTCCGGGGGTGGGAGACAAGAAGTGAATCCGGGAAAATCAGCAAATGCGAACTGCCCTCCTCCCTGGACAGAGGCCCGCCCTGAGTCGGGCGAGATGTCAGGCTGACAGCTCATTTCCGGACAATTGAGTTTAATGGTTCTCGGCAAGGATGGCGATGATTTCCGGTACCAGTCGCTCCAGAACGGTGGGAGAGTAGCCACCCTCCAGAAAGAAACCGACCCTCCCCGCACAGCTGTCGTCAGCAATATTTTTCAGTAGCCGAACCGCTTCGAGAAAATGCCGATCTTCAACCTTCATTACTCCGAAGGGGTCTTCTCTGTGCGCATCGAACCCGGCACCGACCAGAAGGTAGTCTGGGCGTATCTTCTGCTTGCAGTCGAGCAGGTTCATCTCGAACTGCTGCAACCAATCCTCACCGGAGCTCTCCAGTGACAGGGTGATGTTGCACGTGTACCCCATGCCCGCACCCTGTCCCGTTTCATGCAGGTAACCGGAATACGGATAGATGTGGTCTGGCGCCCCATGCAGCGAGTAGTAAAATACCTTTGGATCATCGTAATAGATGTAATCGATGCCGTTACCGTGATGCACATCGAAATCGACCACCAGAAAGGTTGCCTCCGGTTCTTTCTGCCTGATGGTCTCAATAGCCAGGGCAATATGATTGACAAAACAAAAACCCTCAGCAAGCTTCTTCCCCGCGTGGTGCCCGGGCGGACGGATCAGCGCGAAACCCGCACCCTTTCCCAGCATGGTCTCGGCCAATGCCAGGGCGCACCCACCCGCGGCAAGCACGGCACGAAAGGTATTCTGACTGATATGATTATCCGGCGACATGAAAGAGGAACTCGACTGCCGGCAACTGGCTTCCAGACTCAGGAGATAGTCCTTCTCATGCACCAGTTCAAGCTGGGATATCCCGGCCGGCGGTGGGACTCGAAAAGAGACCGGCAGGTGCTCCGGGAGATTGGCGCAACCCCGCAGGATACTTCTGAGGCGTTCCGGAGTCTCGGGGTGCCACTCGCCCACCTCGTGCAGGAGACAATCAGGATGGGAAACCAGTTGGAAATATCCCTCCTTGAACGGGAACCTCTTTGCAAGCTCCATCATATTCATTCCAGGGGAAGCCGATAGACAAGTTCCGACGGATCCTCGGAAGTTTGTACCGTAAACTGGTATTTTTCAAAGACCCTGCGCATGGACAGATTGTCGAAACGGACGTTTGCCGTAAGGAAATTCAATTTTCTTTGGCGCGCTACATCGATGAGTCTCTCCAGAAGTAAGCTGGCAAAGCCTTTGTCGCGCATGGACTCATGAACGACAAATGCAACCTCCGCCTCCCCACCGTCTTCGAGAACGTAATAGCGCCCTACGGCCTGGATGACCTCCCGCGGGCCCTGACGCTCCACTATGCATAGAGCCATGTCCCTTGTAAGGTCGGTATTGACCAGACGGTATGCCTGGGCCGTGCCCATTTTTTTCGGTTCATTCCGGTACCGTTGGAACAGTGTCGCCTGGTCGTGAGAGTAGAAAAAAGTCTGCAAACGTCGCTGGTCGGACGGATGCAGGGGACGCAGGAAATAATCCTCCCCCTGGATATCCAGTCTGATGATCTCAGTATCGCCAAGTTCCCTGACCGGGGACGGGGTATCGCGTTGATAGGCGGGCACCTTGTAGGATTTCTGCATGTCGTCCAGCAATTGCTCCCTGAAGTCCGGATGAGCTATCTGAATCAGTTCCATGACCCGTTCCCGGATGCTGCGGCCTCTCAGAGTCGCAATCCCGTACTCGGTCACGACATAATGAATATCACCTCTGGTGGCTCCCACACCGGCCCCCTGGCTGATCACCGACACGATCCGCGAAACGGTGCCGTTCTTTGCTGTGGAAGGCAGTGCGATGATGGATCGCCCTCCCCTGCTCATGCCGGCACCACGGATGAAATCCACCTGGCCGCCAAGTCCGCTGTAGAACTGCCCTGCAACCGAATCGGAAACGATCTGCCCCGTCAGGTCGACTTGGGTAGCGCTGGTGATTGAGATCATCTTACTGTTTTGGGCGATGACTGAAGGATTATTCACGTAGGCTGTCCCATGGAACTCCACGTGGGGATTGTTATCCACGAAGTCATAGACCTCCCGGCTGCCGATACAGAACGAGGCGATTGTCTTCCCCTCGTGGATCCCTTTCAATCGGTTGGTAATATTGCCGTTCCGGTACAGATTCAACAGGCCGTCGCTGAACATCTCGGTATGGACGCCGAGATCATTGTGACCGGTCAATTTATTCAGCACCGCATCGGGGATCTTGCCGATTCCCGCCTGCAGCGTGCAGCCGTCTTCGATGAGCAGTGAGACATATTTGCCGATCTGCAGGGTAATTTCATCCAATTCAACCACAGGAACAGTCGGAATCGGTTCGGACACCCTGATGAACGCAGCGATCTCATCCTTATGCAGATAACATTGTCCGAAAGTGCGCGGCAGTTGGTCATTGATCTGGGCGATGATGTATTTGGCGGACTTGGCCGCGTCCATGACGATATCGACCGCAACCCCCAGCGAACAATACCCCTGCGCGTCGGGTGGAGTGACCTGGACAAAGGCGACATCGATGGGAAGCACGTTTTCCGTAAAAAGGGCCGGGATCTCCGACAGGAAACAAGGGGTATAGTCAGCCTTGCCCGATCGCACTGCGTCCCTGGTCCCCTGGTCCAGAAAAAAGGAATTGACCCGAAAGTTATGCTCGTATTTCGGATCGGTCCAGGGTGTCTTGCCGATAGTTAACAAATACACCAATTCCAGGTCCGTGAAATACCGTGCAGCTTCCAGGAACCGGTCGATAAGGGTGTAGGGGCAGGCCGCACCGGAACCAAGGAGAATCCGATAACCGTTCTTGACATACTTGACCCAGGAATTGCCCGTGAGTTCTTCCATAGCCGCCCTCTTTCAATGCTGCCCGATCTCTGCATGAACGCGTTTAACAGCGTGGTATCGCCAGATGGCTTCGGCTCATTGTAACTCTTGAATCATACTTCACAACAAATATATTGGAAGCCCGTAGTGTTGCTTCCTGTTATCTCCTAGATCCGATTCATCCTCCTGGCTGCCTCAATCAGTTCTCCCCGAAAGTCGGGGTGCGCGACGCTGATCAGGTTCAGGGCACGCTGCCGGGCAGTCTGTCCCCTGAGTTTGGCAACGCCGAACTCGGTCACCACATGATCGACATCGTTCTTCCCGGTAGTGACAGATGCACCTGGCGAGCAATTATTTCGTCTGTTGTGGACATCATATGCTCGCCTTATTCTTTCAAAGTCGTAGCAGCCAACCGCTGATTACCGCTAGTTCAGACAGTTGCAATGCATACTCCATCTATTACTGAAACAGCAGAGCGCGCCCTGTGACCATGCGGGTGATCTGGTTGGTACCGGTGTAGATCTGCGTCAGCTTGGCGTCCCGCATCATCCGCT
>NZ_VLLN01000059.1 GCF_007830735.1 Geobacter argillaceus
AACTTCAAATGGTTACAGCTGGCAAATTTCAAATTGCTGAATTTGCCGTCACGGAGTCAGGGACCAATCAAAAGCTATCATGGCCCACTGTACGATGCCATACCGACAGTTCTGATGGTACAGGCAAGACTGACTACTTCAAGTTTAGGTGTTGTCTGAACGGAAATCTGCACCTGGTGTTTCTGAAACCGGGACTGGTGGCAAAGCTCAATGCGATTGCAGGAGATACCCACACCGACCCGCAGGGCGGCAGTACCGGTACACCACCGGGGACCATGTAAATGGACTTCCAACTGACCTACGACAAGCGGACCGGGACCATCGACCAGACCTTCGCCAAGGGGGCGGACATCCTCAACAACATCATCATCTCCTTGGCCATCAAGAAGGGCACCTGGTGGAATGATCCGGCCTTTGGCCTCACGGACCGCCCCCGGCTCAAGAATACCCCGGCCACGGCCCGCCTGATCAAACAGGATATCGAGCAGGCCCTGCAATGGATCATCGACGCCGGCCGTGCCACGGCGATTCGGGTCGAGACCTGGCGCGACGCCAACGACCGGCACCGACTGAACGTCCTCGTCACGGCCACCCAAGCCGACGGACGGATCATCACCTACACCACATTTAAAGAGGTGGTTTAAATGCCCTTTACCGTGCCGACATACGATGAGCTTTTAAACGCCATCCTGACCGATTACATCAACCAGTTCCCCGGCGCCGACAGCTCCAAGGGGTCATTGATCTACGTCAAATCGGCAGCCATAGCCTCGGCGTTCTGGGGGCTCTACCAGCATCAGCGCTGGATCGCCGACCAGATATTCCCCGACACCGCCGCCACGGAAAACCTGGAGCATCACGCCTGGATACGCGGTATCACCCGCAAGAGCGGCGAGAGCGACTCCGCCCTGGTGGCCCGGCTGCTGGATTATATCCGTCGCCCTCCGGCGGGCGGCAATAAATACGACTACGTCAAGTGGGCCATGGCCATCACCAACGTCAAGGCCGCCTACTGCATTCCCAGTGGCCAGGGGGTCGGCTCGGTGGATGTGGTCATCGTGGCCGATGCTGTTGCCACCGGCAGCGAGATCCCCAGCAGCCACGCCATGGCCGGCACGGCAACCACGATCACCGCCGGCAAGCTGATGGATGCCGCCGCCAACTTCACCGCCGTAGCCAACCCGGTGCGCAAGGGAGATATTGTCCGTAACACTACCAAAACCACCAGCGCTACGGTCACAGCGGTTGATAGCGCCACCCAGCTGACCCTCTCCAGCGATATTTTCGCCACCGTTGGCAACGCCTACGCCATCGACGCCCTGACCGTCCAGGTGCATAACTACATCGACGACCTGCGGCCGGTCACGGCCAAATACACCCGCGCCCTGGCCCCGGCCATCCTGACCCAGGCAGTGACCCTGTCCGGCACCGGCAGCGCCTGGAACCCCACCCAGGCCGCGGCCGACATCACCGCCTATCTGTACGGGCTCATCCCCGGCCAGACGCTCTACAAGAGCCAGCTGATCAACATTGCCGTCATCAACGGCGCGACCGACGTCACCGTTACCCTGCCCGCCGCCAACGTGGTCCCCACCAGCACCCAGATCATCAGGCCGGGGGTGATCAGTGCTACATAGCGACGCCCTGAAATCGTTGATACCCCTGGCACTGGGCGCAACCCATGACCAGGATATCGCCCTGGAAGGGAAGCGCCTGGATCTGGCCGCCGATCGCGGCGCTAAACTGTTGGCTGAACTATTCGCCAACTCTACGTACGACCTACTGGAAGTCTGGGAACGTATCTACGCGGCGGCTCCGGCTCCGAATGATTCCCTCCTGGTCCGGCAAAACCGTATCATGCAGAAGATGTCCGAACTGGGCCGACTCGACCGTGCCTATTTCGTCCAGATCGCCACGGCGCTCGCCTATACCATCATCCTGGAGGAGTTGCACCCGTTCATGCCGGGCTGGAGCTATGCCGGCGAAGAGCTGGGCGATAACGACTCGGACTGGTGCTGGCGGGTATATTACACGGAGGTCAACGCCTATATTTTCCGCGCCGGCGAGGCCACGGCCGGAGATTATCTTAGTTACTCGAATGCGGCGGTACTGATGCAGATATTCAACGACCTGAAGCCGGCGGACACGTTTGTGGAATTCATAGGGGCATAAGGAGGAGACATGTTAAGGATAGACTCTGCCGACGGACTGTTTCACGAGGGGAACCCGTCCACCGGCGTCAAGGGTACCAAGGTCACGGCGGTCTGGCTGAATGCGGTGCAGGACATTGTCATCGGCGCCGGCGGCGACATCGTAACTGCGGCGGTAGAAACCACCCTGACTGAAGGCAACGGAGTATTGTTTGCCAATCCCGCCAACGGTACCACGGTACTCTATCATCTGCCGGTCTACGCCACTGTCGGGGCGCTGAAACGGTATAAAATCAAGAATCTCGGGCCTGGTATCGCCCGGATCGATGCAGTCGATGCCAAAACTATTGATGGCGCGGCAACACTCGATCTGCTGCCCGGCGACCGCTGCGAACTGGCCAAGGATGCCACCAACTGGCAAACTATTTAATTAAAATTTATGGAGGATACAATCGTGAAACAAGGATTTTTAACACTATTGCTGCTCATTATCACCGCTCTGCCAGCAGTGGCTAGTACCACTTAACATTTAATATTTCGTTTAATTGCGGTATATGGCATACTGGCGTAACTCATTCAAGGAGGCCACCATGTCGCCAAGATAC
>NZ_VLLN01000060.1 GCF_007830735.1 Geobacter argillaceus
CCCCAGTTGCTGGTGCTCCTTGATGACGCGAAAGTGAAACTTCTGGCTTCCGTTGCTCCGTGGCGTCAGAAACAGCCCATTACCGCTGGCAGAGTCCGACAGGGGCTGCAAAGGATTTTTGGCCATGCCAACATTCGGGCCATGTGGCACCAGAAGTCCGGCAAATTCGGACCACGAAAATGGTCAATCGAGGATGAATATCATACCGAACCTGATAGGGCCGCGTAGTTTCTGGCCTTCTTGAAAATCAAAGTGCTGCTCCATCCCCCACCTCGACGGGGGGAAGGGAAGGCTTTTACTCTAAAGTCCAGAAATGAAGACGACTGGTCCTTTATAATTAAGGCACATGCTCTTTTGGAAGCTGCCGTCGCACATCTCCTCTGCAAGGCACTTCACAAGGATGAACTTCTCCCAGTCTTTTCATTTCTCGAATTAAGCAATAAGAGCAGTGGCAAGATTGCTTTTGTTAAGGCACTTGACCTACTGGACAAACAAGATCGTAGATTTATAAGCTCATTATCAGAGTTGAGGAACAAGCTTGTACACAACGTAAGCAATGTAAACTTTGGCCTTCAACCATTCGTTAACGGACTAAGTCCAAAAGAGCTTTCCGAGTTCGTCACGAAATTCAATTCATTCACCCTAAACAACTCCAAGTCCGAATATCAAGGTGAATGGCTTACTCCTACTGAATTGTTTAAGAAAGATGCAAAAAGAGCTATTTGGTACTCTTGTATGGTCACGGTAGGCATCATCTATCACAGACGTGAAATATCATTCATAGAAGCAAGAATAAATCGTCATCAAGAGCGAATTGACGCCATTAGTGGACAATCAGCAAGCTAGTGAGTCAGAGCCGGAAGGGCGTTCGTATAAAATTCAAATTCAACAAAGCGCTGGACCGGCCCAGAAACAAAAGCTGCCGGTCAGCTCTCAGCCGTTATACCAAGAAAACAAAACATGAGAAAAAGACCCGAAATTCACGAGCGCATAATATCTGGAACACATCTATTAGTTGTGCCTTCTCGTTTTAAGCCTATGTCTGGCTGGCAGAGAAGTCTTGTCTATGCCGTGTTTTCGAGCTTTGCGTTGGTTTTAGTTATAATCCCATTCAAGCTGCAACCAAGTGTTCCTGCGTTGGTTTGGGGAGGAAGCCTATTATTGGCTACTTCAGCTCTTTTTCTAGGGCATTACCTTGCTGTATGTGGAAACGAGCGAAAAAATCCTCTGATAGTTACAGATATTGGATTTACTATCAGTCCCTTACACTGTGCAACATGGGACGAAATCGAATTTTGGCACTTTCGGTCCTTTCTGGGTTTGAGGCGGCAGACTTTAAGCAAAGCTGGTGAGGGGACAACGCTTTGCATTAAAGCAAAAACGTGGCGGCTCAAATATAACCTTGGGAGTGATAAAAATTCGATATTTGCCTATCAGGGGTATTTTTTCACAGAAGAACAACAGGCAATTTGGAAGAAAATATGTGCCGAACGAAACGTTCTTGAATCAGATGATTATTTCATCTGGTGAAAAGGTATAACCAGACAGTTAGACGCCGCCCGCCCGAAAAGACTGGGCTGGCGGGTCAACTGCCGAACCGTTGGGTGGGAAAGAATTGAGACAGGAGAAAAATAATGTCACCAATGTATGATAAGCCAGTGAGACTTTTGATGAAAGATATGGTTGAAGTTTTTCAGCTCAAACTTGGAGAAGTTCTCCAACGCGAAAAAGTCTTTCAGTGGTTTCAGCAATATTATCCTAAAATAAAAGAAGGCACCATTCAGGCGCACCTTTCCAAAATGTCCACCAACTTGCCCGTTCGGATACACTACAAAGCGAATCCAAACGGAGAAGACGACTTGTTTTTCCGAATTGATCCCAACCGATACCGCCTTTACGATCCAGCGAATGATCCTGCGCCTATATATAAAGGCCAGCTTCCAACGTCCAAAGATGACGACACTGAAAGCTCGACCGAGGAGACAACAGCTGAAGAAAAGGCCTCAGAATTCGCATATGAAAAAGATTTACAGAGCTTTCTTTCCAAAAACTTACAACTAATCGAACATGGCCTTCGACTTTATGAGGAAGAAGGTATTACAGGTATTGAGTATCCTGCGGGTGGCAGATTTATTGACATTCTTGCAGTTGATAAAAACAACAACTACGTAGTCATTGAGCTTAAAGTATCTCGTGGCTACGACAGAGTGATTGGGCAACTTCTTCGTTACATGGCATGGATCGAGAAACATCAGATGGATTCAGGCCAGTCAGTACGTGGGGTTATAATTGCAAAGGAAATCACAGATGACCTTACCCTCGCAACTTCACGAATTAAAGACGTCGAACTGTTTGAGTACGAACTTTCCGTAACTCTCAAAAAAGTTGCCTTATACCTGACTCCGTGACGGCAAATTCAGCAATTTGAAATTTGCCAGCTGTAACCATTTGAAGTT
>NZ_VLLN01000061.1 GCF_007830735.1 Geobacter argillaceus
TAAACAGTTAATAAATCTTGCAACAAAGTTGCAAAATGAGAATTTTAAAAGTTGGTCCGATAAAGCCAAACATGAAACAATGAATACAAAAACACGTGAGAAATCTATAGATTTCGAAAGGTGATAGTAATTATGTAATTTACAAAAATACAATTTTGTGATACAATTTTACGATGAATAATGATGTTACAGAATGGCATTTATCAAAGGCTCAATTGAATAAAAAAAAGCATGCAGGTTTAACTTTCGAGGAAGCTCAACAAGTTTTTGATGACCCATTTTATCTGGAAAAGTATGATGTAACTCATTCAACGCTAGAAGAAGAACGCTATCAAGTTCTTGGAAGAGTCAAAAGTCAGTTGGTTGTTTTTGTTGTTTATACGCCGAAAAATGGCAAAAAAAGAATTATATCGGCGCGTCCTGCGTTGAAACGGGAAAGGGAAATGTATTATGAAAAAATTAAATATCTCGCAAATAATGGCTGAATGTGAAAGAAATGCGATTCCGGATGAGCTAATAGATACATCTGAAATACCGGAAATAAATAGCTTGGACGGTTTTTATTTTGGAAATGAGAAATATTTTAAACCTGTAAAAGAACAGGTCTCTATTCGTTTTAATAAAGTCTTGTTAGAACATTTTCGATCAAAAGGTAAGCGCTGGCAATCAGAAGTAAATGAATTCTTGATGAAAGCTTATAAGAACGGCCAAATCTAAGAGTTTGATTATTGTGTGATAACGAGGAAAGTATGTCTGTGCTTTTTCCATTTATATATTGATAATATACGCCCCCTATGATGTTGAAGTGCTTAGAAATATAACCAGTGATTTGACATTTTATTTATGCATGAAGTCTATTTAATGTATTGATAATATACGCCCCCTACGGTATAATATGCTTAGTATGAGTGACTTGTTTTTTGAAAAAGAGGAGTGGTTTCTTAAGACTGCTAAACAAAAATTTGACTTTGATTTTAAAATAGTTTATGCTCCAGATTTTTATAGAGATGTTTTTCCTTTTGGCAGCTTTGAGGAAAGAATGGGGTTCTTAGTTGATTATCCAAAAACAAATAAAGGTAATGGTTTTTTGGTGTATACGACTTCAGAAGAAAAAAAACGTACGCGTATGGTTTTTGATGACCATTCGGAGATTTGGGAGCATACTCGTAATGATTGTGCCTTTATGTCTCCTATTTCATATTTTGGGAAAAATAGGACTTTAGCAAATGCTAGGGAACTATTTGCTCTTGTTTTTGATTTAGATGAGGTTGGGGCGAAAGAGTTGGAGCTGCTTTTTACGTGGTATTTTTATGCATATGATAAACCTTTCCCTGGTGGTAACTATCAGCGCTTGCCTACCCCTACTTATGTTGTTAATTCCGGAAACGGTGTACATTTATATTATTTATTTGAAAATCCTATCCCTCTCTATCCAAATATTCAAAGACAACTCAAAAAATTAAAATACGCTCTTACAGAAAAACTATGGAATCGTGATACATCCAGACTAAAACAACGGCAGTTTCAAGGCATAAATCAAGGATTTAGGCTTGTTGGTAGTGGGTCAAAACGCGGCTATACGATTCTTGCCCATAAAACAGGCGAAAAAGTGACTCTTGATTACTTATCCAGGTTTGTTGCTCCTGAAAATCGAATAACAGATACTTTTTATCATTCAAAATTAACACTTGAGGAAGCAAAAAAGAAATATCCGGATTGGTATCATCAGCGTATAGAACTTGGCCGCGAAAAAAAAGAATGGACTTGTAAACGTGCTTTGTATGATTGGTGGAAAAGGCAAGTTACAGGCATTGTATATCATCATAGGTATTTTTTTATAATGTGTTTGACGGTTTATGCGGTTAAATGCGGTATTGATTTTGATGAGTTGAAAAAAGATGCCTATTCTTTTCAGAATTACTTGAATGATAAAAATCCCGATGAACCGTTTACAGATTATGATATTGAGAGTGCTTTAGAAATGTATCAGGAATGTTATAGGTCTTTTCCTAGAGATGAGATTTCTAAATTGTCCGGTATTGAAATAAAAGCAAATAAGCGTAACGGGAGAAAACAAAAACAACATTTAGAGGGAGCTAGAGCCATCCAAGCTATTAAAGACAAATATGATGATACGAATTGGCGCGATGGCAATGGCAGAAAGTCATATAGAGATGCCGTTTTTACATTTTTAGAATGTCATTCAAAATCAACGGTGAAAGAATTTTGTGAGCTTACAGGCATGAG
>NZ_VLLN01000062.1 GCF_007830735.1 Geobacter argillaceus
GTACCAATAAGATTGACTGGCAATTTACAACAACTGATGCCCGGATCAAGCTGAAGAGGCTTTATCCGAACTTTTAAATGTTAATAGGTACTAGCACAACTGAGGATACCAATAACTTCCTCTGTCGATCGGCTCAGAAATGTTGCTATCGAATCGGAATAGTACGCGCGGTTCATAGCGGAAATTTAACCATAGATGAATTCATTGCTGACTCGGTGCAACTATTAGTTTCGATTTCCAGCAGAACCATGCGGAAGTTTTCATCGCTAGAACCAACAACGTTCCAGAATTTTACGATATCGCCTTTTCTCATACATCCTCCGGCCTCATGTATGGCAGGTTCGCCTCTTCGATCAGCTACACGTATTCCTGTTATTCTCTGTTGAACTCCTCTTCAAACCCTCTGATACCGTCAAGGATCTGCTCGAACGGCGGGGGCTCATCGAGGAACATGGCCGTCTGCATCCATTCATAATCCTGCTTCCATGCCTGCACGTCACCGGCTGCCGGCATCAGCCGCAGATCGCCCCGATGCACCGTACTGTAATCGACCCATGTCAGCCTGAAAAAAACCTGCCGGTGCGCGGCAACGCGATCGAACAGTTCCCTGTCCTTTGCCGCCCTGGCGGCTATCCCTTTTTTTATGAGGCACCAAAGGTCGTAATAATGCCGTGCCATACGGGCGCGCCGGGGTTTGTCCGCCGGCCGGAAGGTCTCCTCATGTATCAGGAGCGCTTTTTCCCAGAATGTGCGTTCGGCTGACAGCACTTGTACCGGGCAATCGAGCGGATCAACAGCCGCGCCCAGCGCATCGATCAGAAACGGCCTGATGACGGCCGGCTCGGACGGCCAGGTGTCCGACCGCGCTCCCAGTTCGATTTTGACGACCGGCTGCACATAGAATCCGCCTTCCGGTTGTATGCCGACAGGGTATTGAAACAATATCGTCTGGCTGTCCGGGTCAGATTCATCCAGTTTCAACGCCCAGTCGCCGGCCGGCAGGACGGCGCGGATACGCGCGTCGAGGATCGGCAGCAGAGTCTGCCCGACATACTCCTGGCAGGCGGTCTTCAGCTCTTTCAGCCGGTTGTTGCGCTGTTTGGCCGATGGCGCGGCTTCCGGATTCCTGTCGCCGCCGAACCCCAGAAAATCCCGATCGATGGTGAGATCGATGTCTTCGGAAAACCGGTCGATCAGCCCCCAGACCTTCGACAGTGACGTTCCGCCCTTGAAGGTGAGAGCCTTGCCGACCTCCGGCAGAGAAAAAAGCTCTCTGAGCGTCCAGCAGACCCAGAAATCCTTTTCAACGATTACCGGCGGCATATTGAGTCTGACTGCCGCCTCACGCAGATACAAGGCCCGCTCTTCAGCGGGCAGCTGTTCGAATACGGCCATTACGATTCCTTATCTTCGGCAATGTATCGCAGAAAGGGATGCATCCAGACCGGTGCCTGAGGCAGATCCTGCAGCAGGCGCTGCCGGTCTTCCGGAGTCAGGAGCTGACGCAGATGGCTGATCTGCTCCTGAGTCACATAGCGTTTGCCCAGCCCCCGCAACGCAGCGAAAACCAGGCCGCTCATCTTGCCTGCCGTCGCCATTTTGCGCGGCGCCCGTCGCCGGAACTGGATGGTGAGCGTTCCGACCTTGACCTTTCGGGGCGGTCCGTCTGTCTCGTAGACCACTCTCATCGGGACTTGGTCGGACAGGTGCAGCATATTGGCCGCCGCAGCCTCGGACGGCTGCAGCCGGACTCCGTCGCGACGGGCCAAAGCCTCGGCGATCATGTCCACTGAGGGGGATAAAAGCCCCAGTTGCTCATGCTTGCGCGGGAAATCGTAAAGTCCCCTGGCCAGACGGCGGATCTGTCCCTCTCGAACCAAGCGGATCAGCGCCATCCCTACGGTGTGCGGGGAGCCGAGATCAAGAAAGTCCGCCGGTGAAAACACCCATCCGGGATTGTGCCCGTGAATCCGGTTTTCGATCTGCTTGCTTACGGTCATGGCGGCAGTTTCCGTCAATTTTGTTAAAAAAACAAGCTTATTTTTTTAACAAAATATGTCTGCCGGAACCTATGAGCCACCGTTAGCGGAATGGGCGGGATCGGGCAGCTGAGTGTCTGATATGGAATATACCATCAGACAAAGACAGGATATGTCATTTCAGGAATAACGGGATCTGGCAGATATAAATCAGCC
>NZ_VLLN01000063.1 GCF_007830735.1 Geobacter argillaceus
TGGTGAGTGCGCCCATGAATAATACCTCCTGTATTTAACTATAGCGTTATGGTGTTGTAACGTCAAAACGTTTGTTTTGAGGAGGGATCGGATTGGGAGAGGAACTGGTGTCGCGTCTACACTTTTGACAAATGTGTAATGTGTAGACGCGACACCGACAGCACGCGCTTGGGGACTAAAGCTTCTATGTTCGATTCGACCAACTGATTTTCCGTCGAGAAGTCGCCTGATTACTCATAATAATAGGGAGGTGTATCATGCTCAAGGTTCGCAAATTGTTTCTCTTTGGTTCCTTTTTTGCATTAATCTTTATCGCTTTGCCGGGTATTTCACAAGCCAGTCCGAAACGGCTTGTTGACAGTAGTGACTACAAGGATAAGGATTTCCAGAAAGGCGTTATCACAGATTATGCTGACATGATCGAAGGAGATGATATTGACTGGGTTTGGATCAAGCCCGAAGCGAAACTCGCTCAGTACAAGCTGAAGGTGGGTAAAACGGAAAACAAGTCGGAAATACGCAGCAAATCATTGGTTGACCAAGTCAAATCCACCTTCAAGGATTCCTTTGCCGATATGGATGCCAAAAGCGACAAAGGACTGACTGCGGATGTGTGCATCTACGAGGCGCAAAATATGAGTATGGGCAAGGCCTGGATCCCATTTGTCGGGGTACACCAAATGCAGGCAGGTATCGGCATCGAGATGGTATTGCATGATGAAAACGACAAGCCGGTCGCGAAGTTCAGACATTTCGCACGCAAAGGCATGCAGCTCGAAGCCGCTGTGCAGGAGGCAGCGGGCGACCTGATGAAGTACATTGCCAAACATTAACGAAGCTCGGAGAAAGGGCGACAAACTGTTTAAAGAGGGAACAGGGGGAAAGAGGGGTGTGCGAAGGGAGCGAAGCCCCATCGCGGGTCAGGCGAAAGGGTTGATGATGGCGAGTCTGCCGTCTACACGCTGGGTGTGGTGCAGGTCTTCAGAAAAAAGGGTAGTGCAGCCGTTTTCAAGGGCTGAGGCTATTATCAGGCTGTCCCAGTAAGAATAGCCGTGGCGGATATTCAACGTCACGGCACTGCTGACGGTAGCGGAGGTAACGGGGGCAATGATGAACGACTCCTGCAGATCGCTGACGATCTCCCGTGCCGTCTCTTTATCGGTGAACCCCTTTCTTACCAGGACGTGATAGATTTCACCCAGAACCTGCGAGCTGACGATGATGCGTGAAAAGTGGCTATTGACCAGTTCGCTTACTACTGCAGCTTTCGGGTCGCGACTGTTCAGATAGACCCAGAGGTTGGAGTCGAAAAAGACCTTACCTTTCATGGAGTTCGTCACGATCAAAGCGATAATCGGCAGGAATCTTGATGGCACGGGCAGCAGCACGGTCGCATAAATTCCGGGCAGCGTTCGATTGTTTGGTTTGCTTTGCGGCCGCAATGCCATACTTGCTACAGAGGAACTCATAGAAATCGCGTAGTTCGGCGCGGGCAACCTTGGGGAGAATGTTCAGATTGAATGATTCGCGGGCTGTTCCCATGCTATGCTCCTGTAAATTAATTGGCAGCCGGCTTTCCCGATCAAAACAGGCGGACCATCGCCAGGGAAGCCTGTCGCTGCGTGCTGCGGCCATTATTGCCTGAACTATACCTTTTTCTACTCTGTTAAGCAAGTTGCCGGGGGATTCCTGTGGGGGATTCGGGAGTCCGATAGGGAGAAATCATTGGGGTCGCGTCTCAAGTGCGGCCGGGCAAGGTCGTGTAATCTAGCGGATGCGAATCCCGCCCAGGAAGGAAATACCGGGACGGAAGGAAATACAGGGACATCACCCTATTTACTTAACGATAACCTTCTCAAGGGAAGAAATGGTGTCGCGTCTACACTTTTGACAAATGTGTAATGTGTAGACGCGACACCGACACACCTGCGACACCGACACACCTG
>NZ_VLLN01000064.1 GCF_007830735.1 Geobacter argillaceus
AGGACCTGGGCCGCGGCCCGGCCGTCGAACTGCTTGACCCAGTTGGCCCCGCCATCGCTCGAGTGCAGCACCACCCCGTCGTGGCCGACCGCCCACCCCTTCTGTGCGGACGGGAAATGCACGGCCAACAGGTCGGAGCTGACCGGCACGGTAGACTGGGTCCAGTTCTTGCCCCGGTCATCCGAATAGACGATATGGCCATGCTGGCCAACGCCCACCACCCTGGTCCCGGCCAGCGTGACGCTGGTGAGGAGCGTCTGGGCGGCATGACTGCTCTTGGCGGCCGGTGTATCGAGAACATCCTGGAAAAGTGCCTCGGCGCCGGCTTTCTCGTTCTTCTGGTCAGCCGGCTTGGCCTGCGCCTCCAACAGACCCGGGAACCTGGCCCCGGAGACAACGGCGGCGAGTAACATGACGGCTGTCAACAGCACGATGGTTTTCGTTCTCGATTTCATAGCTTCTCCCGGCGTCGCTTCCTACGCCCGTGGTTTCGGTCCTACAGATGCTACAGATGCAAACGGTCTGCACGCTCCCGCCGGTGGCCCCGGCGGGAGCGCTTGTGTCGGTCAACTGTCAGCGAATGCCGCCACCGGACAGTGAATCGGCGGTCCAGTCCTTGGCCGGGAAAGCATGGCCGGGGTAGAGAATTCCCTTCTGGCCCGGTGCCGGCAGGGCGTTGATGGCGTAGGAGTTGGTAACCAGGTCGGTGATGGAAAAACTGTCCGGGAACAGGCAGGGGACATCGTACTGCTGAACCAGGTAGTTCATCCCCACCCGGTACAACTGACCGCGGCCGTCGTACTCGTCACTCAAGGCGGCGGCCCAGCTGTCCTCATCGAGGTAAAAGGTACGTTTGGCGTAAAGGTGCCGTTTGCCCGGCTTCAGGGTCCCTTCCACCACCCAGACCCGGTGCAGTTCCCAACGGACCAGGTCGGGGTTGAGATGGTTCGCTTTCAACAGATCTTTCTCGTGATTGGTCCAGTAGATCATCTTGTATTCGTTGTACGGGATGTACATCTCCTTCTTGCCGACGATCTTGAAGTTGTACCGCTCCATGGAGCCGCTGAAAAGGAACAGGTCGTCCCAGGTCGTCTGGCCGGAGTAAATCGAACTGGGGGTATCGAAGGAAAGCTCTGGCGCCAGCTTAGTCCGGCGCTGACCGGGCAGATACTGCCAGGCTTTTCGCTTCTCGTTGAACGAGTCAAGCGGATCGATCAATAGAAACGACTCACCCACCCGACGGGCCGGCCCCACGAAATAGACCTTGAGCGCGTAGTAGTCTTTGGCGTCCGGCTTGGCAGGATCATAATAGAAATACTCCTGAGTAACATTGCCCTCGGTCTGGAGGGTCGGCCGGCCAGTGGAGTCAACAGTGTAGGAGCGGTACCGCTCTTCATAGGTCAGGCCGTTATAGTGCAGCAGATGGTTCCACATCGCCTCGAAGCCGTCGTTCGGGATGGGGAACGGAAACCCGCCATGGGCGCCGGTAAAGGACAAGCCGCCGTTGCTGGTCTTGGCCGTGGTTGCTGCCTTCACGGTGTTGTCGGTCACGTACCTGGGGAAGGCCGCGGTCCGGTGGGTCTTGTAGACGTCCAGCCGGAAGGTCGGGTACTTCTTCAGCATCGCCTTGACCCCTTCGGACAGCTTGTCCGAGTACTG
>NZ_VLLN01000065.1 GCF_007830735.1 Geobacter argillaceus
GGGTGAGTTTTTGTTGCATAGCAAAATAGCTTAATTATCAAAGAACTTCAAATGGTTACAGCGGGCAAATTTCAAATTGCTGAATTTGCCGTCACAGAGTCAGGTACAAACCAAAGGTTAAGGCTGAAGCCCCAGAGACATCACCATCTGTAATTTATGTTAAACGTGATACTCCAGAAGCAGGTAAGTTTTCTGATGGCAATAAATCTAGTGGGTTAAAGCTAGGTAGGATCGTGGCAGGTGGTATCTGTGGTTTCATACTTGGGCTTACTTCCCGAAGTATGATCGGAATGATTATCACTACTATAGTGGGGGCTTTTGTAGGTACATTTGACCTCCCATTGGTTATATTTGCTGGGATTGTTGGCTTCATGATTGTCGTAACGGTTATCGTTATGAAGTTCATGCTTGGCATGTACTGATAAAGAGGACTGGTGAATATTATGGGTGCTCTATTGGGTGTAGCAGCTATTGGAATCATTCTCTTCGGATCTCTAGTAATACTCGGTCTTGCTGTTGGGTGGTTCGGCAATGAGCCATGGATAGGCAACAAGAGCCTGAAAGAGTTGGGCAAAGAAATTAAAGATGCTGGCGCTGAATATGACCGCATAGCCGAACTTAACAAACAAAAACGAGATGCCCAAAGGGAAGGAGATAAATACCACTAGACACGGTGAAGCATATAGCCTTAAGCGAAAAACACGCATAGAGAGGTGTAAGTACAGGTAGATAGAGGCTCATGGGGACTATTTGCAACCCCGGGGGTCACTTTCTAGGCACCCACAAAAAAACATTACACAAGGCCATGTCCATTAAGGATGTGGCTTTTTTTATTTCTTTCCAGGCTGGCCAGCCAAACAAACCACCGGAAAGGAGAAGCATCATGAACACATTCACCACAGACGTAGCAAAGAGAGAAACGCTTGCCGCCATGATCGGCACCTATCAGCAAGCCATCAAGAGTATTGAGGAAGCATATGCCATTCTCGAAACAGCACAGAAGTCATTACGAGCAGTATTCCTTGATGCTCCGGGTTACAGGTTCAGCACTACCTATCAGCACTACCGAGCGTAATTGCTCAGACGTTGGAAAGATCGCCAGTGACTCCATTAACTTCAAGCTCAAGAAAGATGCTTGGGCCGTAATAGTTGAACGTATGGAACTGCGCCGGTTGCTGTACATCAGAAGAAGGACTGAGCTTGATAGTCAGATTGAAAAGGGTGAGCTACCTGATTTAACAGATGAAAATGTCGTGGCTTTGTTCGAGACTTCTGCTGCGAATGTTAACACATACATGGAAGAAGCCATCAAAGAGGTATTCGACTATCTACGGCCACGTAGCAGCAGATTCAAGACCAACACAGAGTATGAGCTTGGTAAGAGGGTCATATTGACATGGCAGGTAGAAAAGGGGTGGAACCGTGGCAAGTTCAGAGTTAACCACCATAGGGATAAACACCTTACTGCTCTTGATAATGTATTCCACATGATTGACGGTAAGGGACCACCTGAATCCGTGACGTGAATTGCTCAATCTGCTGGTTTGGGGGCCAGTGGGAGGGGCCTGGCGGATCGGCTCCTTGAATCCCAAGAAATCGGCT
>NZ_VLLN01000066.1 GCF_007830735.1 Geobacter argillaceus
CTCTCTTTAAATCGCTCTCCAAGGCCTCTAAACGCCTCTGTACGGCGTTTAGATTACTTTTTAGTGTTAAATTATCCCTACTCAATTCTAATACCTTTTCTTCGTGTTTTTGAAGCAGTGGTAAAATTTTAGCTTTGTAACGTACAGAATACTGCTCAAAACTTTCTAACATTTTTTTTGCAGGCGGCTCTATAGCTTTATCCAGCTGTTCAAGCTTGGTATAAAACTGTTTTACGGTCTGATGTCGTGCTTTAGAGCCTTTTACACCTCTTTCCAACCCGAATTTTTTGCCAACTTGCTCAAAAAAACTATCCTGCAGAGCTCTTAATTTTGCCCCTCCGCCTAAAAAATAGCGGCAATTCAATTTCCCTTTTGGATCCGTAGGAACCAAAAGGATAGATGAATGAGGTGTTAATTCATCATAATGATGAGTGATTAAGAATATATTTTTAGCTCCAAAAGTCTTTTTGGCCCAAGAATCGCAATTATTTAGATATTCAATCGGATTGATTTTTTTTTCTTGGAAAGCTTCAGGACTTGCTGTAAGCATTAATTCTATAGCTCTTACTCCATTTTTTCTGACCTTTTGAGGGAGCCTTTTACGGTATTCTGCCATAGCTATTTTATCTGCATTTTCTTTTGTTATTGTTTTACCTTTTTCATCTGTAAAGTTATAGCAGCACCAATTATCAGATGTTTTAGCTTTATCTGCATTAGGAGTCTCTCTTGTTCTTAAAGCATGCGAAACACTAGCTCCTACGTTTCCGTCCTCTTTTAACTTCGCAGTTCTCATTATACAAAACGCCATGCGAGCCCCCTTTATATAATACTTTGATAAAGTATTATATAAAGCTACACATATTTAATCAATATGTGTACTTACTACACAATTTTTTAAAATTGTCGTTCGCTAGGGGACAGTATGTCCCCTTAGAAACCCCTTGTAGCTTATGTAGATAAACTACATAAGCTTTACCCGTAAAGTTCAAAAATTTTTTCAAGAACAATTTTAGTAACTTCAAATACAATTTGAGGATTCCTCAGCACCCAATTAATTAGTTTATAATATAAGTTTTTCATATAACATATAGTCATTTTTAAAAAAATGACCTCATTAAAATAGGTGAAAGAAAAGGCAGAAATACTAGACAAAATCAAAAAAAAGACGATAATAAATTAAAGTTGCGGGGCAATTGGAGCCCCGGGATTTTTTTAGTCAGGATTGTGCGGAAATTGGATCCGCAGGGGACTGACATATTTAAAGCTGAGATTTATGGTTGCGGAGAAATTGTATCTCCGGGATTGTGAGTTCTCGGCTTTTTTTTATTTAAAAACTGTTTTTTATACTT
>NZ_VLLN01000067.1 GCF_007830735.1 Geobacter argillaceus
CTTCTGAGTAACTTAACCATAGGTGGTTGAATTTATGGGTTTTATGTCAAGCCATTTGACCCTGTACCGGGACCAGTTCAAAACCGAGTTGTTGTGCTTTACGTTTCAGATTCTGTACGACTCGTGAGCGGTAACGCTCCTCATAATGATCCTGACCAAGATCTGCGTACGACGTCCTGTTCTTCAGCATGGAGTACACCAGTCTTGCGAGCTTATGTGCAGTTGCCGTTATGGCCTTGGATGCTCCCAGCCGTGCTCTCTGTCGACGGATGTATCCCCCCAAGGCGCTCTTTGATCTGATCAAAGAAAAGGCTGCCATGCGAAAGGCAATGGCGGCCCGATTGGCAATTCGTTTGGTAGCGCTGCTGAGCACCTTGCCGCCACTAATCTTGGCTCCGGGGCATAGCCCTAGCCACGAGGCAAAATGTTTATCGGATTTCCAGCGGCTCATGTCGGTGCCGATTTCGGCTATGATCTTGAGGGCTGTAGTTGTGTCGATGCCGTCGATACAGGCAAGATCGACTCCGGATATGCGCAGCAATGCTTCTTCCAGGCTAGCGGGTGGTTTGCCGGAAGGGCTGTTTTGGTCTGATTCAGCCGCATCGAAGTGTTTGAGCTGTTCCAATATCTGCCGGTCGCAATCGGCGATTTTTGTCTGGTAGAACTCATGCAACTCCACGGCCTGTTGCAGGCTGAACAGATGCTCTGGTCGGTAGTTGCCATGCAGAGAGCGCGCTATGGTTTGCTCGTCGTTCTTGCAACGTTTGTCGCGAAAGGTAGCCAGTGCGTTGGGATTCCGCTCGCCGGCAAGGATGGCCTTGATGATTCGCATGCCGGTCACGCCTGTGATGTCGCTGACAACGTTGTGCAGTTGCAGATTCATCTGGGCAAGTGCCTTCTGCATATGTTGTGTGTGAGATGCTGAGATTCGTACCAATGTCGCCCGCTGTCGAACATAGGCCCGAAGCGCGCAAACCTGTTCGGCCGGACGGAAGGCGCCACGGAGCAGGCCATAAGTATGCAACTGCTGCAACCACTGGCAATCCAGAACGTCAGTCTTTCTCCCGGGGACATTCTTGACGTGACGAGCGTTAACCAGCTTGACCTCGAGCCCACGGCTCTCGAGAATTTCAAAGACCGGAATCCAGTAAATGCCGGTGGACTCCATGGCGACCGTAGTAATGCCGCAGGCAAGAAGCCATTCGGCCAGCCGTTCAAGATCGTCGGTGAAGGTGGAAAATTCCCGCACCGGCTCTTCATCCACTCCTTCGGGAACAGCGACGAAGTGGCTTTTTGAGCCGATGTCGATACCGGCGGCA
>NZ_VLLN01000068.1 GCF_007830735.1 Geobacter argillaceus
GCAAATTGAAATCGGCGACATGAACAATTACGATATTTTTCAAAGAACTCATAATGTTACAGAAAACCAAACTCAATTATTCCGGACACCAGTGACTAAATATATTGTTTTTGCAGCCTTGCCAGCGGCAAGGGTCAACAGCCTGGCAATTTCGGACCAAGGGGAACCGTAACCAGGGGTGCCGGGGGATGATCCGGGGATATCATTCATTCCCCCCTCTCCTAGCCGGTTTTGAAGGTCATAAATTCTATAGTGGTCCGGTGCTGCCGCTCTAAAATCTATAGTTGGAAAGGTTCGCATGATGGAGAAAGATAATAATTTGTCAGCATCAGAAATTGATTTGGTGAGTAAAAACAAGAAGATGCAGGGGAAAATTCTTGCCAGACTTGCCAAAGAGGCAATTAAAATGATGAGGGCTGTTGAAGGGGGTCGATGCTCTCCCGGTAACGCCAAAGGCGACTGTTATGGCGGCCCCGGTGGCAAGGCTGGTACGTCTAAGCATTTGGTCGCAAGTTATTTCAGTATGTTACCTTCTTTTGCCGCTCTAGAATCATAGGGGCAGCGCTGAAGGTCATAAATCGATAGGGCACCAGTGAAAAAGAAAAACTTGAAAAAAAAGTCAAGGACTGATTGGGAGCGGGTTGACGCCATGAAAGACGAGGAAATCGACTATTCCGACATACCGGAACTGGGCGATAAATTTTTTGAAAAGGCTATCTTTGTTCCAGCCAAACGGCAGGTTCGCCGCTCATAAATCTATAGGGAGTGGTCTCCGGTTCCACCGAGTATTTTGTTGAGGGAAAAGCGGCGGTTGACGTTGTTTCGAGCGATTGTGCGACGGTTACGAGGGTGTCCTGAACTGTGGGCCAGACCGCTAGAAACTCTGGATCGGTGGGAGTCGCAAGGTGGGCCTCACCCTGCCTGGACATGCTGGTATCACTCCCCTCTCCTGGCCGGTTCTGAAGGTCATAAGTCGATAGCTGTTGAAAGGGGTCGATGCTCTCCCTTGTGAGGCGAAAGGCGACGGTTGACATTCCGCGTGGGCGGAAGCTGGAAAAGCTTTTCTGTATAGATTCCGGAGAATGGATTTCATACGGAAAATCACTGGTGTCCGGAATAATTGAGTTTGGTTTTCTGTAACATTATGAGTTCTTTGAAAAATATCGTAATTGTTCATGTCGCCGATTTCAATTTGC
>NZ_VLLN01000069.1 GCF_007830735.1 Geobacter argillaceus
AGGCGGGCGGGATGCTGCGCACCGGCATTCCGAGCTTTCGCCTGCCCAAGGAGATCCTCCAGGAGGAGATCGATGCGATCCTGGAGCTGGGGGTGGAACTAAAGCTGAACAGCCCCATCGGCAGGGACCAGTCGTTGGCCGACCTGCGGGACCAGGGGTACGGGGCGGTGTTCATCACCATCGGTCTGCAGGATCCGTTGCGCATCCTGGATATGGAAGGCATGGACCTTACGGGGATCTACAGCGGCGTCGATTACGTGCGGGACTATGAAAAGATCCCGGTTGGCAAGCGCTGCCTGGTCATCGGTGGCGGCGGGGTGGCCATCGACTGCGCCCAGCATGCCGTGCGCCAGGGGGCAGAGCAGGTGATGATCGCCTGCCTGGAATCGTGGGAGACGATGCCGGCGAGCCGCTCGGAAAAGGAGGATGCCCAGGAAGAGGGGATCGTGTTTCACCCTGCCCTGGGGCCACGGCGGTTTGTGGGGACCAACGGGCGGGTGGAGAGGGTCGAGTTTCTACGGGTGAGCGCGGTCTTTGATGGCGAGGGACGGTTCAATCCCACCTTTGTTCCGGACAGCACGACCATCATGGAGGTGGATTCGGTGATCATGGCAGTGGGCCAGGCCTCCACCGCCCCGTCCCTGGCCGGGCTGGAGGGGTTGGAGATGACCCCGAACGGCCTGATTCGGGCCTCAGAGGACATGTCCACCAATCTGCCCGGGGTCTTTGCCGGCGGCGATGTCCGCTGGCGGTTCACCAGGAACGCCACGGACGCCATTGCCGACGGCCAGAAGGCGGCCCGCGCCATCCACGGCTACCTGGGCGGCACCGTGCTGCAGGTAACGAAGAAGGGGTACATGCGGGCCGTATCGCCTGAGTTCAACAATACCCGCTGCGAGACCATCGCCCCGGTTGAGATCCCGAAACGGGACGCCACCGAGCGGATCAGGACCAAAGAGGAGATCACGCTTGGCTTCGCAGAGGACCAGGCTAGGCAGCAGGCGGCCCGCTGCCGCCAGTGCAGCATCCAGACCGTGTTCGACCGCTCGCGGTGCCTGTTGTGCGGCACCTGCGCCGATACCTGCGTCTACGGCGCCCTGAAACTGGTCCGGGTGGCGGATATCGCGGGCGACACCGATGTGGAGC
>NZ_VLLN01000070.1 GCF_007830735.1 Geobacter argillaceus
AAACCAGCAGATTGAGCAATTCACGTCACGGATTCAGGTTTTATAGTCACACCGGCTGTGCCGGTGGTTTACCGAACTGAACAATTAAAACTTTGTCGGAAAATTTTACACTAAACTAGGTCATCCCAACACAACAGATAAAATCGCCACATTTTCAACAAGATTACTATTGGTGCTATTTTTGCAGTATTTAATCAAAATCGAAAAGCAATCCCATTTATCAATTTTAAGTTATATTAGAATCGGATAACATACAATCTATTAGGAGACTGTTGACCAATGGAAAAACGAAATTTTACCAGGGTCAAACTAAAAGCTGATGTATTGCTTGAATACAACGACTCCAGTCACTCTGGTGAGGTAGATGACATTAGCCTCAAGGGGATGTACGTAAGAACATCTATGCTGGTTCCTGTAAGTAACCCAGTACATGTTACAGTAAATGCTTACCCTTACACCGATATCGGCATGGATGCCCGGGTCGTCAGACAGGGCGAAAACGGTGTAGGGCTGGAAATAAACAAGATGACCGTGGAATCTTTTGTCAGGCTTCGTGACATGATCATGCATCAGGCCACCGACCCCGACGTGGTAATGAACGAGGTCTACAAGGTGGTAAGCTGTATCGTCTAGACAACATGGAACTGATTCGTTTCAGACACCGAATACTGGCCCGTATCTTTTCATTCTGGACTTTAGACTTTCGCGTTCTTTGAAAATAATTGCAGCAGCACAAAAATTTGCTTGACCTTGTGGCCCCAATCGCGGGCCGCGCCTTCCTCGCGACTTGATGTTTGAGAGCGAGTAAGGCGCGGCCTCTAGAGGGAAATTTTCTCTCTGGAGGCCGCTATGGACTACAAGGGATACCGCCATATCCCCAGAGCCCTGTTCGATGCTATCACATTCCTGGCTGAGGCTCTCCCAAAACGTTCGGTTCCAACTTTCCTGGAGCTGCTCTTTGGGGCAATGCTTACCCAGACGGGTTTTGTGACCGATGCCGTCCTGGCGGTCGATACCGTCAGGCACTGGAACAGCTATTACAAGTGGCTCCA
>NZ_VLLN01000071.1 GCF_007830735.1 Geobacter argillaceus
GCCTCCGACGCGGCCATGAAGATCACCACCGACGCCATCCAGGTCTTCGGCGGGTACGGCTACATGCAGGACTACCCGGTGGAGCGGATGTTCAGGGACGCCAAGCTGACCCAGATCTTTGAAGGGGCCAACCAGATCCAGCGTCTGGTCATCGCCAGAGAGATCCTGAAAGAGGCCGCCTGATCCGGGTTTGCACGCATTCGCTACTAATCAAGGAGACAGACCAATGAAACACCTGACCGAAGAACAGAGAGTAACGCTGGAAATGGTGCGCGACGTTGCCAACCGGGAAATCGCCCCGCTCGCCCGGGAATTGGACGAAAAATCGCTCTTTCCTGAACATGCCCTGAACCTGTTTGCCCAGCTCGGGCTCTTGAACCCGCTCCTGCCCGCGGCCTATGGCGGCACGGAAATGGGGATCTCGACCGTGGTCCTGATCCTGGAGGAAATCGCCCGCGTCTGCGCCTCCACGGCCCTGCTCTTGATCGGCCAGTTCGACGGCATGCTGCCGATCATCCACGGCGGCAGCCCGGCCCTGAAAGAAAAGTATCTGCCCCGGTTCAGCGGTGAATCGAAACTCCTGACCGCGCTCGGCGCCACCGAACCGGCTGCCGGCTCCGACCTCCTGGCCATGAAGACCCGGGCCGTGCGCCAGGGTGACAAGTACATCATCAACGGCCAGAAATGCTTCATCACCAACGGCTCGGTAGCCGACATCATCGTGGTGTACGCCTACACCGACCCGGAGAAGGGTGCCAAAGGGATCAGCGCCTTTGTCGTGGAACGCGGGACCCCCGGCCTCATCTACGGTCGCGATGAAATAAAGATGGGAATGCGCGGCTCCGTCAACACCGAGCTGTTCTTCGAGAACATGGCAGTCCCGGCGGAGAACCTGATCGGCGCCGAAGGGACCGGGTTTGCCAACCTGATGCAGACCCTCTCCGTCAACCGGATCTTCTGCGCGGCCCAGGCGGTCGGGATCGCCCAGGGTGCACTGGAGATAGCGATGCGTCATGCGCGGGACCGGGTCCAGTTCGGCCAGTCGATAGCGCACCTGGC